>NZ_JBICTO010000012.1:0-174108 GCF_043197715.1 Streptomyces sp. NPDC049040
GGCGGCCACAGGCCGGGAGCGGGGCGGCCACAGGCCGGGAGCGGGGCGGCCACAGGCCGGGAGCGGGGCGGCCACAGGCCGGGAGCGGGGCGGCCACAGGCCGGGAGCGGGGCGGCCACAGGCCGGGAGCGGGGCGGCCGCAGGCCGGGAGCGGGGCGGATAGGCGGGTCCGCACTCCGCACGACCCCCCTGGCAGGGCCTAATGTGGGACGGATGACGACCGGAGGCCACAGCGGTGCCCCGCGCACCCTCGCGGAGGACCTGCGCGCCCGCGACGACGGCGCGCTGGCGGTACTGCTGCGCGCCCGGCCGGACCTGCTGGCGCCGGTGCCCACGGACCTCACGCAGCTGGCGACCAGGGCCGCGACCAGGACGTCGGTGCTGCGGGCGCTCGACCATGTCGACGCGTTCACGCAGCAGGCGGCCGAGGCGCTGGCGCTGACCGCCGACGGGTGCCCGTACGAGACCCTGCTCGGCCTGATGACGGGCCGCGGCGACGGTACGCAGGCCGGCGAGCCGCTCGACCCGGAGGTCGCCGCCGCGGTGGCGGACGCGCTGCCGGGTGCCGTGGCGGCGCTGCGGGAGCGCGGCCTCGTCTGGGGCGAGGACGACCGGCTGCGGCTGGTGCGGACCGCGCGCGACCTGCTCACGCCGTCCGCGTCGACGCCGTCGGCGACCGGGCTGGGCCCCTCCGTGGCCGAGGCGACGGCCGGGATGTCCCCTGCCAGGCTCCAGGAGGTGCTGGCGGACGCGGGCCTCGCGCCGACGCACGACCCGAGCACCGCGATCACGGCGCTGGTGGAGCTGTTCGCCGACCCGGTGCGTTTCGCGGCGCTGCTCGTGCAGGCGCCGGAGGGCGCGCGGGCGGTGCTCGACCGGCTGGTGTGGGGGCCGCCGTACGGCGAGGTCAGGGACGCCACCGCGGCGGTTCGGGCGGCGGGCGCCGACACTCCCGTGCAGTGGCTGCTGGCCCGCGGCCTGCTGCTGCCTGCCGGGCGGCACAATGTCGTGCTGCCCAGGGAGGCGGCGCTCGCGCTGCGCGGCGGCCGGGCCCACCGCGTCCCGCAGCCGCTGCCGCCGCCGCTCGACCCGGTGCCGCGCACCGTGAAGACGGTGGACGCGACCGCTGCCGGGCAGGCCTTCACCGCGGTGCGCACGGTCACCGATGTGGTCAAGGAGTGGCAGGCGGGCGGCCCCGCGGTGCTGCGCGCGGGCGGCATCAGCGTCCGCGACCTGCGGCGGACGGCGAGTTCGCTCGACCTCACGGAGCCGCAGACCGCCTTCTGGCTGGAGGTCGCCTACGCGGCCGGGCTCATCGCCTCCGACGGCGAGCTCGACGAGGTCTACGCGCCCACGCCCGCCGCCGACGAGTGGCTGCTGCTGCCCGCGGAGAGGCAGTGGGCGGCGCTGGCCGCCGCCTGGCTGGCCGCGACCCGCACGCCGGGGCTGGTCGGCACCCGCGACCCGAAGGGCAGGGCGCTGGCGGCGCTGGGGCCCGACCTGGACCGTTCGCTCGCCCCGCAGGTGCGCCGCGGGGCGCTGCGGCTGCTGGCGGGCCTGCCGGTCGGCTCGGCGGCGAGGCGGGAGGACCTGCTGGCCCGGCTGCGGTGGGACCGCCCGCTGCGGGCGAGCGCGGACGCGCTGCGCGAGGATCTGCTGGGGTGGGCCCTTCAGGACGCGGAGACGCTCGGCGTGACCGGCCGCGGTGCGCTGGCCGCCCACGTCCGCCCGCTGCTCGGCCCGGATCCTGATCCGGAGCGGGCCGCGGCGCTGCTGGCGCCCCTTCTGCCGGAGCCGCTCGACCACGTCCTGCTCCAGGCGGACCTGACCGCGGTCGCGCCCGGACCGCTGATCGCGCCGCTCGCGGAGACGCTGGGCGTGCTCGCGGACATCGAGTCCAAGGGCGGGGCGACGGTCTACCGCTTCACGCCCGACTCGGTGCGCCGCGCGCTGGACGCCGGGCGTACTGCGGCGGAGCTCCAGGCCTTCCTTTCCGAGCACTCGCGCACGCCGGTGCCGCAGCCGTTGAGCTATCTCATCGACGACGTGGCCAGGCGGCACGGCACCCTGCGGGTCGGCGCGGCCGCCGCGTATCTGCGCTGCGACGACGACACGGTGCTGGCCGAGCTGCTGGCCGACCGGCGCGCGTCCGGGCTTGGCCTGCGCCGCCTGGCGCCGACGGTGCTGGCCGCGCAGACCGATCCTTCGACGCTGCTCGAAAGGTTGCGGGCCATGGGGCTGGCGCCTGCCGCGGAGTCCGCCGAGGGCGACGTGGTGATCACCCGGCCGGACGCCCGCCGCACCCCGCCGCGTACGGCGCCGGTGCCGGTGCCCGACGGGCCGCCGGTGCCGGACGCCGCGCTGCTCGGGCTGGCGGTGAAGGCGATCAGGGCCGGTGACCGGGCCGCGACCGCGGTCCACCGGGCGCCGTCGGATCCGCCGCCCGGGGTGCCGCGCACGCCCGCGGCGGACACCCTCGCCACCATGCAGTCCGCCGTCCTGACGGGAGAGTCGGTCTGGATCGGCTACGTCAACGCGGAGGGCAACGCGACGCAGCGGGTCATCGCCCCGGTGCGGGTCGAGGGCGGCTACGTGACCGCTTACGACCACACCGCGGACGAGGTCCGCACCTTCGCGATCCATCGCATCACGGGCGTCGCGGAATTGGCCGACGACCCGGCCTGATCCTCGCGGTGACGCGTTTCAGGAGTCCTTCGGGCGCCTTGGGTTGGCGCGGAAGCGGTCGTACCAGTGGGTGCGGTGGGGGTGGAGGGCGGAGCCCAGGCGGCGGCCCAGCAGGAGGTAGCCGAGGAGCGCGCCCAGCGTGTTGAGGATGACGTCGTCGATGTCGAACGCCCGCCCCTCCACGAGGGCTCCCTGCGTGGCCTCGATCAGCACCATCACCAGGGCGGTGACGACGGCGACCCGCAGCAGTCCGCGGGCACGCGGGAAGAGCATCGGGAGCAGGATGCCGAAGGGGACGCCGAGCAGGACGTTGCCGCCGATCTGCTTGACGGAGTCGCGCAGCGCGGGCTGGTCCAGGTAGGCGCGGATGGACGCGCCCGGCCGCAGGTTGGTGTGGATCAGCGCGTCGGACGACGGCGACGGCACGAGTGTGACCTTCGCGAGTGCCACGGCGAAGCCGGCCATGCAGACGAGGGCGACGGCCAGGACCGCGGCCCGCGCGAGCGTCGGGCCGAGGGTGCGTCGTTGCAGCACCGGCGGCGGGGTCTTACGCACCCGGGGCCGCGGTCGGGGTCGTGACCTCGGCGCCGGCTTCGGGTTGGAGCCCGCCCGGGATTTCGGCTCGGCCTTCGGCCGGGACTTCAGCACCGGCCTCGGCTTCCTGGCCGGCTTCGCCTCGGGCAGAGGCTCTGGCTCGGGTTTCGGTCTGCGCACCCGGTCGAACCGCGCGACTCGGATCGCCATGGCCGTAACCCCCCTCAGTTGGCACCTTCATGACGCCGCATACCCGGGACCGGCCGTCGTACGCCGGGTTGCGGCATACGACGGCCGAATCCTCTTCCCACCGTGGGAGGTCGTCGCGGCGGGATCAGGGTGTCACTGCGGTGACAGCGTCAGCTGTGGCCTCCACGCCGGCGCCGGGCCATGAAGATCAGGGTTCCACCGGCCCCGAGCACGGCGACCGCGGACGCGGCGATCCACTCCACACCGTCAGAACCGGTGTGCGGCAGCCCCGGAGGCGTCGTCGGCGGGTGCGAGGGGTGGTGGGACGGGTGCCACGGAGTCGTGGTCGGCGGCGTGCTGGTGGGCGGCGGCGTCGTCGGCGGCTGCGTGGTCGGCGGAGTGGTGGGCGGGTGCGTCGGCGGGTGCGTCGGCGGGTGCGACGGGTGGTGCGTGGGCGGGTGGCTCGGGTGATGCGTCGGCGGGTGCGAGGGGTGGTGCGTCGGGGGGTGGCTCGGGTGGTGCGTGGGCGGGTGCGACGGGTGACCTGTCGGCGGGTGGCTGGGGTGGTGCGAGGGGTGGTGACTCGGGTGGTGCGAAGGGTGATGCGAGGGGTGATGGCTCGGGTGGTGCGACGGGTGGTGCGAGGGGTGATGGCTCGGGTGGTGCGACGGGTGGTGGCTGGGGTGGTGGGACGGGTGGCCGTGCGTCGGCGGGTGCGAGGGGTGGTGCGGGGGGTGGTGCCCCGGGTGGTGCGAGGGGTGGCCGTACGTCGGCGGGGTCGTGGGCGGGCAACTGGTCGTCTGGTCCGGCCACGAGGTGTCAGGACCGGTGGGCTCGTCGGAGGGCTGGGAGTACCCGTAGCCGTGCGGCTGCTCGGAGGGCTGGGAGTATCCGTAGCCGTGGGTCTCCTCGGAGGGCTGGGAGTACCCGTAGCCGTAGGACTGGTCGGAGAGCTGGGAGTATCCGTAGCCGGACGACGGCCACTCGTCGCCCGCCGATCCGCCGCCGATGGCGGATGCGGAGGCGGGGAGCAGCAGGCCGGCCGCGGCGATGACGCCCGCGACGACGACAGCCGAGGAGGCCGCGACCGCACGGAACGTCCCTCGCCGGCGCGGCTCTGCGGGGGGAAGCGTCTGCTGGTGATCCATGGGGGCAGAAAACATCAAATAGGACTTATTGCCATGTAAGGCACGAGTAAGGACGCCGCAGATTCGCACGGATGGCGCCGCCCACCGCCCTGCCCGGCACCCCCACCGCCTGCCCGGCACCCTTCCCGCACCCGGCGTGACCGCTGACACCCCGCACCCCCGGGCCGCCCGGGTAGAATCGTCTGTTCGCCCCCACCCGGCCCGCCCGGAGGTAACCGCGTGTCCTGCCTGATCGTCCAGAGCGACAAAACCCTCCTGCTTGAGGTCGACCACGAGCAGGCCGACGCCTGCCGCCGCGCCATCGCCCCCTTCGCGGAGCTGGAGCGCGCCCCCGAGCACATCCACACCTACCGCCTGACCCCGCTCGGCCTGTGGAACGCCAGGGCCGCCGGGCACGACGCCGAGCAGGTGGTGGACGCGCTGGTCGAGTACAGCCGCTACCCCGTGCCGCACGCGCTGCTCGTGGACGTCGCCGAGACGATGGACCGCTACGGCCGGCTGCGGCTGAGCAAGGACCCGGCGCACGGGCTGGTGCTGACCACCACCGACCGGCCGGTACTGGAGGAGATCCTGCGCTCGAAGCGGGTGCAGCCGCTGGTCGGCGCCCGGATCGACCAGGACACGGTCGCCGTGCATCCGTCGGAGCGCGGCCAGATCAAGCAGGTGCTGCTCAAGCTGGGCTGGCCGGCCGAGGACTTCGCCGGTTACGTGGACGGCGAGGCGCACCCGATCGAGCTGGCCGAGGACGGCTGGGCGCTGCGGCCCTACCAGAAGCAGGCGGTGGAGGGCTTCTGGCACGGCGGTTCCGGCGTCGTCGTGCTGCCGTGCGGCGCGGGCAAGACGCTGGTCGGCGCGGGCGCGATGGCCGAGGCCAAGGCGACCACGCTGATCCTGGTGACGAACACGGTCTCGGCCCGGCAGTGGAAGCACGAGCTGGTCAAGCGGACGTCGCTGACCGAGGAGGAGATCGGCGAGTACAGCGGTACGCGCAAGGAGATCCGCCCGGTCACCATCGCCACCTACCAGGTGCTGACGACCAGGCGGAAGGGTGTCTACCCGCACCTGGAGCTGTTCGACTCCCGCGACTGGGGCCTGATCGTCTACGACGAGGTGCACCTGCTGCCCGCGCCGGTGTTCAAGTTCACCGCCGACCTCCAGGCCCGCCGCCGGCTCGGCCTGACCGCGACCCTGGTGCGCGAGGACGGCCGCGAGTCCGACGTCTTCTCGCTCATCGGCCCGAAGCGGTTCGACGCGCCCTGGAAGGAGATCGAGGCGCAGGGCTACATCGCGCCCGCCGACTGCGTCGAGGTCCGGGTCAATCTCACCGATGCCGAGCGGCTGGCCTACGCCACCGCCGAGACCGAGGAGAAATACCGCTACTGCGCGACGACGGCGACCAAGCGCAAGGTCACCGAGGCGCTGGTGGCCAAGCACGCCGGGGAGCAGACGCTGGTCATCGGGCAGTACATCGACCAGCTGGACGAGCTGGGCGAGCACCTGAACGCCCCGGTGATCAAGGGTGAGACGCCGAACTCGCAGCGCGAGAAGCTCTTCGAGGCCTTCCGGCAGGGCGAGCTGTCGGTGCTCGTGGTGTCGAAGGTCGCGAACTTCTCGATCGACCTGCCGGAGGCGACGGTGGCGATCCAGGTCTCCGGCACCTTCGGCTCCCGCCAGGAGGAGGCGCAGCGGCTCGGCCGGGTGCTGCGGCCGAAGGCGGACGGGCACGAGGCCCGCTTCTACTCGGTCGTCGCCCGGGACACCATCGACCAGGATTTCGCGGCGCACCGCCAGCGCTTCCTGGCGGAGCAGGGCTACGCCTACCGGATCGTGGACGCGGACGACCTGCTGACCGGGGCGGGCGAGGACGTCTAGGCAGACAGACCCGCTTCGGCCGGGGACCGGAACGGCCCATGGCCGGCGGTCGGAAACGAGCGGTCAGAAGCGCCTGCCCTCGTTTCCGATCAGCACCACCTCCACCGCGGCGACGGCGAAGACGCGGATGGCGTGCAGTGCGTTGCCGAGGCGGTGGCGCGGGTGGTCGGGACTGGCGCCGGGCACGGTGGCACCGTGCACGGCCGGACCTGGGGGAACGACGGTGGAGGCCATGTCTCAACGGTACGAAATCAGGCATCGCGCCGACGTCAGGCTGAGGTCTGAATTCCCTCCCCAGGGGTCAGCCCCCGGTCGGACCCCCGACCCCTACCCCGGCCTCAGGGTCACCCCTGAGACTCCCCCGGCGGCTTTACCGGGCGCGGATAATCCGTTCGCGTCCTCCCGCGACCAGGCGTAAGATCGCGCGTCTTGCCGCCTCCCGGACGGGAGCGCCGCCGGCCGGACGGAAACCGGTCGGCCTTCTCACGTACGCGTACACCAGCCGGAGGCAAAGCCGTGCCCTCGCACGCCCCGATGCAGAACCACACCCCCGATCCGCTCCAGCGGGAGCGCGACCACCTCTCGTCGTCACGGGCCGCGCTGCGGGCCATGCGGGAGGACGTCGAAGCGCTCGACATCTCCGATGTGACCGGCAACTGGGTGAACGCCAAGATCCTGGCCGGCGAGATCGAGGCGCGCATCAAGGCGCTCGCCGACCTCGCGCACACCCCGCTCTTCTTCGGCCGCCTCGACTACGATCACGCGCCCGGCTCCGAGCTGGCCGAGGGGGCCGAGGGCGAGAGCTTCTACATCGGGCGCCGCCACGTGCACGACGCCGAGGGCGACCCGATGGTGATCGACTGGCGGGCGCCGGTCTCGCAGCCCTTCTACCGCGCCTCGCGCGTCGAGCCGATGGACGTGCGGCTGCGCCGCCGCTTCGGCTACACCGGCGGCGAGCTGACCGCGTACGAGGACGAGCACCTGTCGGACCCCGCGGAGGCCGACACCGCGAGCAGGCTGCTCCAGACCGAGATCGAGCGGCCCCGCGTCGGCCCGATGCGGGACATCGTGGCGACGATCCAGCCGGAGCAGGACGAGATCGTCCGCGCCGGTGTCACCGGCACGGTGTGCGTGCAGGGGGCGCCGGGCACCGGGAAGACGGCGGTGGGCCTGCACCGGGTGGCGTACCTGCTGTACGCGCACCGTGAACGGCTGGCCCGTACCGGCACCTTGGTGATCGGGCCGAACGCCTCCTTCCTCCAGTACATCGAGCAGGTGCTGCCCGCGCTGGGCGAGCTCCAGGTCAAGCAGGCCACGGTGGACGACCTGGTGGCCCATGTGCCGCTGCGCGGGACCGACCCCGCGGTGACCGCGGGGGTGAAGGGCGACGCGCGGATGGCGGAGGTGCTGCGCCGGGCGGTGCGGTCCGGCATCCGGATGCCCACGGAGCCGGTGATGGTGGTGCGCGGGTCCCGGCGCTGGCGGGTGCCGGCCTACGAGCTGGAGGAGATCGTCCGGGAGCTGGCCGAGCGCGACATCCGCTACGGCGCCGCGCATGAGGCGCTGCCGCAGCGGATCGCCCACGCGGTGCTGGTCCAGATGGAGCGGGCGGGCGAGGCGCCGGACGACCGGGTGCAGGACGCGGTGGCGCGCAACGCGGCGGTGAAGGCGGCGGTCAAGGCGTGCTGGCCGCCGGTCGATCCGGCGAAGCTGGTGATGCGGCTGCTGTCGGACCCGGAGTTCCTGGCCGCGTCCGCTGACGGGCTGCTGGACGCGGACGAGCAGAAGGCGATCCTGTGGGAGAAGCCGGCGCGCGGGCTCGCGTCGGCGAAGTGGTCGGCGGCGGACGCCGTGCTGATCGACGAGGCGCGGGACCTGGTGCAGCGCACCGGGTCGCTGGGGCATGTGGTGCTGGACGAGGCGCAGGACCTGTCGCCGATGCAGTACCGGGCGGTCGGGCGGCGCTGCTCGACCGGTTCCGCGACGGTGCTCGGCGACATCGCGCAGGGCACCACGCCGTGGGCAACGGCGAGTTGGGCGGAGGCACTGCGCCATCTCGGCAAACCGGGCGCCAGGGTCGAGGAGTTGACGCGTGGCTTCCGTGTACCGCGCGAGGTCATCGCGTACGCCTCCCGGCTGCTGCCGGAGATCGCACCCGACCTGGCGCCGGCCACCTCGGTGCGTGAGGCGGGCGGCGACTTCGGGGTACGGGCGGTGGCGGAGGGCGAGTTGGACGCGGCCGTGGTGGCGGCATGCCGGGACGCGCTGCGGCACGAGGGCTCCGTCGGCCTGATCGCGGCCGACCCGCGCGTCGCGGCGCTGGGGGCCGCCTTGGAGGAGGCGGGCCTCCCCTACCTCCCCCCGGGTGCCGAGACCTCCGCCGCCGCCCGGCTCACCCTGGTCCCCGCGTCCCTCGCGAAGGGCCTCGAATACGACTACGTCGTCCTCGACGAGCCGGCCGAGATCATCGCGGCGGAGCCCGACCACCGCACGGGTCTGCGCCGCCTCTACGTCTCCCTCACCCGGGCGGTCTCGGGCCTGACCGTCCTGCACGCCGCCCCGCTGCCCCCGGCCCTGTCGGCCTGACGGCGGGTGCGACCACCACCGGCAGGCCGGTCGGTGACCGCGCGGCCCGGCCCCGGCGTCGCGTTCCACAGGCGGTCGCGGGTGAAAGGTCCCCGGAAAAAGGTTGGCATGGTGAGGCCCTGGCCTGGTGTGCTTGCCGCGGAGCGGAAGGAACGCGCTCTCCCCGTGCCGCTCGGCGGTGGGCAGCCGCCTCCGCGGAGTGCCCGGAAGTCCACCGATCGGCTCGGAGGTCGCACGCCCGTGCAGATGGAATTGGTCGCGATAACCCTCGACTGCCCTGATCCGCTGGCCCTGGCGGATTTCTATCAGCAGGCGACCGGCTTCGAACCGCACCCGAAGTCGGATGCCGGGTTCGCCGGTCTCGGCCGTGGGGACGGACTCCTCATCGGCTTCCAGCGGGTCGAGGACTACCGGGCGCCGGATTGGCCCGGCCAGATCGTTCCCCAGCAGCTCCACATCTGCTTCAAGGTCGCGGAGAGCCTGGACGAGGCCAAGGCCCGGCTGCTGGAGCTGGGTGCGGGCAGGCCGGATCACCAGCCGCACGGGGACAGGGCGCGGGTCCTCACCGATCCTGCCGGGCACCCCTTCTGCATCACGCGCTGACCGGAGCTCTCACGCCGATCAGCGCGGCTGCTCCGGCGGGGCACCCGCGGCGGGATGGGGTCAGGACACCGCGACCGGGGAGTCGAGGGCTTCGCGCCAGGTGCGGACGGCGTCGACGTCGACCGGGCCGGCCCAGCCGCCGGCCCTCACCGCGCCGCCGACGTGGAAGGCGTCGAGGCCCGCGGCCCGCAACTCGGGTACGTGGTCGAGCAGCAGGCCGCCGCCGACCAGCAGCCGCGGCTCGTACCCGGGCTCGCCGCCGCGCGCGGCTTCCGCGCACAGCACGTCCATCCCGGCGCCGACGCCGTCGGCGGAGCCGGCGGTCAGATAGGTGTCGAGGCCGGGGAGTCCGGCGAGCTGGAGCCGCACGGCGTCCCGGTCGGCGGCCCGGTCGATCGCGCGGTGGAAGGTCCAGTGGCAGCCGTCGAGCACGTCCACCAGGGCGTGTACGGCGTCCAGGTCCGCCGCACCGCGCGGGTCGAGGAAGCCGAGGACGAATTCCTCCGCCCCCTCGGAGCGCAGGCCCTGCGCCGCTTCGCACAGGTCGTCCAGGCGGCGGGCGCCGCCCGCGCTGAAGCCGTCCGACAGGCGGAGCATGACGCGCAGCGGGATGTCGACGGCCGCGCGGATCGCGCCGAACGTCGCCCGGGACGGGGTGAGTCCGTCCGCGGCCATATCGGTGACCAGTTCGAGGCGGTCGGCTCCGCCGGCCTGGGCTGCTGCGGCATCGTCCGCGCCGAGGGCGATCACCTCGAAGATTGGTCTAGACATATGGCCAAGCCTGCCACATGCCATCGCGCCACGCGACCCCCGGGTACCCCTCTCCCCCCGGCGCGCGGTCGGGAACACCCGCCGGGGTGAAGCCGCCCGCTCGCACCCGACTGTCGGCGGGGAGTCACCCGCGCGGTCCCCATGCCACCGCGACCCCCGACCCGGGGGCAGTGAGGCGGTAGTTGCGGAAGGATTTCTCAGCCACGTCATCATCTTGCATAAAAAACTGTTGAAATTGCACCAGCCCCTCTGGTGGGATGTCCCGGCCGTCCAAGGAAGGGCGGGGAGCACACGGGGAGGGCGACAGTGGCCGAGCAGGGCACCGCAGAGGGACCACGCACACAAACGCCACCCGGCACCGTCACGCCGGCGTTGATCGAAGCCAAGGGCCTGCGCAAGGTCCACACCCCGCGCGGCGACGGCGCGCCGACCGAGGCGGTCGCCGGCATCGACTTCACCGTGCGCCGCGGCGAGGCCTTCGGCTTCCTCGGCCCGAACGGCGCGGGCAAGTCCACGACGATGCGGATGATCGCCGCCGTCTCCCCGGTCTCCGGCGGGCAGCTGAGGGTGCTGGGCATGGACCCGGCCACCGACGGCCCCGGGATCCGCGCCCGCCTCGGCTCGGTGCCGCAGGACGACACCCTCGACACCGAGCTGACCGTCCGCGAGAACCTGCTCGTCTACGGGCGCTACTTCGGCCTGCCACGTGCGGTCATCCGCGAACGCGCCACGCAGCTGCTGGACTTCGCCCGGCTCGCCGACAAGGCGGACGAGCAGGTGGAGGCGCTGTCCGGCGGTATGCGGCGGCGGCTGACCATCGCCCGCTCACTGGTCAACCAGCCCGAGATCCTGCTGCTCGACGAGCCGACGACCGGTCTCGACCCGCAGGCCAGGCATCTGCTCTGGGAGCGCCTCTTCCGGCTCAAGCAGCAGGGCGTGACGCTGTTGCTGACCACGCACTACATGGACGAGGCCGAGCAGTTGTGCGACCGGATCGTGGTGATGGACCACGGGCGGATCGTCGCGGAGGGCAGCCCGCCGGAGCTGATCACCCGCCACTGCACCCGCGAGGTGCTGGAGTTGCGCTTCCCGCCCGACGCGCAGCAGGAGGCCGCCGCCAGGATCGAAGGCATCGGCGACCGCATCGAAGCGCTGCCCGACCGGCTGCTGGTCTACGCCGACGACGGCGAGGACGCGCTCGCCGCAGTGCACCGCGCGAAAGCCGAGCCGCTGACCGCCCTGGTGCGTCGCGCGGGCCTGGAGGACGTCTTCCTCACCCTCACCGGCCGGACGCTGGTGGACTGAGATGACGACCGCCGCAAAGACGCCGGCCGCACCGCTCGACACCCTGACCGCCCGGGTGCCCGCGCTGCGCGAGTTCGGCTACTGGATGCGCCGCTACCGCCGGATATGGCGCGGCACCGTGGTGATGAGCGTGGCCAACCCGCTGCTCTTCCTGGCCGCGATGGGCGCGGGCCTGGGCAAGCTGGTGGACGCCAACCACAGCGGCCACCTCGCGGGCACCCCCTACCTCGACTTCCTCGCCCCCGGGCTGCTCGCCGCCTCCGCCATGCAGAACGGCTTCCTCGAAGGCGCCTTCCCGGTCTTCCAGTCCTCCCGCGGCCGCGGCAACTACCCCGCCGCCGCGGCCACTCCGATGCGGCCGGGCGACATCCTCGCCGGGCACCTGCTCTTCGTGGCCTTCCGGGTGCTGCTCAGCGGCCTGCTCTTCCTGGCGGTCGTGGTGGCCTTCGGCGTCGTCGGCCCGGCACGGGCCGCGCTGGCCGCGGGACCCGTCCTGCTCACCGGCCTGGCCTTCGCCACCCCGCTGATGGCCTGGGCGGTGTCGGTGGACCGGCAGAGCCGCCTCAACGGCCTCTACCGCTTCGTCGTGATGCCGCTCTACATGTTCTCGGGCACCTTCTTCCCGATCAGCCAACTCCCGCACTGGCTGCGGTCGGTGGCGACCTGCACACCGCTGTACCAGGGCGTCGCGCTGACCCGTGCGACCTGCCTGGGCGAGGCGCACCCCGGCGCCGTCGCCGTCCACGCCGGCTACCTGCTGGCCCTCACCGCCGCCGGAGTCCTGGCGGCCCGGCGGACCTACACCCGCCGGCTGAACCGCTGAAAGGACCGCCATGCTCCGCGCGTTGTGGACGACCCCGGCCGTGGCGGGCCCCGCCGCCCTGGTCGAGCGCAATCTCGTCATCTACCGCCACACCTGGTACCTGCTGCTGGCCGAGATCTTCGAACCGGTCCTCTACCTGCTGTCGATGGGCCTGGGCATCGGCGCGCTGGTCGGCCACGTCCCGGGCCTGGGCGACCCGTCCGTCGGCTACGTCGACTTCGTCGCGCCCGCCCTGCTGGCCACCGCCGCGATGAACGGCGCCATGAACGAGACGACCTTCAACATCTTCGGCAAGCTCAAGATGCTGCACACCTACGACTCGATCCTCGCCACCCCGCTGCGGGTGCGGGACGTCGCACTCGGCGAGGTCGCCTGGGCGCTGCTGCGCGGCACCGCCGTCACGGTGGTCTTCGGCGCGGCGGTCGCCGCCTTCGGCCTCGTGCACTCGCCGTGGGCGCTGCTGATCCTGCCGGGCTCGCTGCTGATCGCCTTCGCCTTCGCCGCGACCGGCCTCGCGGTCGTCACCTACATCCGCAGCTGGCAGGACTTCCAGCTGGTCCAGCTGGTGATGCTGCCGATGTTCCTGCTCGCGACGACCTTCTACCCGCTCGGCGTCTACGCCCGCCCGGTGCAGATCGCGGTGGAGTGCCTGCCGCTCTACCAGAGCATCGAGCTGGTCAGGCAGCCGTCGCTCGGCGTCATGGACGCCGGGGTCGGCTTCGCCGCGCTGTATCTGCTGGTGTTCGGGGCGGTGGCCATGACCGTGGCTCTACGGCGCCTCGAGCGCACCCTCCTATCATGACGCGGCCCGCGCGCACCCCGCACTGAACCCAGTGGCGCCATTCCGCCACAATGGCCCGCATGCCGCACACCAGGGCCGCTGCCCACCCCCGCTACGACGCGCTGCTCGCCGAGTGGAACGAGTTGCTGCGCCGCTGCCAGAGCACGGACTCCGACGCCCCCGACCCCGAGCCCTACGGGCGGGAGTTGCTGGAGCGCTGGGCCGAGCCGCAGCGGCGCTACCACACGGTGGACCACCTGGCCGAGGTGCTGGCCCGCACGACCGAGCTGACCGCCTACGCCGACGACCCCGACACGGTCGCGCTCGGCGCCTGGTTCCACGACGCCGTCTACCGCCCCGACCGCAGCGAGAACGAGGAGCGCAGCGCCGACCTCGCCCGCCGCGCCCTCACCGAGGCGGGCGTCGACGCCGACCGGACGGACGAGGTGATCCGCCTGGTCCGCCTCACCATCACCCACGACCCGGCCCCCGGTGACGCCAACGGCGACGTCCTCTGCGACGCCGACCTCGCGGTCCTCGCGGGCGACCCGGCCTCCTACGCGGCCTACGCGGCGGCCGTCCGCGACGAGTACTCCTTCGTCCCCGACGCCGACTTCCGCTCGGGCCGCGCGGCCGTCCTGCGCCAACTCCTCGCCCTCCCGCAGCTTTTCCGCACCCCCTACGGCCAGGAGCACTGGGAGCGCACCGCCCGCCGCAACCTCGCGACCGAGCTGGAACTCCTCGACGCGTGATTCCCGGTTCGCACCCACGCGGTGCGTAGTACGCGCTACTGTCGGTCAGGATGCGGGTTCCGCACGCCCCCTGACCGCACGGGAGTCACGCCATGGCCGACCGCAAACCCACCTCAGCGAAGAAGCTCGACCCCGCGCAGTCGCCACGCGCGATGTACGGCGCCGAACTGCGCTTCCAGCGCGAACGGGCCGGGCTCAGCCAGGCCGCCCTGGGTGAGCGGTTGTTCGTCGGGCACTCGCTGATCGCGAAGATGGAGTCCGGCGAGCGGCGCATCCAGCCGGACATGGCGGAACAGCTCGACCGCGTCCTGGACGCGGGCGGCTTCTTCGTGCGGAACATGGCGGCTGGCAGGGCGACACCCCACCGCGAAGACTTCGCGGACGTCGCGGAGTTGGAGACCGCCGCCCTGACGATCAAGGAGTGGGAGCCGCTTCTGGTACCCGGCCTGCTCCAGACGGCCGCCTACGCGATGGCGGTGATCCGTGCCGCCGACCCGGTCCTCGCCGGGAGCGAGGCCAGAGCCCGCCAGAAGGCCCGTCTGGACCGTGCCCGACTCTTCGACAACCCGAGCTGTCCAACGTATTGGGCGGTGGTGAACGAGGCCGCCCTCCGCTGCGCCGTCGGCGGCCCGACGACCATGGCTGAACAACTCCGCCACATCATCGAGATGATCCACCGCGACCGGATCATCCTTCAGATTCTGCCCTTGAGCGAGGGTGCCCATCCGGGCATGAACGGTGGCCTGCGGCTGATGACCTTCGAGGACGACGCCCCGATGGCGTACCGATCGGGCGCGGACAGCGGGTCGTTGGTCGACGATGCAGCGACCGTCAAGCGCCATACCCTGACATACGATCTCCTCGGAGCGGCGGCTCTGTCGCCGGATGTCTCCTTGACCCTTGTCGAAGCGGTAGCCGAGGAGTACGAGCATGCACCCGAAGTACGGCCTGACGGCGGTGACGTGGCGTAGGAGCACCTACAGCGATGGCACCGGCGGCAACTGCATCGAGGCCAGCGACAGCCTGACGCACGCCACCTGGCGCAAGAGCACTCACAGCGGCGGCGACGGCGGCAACTGCATCGAGTTCGCCGCCGACGTCCCCGACGTCATCCCGGTCAGGGACAGCAAGGACCCCCAGGGCCCGGCCCTGGCCTTCACGCCCGCCGCGTGGACGGCCTTCGTGGACGCGACCGCCAGGGGCGAATTCCCCGCCCTCTGAGCGGCGGCTCAGCCTGCGGCCCGCCCCGGCGCGTGCTTGCGGCGCCGCAGGCCCGCGTCCGTGAGCCGGCGGACGATCTCCTTGCTGCCCACCGGCAGGGCGCCGAGCCGCACCGCCTCGGCGTAGCGGTCGGCCGGGATGTCGTAGTGGTCGCGCTCGAAGGCGCGGCGCGGCGCCCCCAGCCGGACGGCGAATGCGTGCAGCTCGGCGTAGGAGGTGTCGCTGACCAGGTGGGACCACATGCGGCCGTGGCCGGGCCAGGTCGGCGGGTCGACGTAGACGGTCATCTCAGGCCCCGGCCGGCCCGCCCGAGCGGCCCAGGGCGCCCACGGGTGCGATCGCCTCGCCCCTGGCCTCGCACACCCAGTGCGGGTCGGCGCCGAGCTCGGGTTCCACCGCGAGGGCGTGCGCGTCCTCGCAGTGCGGGCACAGCGGCCAGCGGCCGTACGTCTCCAGCAGGGCGTCCTGGACGTCCTGGGCGACCAGGCCGGGGACGAATTCGGCGCCGTCCGGCCACTGGTCCAGCCACCAGCGGCGTTCCGCGACCGCGTCCTCGACGAGGGAGACGACGGCGGGGCCCGCGATGTCGCGGGCGGTGAGGTCGGCGAGTACGAGGGCGCGGGCGGTGTGCAGTACCGCCTCTGCGGGTTCTTCCATGGGGTCCATTGTCCCAGGGGAGCCGCCGGTCCGCGGGTGCCGGGCTCCCCGGGGGCCGGGCGAGCGGGCACGGAGGGTGCGGGAAACTCTCTTGACGCTCCCGCGGCGTGAAAATACCTTTCATCGAGTGACCCACAGCGTGAAGGAAAATTTCCCCCCGGGCGTCCGCCCCCTCCGCGGCGTCGCGGACGCTCCCGTCATACCCGTCACGCCCCCGGACCCGGGGGCGCTCGCCGCCAAGGTCCGTACGCTCGCGCCGACCCTGACCCGCTCGATGCAGCGGGTCGCGGAAGCCGTCGCGGGCGATCCGGCCGGCTGCGCCCAGCAGACCGTCACGGCGCTCGCGATCCGCACCGGCACCAGCGAGGCCACCGTCGTACGCACAGCCCGGCTGCTCGGCTATCCCGGCTACCGCGACCTGCGGCTCGCCCTGGCCGCGCTCGCCGCCCAGCAGGCCGCTGGGGCGCCGCCCGCGGTGACCGCGGACATCGCGGTGGACGACCCGCTCGCCGACGTCGTCGCCAAGCTGGCCATGGAGGAGCAGCAGACACTCGCCGACACCGCCGCACAGCTGGACATGGCACAACTGGAGGCGGCGGTGGGCGCGTTGGCGGCCGCCCGGCGCACGGACGTGTACGGGATCGCCGCTTCCGGGCTCGTCGGCCAGGACCTGGCGCAGAAGCTGCTGCGGATCGGGATGATCGCGCACGCGCACGCCGACCCGCATCTGGCGGTGACCAACGCCGTGCAGCTGCGCCCCGGCGATGTCGCGGTCGCGATCACCCACTCGGGCAACACGCACGACGTGATCGAGCCGCTGCGGGCCGCCTTCGACCGGGGGGCGACGACCATCGCGGTCACCGGGCGCCCGGACGGGCCGGTCACCCAATGGGCCGACATCGTGCTGACCACCTCCAGCTCACGGGAGAGCGAGCTGCGGCCGGCCGCGATGTCCAGCAGGACCAGCCAGCTCCTGGTGGTGGACTGCCTGTTCGTGGGGATCGCACAGCGGACGTACGAGTCCACGGCACCGGCGCTCGCCGCCTCGTACGAAGCACTCGCGCACCGCCACCGGCCGCGTGGCACGCGTGGCTGACCCCTGCACTGAGATAATGCTCTGAAACCATTTTCCTCACGTCGCCCCCCGTCGTGCCCACCACTCCCCCGCCGAGCCCACCGCTCCGCCGGCCACGAGGACGCCTGGCCGGCCCATCCCCCCACGCCCGCACCTGACCACTGCGAGAAGGATGAACGAGCCGCATATGCCCCAGTACACCGAGCTGCGCCGCGAGTTGGACACGCTGACCACCGAGGCGTTCCGGCCTGAGCTCGCCGAGATCGACCGGATGCCCACCCTGGAGATCGCGCGCACGATGAACGGCGAGGACGCCACCGTCCCAGCCGCAGTCGCCGCCCAACTGCCCAGCATCGCCGCCGCGATCGACGGCATCGCCGACCGGATGGCACGCGGCGGGCGGCTCGTCTACGCCGGCGCGGGCACGGCGGGCCGGCTCGGCGTGCTGGACGCCAGCGAGTGCCCGCCGACCTTCAACACCACGCCGGGGCAGGAGGTCGTCGGCCTGATCGCGGGCGGACCCACCGCGATGGTCACCTCGATCGAAGGCGCCGAGGACAGCAGGGAGCTGGCCGCGGAGGACCTGGACGCCCTCGGGCTGACCGACGCCGACACCGTTGTCGGCGTCTCCGCCTCAGGGCGCACCCCCTACGCGGTGGGCGCCGTCGAGCACGCCCGCGCGCTGGGGGCGCTGACCGTGGGGCTGTCCTGCAACGCGGACTCGCCGCTGGCCGCCGCCGCCGACCACGGCATCGAGGTCGTCGTCGGCCCCGAGCTGGTCGTCGGATCCACCCGGCTGAAGTCCGGCACCGCGCAGAAGCTGGTGCTCAACATGCTCTCGACCATCACCATGATCCGGCTCGGCAAGACCTACGGGAACCTGATGGTGGACGTGCGCGCGTCCAACGAGAAGCTGCGGGCCCGCTCGCGGCGGATCGTCTCGCTCGCCACGGGCGCGGACGACCAGGCGATCGAGCAGGCGCTGACCGCCACCGACGGCGAGGTCAAACCGGCCATCCTCACCCTGCTCGCCAGGGTCGACGCCCCGACCGCGGCCCGGCTGCTCACCGACGCCGGCGGCCACCTGCGCGAGGCCCTGGAGTCCGCGGGCCGCTGACCCGACCCCCCTCCCGTCTGCGGGAACCCCCTTGGCCGGCCGTGCGTCCAACCCGCACACCGGACAAGGGGGGCTCAGTGAACACACGACGGGCGCTGCTCATACCCGCCGCGCTGCTGGCGGTCGCGCTGCCGGCTCTCGGCGGCTGCTCCGCGAACGGCGGGGGCGCCGGGGCGGACTGCGCATGGCAGCTGCACTACGGCGGGGCGCTGTATTTCCCGGCGCCGGGCCAGGAGTCGGCCAAGGTGGTCCCGCACCAGGGCAGCCCGCTGGGGCAGGGCTACTTCGACGGCTGCCAGGACGGCGGCGGGCCCGAGCCGCGGGATTACATCAGCGTCTACCGGGTCGCCGGGGTGGACCCGTCCCTTGCGGTGATCACCGAGGACGACACCATCGGCGTCATCGACCCCGACCATGTGCCGGGGCCGCTGGCCATGCCGTCGAAGTAGCGCCGTACGACAAGGCGGCGCCCCCTTCCCGTGGCTACGGGAAGGGGGCGCCGCCTCGCGTGCAGGACTGCGATCCCAGGGGGGATCAGAAGTCCATGTCACCGCCGGGCATGCCACCCGGGGCGGCCGCGGCCGCCTTCTCGGGCTTGTCCGCGATGACGGCCTCGGTGGTGAGGAAGAGCGCGGCGATGGACGCGGCGTTCTGCAGCGCGGAACGGGTGACCTTCGCCGGGTCGATGATGCCCTCGGCGATCATGTCGACGTACTCACCCGTCGCGGCGTTCAGGCCGTGACCGATGGGCAGGTTGCGCACCTTCTCGACGATGACGCCACCCTCGAGACCACCGTTGACGGCGATCTGCTTGAGCGGGGCCTCCAGCGCGATCTTCACCGCGTTGGCACCGGTCGCCTCGTCGCCTTCGAGCTCCAGCTTCTCGAACACCGCGGAAGCCTGCAGCAGGGCCACGCCACCACCGGCGACGATGCCCTCCTCGACGGCGGCCTTGGCGTTGCGCACCGCGTCCTCGATGCGGTGCTTGCGCTCCTTGAGCTCGACCTCGGTCGCGGCGCCGGCCTTGATGACGGCCACGCCGCCCGCGAGCTTCGCCAGGCGCTCCTGGAGCTTCTCGCGGTCGTAGTCCGAGTCGCTGTTCTCGATCTCGGCGCGGATCTGGTTGACCCGGCCCGCGACCTGGTCGGTGTCGCCCGAGCCGTCCACGATGGTCGTCTCGTCCTTGGTGATGACGACCTTGCGGGCGCGGCCGAGCAGGTCCAGCCCGGCGTTCTCCAGCTTGAGGCCGACCTCCTCGGAGATGACGGTGCCACCGGTGAGGATGGCGATGTCGCCGAGCATGGCCTTGCGGCGGTCACCGAAGCCCGGGGCCTTGACGGCGACGGACTTGAAGGTGCCGCGGATCTTGTTGACGACCAGAGTCGACAGCGCCTCGCCCTCGACGTCCTCGGCGATGATCAGCAGCGGCTTGCCGGACTGCATGACCTTCTCCAGCAGCGGGAGGAGGTCCTTCACCGCGGAGACCTTGGAGTTGACGATCAGGATGTACGGGTCGTCGAGCGACGCCTCCATCCGCTCCAGGTCGGTGGCGAAGTACGCCGAGATGAAGCCCTTGTCGAAGCGCATGCCCTCGGTGAGCTCGAGCTCGAGACCGAAGGTCTGCGACTCCTCGACGGTGATGACGCCTTCCTTGCCGACCTTGTCCATGGCCTCGGCGATCAGCTCGCCGATCTGGGTGTCGGCGGCGGAGATGGAGGCGGTCGAAGCGATCTGCTCCTTGGTCTCCACGTCCTTGGCCTGCTCCAGCAGGGCGGCGGAGACGGCCTCGACGGCCTTCTCGATACCGCGCTTGAGGGCCATCGGGTTGGCACCGGCGGCTACGTTCCGCAGGCCTTCCTTGACCAGGGCCTGGGCCAGGACGGTCGCGGTCGTCGTGCCGTCACCGGCGACGTCGTCGGTCTTCTTCGCGACTTCCTTGACCAGCTCGGCGCCGATCTTCTCGTACGGGTCCTCCAGCTCGATCTCCTTGGCGATGGAAACACCATCGTTGGTGATCGTCGGGGCGCCCCACTTCTTCTCAAGGACGACGTTCCGGCCCTTGGGACCGAGGGTGACCTTAACGGCGTCGGCGAGCTGGTTCATCCCGCGCTCAAGGCCGCGCCGCGCCTCCTCATCGAACGCGATGATCTTAGCCATGTGAAGTGTCCTCCGCGGACTGGGGGTTCCCCCACCGAGGCGGGGGGCGGTGGATCGGACCGTGTGGCGCCCGCGACGGACGGCCAGCCGGGCGCCGGTTCCTTCCCGACGCCCGAGCGGGCCTCACCGACCCGGTCCAAGTGGCACTCTCACTCGTAGAGTGCTAACGCCAATGATTAGCACTCACCCCCTGCGAGTGCAAGCGCTTCGGGGTGCGTGCACCCGCCTGCGCGGGGGTCGCGGGGCCCCACCGATGGGCCGCCGCCGCGCCACACCGGGGGCCCGGCAGGGGCCGGGCAGGGACGCGGAGGGGACGCGGCAGTGATGCGGAGGGCCACACAGGGGAAGGGCCACCCCTGGCGGGATGGCCCTTCATTGGCGTCGCGTCGGTGGCCGAACGCGCCGATCTCAGCCGGCCAGCCGGACCATGTCCGCCTGCGGCCCCTTCTGACCCTGCGAGATCTCGAACTCGACTCGCTGGCCTTCTTCGAGGGTGCGGTATCCGTCCATCTGTATCGCGCTGTAGTGGACGAAGACATCCGCACCACCGTCGACCGCGATGAAGCCGTAGCCCTTCTCCGCGTTGAACCACTTGACGGTGCCCTGAGCCATTCCTAACTCCCCTATTACTGGCCCTATCGCGGCCCCGCGCTCCGCGGTGCCGGGTCAGACCTCACCCCCAGCAGGGGTGTGCGCCGGAACGCGTCGACCGCGGCTGAATGTATCTGCACGGATGCCGTCTGCAACAGGTCAATTGGACGAGAATTCTGGGCGCGACCCATCGGAAATAAACCAGGAAAAAATGATAATGCCGGGCAACTCGGACCGGACATAAAGGGCTTAGCGGGCTTATCGCGAGCGACTTTGGCGATAAATCGCCGCACCAGCCGATCATCGGGGATCCGGGAGTGCCACGTGCCTCTGGCAAATGTACAGGGATTCAACTACCGCCCCACAGGCGGGCGCCCCACCCGGGACGAAAGCAGTTCCCGGGTGGGGCGCAGGTTAAACGTCAGAGCTTCTGCGGATTCCTGTCAGATCAGGTACGGTGCCGGCTCAGCCGCCCGCGACCGCCGGAATGATCGAGACGCTGGCACCGTCGGGTACGGCCGTGGCAAGACCCTCGGAAAACCGGACATCATCATCGTTGACATACACGTTCACGAAACGACGGAGCTTTCCGGCGTCGTCGAGAACCCGCGCGGAAATACCCGCATGATTCTTTTCCAGCGACTCGATCACCGCGGCGAGCGTCTCACCCTCGGCCTGGACCTCGGCCTTGCCGCCGGTGTAGGTGCGAAGGATCGTGGGGATGCGTACGGAAGCACTCATGCGAGGCCAGCCTCTCGGAAAGCGGCAACGGTGGGACGGATGGTCGCGGTCGGCCCGGTGGTCGGGGACACCGCGTCCAGGGTCTTGAGCCCGTCGCCGGTGTTCAGCACGACGGTCTCGGCAGCCGGGTCGAGCTGCCCGGTCTCGATCAGCTTCCTGAGCACCCCGACGGTCACCCCGCCTGCCGTCTCGGCGAAGATGCCCTCGGTGCGGGCCAGCAGCTTGATGGCGTCCACGACCTGCTCGTCGTTCACGTCCTCGACCGCGCCGCCGGTGCGCCGAGCGATGTCCAGCACGTAGGGGCCGTCAGCCGGGTTGCCGATCGCCAGCGACTTGGCGATGGTGTCCGGCTTCACCGGGCGCACGACGTCGTGCCCGGCCTTGAAGGCCGCGGACACCGGCGAGCAGCCCTCGGCCTGCGCGCCGTAGATCTTGTACGGCTTGTCCTCGACCAGGCCGAGCTTGATCAGCTCCTGGAGGCCCTTGTCGATCTTGGTGAGCTGCGAGCCCGAGGCGATCGGGATGACCAGGTTGTCCGGCAGCCGCCAGCCGAGCTGCTCCGCGATCTCGTAGGCCAGCGTCTTGGAACCCTCGCCGTAGTACGGCCGCAGGTTGACGTTGACGAAGCCCCAGCCCTCGCCGATCGGGTCGCCGATCAGCTCCGAGCAGAAGCGGTTCACGTCGTCGTACGAACCCTCGATCGCGACCAGCTCGCCGCCGTAGACCGCGGCCATCACGACCTTGCCCTGCTCCAGGTCGTGCGGGATGAACACGCACGAGCGGAAGCCCGCCCTCGCGGCCGCGGCGCCGACCGCGCCCGCCAGGTTGCCCGTCGACGAGCAGGACAGCGTGGTCAGGCCGAAGGTCCGGGCGGCCTCCAGGGCGATCGCGACGACCCGGTCCTTGAAGGAATGCGTCGGGTTGCCGGAGTCGTCCTTCACGTACAGGCCGCCGGTGATGCCCAGCTCGCGCGCCAGATTGTCGGCCTTGACGAGCTTGGTCCAGCCCGGGTTGAGATTCTGCTTCTCGGTCACATCGGCCGGCACCGGCAGCAGCGGTGCGTAGCGCCAGATGTTCGCGGGGCCGGCCTCGATCCGCCGGCGCAGGCCCTCGGGGTCGCCGAGCGGCAGGTCGTACGCCACCTCGAGCGGCCCGAAACACTCCTGGCAGGCGAAGATCGGGCTCAGCGGGAAGCGGGTGCCGCACTCCCGGCAGGACAGCGCGGCAGCTGGCCCGAAGGCGTCCTGGTGGGGGTTTTCCGCAGCGGCGGAAGTGGTGCCGGCGACAGTCTGCACAGCCATGGTGGCGAGGCCCTTTCTCCTCATCTTCCTCGCGGCGGACATCGCCACAAGACGGAATTGGCACCTTCCCCACCATGACCTCGCGGTCGGCGGGAGGGTTGCCGGGGCTTCAACGGGCCGTTCCCTCTGCCCCTCTGGATGAGCGGTATGGCACCGGACTACGGGGTCCGGGCGTTTGTCCTGCCGCGCCACCCCGGCATGCGGGGCGCACAGGCGTTGTTCAAGACTGTAACCGACAAGGGTGACGGTGGAGACAGTCGTCCGAACCGCGAGATGGATCACACAGGAGACGCGCAAGGTGCTGGAAGAGGTGGAACGCTGGCTGGCCGCCCGGTCCTGGTCGGCCGGCGACCGTCCGCTCGACGTGCTGCTCGACGCCAAAAAGGCGGCAGGGCCGGCCGGGACCATCAGTGTGGTCCTGCCCGCACTCGACGAGGAAGCCACCGTCGGCGACATCGTCGCCGTGATCCGCCGCGACCTCATGACACCCGACGTCCCGCTCGTCGACGAGGTCGTCGTCGTCGACTCCGGCTCCCGGGACGCCACCGCCGAAGTCGCCGCCGACGCCGGGGCCACCGTGGTGCGGCGCGACGCCATCCTGCCCCGGCTGCCCGCCGTGGCCGGCAAAGGCGAAGTGCTCTGGCGGTCCCTGCTGGTCACCAGCGGGGAGATCGTGTGCTTCGTCGACGCCGACCTGCGGGAGTTCGACTCCCGCTTCGTGTCAGGGATCGTCGGGCCGCTGCTCACCGAGCCCGACGTGCAACTCGTCAAGGCCATGTACGACCGGCCGCTCGAAGCCGGCGGCTCCATCGTCCCCGCAGGCGGCGGCCGGGTCACCGAACTCGTCGCCCGCCCGCTGCTCAACCTCCACTGGCCGCGGCTGGCCGGTTTCGTCCAGCCGCTCGGCGGCGAATATGCCGCCAGGCGGTCGCTGCTGGAAAAACTGCCCTTCCCCGTCGGCTACGGGGTCGAGCTGGGCATGCTCGTCGACTCGCTCGCCCTCGTCGGGCTCGACGCCCTCGGGCAGGTGGACGTCGGAGTGCGGCACCACCGGCACCAGGACGAACAGGCCCTCGGGCGGATGGCCGCCGCGATCTACCGCACGGCGCACCTGCGGCTGGGCCGCGACCCGCTCGTCCGGCCCCGCCTCACCCAGTACGGCCGCGCGTCGTCCGGGTTCGTGCCGTCGACACATGCGGTCGACACCGTGGAACGTCCACCGATGCTGGACGTCCCCGAATACCTCCACCGCCCCGCGGCCTGACCCCGCCCCGTCCCCCCTGCCCGCGGGGGGGCGCCCTTGCGGAAGGCCGCAACCCCCAGGGGTGCCGGGGGCGCCCTTGCGGACGAGGGCAACCATCAGGGGCGCGGGGAACGGCGCGAGCAACCGGCCACCGGCCGGTGGTCCGGGGGCGACAGCAACAGCCCCCTCGGGACGGAGACGACCCGCGCCCCGGTGGGGGCTGGTCGCGCAGTTCCCCGCGCCCCTGGGGTGGTGCGGTTCGTCGCCACACGACGGCCGTACGCGGCTGGCCGCGCAGTTCCCCGCGCCCCTTTCGGGCGCCCTTGCGGAAGGCCGCAACCCCCAGGGGTGCCGGGGGCGCCCTTGCGGACGAGGGCAACCATCAGGGGCGCGGGGAACTGCGCGAGCAACCACCCACCGGCGGTGGTCCGGAGGCGACAGCAACAGCCCCCTTGGGCCGGAGACGACCCGCACCCCGGTGGGGGGCTTGTCGCGCAGTTCCCCGCGCCCCTGGGGTGGTGCGGTTCGTCGCCACACGACGGCCGTACGCGGCTGGCCGCGCAGTTCCCCGCGCCCCTGAGGGTCGAGGCCTTCCCCGGGCGCCGGGGCAGTGCGGCTCCCCTACGGCAAAAGGGCAACCATCAGGGGCGCTGGGGGTACCCCCAGGCGAAGCTCTGGGGGCGGAACTGCGCGGGCAACCGGCCACCGGGCGGTGGTCCGGGGGCGACAGCAATTGCCCCCTTGGGGCGGTGACGACCCGCGGCCCCGGTGGGGGGAGGTTTGAGGGAGGGGCTGGGTGGCAAGGCTCGCGGCATGGACGGATCACCGCGTGCTGCCCGAATTCTGGTCGCGTCCAACCGCGGCCCGGTGGCGTACACCGTCACCGAGGACGGGGAGCTGCGCAGCAGACGCGGGGGCGGCGGCGTCGTGTCCGGGCTGAGCGCGATCGAGTCGGACAGCGCCTCGCTGTGGGTGTGCGCGGCCCTCACCGAGGGCGACCGCGAGGCGGTGCGCCGCGGCGTCGGCGAGCCCGGCTCACGGATGATCGCCGTCGAGCCGGACGTCTTCCACGCGGCCTACAACGACATCGCGAACTCGGTGCTGTGGTTCGTGCACCACATGCTGTACCAGACCCCCCTCGAACCCGTCTTCGACGAGGAATTCCGCACCCAGTGGGCGGCCTACGAGACGTACAACGCGGCCTTCGCCGACGCCCTGGCCGAGGAGGCGGCGGACGGAGCCGCCGTCCTGGTGCAGGACTACCACCTGGCCCTGGTGCCCGCGATGCTCCGGGAGCGCCGCCCCGACCTGCGGATCGGCCACTTCTCGCACACCCCGTGGGCGCCGCCGGACTACTTCAGGCTGCTGCCCGACGACATCGCGACGGCCTTGCTTGAAGGCATCCTCGGCGCGGACCGCGCGGCTTTCCTGACCCGCCGCTGGGCCGACGCCTTCGCCGCGTGCTGCGCCGACGTGCTGGGCGCGAAGGTGTCGCAGGACCGCCGTGAGGTGACGCACCGGGGGCGTACGACCAGGCTCGGCGTGCACGGCCTGGGCGCGGACGCGGATTTCCTGCGGGAGCGCGCGCACCGGGACGACGTGGTGGAGCGGATGGAGACCCTGCGGGCCGAGGCGGGCCCCGGGCGCAAGCTGATCGTGCGGGTGGACCGCACGGAGCTGTCGAAGAACATCGTGCGCGGCCTGTACGCCTACCGCAGGCTGCTGGCCGATCGTCCGGGCTGGCGCAGCCGGGTGGTCCATGTGGCGTTCGCCTATCCGTCCCGGCAGGACCTGACGGTCTACCGCGAGTACACCGAGGAGGTCGGCCGGGTCGCCGACGAGATCAACGCGGAGTTCGGCACCGCCGAGTGGCAGCCGGTGCTGCTCAAGGTCGACGACGACTTCGCGCGCTCGCTGGCGGCGTACCGCCTGGCGGATGTGGCGCTGGTCAACCCGATCAGGGACGGGATGAATCTGGTCG
Organism: Streptomyces sp. NPDC049040; assembly: GCF_043197715.1. Classification (NCBI taxonomy): domain Bacteria; kingdom Bacillati; phylum Actinomycetota; class Actinomycetes; order Kitasatosporales; family Streptomycetaceae; genus Streptomyces; species Streptomyces sp. NPDC049040. The sequence goes on from NZ_JBICTO010000012.1 coordinate 26,134, forward strand.
CCAAGGAGATGCCGGTGGTGTCGGACAACGGCGTCGCCCTGGTGCTGTCCCGTGAGGCGGGCGCCTTCGAGGAGATGGGCGACGACGCGATCGTGGTCAATCCCTACGACATCCGCGCCACGGCCGAGGCGCTGAACACGGCGCTGACCCTGCCAGACGCCGACCGTGCCGACCGCACCAAGCGGCTCGCGGCGGCGGCCACCGCGCTGCCGCCGACGCGGTGGTTCACCGACCAGCTGGCCGCGCTCGCGCCGTGATCAGGCCTCCTGTGTCGCGGCCAGTGCCTCGACGTCGGCGATGACCCGGTCGCGGATGTGGACGATGAGCTTGGTCAGGTCGGCGCAGAAGACCGAGGGGTTGAGGAATCCGGTGCCCTGGCGGTAGCGGTGGGCGTACTGGCCGCCGCCGCAGATGTCCATGAGGGCGCAGCTCTTGCAGGTCTCGGAAAGCCCGCGGACGCCGATCTGGCGGGCGACCACGCCGGGGTGGTCCCTGGCGGCGTCGAAGGAGTCGTGGAAGACGTCGAGGCCGGTGCTCGGCGCCCCTTCGAAGGTCGAGCGCAGGGTGTCGACCAGTTCCAGTGAGCCGTCGGTGTCGACGGTCAGGGTGCGGAAGGTGCCGATGCCGATGCCCTCGGTGGTGCTGGAGCCGCCGAGCACCATGGCCATGATGTCGTCGAAGAGCCGGACGGTGGTGGGCACGGGCGTCGTGCCGTACCAGCGGTCGAAGACCGGGATCAGCCAGTCGGCGAAGGCGGTGCCGTCCGCGACCCAACCGGGCGGGGGCTCGGTCCAGTTGCCCAGCGGCAGGGAGAAGTCGACGGCCGGTGCGCCGACCGCGGCCAGTTCCTCGTAGACGTCCAGCGGGTCGTTGTCGACGTCGATGTAGCACAGGATCAGCTGGAGCAGGTGGGAGTAGCGCGGCCGCAGCAGCTGCCGTATCCCCTGCATGACCTTGTCGTGGCTGCCCTTGCCGTTGGCGTACTTGCGGTGCCGGTCGTGCGCCTCCTTGCCGCCGTCGAGGCTGACGGTGACCTTCACGTCGTGCTCCAGCAGCGTCTCCAGCATGTTCTCGTCGTCCAGCAGGATGGCGTTGGTGGTGAGCGACAGCCGCATCGCGGTGCCCTCGGGGGCGGCAGCGCGGAAGGCGGCGGCCGCGTAGTCGATCTCCTGCGCGCCGACGAGCAGTGCCTCGCCGCCGTGCAGTTTGACGATGACCTCGGGGAGTTCCGCCGCGTGCGCGTGCAGGTGGTCGGCGAGCCGGCCTGCGACCCGGTCGACGGTGGCGCGGGTGAGCGCCATCGGCTTGGACCGCCAGCTCTGGTCGGCCATCTCGTACATGTAGCAGTAGTCGCAGGCGATGTTGCAGCGGCCGTGCGTCTTGACGATGAACTCGGAGAAGGGCATCGGCGCCCAGGTGCGGTCCGCCCGCACCGCGTCGACGAGCGCCGCGGTCGGCCACTCCTGTACGGCCCCCTGTCCCGCCGCCGTGTCCGCCATCGGTATCTCGATCACCAGCCACCCTCCGATCCGTATGTCCGTCCCCCGGCCCGCGACCGGCGGTCCGCTGCCCGGCTCCCGGGCGGTGCGTGACGCGGGCGCCCCGGTGCCGACCGCGGCACCCGCGTCACCTGTCCGCGCAGGCGGCTACTTGTTGTGGTTCATGTTCGGGCTCACGGTGTGCGGGGTCGTGCTGCGCACCAGGGCCGCGCCCAGCGCGCTGTGGGACGCCGCCGTCGCCTTGGCACCCGAGGCCGCCGGCTCCGCGGCGGAGGCGGTTCCGGCCGTGCCGGCCGCGACCACCGTGGTGGCGGCGACGGCTGCCGCCGCCAGGGCGACCTTGCGCGCGAGGTCCCGCTTGGTCTCCGACATGAAGTACCTCCTGTACTCGGTGGATGTGTACCGCTCAACCGTATGCACGTCGTACTATCCGGACAACGAATTCCGGTGTCGTCAATCCGCCACTCGCACCGGAGGCGGTATTGCGCACACTTGCGGACACCTGTTTGCCACCATGGACGCGGGTTATTGCGGGAATCCGGAGAGACCGCGTCCCTGTTCACGGGAGGGACATGCGCACCAGAGAGGCACATCCACCGCGTATGTGAACTTTGAGAGCCACATGATTTTCCTGGCGGAAACAAGCGCGAGCAGTGGCCTTGACGACCATCCGGTATACGGACGAGGACCGCGCCCGGCGGGCGCGGTCCTCGTGTGGTCCTGGTGGGGTCGTGCGGTGGAATCAGGCGGTGACCGCGTCGGCCAGCGCGTCGAGCAGCGCCACGACACCGGCGGGGCCCGGCACGATCAGGTCGGCCTGCGAGGTCAGCTCCTCCGGCGACTCCGGGGCCGCGCTGGCCACCAGCAGGCCGGGCAGGCCCTGTTCGCGCAACTCGTGCACCGCGGCGAAGGCGGCCAGGTCGCCCAGGTCGTCACCGCCGTACAGGACGCAGCCGGCGCCCACCTCGCGCAGGTACGCCGCCAGGGCCACGCCCTTGTCCACGCCGGGCGGGCGCAGTTCGAGCACGTAGCGGCCCGGCTCGACCATCAGGCCGTGGTGGGCGGCGAGGTCCGACAGCGGGGCGCGCAGCGCCTCGAACGCGGCGTCAGGGTCCTCGGTCCGCCGGGTGTGGACGGCGACCGCCCGGCCACCCTTGTCCTCGACCCAGGTGCCCTGCCAGGCGCCGTTGCGGTCGAGGAAGCCGGGGAGTTCCGCACGGACCGCGGTGACGCCGGGGTGGGCGCCCGCATTGTGCATCTCCGCGGTGTGCGCGTCCCAGCGCTCCGCGCCGTAGTGGCCGAGCACGACGAGGTGGTCGAGGGCGGCGACACCGGCGAAGCCGCCGTAGCGCACCGCGACACCGGCCGGGCGGCCGGTGACCACGGCCACCGCCGCCAGGTGCGGGGCCAGCCGCGCCAGCGCGGGGACCGCGCCCGGGTGGGCGCGGGCCTGCTCGGGATCGGGGACGATCGGCGCGAGCGTGCCGTCGAAGTCGAGCGCGACGACCGCACGGCGCGGCTCCGCCAGCAGCGCGGCGAGGCCTTCTTTGCCCTCGGGGGTGATGGGCGTCGGAATCTCGGCGTAGGCCATGGCTCCGACCCTACCGCCGTGCTCCCGGGCGCATACCCGGCGCACGGATTCGGCTCGGGGCATCCCCCCGGCAGCCGTCAGCGCAGCCGGCGGCGGGACTCGCGGGCGCTGCGCAGACGGTTGACGGTGACCGGGGCGTGGGCGAGGGCGCGCGGGTCGTCCAGGAGGGCGTTGAGCAGCTGGAGATACGCGGTCGGCGACATCCCCAGCCGCTCGCGTATCGCCCGGTCGCGTGCCCCCGTGCCGGCCCACGCCTTGGACGCGAAGTCCAGCACGGCCAGGTCCCGCGGGGACAGCTCCTCCTCGCTCACGACAGACCTATTTCCCGCCCTGGGCCGCCGCGAACCGCTGCAACGTGCCCAGCACCTGCTGCGGATCGCCGTCGACCGCGGTGCCGATCGTCTTCTTCACCCGGTCGCTGACCGGGCCCCAGGACGTCTTGCCGACGGGGTAGAAGACCGCGTCCGGCAGCCGGTCGAGGAACTGCAGCATGTCCTTGTCCGCGGGGTTCTTCTCCATCGCCTGCGAGGCGCTGCTGGTCACCGGCAGCAGACCGTACTCGTCGAGGAACTTCAGCGAGTTCTCAGGACTGTAGACGAAGCGCAGGAAGGCCCGGTCCGCCGCGAGGTGGTCGTCCTTCTGCTTGAAGGCCATCATCCAGTCGGCGACGCCGAGGGTGTCGGGCGCGGGGCCCGCCTGTCCCGGCAGCGCGGTGACGCCGACGTCGATGTGCGCCGCCTTGGCCTGGGCCAGCAGCGTGGGGTGACCGTTGATCATGCCGGCGTCGCCCGCCAGGAAGTCGGCGAAGACGGTACGGCGGTTGGTCTTCGCCGGGTCGCCCGGCCCGGTGAGGCCCTTGGCGACGAGATTGTCCTTGAGCCAGCGGAAGGCGCTGACGTTCGCCAGCGAGTCCAGGGTGTAGCCGCCGACGCTGTCGGTGTAGCCGCCGGACGCGCCGAGCATCCACATCAGCGACTCGGCCTGCGCCTCCTCCGTGCCCAGCGGCAGGCCGTAGGGCACCTTGACGCCGTGCGCCTTGAGTTTGGCCGCGTCGTGGGCGATGTCGGCCCAGGTCTTGGGCGCGTGCTTGATGCCGGCGTCCTTGAACAGGCCCTTGTTGTAGAAGAAGAGCCGCGAGCTGGACGCCCACGGGATGCCGTACTGCACCCGGCTGACCGAACCGGCCGAGGCCAGTGACGGGATGAAGTCGGCCTGCATGCTGATCGGGAAGATGTCGTCCGCGCTGTAGAGCATGCCCTTGGCCGCGTAGTCGGCGTAGGAGCCGATCTGGGCGATGTCCGGGGCCTTGCCCGCCTTGACCATGGCGGTGACCTGGTCGTCCACGTGGTCCCAGTCGACCACCTGCACGTCGACCTTGGTGTGCGGGTTCTTCCGCTCGAAGGCCTGGACGATGCCGTTCCAGTACTCCGTCGAGCTGTTGTGCGTCTTCGGGTCGCCGTAGTCCGCGGCCACCATGTGCAGCGTGACGTCCTTGCTGAGCGGCGACTTCCCGCTGCACCCGGTGAGGGCCGTCGCGGCGAGCACGGACCCGAGTCCTGCCGCCATCAGGGCGACAAGTCTTCGTCGCTGCACATTCATACCGAAATACCGCCTTCGAGGATGGATTGTCCGCGGAAGCGCAGAGTCTTCCCCACAGGTTCACCCAAGGTCTACACCACGAGCGGAATCCGTCATTCAGCGGGTGGTACCGCCCCGTTGCCTGCCGGCGGGAGGTCCGGCCGTGAGAGTACCCCTGCGCGCGGCGTACGGGTGGCGTCGCGGCACCTCGGATCTTCCTCGCCGAGTGGACTAGACCTTTTATGGGGTTACCCGCGAGACTGTCCCCCGTGAGACATGTCATCGCCCTCGATGTGGGCGGCACCGGGATGAAAGCCGCCCTGGTCGCGGCCGACGGGACCCTGCTGCACGAGGACCGCAGGCCCACCGGCAGGGAGCGCGGCCCCGACGCCGTCGTGACCGCGATCCTCGACTTCGCCGCCGACCTCAGCGCCCACGGGAGACGCGAATACGGCGAACCCGCCGCCGCCGCGGGCGTCGCCGTGCCCGGCATCGTCGACGACGTCAACGGCATCGCCGCCTACGCCGCCAACCTCGGCTGGAAGGACGTGCCCCTGCGGGCCCTGCTGTCGCAGCGGCTCGGCGGCGTCCCCGTCGCGCTCGGCCACGACGTACGCACCGGCGGCCTCGCCGAAGGCCGGATAGGCGCAGGCCGCGGCACCGACCGCTTCCTCTTCCTCGCCCTGGGCACCGGCATCGCCGGCGCCATCGGCATCGACGGGCGGATCGAGGCAGGCGCCCACGGCTTCGCGGGCGAACTCGGCCACGTCGTCGTCCGGCCCGGCGGACCCGAATGCAGCTGCGGCCAGCACGGATGCATGGAAGTGCTCGCCTCCGCCGCCGCCGTCTCCCGCACCTGGGCCGCCGCCAGCGGCGACCCCGACGCCGACGCGGCCGACTGCGCCCGCGCCGTCGAAACCGGCGACCCGCGCGCCCTCGACGTCTGGCGCGACGCCATCGACGCGCTGGCCGCCGGCCTCGTCACCGGATTCACCCTGCTCGACCCCCGGGTACTGATCATCGGCGGCGGCCTCGCCGAAGCAGGCGACACCCTCTTCGGCCCGCTGCGGGCGGCGGTCGAGGCACGCATCACCTTCCAGAAGCTCCCCCTCATCGTCCCCGCCGCCCTCGGGGACACCGCAGGATGCCTGGGCGCCGGCCTGCTCGCCTGGGATCTACTCTCCGTGGAGGTATCCGCCTGATGGCCCCCGTAACGACAACGCAGCGCACCGTGCTGGCGGGTGCCCGTGTGGTCCTGCCCACGGGCGTGGTGGAAGGCGGCCGGATCGCGGTCGAGGGCTCGCGGATCACCGCCGACACCGGGCCGCTGCCGGACGACGTCGTGGTCGGCCTGGCCGCAGGACACACCGTCGTCCCCGGCTTCGTGGACATCCACAACCACGGCGGCGGCGGCGCGTCCTTCACCTCGGGCACGGCCGAGGAGGTACTCACCGGCGCGCGCACCCACCGCGAACACGGCACCACCACCCTCGTCGCCTCGACCGTCACCGAGACGATGGACGCGCTCGTCCGGCAGGCCGGGCTGCTGTCCGAGATCGTCGAACAGGGCGACCTCGCCGGCATCCACTACGAAGGCCCCTTCATCTCCCCCTGCCGCAAAGGCGCCCACGACGAAGGCCTGCTCCGGCACCCCGACCCCGCCGACGTGCGCAAACTCGTCGAAGCCGCGCGCGGCACCGCCAAGATGGTCACCCTCGCGGCGGAACTCCCCGGCGGCATCGACTCCGTACGCATGCTCGCCGACCTCGGGGTGATCGCCGCCATCGGCCACACCGACGCCACCTACGAGCAGACCGTCGAAGCCATCGAGGCCGGGGCGACCGTCGCCACCCACCTCTTCAACGCCATGCCGCCGCTCGGCCACCGGGCACCCGGGCCGATCGCCGCACTGCTCGAAGACGAGCGGGTCACCGTCGAGCTCATCAACGACGGCACCCACCTGCACCCGTCCGTGCTGGAACTCGCCTTCGGCACGGCCGGCGCAGGGCGCGTCGCCTTCATCACCGACGCCATGGACGCCGCCGGCTTCGGGGACGGGCTCTACGACCTCGGGCCGCTCAAGGTCGAGGTCCTCGAAGGGGTCGCGCGGCTCGTCGAAGGCGGCTCCATCGCCGGCTCCACGCTCACGATGGACACCGCCTTCAAGCGGGCGGTGACGCTGGACGGGATCTCGCTGGTCGACACCGTGCGGGCGGTTTCGACGAATCCAGCCCGCTTGATCGGGCTGGGGGATCAGGTCGGCTCCTTGGAGCCGGGCAAATATGCCGACCTTGTCGTTCTCGACGAGGCCTACGACGTCGTCGCCGTCATGCGCCACGGCGACTGGATCATCCCCCCCTCCTCCTGACCTCCCCTCGCCCGGGGGGCGGCTCCCCTTCGGCAAAAGGGCAACCATCAGGGGCGCTGGGGGTACCCCCAGGCGAAGCTCTGGGGGCGGAACTGCGCGCGCAACCGGCCACCGGGCGGGTGGTCCGGGGGCGACAGCAACAGCCCCCTCGGGCCGGAGACGACCCGCACCCCGGTGGGGGCTGGCCGCGCAGTTCCCCGCGCCCCTGGGGTGGTGGCGGTGTCGTCCACACGACGGCCGTACGCGGCTGGCCGCGCAGTTCCCCGCGCCCCTGGGGGTCCAGGCCTTCCCCGGGCGCCGGGGCAGTGCGGCTCCCCTACGGCAAAAGGGCAACCCTCAGGGGCGCGGGGAACTGCGCGCGCAACCAGCCACCGGGCGTTGGTCCGGGGGGCGACAGCAACAGCCCCCTCGGGACGGAGACGACCCGCACCCCGGTGGGGGCTAGTCGCTCCGTTCTCCCCCAGAGCTTCGCCTGGGGGTGCCCCCACGCGCCCCTGGGGGTCGAGGCCTTCCCCGGGCGCCGGGGCAGTGCGGCTCCCCTGCGGAAGGCGGCAACCGTCCAGGGGCGTGGGGGTGGGCCTCGGTGGGTGGGTTTGGCATGATCGACCAGTGATCATCACCGTCACGCTGAACGTCGCGCTGGACGTGACCTACCGGGTCCCGGCCCTGATACCGCATGCCTCGCACCGGGTGCTGGACGCGGTGGAGCGCCCCGGCGGCAAGGGGCTCAACGTCGCCCGCGTGCTGGCGGCACTCGGCCACCCCGTCACCGTCACCGGCTTCGCGGGCGGCCCCGCGGGCGACGAGGTCAGGCGGCGCCTCGCCGCGGAACCGCACGCGGCACTCCTCACCGACGCCCTGGTGCCGATCGACGGCCAGACCCGCCGCACCGTCGGCGTCGTGGACGCAGCCAGTGGCGACACCACGATGTTCAACGAGCCCGGCCCCACCGTCGCCCCACGCGAGTGGACGACTCTGCTCGGCGTCTACCGCGAACTGCTGGCGTCAGCCGACGCGGTGGCGCTGTGCGGCAGCCTGCCGCCGGGTGTGCCGGTCGGCGCGTACGCCACCCTGATACGCGAGGCCCGCGCGGCCGGCGCCCACGTGCTGCTGGACGCGAGCGGCCCCGCGCTGCGGCGCGGGCTGGCCGCAAGGCCCGACCTGATCAAGCCGAACGCGGAGGAGCTGGCCGGCCTGACCGGTTTCGCCGAGCCGGCCAAGGCCGCCCGGGACGCCCGCAGGCGCGGGGCGCGGGCGGTGGCGGCATCGCTGGGCGCCGACGGGATGCTGGTCCTGGCCGAGGACGGCGGCTGGCGGGCCGCCCCGCCGGTCAAGCTGGCGGGAAACCCGACGGGCGCGGGCGACTCGGCGGTGGCCGGCCTGCTGTCCGGCGCCGCGGAGGGCCTGCCGTGGCCCGCCCGGCTGGCGCGGGCGGTCGCCCTGTCGGCGGCAACCGTACTGGCGCCGGCGGCGGGCGAGTTCGACCCGGCCGCGTACGAGGAGCTGCTGCCCCGCGTCGAGGTCGTGCCCGCTACTTCTTGACCTGCCCCTGCTTGAGCCAGATCTGGTCCAGGTTGACCGAGCCGGTGTCGCCCTGCTGGAAGGACAGCTGGAGGGTGTTGGCGCCCTTGTCGAGGCTGACGTAGGCGTAGGTCGTGTTGTCCCAGCCCTTCGACCAGTCGGTGTAGTGGCCGTAGTTCTTCAGCTTCACCGGCGTGGTGCGCATCTTGCCGTCGACGGCGAGCGACAGCGTCGCGTCGGGTCCGGCGTTGCCGAAGTTGATGAAGAAGGTGTAGTCGCCGTCCTCCGGCACCGTCACGTTCCAGGTCGCGCTGGCGCCGACCTGGGTGATGTTGGTGACGTAGGTGCCGTTCGCGGCGTTCGCGCCCGGCACATCCGAGGCCTGCGCGGCGCCGCCCGCGAGGGCGAGCGTGGCCGCGTCGACCTTGTCGGAGGCGAACTGCGAGGGCGTCGCGGACGGCGTCGGCTCCGTGCTGGGCGCGGCGCTTGCGGTGGTCGGCGCCGTGGTGGGCTTGTCGTCGGCCTGCTTGTCCTTGCCCGAGCTCTGGCTCATGGCGAAGGCGATGCCGATCGCCACCGCGGCCACCACCGCGACGGCCCCGATGAGCAGGCCCTTGCGGTTGCGCGCCTCAGGGCCGCCGCCGTGACCGCCGGGGCCACCGGGTCCCGCACCGCGGCGGCCGCCGTCCCCTGGCTGCCCGGGGGCGTACTGCGGCTGCTGCCGGGTGTACTGCGCCTGACCGCCCTGCTGGGTCTGGCCGCCCTGCCCCTGGTCGTAGCCGTAACCTTGCTGCTGGGCCGGCGGGTAGCCGTAACCGCCCTGGGGCTGCTGCTGCTGCGGCTGCGGGTAGCCGTAGCCGCCCTGCTGGGGCTGCTGCTGCGGGCTGCGCCGCTCGCCGACCCGCTGCACCTGGTTGTAAGAGGTGCGTGGCGCCTCCGGCTGCTCGCTGCCGTCCTCGGCCCGGTAGAGGTACCCGAACGGGTCGTCGTTCTCCGGCGTGCCGTCGTGTCCGGCCGTCATCCGCTGTCCACTCCCTCGTACTGCCTTACCGCACATCCGCCGCCACCTGCATCGGCGCCCACGGCACTGTGGTATTCCGGAACCCTACCGGCCCCGGGCGGCGTACCGCCCAGCCCTACGACGCATGACCAGGTCAGGAAGGTTCCCGTGTGACCAGCCCCACCCCGCAGTGGCTCCCCTGGCGGTCCGCGATGGAGCGGGCGCTCTACGGTCCCGGCGGATTCTTCGTGCGCGAGCGGCCCGCCGGGCATTTCCGCACGTCGGTGCATGTCTCCCAGCTCTACGCCGGGGCCGTGGCGGAGCTGCTGTGCCGGGTGGACGCGGCGCTCGGGCACCCCGCAGAACTGGTCTTCACCGACATGGCGGCGGGGGGCGGTGAACTGTGCGCCGGCGTACTCGACGCGCTCCCGGCCGGGGTCGCCGCGCGTGTCTCGCCGTACGCGGTCGACCTCGCCCCGCGCCCGGCCGGGCTCGACCCCCGCGTCACCTGGGCCGCCACGCCGCCGCGCGACGCACGCGGGCTGCTCTTCGCCAACGAATGGCTCGACAATGTGCCGCTGTCCCTGGCGGAGGCGGACGAGGACGGCACCGTCCGTTACGTCGAGGTGCGCGCCGCCGACGGGGCCGAGCGCCTCGGCGCCGAGGTCGGCGGCGCCGACGCGCAGTGGCTGGGCCGCTGGTGGCCGCCGGAAGCCGGGACGAGGGCCGAGATCGGGCTGCCGAGGGACGAGGCGTGGGCCGCCGCGGCAGGCTCGCTGGCCGCGGGGCTCGCGGTGGCCGTGGACTACTCCCACGTGCTGGCGGAGCGGCCCCCGTACGGCACCCTCACCGGCTACCGGGAGGGCCGCCAGATCCCGCCGGTGCCCGACGGGAGTTGCGACCTCACCGCGCACGTCGCCGCGGACTCCCTGCCGGCTGCCCGGCACGTCCCGCAGCGGGCCGCCCTGCACGCCCTCGGCCTGACCGCCGCCCGCCCGCCGCTCGCCCTCGCCACGACCGATCCGGCCGCATATGTACGCGGGCTGGCCACCGCGGGCGAGGCCGCCGCACTGACCGCCCGCGGCAGCCTGGGCGACTTCACCTGGTCGCTGACCCCGGTGACGGACGCCTGCGCAGGGATCGTCGCGGAGCTGGGCTGAGCCGAGCCGAGCCGAGCGCACCGCATCCCGCCGGGGTCGCAGGTCACGCGAGCAGGGCCGCGAACACCGCGGCCAGGGCGGCGCGCTCCGCGTCCGTGGGCTCCGCGCCCGCGTGGCGGACGTACGCAAGGGGGTTGATCACGACCGTGGCGTCGTCCGTGGGATGCGGCGGCCGGTGCGCCAGCTCAAGCAGCGCCACCGGGTCGAGCGGCGGATCGCCCATGTGGCGCCGCCACCGGTCGAGCTCGGGCCGCAGATCGACGTCGGGGAAGCGGAGGCCGCCGCCCGCGAGGGCGACGTGCCGCAGGTGGTCCGCCCCCCAGAAGTCCAGCCGCCAGCCCTCCCAGCCCGGCAGCGGCCAGTCGCGGATCCCCGGCGCGGTCCGCACCGTCCAGACGCCGAGGGTGCGGGTGGCGGGGTCGAAGTGCAGGCCGCCGTTCGGCATGGCGGCCAACTCCGGCGGCGGGGTGCCGTACGGCAGCAGGTCGAGCAGCCCCGGGCCGCCGGACAGCTCCTCGTCCACCTCGTAGCCCGAGCCCCAGACCCTGACCGCGCCGTCCGGGCCGCACACCGTCAGCACCGTGCCGACCTCGCCGCCTTGGCCCCACCAGTACGGCGGCCGCGTCTCACGGAAACCGGGCCCGCGGACGAAGCCGCGGCCGAGGCCGAGGTACGCGTGCAGGTCGCCGATGCCGTCGAAGGCCCAGCGCACCTCCCAGCCGGCCCAGGCCCGTTCGAGCACGGCCCGGCGCGCCGCCTGCTGCGCCCAGTGGTCCGCCTCGCCGCTGAACCACAGCACCACCCGCCGGTCGGTGTCCACCAGGGCGGCGCCCTCGCACCACACGTCGTCGAGCCAGCCGCCCGGCGTGGTCCGCAGATCCGCGCCGATCTCCGGATTCGCCCGGAAGCAGCGGAGCGCCGACGCGGGGCCGTGGGCGAGGTCGGTCGCCACACGGTGCCCGCCCCAGTGCGAGGTGTGCAGGGTCCAAGTGCCGCCCTGCACCACGACGTAGTTCGCCCTCAAACCCATGGGCGGACGCTAACAGCCCGGCCGGATCCGGGCCGGGTTCAGCCGAGACCCGCCAGCACCCGCTGCTCGACCTCCGGGTCGAGACCCAGAACCGGCCGGTCGGGGCGCTGCGGCGGCGGGCCCGGAAGCGACCTGAGCCAGGCCCAGGTGTCGGCGACCGTCTGCTCTACATCGCGGCAGGTCAGCCCGGCACGCACCGCCTTGCCGACGTCCGAGCGGTGCATGGCGTCGTGCATGGTGCCCGGCGGCAGCCACACGGGCAGGTCCGTCCACGGCTCGACACCGGCCGCGGTGACGGTCTCGGGATCCGCCCAGACGAACTCCGCATCCGCGCCGGTCGCCCGGGCGCAGGCGTCCAGCAGGGAGCCCATCGTCGCCTGGCCCGGCGGGCTGACGAGGTTGTACGCACCGCCGAGGCCCGCGGTCAACGCGTCCAGGGTCCATTCCGCGAGGTCGCGGGCGTCGATGTACTGGAGCGGGAGGTCCCGCGGACCCGGTGCGAGAACGCGGCCGCCTCGGGCGACACGGTTCAGCCACCACGGAAGGCGGCCGACGTCCTCGTGCGGGCCGAGGATCAGGCCCGCACGCAGCAGCAGGGCGGCATCGCCGAACGCCTCGATCGCGGCGAGTTCGCCGCCGCGCTTGGCCTGGGCGTAGTCGGTGGCGTCGCCCTCGCCGCCGGCGACCAGGGGGGCGGTCTCGTCGGCTCCCGCGGGGGCCGGGTAGGCGTAGACGCTGCGGCTGGACACGTAGGCGTAGCGGGCCACGCGGCCCGACAGGGCGCGGGCCGACGCCGTGACCGCCCGGGGGGCGGCGGACCAGGTGTCGACGACCGCGTCCCACTCACCCGTGGCCAGGGCCGCCAGGTCGCTCTCGCGGTCACCGAGGAGGACGTCGGTGACGCCCTCGGGGAGCCGGCCCCGGCCCCGGTGGAAGACGGTCACCTTCCAGTCGCGTTGCACCGCGGCGGTGGCCACCGCCCGGCCGACGAAGCCTGTTCCACCCAGGAGTAGGAGTCTCATCCCTCCACGATGCACTTTCCCTGCAGGGTGCGGGGGGGTGGGGGGCACGCTCTGAGCGAAGCCGGTTCCCTCCTGGGAGGGTGGGGGTGCGAGCCGGGCCTCGCTCGCACCCCTTGCGGTGGGGGGCGCCGCGGGCCTCACGGCCCTGAGAGGGTGCCCCTTGCGGTGGGGGCGCCGCGGGCCTCACGGCCCTGAGAGGGTGCCCCTTGCGGTGGGGGGCGCCGCGGGCCTCACGGCCCTGAGAGGGTGCCTCTCGCGGTGGGGCTTCGGCGTCACGGTGCGCTGTGGCTGGGCGCGCAGTTCCCCGCGCCCCTAGGGGGTGCCCCTTGCCGTGGGGGCGCCGCGGGCCTCGCGGCCCTCAGGGGGTGCCCCCTGGCGTGGGGCTTTCGGCGTCACGGTACGTCGTGGCCGGGCGCGCAGTTCCCCGCGCCCCCAGGGGGTGCCCCTTGGCGTGGGCTTTCGACGGTGCGGTGCGCTGTGGCTGGGCGCGCAGTTCCCCGCGCCCCTCAGGGGGTGCCCCTTGGCGTGGGCTTTCGACGGTGCGGTGCGCTGTGGCCGGGCGCGCAGTTCCCCGCGCCCCCCAGGGGGTGCCCCCCGGCGTGGGGCGCCGCGGGGCTCACGGCCCTCAGGGGGTGCCCCTTGGCGTGGGGCGCCGCGGGGCTCGCGGCCCTCAGGGGGTGCCCCCCGGCGTGGGGCGCCGCGGGCCTCACGGCCCTGAGAGGGTGCCTCTTGCGGTGGGGCTTCGGCGTCACGGTGCGCTGTGGCTGGGCGCGCAGGTCCCCGCGGCCCTCAGGGGGTGCCCCCTGCCGTGGGGATTCGGCCTCGCGGGGCTGAGAGGATGGGGGGATGACGGAGACCACGATCGGCATCGGCGGCGCAGCCAGCGGCACCGACATGGTGTTGAACATCGGCCCCCAGCACCCCTCCACGCACGGGGTGCTGCGGCTGCGGCTGGTGCTGGACGGCGAGCGGATCCAGTCCGCGGAGCCGATCGTCGGCTACATGCACCGCGGCGCGGAGAAGCTTTTCGAGGCGCGGGACTACCGGCAGATCGTCATGCTGGCCAACCGCCACGACTGGCTCTCCGCGTTCGCCAACGAGCTCGGCGTGGTCCTCGCCGTCGAGCGGATGCTCGGCATGGAGGTGCCGGAGCGTGCCGTGTGGACCCGCACGCTGCTGGCCGAGCTGAACCGGGTGCTGAACCACCTGATGTTCCTCGGCTCCTACCCGCTGGAACTCGGCGGGATCACGCCGATCTTCTACGCGTTCACCGAGCGCGAGGAGTTGCAGCACGTCATGGAGGAGGTCTCCGGCGGGCGGATGCACTACATGTTCAACCGGGTCGGCGGCCTCAAGGAGGACCTGCCGAACGGCTGGACGGGGCGGGCGCGGGCCACCGTCGCGGCGGTGCGGTCCCGGATGGGCCGGCTCGACGACCTGGTGCTCGGCAACGAGATCTTCCGCGGCAGGACCCGCGGGGTCGGAGTGCTGTCGCAGCGGGACGTGCACGGCTTCGGGGTGAGCGGGCCCATCGCCCGGGCCTCCGGCGTGGACTTCGACCTGCGCAGGGACGAGCCGTACCTGGCGTACGGCGAGCTGGCCGACACGCTGCGGGTGGTGACCAGGACCGAGGGGGACTGCCTGGCCCGCTTCGAGGTGCTGCTCGAACAGACCCATGTGGCGCTCGACCTGGCCGACGCGTGCCTCGACCGGCTGGCGGAGCTGCCGCCCGGGCCGATCAACCAGCGGCTGCCGAAGGTGGTCAAGGCGCCCGAGGGCCACACGTACGCCTGGACGGAGAACCCACTGGGCCTCAACGGCTACTACCTGGTGTCGAAGGGCGAGAAGACGCCCCACCGGCTCAAGCTGCGCTCGGCGTCGTACAACAACATCCAGGCGCTGACCGTCCTGCTGCCGGGCACCCTGGTGGCCGACATGGTGGCCATCCTCGGCTCGATGTTCTTCGTGGTCGGCGACGTCGACAAGTAGCGTCGCCGGTCACATCGCGGCTGTTCCGCGCGTCAAAGGGATGACGGAACGCGACGGAGGAATGTGACCGATGAACGACGAGCTGCTCGCCGAACGGTTCGAGGCCAACCGCGGCCATCTGCGGGCGGTGGCCTACCGCATGCTGGGATCGGTCACCGAGGCGGACGACGCCGTCCAGGAGGCGTGGCTGCGGCTCAGCCGCGCCGACACCGGCGAGGTCGCGAACCTGGCCGGGTGGCTGACCACCGTCGTCGGCCGGGTCTGCCTGGACATACTGCGGTCGCGCAGGACCCGCCGCGAGGAACCGCTCTCGGCGGTGCCCGAGACCGAGGCCGCGGACCCCGAGCAGGAGGCGATACTCGCCGACTCGGTCGGGGTGGCGCTGCTGGTGGTGCTGGAGACCCTGGACCCGGCGGAGCGGCTGGCCTTCGTGCTGCACGACATGTTCGCCGTGCCCTTCGACGACATCGCGCCGATCGTGGACCGTACGCCCGCCGCCGCGCGCCAGCTGGCCAGCCGCGCCAGGCGCCGGGTACAGGGCGCGCCGGTCACACCCGAGCCGGACCTCGCGCTCCAGCGGCAGGTGGTGGCCGCCTTCCTCGCCGCCTCGCGGGAGGGCGACTTCGAGGCGCTGGTCGCCGTACTCGATCCGGACGTGGTCACGCGCTCCGACGCCCCGGCAGTGCCGTCGTCCCGCGGTGCCGTGACGGTCGCACGGAACGCGATCACCTTCGCCGCGATCGCCCGCGGCGCCCACCTGGCGCTCGTCGACGGCGCCGTGGGCGTCGTCGCCTTCCCCGGTACGCCGGAGTGCCGCGTGCTGACCTTCACGATCGTCTCGGGCAAGGTGCGCGTCATCGAGGTACTGACCTCGCCCTCGGCCATCGCCGCGCTGACGCTGGAACCGCTCTCCTGAGGGCCTGCGGCCGGTCAGGCCTGGGCGCGCAGGCCTGACATGTCCAGCTGCTCCGTGTCGTCGTGGGCCGTCAGGTCGATGACCTCGGCCGGCTCCCCGGCCTTGGTGTGCTCGGCGGACGGCTCGGACACGGACTGCGCCACCGGCGCCGGCACGGACTGCGGGGCGGGCTCCGGAACGGACTGCGGCGCGGGCTCGGCGACGGCCTGAGCCGCGGGAGAGGCCGGCGGCAGCTCCTTCTGGGTACCGAAGAAGTCGAAGCCGCCGATCGCGCGGTGCCCGGCGCCGCCCTGCGGGGTCGACGGCTGGGCGTAGGGCAGGACGGCCGCGGCCACCGCGGGGACGAGGCGGTGCTCGCGCACCGGCAGCCCCGCGCGGGAGGTGCGGGCGTGGGACTCGGCGGTGTGCCGCCCCTGCGGCTCCTCCTCCACGGGCGCCGCCGCCTCGCGGCGCCTGGCCGCCTCGACGGTGGCCTGCGCCTGCTGCTTCGCGGCGTTGCGGGACAGGTCACGCAGCGCCTGCTCCGCCTTGAGGAAGGCGGCGGGGCCGAGCGCGGACGTCCCCGCGGTGAGGGCCAGTTGACGGGGCGCCTCGCCGACCCGCAGCTGCCGGTTCTTCTCCAACGCGCGGGCCCGCTCGGCCTCCGCGGTGGCGTACCGCCGCAGCAGGTCTGCGTGCTCGGTGCGCAGCCTGGCCATCTCCGACCGCTTGGCGCGGAGCTTCTTCTCCAGGCGGCCGCGGATCTCGCGGGACTCGTCGAGGTCGGTCTCCAGCTCGGCGACCCGCTCGTCGGTGCGCCACTCCTCGCGCACCCGGGCGGCCTCGAGTTCCGCGACCTCGCGACCGGCGGACCGGTCCCAGGCGCGGGCGAGCGCGGCGCCGGCTATCGCGGTGAGGGCGGTCGCCGCGGTGATGACCCGTATCACGCCGGTATCCGAGGCCGCCAGCGAGGCGGCGGCGAGAACCACCGCGCAACCGGCGACGGTCAGCGGCGGAAGCATCCGGTGCAGTGGCTGGGAATGGCGGTGACGTCCACGGGGCATGGCCAGAAATTTAGCGTGCGCGGAGGGCCAGTGGGGCGGCGGGTCACACTTTTTCTGCCCGATTCCGGCATCCAAAGTCCGGCGAATACGGAGGGCATTCGCCGTGGCACGTTGTGTCCCGTTTGCGGCATCGCGAATGCCCGGCCGTAACCGCGTCAGATCGGTCACACGGCACCGGAGTTGCGGCGGTCCGCCGCGGGCCCCGCGGCCTTCCGCCGCTGCACGTCGGCGCTCCCGGCCTGCTCGGCGGGGGCGGTGCCGGGCGCCGCGGGAAGCCCGGCGGGGGCGGGGGCAGCCCCCGGAACGCCCATGTCCCGCGGGCGGTGCGGCAAAGACAACCGGAAGGAGGTTTTCGATCTTGAGCGAGGGTGCACCAAGATCGAAAAACGAATGACGTGGCGAAGTGGCGCTGCCGTACGAACTCATGATCGATGGCAAAGGCATTACGGTCGTCGGTCTTGCCGGCAGGCGCCGCGTGGAGGCCGCACCGGCCGGTGACTCCGGTCGATGCGGCCTGGTGTTCGGGAACTCGGCGAGCGCCGCGGCGTATTCGGGTCACGGCGTCGATCCCGGCCTTCCCCTGGGCGGGTTCGCACCCCGACCGCGACCGGGCCGTCGGCCGGAAACCCGCGCCGCCCCCGTCAGCCGACGCCGTGGGCGCCGTCCGCCGCTATCGACGGTGCCGCGCGCGTCGGGATGCCGTCCGGCGGGGCCACCGGGAGGCCGGCCGCACGCCAGGCCTGGAAGCCGCCGGCCAGATCCGTGGCGCGAGGCAGGCCGAGAGCGTGCAGGGAGGCCGCCGCCAGGGTCGAGGCGTAGCCCTCATTGCAGACCACCACCACCGGCAGGTCGTACGACACCGCCTGCGGCAGGCGGTGCGTGCCGGCCGGATCGAGCCGCCACTCCAGCTCGTTGCGCTCCACGATCACCGCGCCGGGAATCGTGCCGTCCCGGTCCCGCAGCGCCCCGTAGCGGATGTCCACAAGCAACGCCCCCTCGCGGGCCGCCGCGGCCGCCTCCGCCGGGTCCAGACGGTGGTAGGTCGCCCGGAGCGCGGCCAGCCGCTCGTCCAAGGACACCGCCATCACCACTCCTCGGGGCGCTCGACCAGTTCCAGCCGGAAGGTGCTGCCCTTGCGGCTGTAGCGGCGGATCAACGGCAGCGGCGGGTAGTACGCGTGCACCGACACCGCGTGCGTGCCGGGCGAGCGGTTCTCCACCTGGTGCACATGGTGCCGCCCGAACGCCCGACCCTCGCCTTCCGGCAGCACCCGGCTGCGGTCGAGGCCGTCGGCCAGTTCGAGCGAACTCCAGCCCTCGGCGGGCAGCGGCACCGCGAGGGACTGCTCGGTCAGCTCCCCCGCCGCCGTCACGAACACGCCGTACGAGCCGCCGTGGTCGTGCCAGCCGGTCTCGGCGCCGGGCGGCCAGCCGATCAGCCACGCCTCGGCCCCGGCAGGGCCGGCCAGCCGCACCCAGGTGCGGCCCTCCGGGTCGAGGGGAAGATCGCGGACCAGTGCGGTGTCCGCGGCGACGCGCTTGGCGAAGTCGAGCAGCTCGGAGGCGCTGGGCGCCGTCTTCGAGGTGAGCGAAGGCTTCGAGAGCAAGGGTTACCACCCTGGGGGTATGTGCCGCGGCTGCATCACGCGGCGGGGTGAACGGCGGGCCGGAGGCGCGCGTCAGCGCGCGGCCGTACACACGCAGCCGGCGTACCGGAGGAGGTCCAGGTGGACCCTCCGGTGCAGTCGGAGCGCGAACACGTTCACGCTCCGAGCGAACCATGGCGCACCCGCGCGGGTCAACTCACCCGCGCCCACCCGGGAACGTGCATTCCCTCACACCCCGGCCCACCCGGCCCCCGCACCCCGGGGGCGCCCCTTGCCGAAGGCGGCAACCACCCAGGGGCGCTGGGGGTACCCCCAGGCGAAGCTCTGGGGGCGGAACTGCGCGCGCAACCACCCAGTGGCCGGTGGTCCGTCTGCGACAGCAACAGCCCCTCCGGGCCGGAGACGACCCGCACCCCCGGTGGGGGCTTGTCGCGCAGTTCCCCGCGCCCCTGGGGTGGTGCGGTTCGTCGCCACACGACGGCCGTACGCGGCTGGCCGCGCCGTTCTCCCCCAGGGCTTCACCTGGGGGTGCCCCCACGCGCCGCTGAGGGGCGCCCTTGCGGAAGGCGGCAACCACCCAGGGGCGCGGGGAACGGCGCGCGCAACCGGCCACCGGCCGGTGGTCCGGGGGCGACAGCAACAGCCCCTCCGGGCCGGAGACGACCCGCACCCCGGTGGGGGCTTGTCGCGCAGTTCCCCGCGCCCCTGGGGTGGTGGCGGTCGTCGCCACACGACGGTGGGTGGTGGGCCGGGGGCGACAGCAACAGCCGCTCCGGGACGGAGACGACCCGCGGCCCCGGTGGGGGGCTACCGGTGGTGGTGGGCGTGGGCCGGTGGGGGGGCGTCTTCGTCGTCGGGGAGTTTGCAGACGCGTTCGAGGAATATGGCGGCCGCCACGACGGCGATGCCGGCGAGGAAGGCGAGGCCGGAGTAGACGGCCTGCTGCCGGCGCGGGTCCATGTCCAGCTTGTACATGATGAGGTAGACGCAGGCCCCGCCGTACATGCCGGCGACGAGCGAGGCGACCAGGGCGCTGGCCTGCGCGAAGACCACGGCCCGGGCGGCGGCCAGCGGGTCGACGCCCTTGGCGCCGGGGCGCCGCTCGCGCTGTGCGCGCAGCCGGGAGCGCAGCGAGAGGGCCGTCGCGAAGAGGGCCGCGGCGATGACCGCCAGGACGATGGGCGCGGCCACGGGAACACCGGGGAGCGTGCCGACGGTGTCCCACAGCCGGGCGACGGACCACGCGATCACCAGCGCGATCGCGAAGAGCCCGGCCAGCATCCTGATCCGCAGTGTCCTCACCGAGTGCCCGCTTCCACGTCGTTGTTGTCTACCGGTCGCAACGATTACTCGGGCAGCCGGAGTTCCACGTCGTCGCGCCGCTGGACGCCCTGCCGGCCGACGGCCGCGAGCAGTTCCGCGACCGGGCCGCGGCCGGGGACGACAGCGGACGGGTCGACGTCGTACCACGGTACGAGGACGAAGGCGCGCTCATGGGCGCGGGGGTGGGGCAGGGTGAGCACCGGGTCGTCGGAGACGACACCCTGGTAGGCGATGATGTCGACGTCGATGGTGCGCGGGCCCCAGCGCTCGGTCCGCACCCGCAGGAAGGCCTCCTCGATGGCGTGGGCGCGCTCCAGCAGCGCGACCGGCGGGAGCGTGGTGCGGATGAGGACGACGGCGTTGAAGTAGCCGGGCTGGGAGCCGGGGTCGACGCCCCACGGCTCGGTCTCGTAGACCGGGGAGACGGCCTTGACCCGGACGCCCGGGGTGTCCTCGAGGGCGTCCACGGCGCCTTGGAGCGTCTCCAGGCGGTTGCCGAGGTTGCCGCCGAGGGCGATGACGGCCGTCCTCGGGTTATGCAGGGTGCTGTCCGCCGCGTCGACCGCGGCGACGACGGAGGCGGGTACGGGCTGCACGGTGGGGTCTGCGGACTGCTCCGGCCATTCGGCGGTCACGGGCGCCTCCGGGTGATGGTCACGGTCACGTCGTCGAAGGGCACGGTGATGGGGGCGTCGGGTTTGTGCACGGTGACCTCGACCTCCTGCACCGCCTCGTGCCCCAGGCAGGTGTCGGCGATGCGCTGGGCAAGGGTCTCGATGAGGTCGACGGGCTCGCCGGACACGACGGCTGCGACCTCCTCGGCGACCACACCGTAGTGCACGGTTCTCCCGAGGTCGTCACCGGCCGCCGCCGGCGAGGTGTCGAGGCCCATCACCAGGTCGATCACGAAGACCTGGCCGTTCTCCCGCTCATGCTGGAAGACCCCGTGGTTTCCGTGCACCTTCAGGCCGTGCAGCGCGACTCGGTCCACCGTCACTCCTCGTGTTCCGCTTCTTCGGTCTCGTCCTCGTCCTCGGCGAGCACCGGCGAGCCGTGGTGCACCCACAGCCGCCAGCCCTCCGCGGTGCGGCGGAAGACGTTGGTGGCCACCACCAGGCCGCCGACGAGGGAGCCGGCCGAGCCGTCGTCCTCGGCGGGGCCGCCGGTGAGGATGTTCTCGGTGCAGGTGACGACGGCGGCGTCACCGTCCACGCCGACCTCCACGTCGGTGAGGAAGAACTGGATGTAGTCGGTGTTGGCCATGATGAGCGCGAAGGACCGCATCACCTCGCGGCGCCCGCGCAGCACGGGCCAGCCGGGGTGGACGACGGCGACGGACTCGGCGAGCGGGCCGTCGAGCACCACCGCCTCCAGCGCGTCGAGGTCGGAGTTCTCGACGGCGTCGTAGAACGCCTGGTTGGCCCGCTCGACCGCGCGCGCCTCCGCGGTGCGCGGCGTCATACGCCGGCCCCCGCGGCGGCCTCGATGGCCCGCGCGACGCGTACGGCGTCGGCGCTGGCCTGCACCTCGTGCACCCGGACCGCCCAGGCGCCCTCGCGGGCGGCGATGGCGGTGACGGCGGCGGTGGCCGCGTCGCGTTCCCTTGCGGGCGGTGGATCGCCGGCGCCGTCGGCCAGGACCCGGCCGAGGAAGCGTTTGCGCGAGGCGGCGACCAGCAGCGGCCGGCCGAGTGCGCGCAGCGCGCCGAGGTGGGCGAGCAGGGTGAGGTCGTGGCCGGCCTCCTTGGCGAAGCCGAGGCCGGGGTCGAGGACGATGCGCTCCGGGGCGACGCCGCCGGCCACCGCTCGGTCGAGGCTGCCGCGCAGCTCGGCGACGACCTCGGCGAGTACGTCGGCGTAGACGGCGCGGTTGTTCATGTCGATGCTCTGGCCGCGCCAGTGCATGACCACGAAGGGCACGCCCGCCGCGGCCACCACCGGGATCATCGCCGGGTCGGCCTGCCCGCCGCTGACGTCGTTGACCAGTACGGCCCCGGCGGCGACCGCCTGCTCGGCGACGCCGGCCCGCATCGTGTCGACGCTGACCAGCACCCCGGAGGCGGCCAGTTCGCGGACCACGGGGATCACCCGCCGCAGCTCCTCCGCCTCGTCGACCCTGGCGGCCCCCGGGCGGGTGGACTCGCCGCCGACGTCGACCATGTCGGCGCCCTCGGCGACCAGGTCGAGCCCGTGCTTGACCGCGACGTCCGGGTCGAACCACCGCCCGCCGTCGGAGAACGAGTCGGGCGTGACGTTCACCACGCCCATGACCGCGCAGCGGTCCCACTCCGGCAGTCCGACGGGTCCGGTGGGACCCAGGTGGGTACTCATGCGCCCAGCGTAGGCGGTAGGGGTCAGGCGACCGCACTCCGCTTGCCCGAGTCCCCCGACAAGCGGGTGCCGGCGCCGGGCTCGGCCGCGTACCCCGTGCGGTGCCGGTGCGGGGGCCGGGCGGCGCGCCCCGGCAGGAAGCGCTGGACGAGGGCGGGCAGCGGCAGCGACAGGGTGACGAAGCCCTCGGCCTGCATGATCGCGAAGCCGATCCTCGGCAGGTCGCGGGAGTTGGGGAAGACCAGGAAGCGCGGCACCCAGTCGGGCTGGAATTTGGCGTTGAACTTGTACAGCGACTCGATCTGGAACCAGCGGGAGAGGAAGACCAGCAGGCCGCGCCAGCCGCGCAGCACGGGCCCCGCGCCGATCCGCTCGCCGCGGGCCAGGGCGGAGCGGAACATCGCGAAGTTCAGCGACACCCGGACCACGCCGAGCGCCGGCGCCTGCTGGAGCGCGGCGACGATCAGCAGCTCGTTCAGGCCGGGGTCGGCGCTGCGGTCGCGCCGCATCAGTTCGAGCGACATGCCGTCCGTGCCCCAGGGCACGAAGTGCAGGACGGCCCGCAGGTCGCCCAGCTCGGGGTGCGGGGCGCCGGACTCGCGGTCCTTGTGGGCCGTGACGACGACGCAGTCGCCGTCCAGGTCCTCGCCGAAGCGGCCGAGCGCCATGGAGAAGCCGCGCTCGGTGTCGGTGCCGCGCCAGGCGTCGGCGGCGAGCCTGACCTTCTGCTTCTCGCCCTCGGTCAGCTCCCGCACCCGGCGCACCCGGCAGACGTAGCCGGAGCGCTCGATGCGCTTGACCATCTGCCGCACATTGCGCATGGCGCGGCCTTCGAGGGTGAAGTCCGCCGCGTTGACGATGGCCTCGTCGCCGAGTTCCAGCGCGTCGAGGCCGGTCTCCCTCGTCCACACCTCGCCGCCGGTCTCGCTGCATCCGACGACGGCGGGCAGCCAGGCGTGAGCGCGGGCCAGTTCCACGAACCGCTCGATGGCGCCCGGCCAGGCCTCGACGTCGCCGATCGGGTCGCCGCCTGCCAGGGCCACGCCCGAGACCACCCGGTAGCAGACCGCGGCCTTGCCGCTGGTGGAGAAGACCACGGACTTGTCGCGGCGCAGCGCGAAGTGGCCGAGCGAGTCGCGGGCGCCGTGCCGGGCCAGCAGGGCGCGCAGCCGGTCCTCGTCGGCCTCGCTCAGCTCGGCGACCGGGCGGGCCGGGCGCAGCGCGAGGTAGACGGTGGAGATCGCGATGAGCAGGCCGAGGCCGCCCAGTGAGTAGCCGACCAGGTCGTTGACCCGGTCGCTGGTGTAGGCGACGGGTCCCTCGACGCCGAAGAGGCCGAGCAGTACGTGCTCGCAGCGGTCGAGCAGGCCGGGGTTGCCGCGCTCCGAGGCGGGGTGGGCGCTGGTGATGACCAGGCCGAGGGAGAAGGCGACCGTGCTCAGGCCGACGAAGTTGAGCAGCGCGCGCCAGCGGGTGCGGGGGTCGGACAGCGCGGTGAATTCCCGCCGGTTCCGCAGCAGTACGCCCATCAGCGCGAGGGACACGCCGACGCCGAAGAGGGAGTGCCGGTAGATGAGCTGGGTGGCGGCGCCGACCGGCAGCAGGGCGACGGCGGCCCACCAGGCCCGCTGCTTCCCGCGTTTGAGTGCGTGCGCCAGCATCAGCAGCAGGATGCCGGTGACCACGGAGGTGGCGGCGGCGAGCGAGCTGACGGTGCCGGGGAAGACCGCGGCCATGTGGTGCATGCGGCCGTTGCGGAAGGCGGGGAAGACCGCCGACACGACGTCGAGCAGGCCGATCACCGCCGTGGCGGACCCGATGATCTTGGGCACGGCCGAGGACCGCACCGGCCAGCGGTGGCGGCGTGGGGCGGGCTGCCGCTCAGCGGACATCGTCCACCGCCGGCGGAACCCGGACCGGGCTTTCGCCCTCTACCAGTACGGACATGGGTCCCCAAACCACAGCATCACCGAAAATCACGGGTATATCCCGCAATCTGCTCCAGAACGAAGAATTTGCGTCCTCTAGGACGCGAACTCTGCCGTCCGGGTTCCTTCCCGGTCGGCGCGACTGGATGCCGACGCAGAAAGTACACCTGCCGACATGGGTCTCACGAGTGAGAAGGTGCTGCTGGCCGCCGCGCTGCTCGCCACAGCGCTGTTCGCCGCCACCGTGTGGCTGTGGCCGCGGCTGGCGCGGCGCGGCCCGCTGCCGGTGCTCGGCAGGGTCGGCGTGCTGCTGGCGACCCAGCTGTCGCTGATCGCGGCGCTGGCCCTGGTGGCGAACGACTCCTTCGGCTTCTACGCCTCGTGGGCCGACCTCCTGGGCCGGGACACCGCCCCCGGCGTGGTGCTCGACCGCGCGGGCGGGCCGCCGGCCGACGGTGCGGTTCAGGTACTGGGCACCGTCCACACCGGCGGCCCGGGCGGCACGGTGCCGCGGATCGGCGGCCGGATCCAGCGGGTCGCGATCACCGGCGGCGTGTCCGGCATCACGACGACCGCGTACGTCTACCTGCCGCCCGAGTACTTCAGGCAGCCGCGGCGGCGCTTCCCCGCGGCCCTGGTCCTCACCGGCTACCCGGGCACCGCGGAGGCGCTGTACGGGAAGCTGAGGTATCCGGCGGTCGCGGCCGCCGAGGTACGGCGGGGGACGGCCCGCCCGATGGTGCTGGTCATGATGCGGCCCACCGTCGCGCCGCCGCGCGACACGGAGTGCACGGACGTGCCGGGCGGCCCGCGGACCGAGACGTTCTTCGCCACCGACCTGCGGAGGTCGCTGGCGACCCGCTACCGGGTCGGCACGGACGCGGCGGGCTGGGGAGTCATCGGCGACTCCACGGGCGGCTACTGCGCGCTCAAGCTCGCGCTGCGCGACCCCGGCTGCTACGGGTCGGCGGTGGGACTGTCCGCGGACTACGGCGCCCCGAAGGACGCGACGACCGGGGACCTCTACGGCGGCGACGCGGACCGGCGCCGCGGGAACGACCTGATGTGGCGGCTGGGCCACCTCCCGCACCCGGCGGTGAACCTGCTGGTAACCAGCAGCCGGCACGGCGAGCACGACTACCGGGCGACCCTGCGCTTCATCGCGCTGGCCGGCGGGCCGACCCGGGTGTCGTCGATCATCCTCCCGAGCGGCGGCCACAACTTCACCACCTGGTCGCGGGAGATCCCTGCCGCCCTGGCGTGGCTGAGCGCCCACCTCTCGGCGTGAGGGCCCGGGGGGAGGGGGTGTCGGCGCCTACGCAGCGGTTCCCGCCCGCTGCCTCAGCCGCC
This sequence comes from Streptomyces sp. NPDC049040, assembly GCF_043197715.1. Taxonomy (NCBI): domain Bacteria; kingdom Bacillati; phylum Actinomycetota; class Actinomycetes; order Kitasatosporales; family Streptomycetaceae; genus Streptomyces; species Streptomyces sp. NPDC049040. Next base: position 51,388 of record NZ_JBICTO010000012.1, read on the forward strand.
GCTTCCTCAGCGGCCGTCTCAGCGGCCGTCTCAGCCGCGGCCGATGATCAGGCTCATCGCCTCGGAGCGGGTGGCCGGGTCGCGCAGCTGGCCGCGCACCGCGGAGGTGATCGTCTTGGCGCCGGGCTTCCGTACGCCCCGCATGGTCATGCACATGTGCTCGCACTCCACGACCACGATCACGCCCCGCGGTTCGAGTATCCGCATCAGCGCGTCGGCGATCTGCGTGGTGAGGCGTTCCTGCACCTGCGGGCGGCGGGCGTAGACGTCGACCAGCCGGGCCAGCTTCGACAGGCCGGTGATCTTGCCGCTGGAGGCGGGGATGTAGCCGACGTGTGCGACGCCGACGAAGGGCACCAGGTGGTGCTCGCAGGAGGACATCACCTCGATGTCCTTGACCAGCACCATCTCGTCATGCCCGAGGTCGAACGTGGTGGTCAGCACATCCTCCGGCTCCTGCCACAGGCCGGAGAAGATCTCCCGGTAGGCGCGCGCGACCCGTTCCGGGGTCTCCCGCAGGCCCTCGCGGTCGGGGTCCTCGCCGACGGCCAGCAGCAGTTCGCGTACGGCGGCAGCGGCCCGCTTCTCGTCGAATCGGTTGATCTGGCTCTCGCCGTCGAGTGTCACGGGGTCCGTCATGGTGCCTCGTTCCTGCTGCTGGTGGGGTCGGCCGGTGCCGCGACGACGAAAAGGCCGCGACCCCAGGGTAAAACCCCGGGGTCGCGGCCTTCATTCCGGGACGAACCCGGACCTGCAGCCTGTCAGCTGTCGGACCTGCCGTCCTCCGGCAGGTCGACGGGCTCCACCGCCGGCTTGGCCGTGGAGATGGCCGCCGGGCCGTTGCCGTTGGCGGGCTGGACGCCGTTGGTCAGCGCCAGCTCCTTCGGCGAGAGCACCGGGGGCCGGGTGGACGGCGTACGACGGGCGGAGCCGGTCCAGGCCGGACGGGCCGGGCGCTTCACGATCGGGGCGAAGATCTCGGCGATCTCCTCCTTGTTCAGCGTCTCCCGCTCCAGCAGGGCCAGCACGAGGTTGTCGAGGACGTCGCGGTTCTCGACCAGGATCTCCCAGGCCTCGTTGTGCGCCGTCTCGATCAGCTTCTTGACCTCCTCGTCCACCAGCCCGGCGACCTCTTCCGAGTAGTCGCGCTGGTGGCCCATCTCACGGCCGAGGAAGGGCTCGGAGTCGCTTGAGCCGAACTTGATCGCGCCGAGGCGCTCGGTCATGCCGTACTGGGTGACCATCGCGCGTGCCGTGGTGGTGGCCTTCTCGATGTCGTTGGACGCGCCGGTGGTCGGGTCGTGGAAGACCAGTTCCTCCGCCGCCCGGCCGCCCATCATGTAGGCGAGCTGGTCGAGCATCTCGTTGCGCGTGGTCGAGTACTTGTCCTCGTCGGGAAGCACCATCGTGTAGCCCAGGGCGCGGCCGCGGGACAGGATCGTCACCTTGTGCACCGGGTCGGAGTTCGGCGAAGCCGCCGCGACCAGGGCGTGTCCGCCCTCGTGGTACGCGGTGATCTTCTTCTCCTTGTCCGACATGATGCGGGTGCGCTTCTGCGGCCCGGCCACGACGCGGTCGATGGCCTCGTCGAGGGTGCCGTTGTCGATGAGCTTCTTGTCACTGCGTGCGGTGAGCAGCGCCGCCTCGTTCAGCACGTTGCTCAGGTCCGCACCGGTGAAGCCGGGGGTGCGGCGGGCGACGGCCATGAGGTCGACGTCCGGCGCGATCGGCTTGCCCTTCTGGTGGACCGTGAGGATCTCCAGGCGGCCCTGGAGGTCCGGCGGGTCGACCGCGATCTGCCGGTCGAAACGGCCCGGGCGCAGCAGTGCCGGGTCGAGGATGTCGGGCCGGTTCGTGGCGGCGATCAGGATCACGCCGCCCTTCACGTCGAAGCCGTCCATCTCGACCAGCAGCTGGTTCAGGGTCTGCTCGCGCTCGTCGTGGCCACCGCCGAGGCCCGCACCGCGGTGCCGGCCGACGGCGTCGATCTCGTCGACGAAGACGATCGCCGGCGCGTTGGCCTTGGCCTGCTCGAACAGGTCGCGCACCCGGCTGGCGCCGACACCGACGAACATCTCGACGAAGTCGGAACCCGAGATCGAGTAGAACGGGACGCCCGCCTCACCGGCGACGGCCCGTGCCAGCAGGGTCTTGCCGGTGCCAGGACGGCCGTAGAGCAGCACGCCCTTGGGGATCTTGGCGCCGACGGCCTGGAACTTGGCGGGCTCCTGGAGGAACTCCTTGATCTCCTGGAGCTCTTCCACCGCCTCGTCGCAGCCCGCGACGTCGGAGAACGTCGTCTTGGGGGTGTCCTTGGTGATCAGCTTGGCCTTGGACTTCCCGAACTGCATGACGCGAGAGCCGCCGCCTTGCATCTGATTCATCAGGAAGAGGAAGACCACCACGATCAGGACGAAGGGCAGCAGCGACAGCAGGATGCCGAGGAAGGCGTTCTGCTTCGACTGCGAGACCGTGTACTTGTCCGGGAGCTGGACTCCCGGGACCTTGCCGTCCACGATCCGCTGCAGGTCGGCCGCGATCGCGGCGCCCTGGTCGCCGATGTAGCTGGCCCGGACCTTGGAGCTGCCCTCGATCTTGGTGCCGTCCCTGAGCTGGACCTTGATGGAGTTGTCGTCTCCGGTCGTCAGCTCGGCTGATTTGGCCTTGTTGGTATCGATCGCTTGCAAGACCGCGCCGGTGTCCACCGTCTTGTAGCCGCCGCCGGAGCCGACGACCTGCATCAACACGACCACGGCGAGGACAGCCAGCACGATCCACATCACTGGCCCACGGAAATAGCGCTTCACGTCCATCCATGCGGGGCGAAACCGCCCCGTCCCTCCTGCCACAGTGAGGCACCTACGCCCGTGGAGGGCGCGTGCATCCGGTGTTGTAATGACCCGACCTTCGGACGGTACCCCAGCATTGTCACCCGAGGGCGCCGCCGACTGTTAACCAACCCGCTTTCCCCTGCTCCAACGCCGCGACCCCGGCATCGGTTCCCCGGCAGGGCCGGGGGGCCGTTCAGCCGCCGTAGACGTGCGGGGCCAGGGTGCCGACGAAGGGCAGATTCCGGTACTTCTCGGCATAGTCCAGGCCGTATCCGACGACGAATTCGTTGGGAATGTCGAACCCGGTGTACTTCACGTCGAGCTCGACCTTGGCCGCCTCGGGCTTGCGCAGCAGGGTGCAGACCTCCAGGGAGGCCGGGCCGCGCGAGCCGAGATTGCTGATCAGCCAGGACAGTGTCAGCCCGGAGTCGATGATGTCCTCGACGATCAGCACGTCCCGGCCGGCGATGTCGGTGTCCAGGTCCTTGAGGATGCGCACCACCCCGGACGACTTGGTTCCGGCTCCGTAGGAGGACACCGCCATCCAGTCCATCGTGACCTCGCTCGACAGGGCGCGGGCCAGGTCCGCCATCACCATGACGGCGCCCTTGAGCACGCCCACGATGAGCAGGTCCCTGCCCGCGTAGTCCCGGTCGATCTCCGCGGCGAGCTCCACGAGCTTCGCGTCGATCTCTGCCTTGGAGATGAGCACTTTCTCCAGGTCGGTGCCCATGTCGGTCTCGTTCACTGCCTGGTACGTCCCTCAGCTGCTCGGGTCCACGTCGGCGCGTCTACGACGGCGAGAACACCAGTCTGCCATTGGCCCTCAGCACGGCGACGCCGCCCGGCAGGTTGAGCGCCTTCTGCCCGTGCCAGCCGGTGACCAGGCGGTCCACCTCCTCGATGTGCCGGGCGAAAAGGAACCCTGGCGGCGAGCCCGCGGCGATGGCCGTCCTGCGCATGACCCTGCGGCGCACCGCCGCGGGCAGCGCGGCCAGCCGGCGTACGTCGAGGCTGCCGTCGTCGCCCGCCGCGTCGGCCTGGGCGTCCGCCGCCCACTGGTCGAGCGCGTCGGCGTCGTCCCTCGACAGCTGGGCGGTACGGGCCAGCGCCTCGACGACACCCTTGCCGAGGGATTTCTCCAGCACCGGGAGCGCCTCGTGTCTGACCCGGGACCGGGTGTAGGCGGGGTCGTGGTTGTGCGGGTCCTCCCAGACCGTGATGCCCTGGGCGAGGCAGCCCTGCCGGACCGTGTCGCGGTCGAGCAGCAGGAAGGGCCGCCGGTAGCGGCCACCCGCCCCCGAGACCGCGGCCATGCCGGAGAGCGAGCGGATCCCGGAGCCGCGGGCGAGCCCGAGCAGCACCGTTTCTGCCTGGTCATCGCGGGTGTGGCCGAGCAGGACCGCCGCCGCGCCGCGCCGGTCGGCCGCGGCGTCGAGCGCCGCGTACCGGGCGTCGCGGGCGGCGGCTTCCGGGCCGCCCTGGCGGCCGACGGTCACGCCGACCGCGTCCACCGGGTCGAGGCCGAGCGCGCGCAGCCGCCCGGCCACTTCCTCGGCGCGCACGGCGGAGCCGGCCTGGAGGCCGTGGTCGACGGTGACCGCGCCGGCGCGTACGCCGAGCCGCGGCGCCTCGAAGGCGAGCGCGGCGGCGAGCGCCATGGAGTCGGCGCCGCCGCTGCACGCGGCGAGGACCACCGGGTGCGGGTCGGCGGACGAGTTGAGGACGTCGTGCAGGACGCGGCGGACCGCCAGGCGTATCGCCGCGACCGTGGGGTGGGGTCCCATGTCCGGTTCCCTCCTGAGGAGGCTGTGAGCGGGAGCTGAAACGAGGGGAGATGACGCAGGGTATTGAGATGGTGACAGAAGTCCGGGCATTACCCGAGCATCGCACGCCCTACCCTGCGTTTACGGTCCCTCGGAAGGGTGAACCGGGGGCGTGAAAGAGCGTCAGCCGACAGTTCCCTTCGCTCCGACTTCCTCCTCCCGCCCTCCGCGGACGACCTCGTCCCTCGGCCGGCCACTACGGGCGCTCGCTCGTCAGCCGTCGGTACGCCGGTGCACACGCGCGACCCAGTCGGCGGGTTTGCCGATCTCCGCCTTGGTGGGCAGCGTGTTCGGCGACGTCCACACCTTGTTGAAGCCGTCCATGCCGACCTCGTCCACCACGGCCCGCACGAACCGCTCGCCCTCGCGGTACTGCCGCAGCTTGGCGTCCAGGCCGAGCAGCCTGCGCAGCGCCTGGTCGAGGCGCCCGGCGCCGTTGGCGCGGCGGCGGCTGAACTTCTCGCGGATCTCCGCGACGCTCGGCACCACGTCGGGCCCGACGCCGTCCATCACGTAGTCGGCGTGTCCTTCGAGCAGCGACATCACGCCGGTGAGCCGGGCCAGGATCTCCCGCTGGGTGGGCGTCTGGACCAGGTCGACAAGGCTGCGGCCGTCGTCCGGCGCGTCGGTGCCCTCGGCCTCCCCCGCCGCCCCGCCTGCGTCCCCCGCGGCGTCCTTGGCGCCCTCCTTGCCGTTGGCGCCGGTGAAGGACTGCACGGCCTGCCTGACCCGCTCGATCACCGTGGAGGCGTCGAGCTCGGTCTCGCCGAGGAACGACTGGATCTCGCCCTCGATGTGGTCCCGCAGCCACGGCACGGCGGAGAACTGCGTGCGGTGGGTCTCCTCGTGCAGGCACACCCACAGCCGGAAGTCGTGCGGGTCCACGTCGAGCTCCCGCTCGACCTGCACGATGTTGGGCGCCACCAGCAGCAGCCGGCCGGCCCGCGACTCGCCGGGCCCCGGCTTGACCGGTCCGGCCGGCATCTCGCGGCTGGGCGGCGCGAAGGTCTCGTACTGCCCGAGCACCCGCGAGGACAGGAAGCTCAGCAGCATCCCGACCTCGACCCCGGTGACCTTGCCGCCGACCGTGCCGAGCACCGCCCCGCCGGGACCGCCGGGCCGCCGCGCCTGCATCTTGACCAGCAGCGGCTTGAGGACCTCGCGGAAGCCGGCCACATTGGCCTTGACCCAGCCGGCCCGGTCCACGATCAGCACGGGGGTGCCGTGCGGCGGTACGTCCCCGTCGCCGTACATCCGGGTGAATCCCCGGACGTGCGCCTCCGACTCCTGCGCGTGCGCGCGCAGCTCGGCCACGATCGCCCGGGCCTCGTCCCGGCTCACCTCAGGCCCCGGCCGCGTCAGCCTCTGGGCTGTCGCCACGGCGAGGTTCCAGTCGACCATCTCGCTTCCACCGATGCTCGTCATGTCTTCACGGTACGTTGCCGGTCCGCGCTTTGGGGCATGCCGCAGAAGCGGAAGGGCGGGCCGGGGGACATTCCCCCGGCCCGCCCCTCGGCGGTTCCTGACGCGCTAACGCGTTCAGTGGCCCGGCCCGTGCTCCTTGAGCCGGCGGAAGGAGTCCTCGATCTCCGCCTCGGCCTCGGCGCGGCCCACCCAGTCGGCGCCCTCGACGGACTTGCCGGGCTCCAGGTCCTTGTAGACCTCGAAGAAGTGCTGGATCTCCAGCCGGTCGAACTCGCTCACGTGGTGGATGTCGCGAAGGTGCTCCACCCGCGGGTCGGACGCGGGCACGCACAGCACCTTGTCGTCGCCGCCGGCCTCGTCGGTCATGCGGAACATGCCGATCGCGCGGCAGGTGATCAGGCAGCCAGGGAAGGTCGGCTCGTCCAGGATGACCAGCGCGTCCAGCGGGTCGCCGTCCTGGCCGAGGCTGTTCTCGATGAAGCCGTAGTCGGCGGGATAGCTGGTCGAGGTGAAGAGCCTGCGGTCCAGGCGGATACGACCGGTCTCGTGGTCCACCTCGTACTTGTTCCGCGAACCCTTCGGGATCTCGATCGTGACGTCGAACTCCAAGGCCCTACTCCTCCATGATCAGCGCATACTGCGGGTGATTAAGTGTCTCCCACGCAAGTGGGTGGTCGCGAAAGGGGCTGGTCGGGGGTGCCGCACGGCAGGACAGTGCAGGTAGTGGCGATATCCGCGGCGATAGGCGCGCTGGTCGCCGCGGGTGCGGTGGTCGCCGCGGGGCCGTGGGACGGCGGCCAGCGTAGGGCCGAACGGTCGCTCGCCGCCGCCAGGGACGGGCGTACCGCCGCTCCCGCACCGCGCTCCGCCGCCGCAGTGCCGCGGCCGCGCGCCGCGCCTCCCGCGGCATCGGCCGCGCCGGTGCTCGCGGCCGCGGACGGCGGCCGGCCCGACAGCGCGGGGCTGGCGGCCAGGCTCGCGCCGCTGATGGCCTCGCAGGACCTCGGGACGATACGCACGGGGGCGGTCCTCGACGTCGCGAGCGGGAAGCTGCTCTACGACCACAAGTCGGCCACCGCCTCCACCCCCGCGTCCACGACCAAGCTCGCCACCGCCGTCGCCGCGCTGGGCACCCTCGGCGGCTCACGGACCCTGACGACCGCCGTCGTCGCGGTCGGCGCGAAGCGCGTCGTGCTGGTCGGCGGCGGCGACCCGACCCTCGAACTCGGCGACCTCGCCGCGGACACCGCGGCCGCGCTGCACGCACGCGGCACCACGTCCGTACGGCTCGGCTACGACACCTCGCTGTACTCAGGCCCCCTGCTGCACCCCATCGGCCCCAACGAGAACCTCGCGCCGGTCAGCGCGCTGATGGTGCGCGAGGGCCGCCTCGACGGCAGCACGAGCGGGCCCGCTTCCCGGTCCGCCGATCCCGCCCAGGACGCGGCCGAGTCCTTCGCGGACCTGCTGGCCTCCCACGGCATCACCGTCACCGGCGATCCGGCGCCGGCGAGCGGCGCGGGCGGCACGCGGCTGGCCGTGCACCGGTCGGCGCCGCTGAGCGAGCTGGTCGAGCGGATGCTCACCGACTCGGACAACGACCTCGCGGAGGCGCTGGCCCGGCAGGTGGCGCTGGCCTCGGGCCGCCCGGCGAGCTTCGCCGGGGACGCGAAGGCGATTCCGGCGGCCCTGCGGAAGTACGGGGTGCCGCTGGGCAACGCCGTCTTCGCCGACGGCAGCGGGCTCGACCATGTCGACGCGCTGTCGCCCGCGGTCCTCACCCGGATCCTGGCGTTGGCCGCGTCGCCCTCCCACCCCGAGCTGCGGCCGGTCATCACCGGGCTGCCCATCGCGGCTTTCAGCGGGACGCTGGCGGCCCGCTTCCACGGCGACGCGGGGGCGGGCCTGGTCCGGGCGAAGACGGGGACGCTCACCGGCACGAACACGATCGCCGGGGTGACGGTCACCCCGAAGGGCCGGGTGCTGGCCTTCTCCTTCATGACGCAGGGCGCCCCTTCGGCCACCGCGGCCCAGTCCGCCCTCGACGCCCTCGGCTCGGCCGTCTCGGGCAGCTGACGGCGGGGCTCCGGGCCCCGGGGGAAGGCGGCGGGTTCCTGGGCCCCGGCAGGACGCGCGGAGCCGTCAGAAGCCGCGGGTGCGCTTGGCCGCGCGGCGGGGGCGGGTCGGGCCCGGGGTGGGCAGCGCGAGGCGGGCGATCTCGTTGCCCAGGTTGACGCCGATGGCCAGCGCCAGCGCGATGGCCGCCGCCCGGGTGAGCTGGGTGAAGCCCTGGTCCGTGTGGTTCTGGGTGAAGGCCAGCAGCCCGAAGTAGGTGGCGGAGCCGGGCAGCAGCGGCCCGATGGCCGCGGTCACGTAGGGGAGGACGGACACGTAGCGGTAGCGGGCCATGAGCTGCCCGAAGAGCCCGACGAGGCCCGACGCGGCGGCGGTGGCGGCGACCTGGTTGCCGCCGGCCTGCTGGTGGAGGACGCCGTAGACCGTCCAGGCGACACCGCCGTTGAGCGTGGCGAGGAGGAGCACCGCCCGCTCGCACTGGAGCAGCACCGCGAAGGCCAGGGTCAGCACCATCGCGGCGACCAGCTGCACCCACGGGTGGTCGTAGGCGCGGATCGCCTGGTCGGGGTTGAGGTCGGCGCCGAACTTGACGCCCGCGTAGAGGATCAGCGTGACGCCGATGACGATGCCGACCACGAGGTAGACCACTTCGAGCAGCCGGGCCGACGCGGTGATGTAGAAGCCGGTCAGGCCGTCCTGTACGGCGGCGACCAGCGCGCGGCCGGGCAGCAGCGCGAAGAGCCCGCCGGTGATCACGGCCGAGGACTGGACGCCGGCGGCGCCCGGGATCCAGTGGGCGCGGTCCACCACCACCCCCATCGCGGCGGCGGGCATCGCGGCCACCGCGAACTGGTAGAACTCCGGGATCCCGCGCCCGGCCAGCACCCACGCCAGCCGGTCGCCGAGCATCGCGCCGAGCCCGGCGGCCAGGAAGATGATCAGATTGCCGCCGACCAGCAGGCTGGCCGCGCCCGCGAGCAGCCCGGCGGCCCCGGTGAGCAGCCAGCTGCTGTACGGGTGCCGGTTGCGCCGGATGTCGGCGAGCCGCCGGTAGGCGTCCTCCAGCGTGACCTCGCCCGCGGAGACGTCGTCGACCAGGTGGTAGACCGCGGCCAGCCGGGTGTAGTCGGTGCCGCGCCTGCGGACCGTGCGGCTCATGGTGAGCGGCGTGTCGGTCAGCGAGGGCTGGTGGGAGATGCCCAGCAGGGTGAAGGTGACGTTGGGCTCCACCCGGGCGAGCCCGTAGGCGTAGGCCACGCCGAGCATGGCCGCCTCGACGTCCTCCGCGCCCTCGCCGCCTGCCAGCAGCAGCTCGCCGATGCGCAGGGTGAGGTCGAGCACCCGCGGCACCGACAGGGTGTGTCCCGGCTCCTGCCGGTCGAAGGCGACGTCGGGCCCCGGCCGCTCGGTGACCGACAGCCGTACGAAGGACCGCATCCGGTCCTGCCAGCGGGCGTCGTCCGGCGGCAGCGCGACGACGGGGAAGCCCTCGGGCGGGGTGAAGGCCGAGCCCTGCGCGTATGAGCCGTGCGGCACGCTGGGGCCGTACGCCCACGGTTCGAGGTCCGGTTCGCGCTCCTCCCCCGGTCCTGGGCCGTCCGTCACCGGCCGTCCTCAGTTCTTCTGCGCGCGGTGCCGGCCGCCGCGCGGCGCGGCGATGATCTCGGGGTCGTCCACGTCGTCGGCCGTCGGCGCGGCCCCCTGGCCGCCGCCCGCCGCGGTCCTGGCCTTCGCCTTGCCGCGCGAGCGCAGGTACTCGATGCCCAGCGGCACCACGGACACCAGCACCACCAGGACGAGGATCGCCTCGATGTTGTCCTTGACGAAGGTGATCTGGCCGAGCCAGTAGCCCAGCAGGGTGACACCGGCGCCCCACAGGGTGCCGCCGATGACATTGAAGGTGGCAAAGGTGCGGTAGTTCATTCGGCTGACGCCTGCGACGATCGGGGTGAACGTTCTGATGATCGGCACGAAGCAGGCCATCACGATGGCTTTCGAGCCGTGCTGCTCGAAAAACCCGTGGGCCTTCTCGATGTTCTCCATCTTGAACAAGCGCGAGTCCGGCCTGCTGAAGAGCGAGGGTCCGACCTTGCGGCCGAACAGGTATCCGACCTGCTGCCCCGCCACCGAGGCGAGCGCGATCAGCGGGGCCACCAGCCACAGCGGCCGGTCAAGGGTGCCGCCGGCGACCAGCAGACCCGTCGTGAACAGCAGCGAGTCGCCGGGCAGGAAGAATCCGATCAGCAGCCCCGACTCCGCGAACACGATCAGCAGCACGCCCCACAGGCCGTATGTGTTGATCAGGTGGTCGGGAGAGAGCCAGCTCGGACCGAGCGCGAGGTTCATCACGATCCAAAAGTATCAATGCAGTGTTGATACAAACGTTCCGCAACCTGCGAGTAGTGGACTACGTTCTCCGCAGCGTCATCCGTGCACCACCGCATGTCCGGAAAGTCATCCCCCCACGTGCCCCGTCACTGCGTCCGAACCACCTGGCGGCTCCCGTTATGACTCGCGCCATCACCCTGCACGAAGTTTCCAAGTACTACCCGAAGCAGCCGTCGCCTGCCGTGGACCGGTTCTCGCTGGACATCGCGCCAGGCGAGTTCCTGGTGCTGCTCGGCCCTTCCGGCTGCGGAAAGTCGACCGTCCTGCGGATGATCGCGGGACTCGAGGACATCACCACGGGGGAGCTGCTGCTCGACGGTGAGTACTCCAACGACCTCGCGCCCGGCGACCGCCGGATGGCGATGGTCTTCCAGAACTTCGCCCTCTACCCGAGCATGACCAGCAGGGAGAACATCGGTTTCCCCCTGCGGTTCGAGATGCCGGGCGAGGAGCACGGGCCGCGGGTCGACGAGACCGCCCGCATCCTCGGCATCGAGGAGATCCTCGACCGCTACCCGGGGCAGCTCTCCGGTGGCGAGCGCCAGCGTGTCGCCATGGGGCGGGCCATCTCCCGGCACCCCTCGGTCTTCCTGATGGACGAGCCGCTGTCGAACCTCGACGCGAAGCTGCGCGCCCACCTGCGGGCCGAGATCGCCCGCCTCACCCACGGCATGGGCGTCACGACCGTCTACGTCACCCACGACCAGGCCGAGGCCATGTCGCTGGGCGACCGGGTCGCGATCATGCGCAGCGGCGTGCTCCAGCAGATCAGCACCCCGCGTGAGGCCTACCACCTGCCGGAGAACGTCTTCGTCGCCGCCTTCGTCGGCACCCCGCGGATCAACCTGCTCCAGGCCACCGTCATCGCCCCGCTCACCGGCGGCATGTGGATCGACTTCGGCCGGCAGCGGCTCGGACTGCCAGAGCCGCTGAACTACGACCACCAGATGCTGCGGATCCAGCAGGGCCGGCGGATCATCGTCGGGCTGCGCTCCGAGGCGGTGCGCATCGCCCAGCCCAGCCAGGCGCACAGCGGCGAGGTCGTGCTCAGCGGGATCGTCGAGCACATCGAATACCAGGGCCACGAGTCGCTGGTGCACCTCAACACCGGGTCGCGTCCGGCCGTGGTGCCCGAGCTGGAGGCGCCGCGCCCCGCCGCGACCGCGAAGAACGGCTCCCGCCGGGGGTCGAGCAGCGGCGTCGGGCTCGGCAAGCTCGCGCAGAAGGCCGCCCGGCGCCTCCAGGCCAGCGTCATGGAGCGCGACGGCTCCACGGGGGCCTCCGCGGCGAACGGCCAGCCGGCCAGGCCGCAGCAGGCGCCGGTGTCGGTCATGGACCGGCCCACGACGCCCGAGACGCAGACCGGTGACCTCGTCGTACGCACCGGGCCCGACATCCGGGTCCGCCGCGGCGACCGCGTGCCCCTCCTGGTGGACCTCGCGCACCTCTACGTCTTCGACCACGAGGGCCAGCGCATCTGCCCCGCCCCCGCGCGGCAGCCGCGCCTGGAGTAGCCGCGGCTGCGTGCCGCCCACCGCCGGGCGATGCTTCATCCCATGGGAATCGAAGAATTCGGCGGTGGGCAGGCACAGGGCTCCGACATCCTCGTGGTCACCACCAACGACGCCCCCGGCTTCCGGGTGGAACGCGTGATCGGCGAGGTCTTCGGACTGACCGTGCGCTCCCGGCACGTGGGCAGCCAGATCGGCGCGGGCCTGAAGTCGATGGTGGGCGGCGAGCTCAAGGGCCTCACCAAGACGCTGGTCGAGACCCGCAACCAGGCCATGGAGCGGCTGGTCGACCAGGCGCGGGTCCGCGGGGCCAACGCGGTCCTGGCGATGCGCTTCGACGTCAGCGAGGCCGCCGACGTCGGCACCGAGGTCTGCGCGTACGGCTCCGCGGTGGTCCTGGCCCGGGAGTAGCGGCCCCCCCGGGGGGCTTCCTCGCGGCCCGGCCGGGCTCCCGAAGGGCCTGCCTACCGGTTCGCCGGCGCCCAGCCGCTCAGCCCGCTCCCGCGGCGCCCACCGTCAGACGCCGCGGCGGCATCAGGCCATGGCGCTCGATCCACCCGCACGGTGGCCGGCACCGCGGACCGGGGTGCCCCACCGGGCCCGGCACCTCTGTTCGACGGTCAGTCAGGTGGATACGTTCCACTTCCGGTCGCCAGTTGTTCACTTCAGGACCATCGGCCTTTCCGTCGGGCTCTCCTAGTGTTTCAGGCTCAACCACGGGCATCCGCGGCTGTGGACGCTTGGAGCACCATGACGAAGACCCTGGGTCGCCGCCTGTTCGGATTCGGCTCTTCCGGCAGGTCGGCCGCCCGTAACCCGGGAGGCGCGACGACCGCGGCCGACTGCCTGCGGCTCTACGACGACGCCGCCGCGGCCGGCCCCGTGGACGCGGAACTGGCCGAGGCCGCCGCGGCCGTACGGCAGCTGCCCGCCGCCGACCCCGGCATGACCGACGCGCTGCTCGCGCTCGGCGGCGCGGCACTCGCGCGGGACCTGCCGCCGCTCGCGCTCGCCGCGGCCGACGCGGTGCTGACCCGGCGCAAGGGCTCCCGGGCCGCCTGGCACCTGCGCGGGCGGGCACTGGAAGTCGCGGGCGACCTGGCGGGGGCCGTCGAGGCCTTCGAGGGCTACCTGGAGCGCACCGACGCCGCCTCCGCCGGGGCGGCGGAGGTGACGGCGAGGATCGCCGTGCTGCGGGAGGCCCACAGCTGGCGGCAGGACGTGGTGGGGGCGCTGGACGGCACCGCGCCCGGCGTGGGCGCCCTCGCGGCGGGCCCGCTGCCCGCCTTCGAGGCGGCCCTCGGACGCCACCTGGACGACCGGCTGGCCGCCGCGGGCCCCGAGGAGGCGGCCGGTCTTGCGCGCGTCGTCGGACTGCACGCGGAACGCCGCAGGCACCAGCTGCTCCCGCCGCTCGCCGACCCGCTCCAGGGCGGCACGGGACGGCTGCGGATCGGCGAATTCCGCAACCTCGTCGCGGGCCGCTCGGTCTGCCTGGTCGCCAACTCGCAGACCGTAGGCGGCGGCGCCCTGGGCGCCGACATCGACGCGTACGACCTGGTGGTCCGCTTCACCTCCTTCCGTATCGACCCGGCCGCGACCGGCGAGCGCACCGACATCCACGTCACCGGGCACCGCGGCGCCCTCAACTGGGACCGGCGGGTCACCACCCGGCTGGTCTTCTCCGACCGGCCGGAGGACTGGCGGCAGGCGCTGCGCACCCGCCTGGTGCCCGGCGCCCAGCGCTTCACCGGCGACGACTCGCTGCGCCGCCCGCTGCGCACCGTGGGCGGCCTCACCCCGGAGCGCTGGCCGGCGCCGCTGACCTGCGGCTTCGAGATGGTGTGGCTGCTGGACTTCCTCGACGTCAGCCCGCGCCTCGACCTGATCGGCTTCGACTTCTTCGCGACCGGCCACCACCGCCTCGCCGAGGCGGCGCGCATCGCCGGGCCGTCCGACTACTCCAGCGAGAAAGCGTGGGTCATGGAACGCGCCCAGCACGTCACGGGCCCGGTGATCGCACTCCGATGAGCACCGCCCCCTCCCCCCGCAAGGCCGGCCCGCACGCCTCCGACGCGCACCCGTCCGATGTGCACGCCTCCGACGCGCACCCGTCCGACGTGCACTCCGCCGCCGCGCTGACCGGCAAGCGCCGGCTCGCCTTCGCCGCGTATGCCGACGAGCGGCGGCTGCCCGGCCTGCTGGCGCTGCTGCGCAGCCTCGCCCTGACCAACCCCGGGGTGTGCGAGGACTTCGTCGTGCTGCACGGCGACGCCCTGACCGCCGCCTCGGTCGACCGCATCCGCGCACTGCACCCGCGCGTGCACCTGCGGCCCGCCGAGCCCGGCCGCGCGCCGCTGGCGGCCGTCCTGGGCATCCGGGACTACGACACCGTCGTCGCCTTCTGCGCCGACACCGTGGTGGCGGGCCCGCTCGGCGAGCTGCTGACGCTGCGCACCGGGGCGGCCGCGACCGCTGCGCCGGGCGCGCTCGTCGTGCAGCGCGACCTGCTGACCGACGCCTTCCACGACCGGCTGGCCGCCGCGGTGGACGGCGACGTACCCGGCGGCGACACCCCGGAGGGCGGTGCGCCGGAGGGCGGCGCACCGCACCCCGACGCGGCGGCGCTGGCCGCCCTGCGCTCGGGCCTCGGCGCCGGCTTGGCCGAGCTGGACGGCGCGGCACTCGCGCCGGCGCCGGACGCCCCGGGCGAGTCGGACGCCGACATGCAGGCCGCCTACCTGCGGGCCCGCGGCTTCACCCACCCGGACCTGCTGGTGCACTTCGGCACCCCGCAGGTCGAGCGCACCGGCGACGTGGAGACCGCCCGCCGGGTCGCGGCGGCGCACATCGCCGCGGGGCGCTACCAGGAGGCGGTCGACCTGCTGGCCGCCGTCCGGCTGCCGCTGGACGCCGCCCGGGCGCACGAGGTCCACGGGCACGCGCTGATGAGCGTGTCCCGCTACGGCGAGGCCCGCACCCACCTGCTGGCCGCGACGGCCGCGCCCGAACACGCGGCGACGGCCTTCGCACGGCTCGCCCAGCTCGAATGGGTGCTCGGCGACGACGAGAAGGCGCAGCGTTACGCCCTGGCGGGTCTCGACGCGGACCCCGGCCACGGGCCGAGCCGGCAGCTCCGGGTGCAGACCGCTCCCGCCCAGGGGGGCGCGAAGCCCGGCAGGGAGGGGGCGGCGCACCAGCAGCTCACCCATGTCGCCTTCTACATGCCCCACCAGGGCAACGCGGGCGACAAGCTGCTGCCGGAGTCGGTGCGGCTGGCCTTCGGCTCCGAGACCGGAGCGCGCCGCTGGCACTCCGTGCACGCGCACCGCCTCTTCGACGAGGCGGCGCTCGCCGCCGCGAACACCCGCCGCGCCCTGGTGGTCGGCGGCGGCGGACTGTTCATCCCCGACACCGCGCCGAACGGCAACAGCGCCTGGCAGTGGAATGTCGGCGACGAGGTGCTGCGCCGCGTCGAGGTGCCGGTGATCGTCTACGCGGTCGGCTTCAACGCCTTCGACGGCCAGTCCTACCGGCAGCGGCGCTTCGCCGGCGCCCTGCGGACCCTGGTGGAGAAGTCGGCCTTCTTCGGGCTGCGCAACCACGGGTCGATCGAGAGGGTCCGCGCCCTGCTCCCGGCGCATCTGCACGACCGGGTGCGCTTCCAGCCGTGCCCCACCACCGTGATGCGGCAGCTGGTCGGCGGCTGGGCGGACCCGGTGGCCCGCGAGGACACCGTGCTGATCAACGCCGCCTACGACCGCGCGGGATTGCGCTTCGGGCACGACTACGGCCATTTCCTCGCCGAGATGGCCGCCGCGGTGCGGGCGATCGGCGACCGGGCCGAGGTCAGGTGTGTCGCGCACGCGCAGGACGACGAGCGGTTCGTCTTCGACCTGCGGCGCGAGCACGGCATCTCGCTGCCGGTGGTCCCGATGTACGACTTCGACAACCCGCGGATCCTCGACGCCTACGCCCGCACCAAACTGGTGATCGGGATGCGCGGCCACGCGGGCATGATCCCTTTCGGCTGCGGGACCCCGGTCATCAGCCTGATCTCGCACCCGAAGATGGCGTACTTCCTCGCCGACATCGAGCGGCCCGAGTGGGGCGTGTCCGTGCACGACCGGCGGCTCGGGGCGCTGCTCACCGAGAAGGCGCTCGCGGTGCTCGACGACCACCAGGCCGCGGTGACCGATGTGCACGGCAGGCAGCAGGAGCTGTGGAAGGTGACCCAGGCCAACGCGGCCGATCTGCGGGCGATCGTGGGCGGCGCCGTCGACTGAGCCGTCCCCTCGCCCGTGCCGGTGCGATACCGGGCAGGGGTGCGAAAGCGGACGTATCGTGACGGCATGTCACTGCACAAAGGGTCCGGCAGTCCGCGGGCGATCACGGTGAACCCCTTCTTCGGCGAGGCCGACCCGGTCGGCGGCATGGTCACCAAGCTGCCCAAGCACCAGCTGCCGGACGGCCCGATGACGCCGCACGCCGCCTACCAGCTCGTGCACGACGAGCTGATGCTCGACGGCAACTCGCGGCTGAACCTGGCGACCTTCGTGACGACCTGGATGGAGCCGCAGGCCGACGTCCTGATGGCCGAGTGCCGCGACAAGAACATGATCGACAAGGACGAGTACCCCCGGACCGCGGAGCTCGAGCGGCGGTGCGTGGCGATTTTGGCCGACCTGTGGAACGCCCCCGACCCGGACGCGGTCGTCGGCTGTTCGACCACCGGCTCCTCCGAGGCGTGCATGCTCGCCGGGATGGCACTCAAGCGCCGCTGGATGAAGCGCACCAAGGGCTACCCGGCGACGGCCAGGCCCAACCTGGTGATGGGCGCGAACGTGCAGGTGTGCTGGGAGAAGTTCTGCACCTTCTGGGAGGTCGAGGCGCGCCTCGCGCCGATGAGCGGCGACCGGCTGCACCTCGACGCGGACTCCGCGCTCGCGCTGTGCGACGAGAACACCATCGGGGTGGTCGCGATCCTCGGCTCGACCTTCGACGGGTCCTACGAGCCGGTCGCGGAGATCTGCGCGGCCCTGGACGCGTACGAGGAGCGCACCGGGACGCACATCCCCGTACACGTCGACGGGGCCTCGGGCGGCATGATCGCGCCCTTCCTCGACGAGGACCTGGAGTGGGACTTCCGGCTGCCGAGGGTCGCCTCGATCAACACCTCAGGCCACAAGTACGGGCTGGTCTACCCGGGCGTGGGCTGGGCGCTGTGGCGGAACACCGACGCGCTGCCCGAGGAACTGGTCTTCCGGGTGAACTACCTCGGCGGCGACATGCCGACCTTCGCGCTGAACTTCTCCCGACCGGGCGCGCAGGTCGTCGCGCAGTACTACACCTTCCTGCGGCTCGGCCGCAGCGGCTACCGGGCCGTCCAGCAGACCAGCAGGGACGTGGCGGGAGTGGTGGCGGACCGGTTCGCGGAGCTGGAGGAATTCCGGCTGATCACCCACGGGGACCAGCTGCCGGTCTTCGCCGTGACCACCGCCCCCGACGTCACGTCCTTCGACGTCTTCGACGTGTCAAGGCGGTTGCGCGAGCGCGGCTGGCTGGTCCCCGCCTACACCTTCCCCGCCGACCGCGAGGATCTGGCGGTGCTGCGCGTGGTGTGCCGCAACGGCTTCTCCGAGGACCTGGCGGACCTGCTGATGGACGACCTGGGCCGGCTGCTCCCCGAGCTGCACAGCCAGGCACATCCGCTGAACCGCCCGCACTCGGTGGCGACCGCCTTCCACCACTGACCTCGGGAAAGCCCTCAGTCCCGGCGGACCGCGAGCACCGCACGGTCGTCGATGCCGGGGGCCCGGCCCGCGGTCCAGTCGTCCAGGTCGCGGCGCAACGCGTCGACGAGCCGCTGCGGGTCCGCCTGCGGGCACAGCGCGGGCAGCCGCTCCTGCGGGTCGTAGAAGTCGCCCGCCACGTCGCGGGACTCGGTCACCCCGTCGGTGACCAGCAGCAGCGTTGCCCCGTGCGGCACCGCCAGCTCGTCGGGAGCCGCGCGGACCCCGCCGAGCCCGTGCATGCCGAACGGCAGGTCGGGCGCCGACGGCTCCAGGGGGCGTACGGAGCCGTCCGCGGTCAGGAGGTACGGCGGCGGGTGGCCGCGGTTGACCAGCCGCAGGGTGCCGCCGTCCGGGCTGAACTCGGCGAGCAGCCCGGTGGTGAAGCCTTCGAGCCCGACCTCCTCCTCCCGCTCGCCCGCGTGGCGCTCCAGCGCCCGGTCCAGCCGCTCGGCGAGCCGCGGCAGGTCGGGCTCGGCGTCCGCGGCCTCGCGGAAGGCCCCGAGCAGCACCCCGACGGCGCCGATCGCCCCCAGGCCCTTGCCGCGGACGTCGCCGATCACCAGCCGGATGCCGTAAGGAGTCGCCTGGGCGGCGTAGATGTCGCCGCCGATGTTGGCCTCGGACGCGGCGGCGTCGTAGCGGGCGGCGATGCCGAGCGGCCCGATGCGGGATGGCGGGTCGGGCAGCAGGGCGCGCTGGGCGGCCTCCGCGACGCCTTGCACGGTGGCGAGCCGCTGCCCGTGGCGCTGCCGGACCCGGTTCACGGCCAGCGCGATGACACCCGCCAGGGCGACGCTGCCGAGGTCGGCGAGGCCGCGGGCCTGGATGACCTGGTCGTCCTCCATGGACAAGGCGAACATGGCCAGCAGGGCGGCGACGATGGTGATCACCGTGGCGCGGGCGGTCTGGGTGGCCCCGGACAGCACGCACGCCCCGGCGAGCAGCGGGTCGCCGGAGTACGGGGCGGGGGTAGCCAGATCGAAGGCCACTGCGCCCGCGATCATCCCACCCGGGATCCACCCCACGAGGGCAGTGGGCCAGCCGGACGTCACGGTGACCATTTTATGACGGTATGCACCGGAGTAGGTCGCCATGCGGCCCCGGCCGGTCTGCGGCACCGTGGAGGAGCACCCCGACCCCAAGTGAAGGGCAGTCCGCCATGGCCGAGCACACCTACCGGGTGACGGAGATCGTCGGCACCTCGCAGGAAGGCTTCGACGCCGCCGTCCGCAACGGCATCAGGCGTGCGTCGCAGACGCTGCGCGAGCTCGACTGGTTCGAGGTGACGCAGGTGCGCGGGCACATCGAGGACGGCGAGATCAAGCACTACCAGGTGGGTCTCAAGGTCGGCTTCCGCCTGGAGCCCGCGGAGTAGTCCGGCACCGGCCGCGGTCACCCCGCGGCACCGAAGAGCACACCGCCGGCCCGCACCGGCGGCCGACACCGCCGACCCCCACCGGCGGCCCGCAGCGCCGCGCCGGCGGCCCCGCCGGCACGGCCCGTATGGCCGCCTCGCGGCTCGAAACCCTCGCATGGCGCACGCCATACGGCCCAGTCCTGCTCGCATTGTCCGACTTGTCGTCAGATCATGTTGTCCTCAAGGCGGGTTTTGTCGGGGTTCGCACCCTTCCCGCCGTCCGACCAGGACCCCGGGAGCCGCCATGAGTCAATCCACACCCTCCCCGCAGCCTCCGACAGGGAGGCCAGGGCCCTCCCGGCACGACGACGGCCGCAACGCCTGGGCGGCGAGCGGCACGATCTTCGCGGGGATCCTGCTGCTGGTCAGCGGCGTCCTGGCGGTCCTCGAAGGCATCGTCGGCATCGCCAGGGACTCGGTCTACATCGTCACCAGGGGCGGCTACGCCTACAACTTCAACGTGACCGCGTGGGGCTGGATCCACCTCGTCCTCGGCGTCATCGCGGTGCTCATCGGCGCGGGCCTGCTCCGGGGCGCGGGCTGGGCGCGGTACGCGGGCATCGGCATCGCCTCGCTCAGCATGATCGCGAACTTCATGTTCCTGCCCTACCAGCCCGTCTGGTCGCTGATCATGATCGGGATCGACACCTTCGTGATCTGGTCGCTGGCCACCTACCACCCGCGCCACAGCCACCAGTCGGGAGGCACGCTGTGATCGGCGCACCCTCGAACCCCACGCTCGACCAGCTGCGCCGCTGCACGGTCGCCGTCGACCTGGGCGCCGCGCGCACCCGGGTCTTCCTGCGCGGCAGCGGCCTGGTCGCCGACGAGCCCAGCGTGGTCGCGGTCGACATCCGCACCGGCGCGCTCATCGCGGTCGGCGCGCACGCCGAGCAGATGGCGGGCCGCACCCCCGAGCACATCAGGGTCGCCCGGCCGGTCGCCGGCGGTGCCGTCGTGGACATCGCGATGGCCCAGCGGATGCTGCGGCACGTACTCGGCGACAAGCTCGGCCGCCGCAGGCTGCGGATGCCGATGCTGCGGGCCGCGGTGTGCACCCCGCACGGCAGCGAGCCGATCGCCCGCAGGGCCGCCGTCGAGACGATGTACGGGCTCGGCGCGCGCCGGGTCGAGCTGGTGGACACGCTGATCGCCGCCGCGGTGGGCTGCGGGCTGCCCGTGGAGCACCCAGAGGCCACCATGATCGTGGTGTGCGGGGCGGGCACCACCCAGGTGGCCGTCCTGTCCCTCGGCTCGATCGTGTCGGCGGAGACCGTGCCGGTCGGCGGCGACGCCATCGACCGGGCGGTTGTGCAGCACCTGCGCAACGCGCACGAGCTGATGCTGCCCAGCCAGTCCGTACGCCCCCTGCACCAGATGCTCGGCGCCCCCGCGACCGGCGGCACCCCCACCACCGAGGTGCACGGCAGGGACGTGGCCAGCGGGATGGCCCGCTCCGTGCTGGTCGAGACCGAGGGGGTGCGCCACGCGATGCGCACCCCGCTGACCGCCGTGGTGGACGCGATCACCGCGGTACTGCGGAGCTGCCCGCCCGACCTGGTCGCCGACCTCGGCGACCGCGGCATCATGCTGGCCGGCGGCTCGGCCCTCATGCCGGGCCTCGACCTGATGCTCCGCCAGGCCACCGGCATGCCCGTCCACGTCGCCGAGCGCCCGGACGTCGTCGCCGTCCAGGGCCTGGGCGCGATGATCGAGGGCCGCGTCCGCCCCCTCCTCCTGGACCCGCTGACCGTCTGACCCACCACCGAGGGGGCCCCGGCACCCGCCGGGGCCCCCTCGGCCTGCCGCCGCGCCAGCCCGGGTGGGCGGGTGCTCGGGGGCGGCGGTCCGGGGGGGCGGCGGGCGGCTGGCACCTCGGCGTCACCTGGGCATGGCACCATGCCGCCCGTGACAGGTACGGAAGCGGGCGGGATGGTCCGCGGGCTGGGCGTCGGCGACGCCGTCGTGGTCGGGCTCGGCGCGATGATCGGCGCGGGCGTCTTCGGGGCGTTCGGCCCGGCCGCCGGCGCCGCGGGGGCCGGCGGCGCCCTGCTCGGGGCGCTCGGCCTCGCGGCGGTGGTGGCGTACTGCAACGCCACCTCCTCCGCCCGGCTGGCCGCCCGCCACCCCGAATCCGGCGGCACCTACGTCTACGGGCGCGAACGCCTCGGCCCCTTCTGGGGCTACCTGGCCGGCTGGAGCTTCGTCGCGGGCAAGACGGCCTCCTGCGCGGCGATGGCACTGACCGTCGGCCACTACGCCTGGCCGGGCCACGCCCGCGCCCTCGCCGTCGCCGCCGTCGTGGGCCTGACCGCGGTGAACTGCCTCGGCGTGCGCAAATCCGCCTGGCTGACCCGGCTGATCGTCGCGCTGACCCTCGCCGTGCTGGCCGCCTGCGTGGCCGCGGGGCTCACCAGTGGCCACGCCGCCGCGGACCGCCTCACCGCGACCGGCACCGGCAGCTCCGCGCACGGCCTCCTCCAGGCGGCGGGCCTGCTCTTCTTCGCGTTCGCCGGTTACGCCCGCATCGCGACCCTCGGCGAGGAGGTGCGGGACCCGGCCCGTACGATCCCCCGCGCCATCCCGCTGGCGCTGGGCATCACGCTCGCGGTCTACGCGGCCGTCGCCGTGACCCTGCTCGCGGTCCTCGGCCCCACCGTCCTCGCCCACTCCCCCGCCCCGCTGGCCGACGCCGTGCGCGCCGCGGGCGTGCCCGGCCTCGCGCCCGTGGCCCGTGCGGGCGCCGCCGTCGCCGCGCTGGGGTCGCTGCTCGCGCTGCTGCTCGGCGTGTCGCGTACGACCCTGGCCATGTCGCGCGACCGCCACCTCCCGCACCCGCTGGCCACCCTCAGCGCGGGCGCCCCGGTCCGCGCCGAACTCGCCGTCGGCGCCGCCGCCACCGTGCTGGCCGCGACCACCGACCTGCGGGGCGCCATCGGCTTCTCCTCCTTCGGCGTGCTGCTCTACTACGCCATCGCCAACGCAAGCGCCCTGCGCCTGGCCCCCGCGGAGCACCGCCCGCCCCTCGTGGTCCCGGTGGTCGGCGTCCTGGGCTGCGCGGCGCTCGGCGCGAGCCTGCCGGCCGCGTCCGTGCTGGCCGGCCTCGCGGTGACGGCGGTGGGGGCGGGGCTGTACGCGGTACGGAGGTGGGCAGGAGGCCGGGTCTGAGCCCGCGTGCCCCGGCCCGCCGTCACGCCGCTTCGGCGTCCCGGGCCGCCCGTTGCCTCGCCAGCAGCGCCGGGCGGCCCACGAAGCTGACCAGCACGCCGCCGACCACCCACAGGGACAGCACCCACCAGGCGGTGGCCGTGCTGTTCCCGCCGAAGTAGGAGTAGTTGCGCACGAGTGTCACCCCGGCGCCGTTCGGGAGCGCGGGCCCGAGGTCCCGCCAGAAAGGCGGCAGCAGCGACGCCGGGAACACCCCGCCCGCGCTCGGATTACCCAGCACCACGAAGATCAGCACCGACAGGGCGATCCCGGCCGGCCCCAGAAGCACCTGGAAAGCCATTCCGCCCGCCGCCGTCGCGAAGGTGATCAGGGTCGAGATCCACCACAGCGCCACGAAGTGCCCGGGCAGCGCGTCGAAGACGGTGTCGGCGATGATCGCGCCGCCGAGCCCGGACAGTACGGAGAGCACGGCCAGCGCCCCCAGCCGGATGGCCGTACGGTGCGGGTTCGCCGGCCGCGCGCCGAACGACATGGCCAGCGCGGCGGATCCGAGATACCCGCCGACGATCACGCCCACGACCAGGTAGAAGCTGCTCAGGCCCCGCCCGTCCGCGGGGTTGGGCGGCCGCAGGTCGGTGATCGTCACGGTGCGGCGCGGCCCCTCCACCTTCCGGAAGACCACCTGCAACGACTGCACCGCCGCGGGCCCAGCGGCGGAGGCCACCAGCAGCCGGTCGGTCCCCGGAGTCGGCCCGACCAGGAGCGCCGCCTCCACGTTGCGTTCGAGCACCTGGGTCCGCGCCTGGGCCGCGGTGGCCACCGCCCGTGCCGACAGGGGTCTGCCGGGCAGGGCGTTGAGCTTCCCGACCACCCCCGCCACCGTCTGGCCGGGGGCCACCACGGCCACCCGGACACCGTCCGGCTTCGGCGAGTGGAAGGCGCCGATGTAGGAGACGACGAAGGCCAGTTCGAGAATCAGCACCCCGAGCAGCAGGAGCGAGGCCCGCGGGGTCACCGCGTCCTTCACCTCCTGCCGGAATCCCTTGGACGGCCGGAATTCCGAGGGTGACGACGGCGAGGCCATGGCGACTCCACGCGGTTGATCGACAGCGCTGAGTGACCATACAAGCACTTGCCGACGTCCAGGCGAGGCCGCCACCCGCAAGGGCTCACGCCCGATCGGAGCACTTCAGACGAGGTGGCCCCGCGCGGGTGCGAACCGCTGGGTGCCTTCCGCCGCGCTCATCGGCCTTCTTCCGGCGCCGAGCGCCGGTCGGCGACGCGATGCCCGTCGGCGGTGTCGCCGGTACGCGCCTCGGTGCGGTGGCCACGCGCCAGGTAGTCCCGGACGATCAGCTCGACCGCGTCCTGCGGACTCCTCGTGCCGGCCAGCAGCATGACCTCGATCGCCAGATCACTGTCCAGGCTGATCGTCACCTTCGCCATGGCGTCCCCCCTTGGTCCGGCCCGCACGCGGACAGCCCGCCCCGCGCCGTCCGCGCCCCGGACGGGCGCGGCGAGCCCACCATTGTCACCGGAAGCCGGTCAGCCCGGGAAGCGTGCCGCCTTCACATCGGCGACGAACGCGGCCCAGCTGGCTGCGGGGAAGACGAGTGCGGGGCCCCCGGGGTCCTTGGAGTCGCGCACCGGGACCACACCGGGGAAGCCGTCGGCGACCTCGATGCAGCTGTCGGGGTTCGTACCCCCGCTGTAGGACGACTTACGCCACGAGGCGATGCTCAGGTCTGATGCGGAGTCGGGCATGACGTGTGGTCCTCCAGCATGGTCGCCAACAGTGCGAGGGAGTCAGCGGTCGAGAGTGCGGAGTCCCTCAGCAGATCGTAGGACAGGCGAAGCCGCTCCACGTCCTCGATTTCCTGCACCAGTTGGCCACTCCAACTGCCCTCGATATAGGCGACGGTTCTCCCACTGGGAAGCCACAGAAGCTGCACCGAGCTCATGACCAGGGGATGCGGGCCGATCCCGAACGGCACGATCTGCAAGGAAATGTTGGGCTCCCTGGCGGCCTGGATCAGCCGCGCCAGCTGATCGGCCCACACCTGCCGGTCGGCGACCGGGCGCCGGATCGCCGACTCGTCGAGCAGCCCCCGGTATTGCAGGGCCCCGGAACCGGTGAGCCGGTCCTGCCGGGCTATCCGGGCCTGGACCTGCTGCGCCAGCACCTGCTCACTCGCCGGTCCCTCCATGCGCAGCAGGGCCTCCGCGTACCCGGGCGTCTGCAACAGCCCCGGCACCGTACTCACGCTGAACTCGTGGATGCCGGTGGCCTCGGCCTCGGCCTCGCCGAACCCGGCGAAGCGGCTCGCACCCGCCTCCCGCTTGGCCAGCCGCCATAGATTGTGGAGGAGTTCACCGGTGCCATACGTGCGGTCGAGCACGCGGGCGGCGTCGATCGACCCCAAGCGTCCACCCGTCTCCAGCCGTTGCAGGTAAGAGCCGTCGTATCTGGTCCGCTCGGACAGCTCGGCGAGGGTCCACCCGTTGTGTACCCGTTGCCGTAGTAGCTCGCCACGAAAGGTCGCGCGAGCCGACAGACTCTCATCCCCGTTGCCGATCATGCGAAGTACGCACCCGCTTCCCTTGCCTCGCGTCCGGGCAAGCGCCCGGTCGACCCGGCAGTCGGCCCGGCCACCTGCGTGCGGAGCGTGACCGGCACGGGCAGGCGGCACGGCGATGTGCCGGTTGGAGGGGGCAATGCCCCAGCTCTGTCGATCGTAGGTCGCGGCCAGCAGTCTTACGTACAGAACGTCAGAATCCGATCACGCAGAGGCGGCTTCCTCCGATGGCGACCCCGACCCGTCCCCACCTTCCGGCACAGATCCTGTGGCCCGCCACACCGCGCGGCGTCCACCAGGCCCGCCACTCCCTGGAACGCCGACTCGCCCGGTGGGAGCTCGCCGACCTGGCCCCCGTCGCGGGTCTCGTCCTCACCGAGCTGATGACCAACGCCTACCGGCACGCCACCGCGCCGGGCCGCCGCACCGGCGTGAGCATCCTCCCCGTACCCGGCGGGGTACGGATCGAGGTGCATGATTCCGTACCCCTGGCGGAGGGTGCGCCGACCCTTCGCCCGGCGCCCTCGGACGCCGAGCGGGGCCGCGGACTGGCGCTCGTGGACGCCCTGACCGCCCAGCGGTGGGGCGTCACGCACCGCGACGGCCCCGGCAAGGTGGTCTGGGCCGTCTGCACCGGCCTGCCTGCGTAGTCCGCACGCCTGGACCGGCCGCGGCGCAACGGCCCATGACGCGGTGTCAGCTGGTCACGTCAGGGACGTCGACCACCTTCAGCTGGTTGACGGCGGCGCCCTCCGACCGGCCGGTGAGGTCGGAGGCGAAGGTGCCGGCGTCGCTCAGGCCGTGGTTGTTGATCGGCCCCGCGTTCGTGCCGTTGTTCTGGCTGATGAGCGGAATGGCTCCGAGCTGGTTCCCGATCGGGTCGGCCGACGCGGGGACGGCGGCGGTAAGCGTGGCGGCGGCAACGATGCCCGCGGCAGCCAGGACGGCACTCATGCGCATGGGGGGTTTCCTCTCGGGACGGCGGCCGTCGGTGGCCGCTCGTTCCATGACTTCCACTGCCGCGCGCCCCGTGCCGCCGACGAACGCCCAGCTTCACCCGCGAGAGGGAAGCGGGCCCGGCCGATGCACGTGTCCCGGGGGCCGGGAGGGGCGGAGGCCTACCGAAGGCGCGCGCTGTCGGCCGCGTCCTCGCCGTGCTGCCAGCCGTCGGCGTCCCGGGCCTTCAGCCGGGAGGTCGTCGTGGTGGGGAAGAGGCGGCGGGTGGTGTCCTCGACCGCCAGGGCGCGGGAGGCCAGGGCCGGGAGGAGATCGGGGGGCGGGGCCGCGGATTCCTCCTCCGCCGTCGCCGTGAGCAGGCGGTTGCGGATGCGGGAGGCGTACGCGATCAGGAAGGACTCGCGGAAGTCGCGGGAGCGCGACGTACGGCCGCGGGTCAGTGCGCGGTCGGCCTGGACCAGGAGGGAGGTGTAGAGGAGTTCGACCGCGTCGAGGTCGGGGGCGTGGCCGACGACCGTCGAGAAGCCGAGTTCTGAGGACCAGACGGACTGGCAGCGGTTCGCCGCCGCGACGGCGTCCAGCAGCAGCGCCTTCGCACCCTCGTACGGCCGCTCGACGCCGATGCGGCGGGCTCCCGCGGTGGCCCCGCCCTCGTGCGACGCGGCCAGCAGCGCGGCGTCGATGCTGTGCCGGGCCATCAGGTGCTGGGCCTTGGCCGACAGGGCTTCCGCCTCGTCCGGGTAGCCGGTCGACTCCGCCTTCGCCAGCAGGGCCCGGATCCGGGCGAGCATCTTCGGCGGCGCCGCCTCTTCCGGGGGCGTGCTGGTCAGGGCGGGGATCGCGGGGAGGCGGGCGTACAGGGACAGCAGCTCGACGCAGGCGGCCGCGGCGGAGAAGCGGTCGAGGCGTTCGGCCCTGGCGAAGTCGGCAAGGCCCGGCCCGGGAAGTGCCTCGGCCAGCCGCCGGTGCGCAGGGTCAAGCTCGCGCCCGGCCATCCGCACCAGGTCCTGCGGCTGCCAGCCGCGCCGGGCGCAGTCCCGTACGACGTCCTCAGCGCCGCGCCGGGCCACCGCGTCCCAGTCCGCGGCGGCGGCGAGCACGGACGCGGCGGCGTCCATGTCGTCGGGGCCGCCGCGGACGGCGCGGGCCAGGGCGGCGGCGAAGGTGTCTTCCACCGTCCCATTGTCCCTGGCCGGGACGGGTCACCCCGTCGCGGTGCCGCCGTGGCCGCCGTCCGGCCCGGCCGCGGTGGGGGTGCCCGCCGTGCTGCGGGGTGGCCCGGCACCGCGCGGGCGCGCGGGCGGGCCGTGAACCGGGCGCACCGCCCTCGGGGGTGCCGCCGGGGCTGCCAACCGGCCCTTCAGGGGTGCAGGACGGCGTTGAGTCGGGCGGCCTGGCGGGTGAGGTGGGTGCGCTCGGCGAGGTTGGGGGCCCGGTGGGCCGCCTCCGCGTAGAGGCGCGCCGCCGTCGCGAGGTCGCCGTCGCGCTCGTGGAGGTAGGCCGCCACCGCCGTGTGGCGGGGAAGGGTGTCGTGCAGGGCGGCCAGCGCAGCGAGGCCGGCCCGCGGGCCGTCCGCCTCGCCGACGGCGACCGCCCGGTTGAGGCGGACGACCGGGCTGTCGGTGAGGCGTACCAGCTCGTCGTACCACTCGACGATCTGCACCCAGTCGGTCTCCTCCGCGGTGAGCGCGTCGGCGTGGAGCGCCGCCACGGCGGCCTGGGCCTGGAATTCGCCCAGCCGGTCGCGGGCGAGAGCGGCCTGGAGGATCGCGACGCCCTCGGCGATCATCCGGGTGTCCCACCGGCGGCGGTCCTGCTCGGCGAGCGGTACCAGGCTGCCGTCGGGCGCGATCCTGGTGGTGTGCCGGGCGTGGTGCAGCAGCATCAGGGCGAGCAGGCCCGCCACCTCGGGGTGGTCGATCGCGGCGGCGAGCTGCCGGGTGAGCCGGATGGACTCGGCGGCGAGGTCGACGTCGCCCGAGTAGCCCTCGTTGAAGACCAGATAGAGGACGCGCAGCACGGTGGCGACGTCGCCGGGCTGGTCGAACCGCACCCCTGAGACGGTGCGCTTGGCGCGGCTGATGCGCTGCGCCATGGTCGCCTCGGGTACGAGGTACGCCTCCGCGATCTGGCGGGTGGTCAGCCCGCCGACGGCGCGCAGGGTGAGCGCGACCGCCGACGACGGCGTCAGGGACGGGTGGGCGCACAGGAAGTAGAGCTGGAGCGTGTCGTCGGCGGAGGGCGCGGGGCCCGGCGGCGGCTCCTCCTCGACGCGGTCCTCCCGCCGTCGGCGCGCGGTGTCCGCCCGGGTCGCGTCGAGGAAGCGGCGCCACGCCACCGTGACCAGCCAGCCCTTGGGGTCGCGCGGCATGTCGTCGGGCCAGAGGCGGACGGCCTCGATCAGCGCCTCCTGCACCGCGTCCTCGGCCGCCGCGAAATCGGCTCCGCGGCGGACGAGGACGGCGAGCACGCCCGGCGTGAGGCTGCGCAGCAGGACCTCGTCCATCGCGGGCCCGGGGGCCGCGGCGGACCCCGGGGAAGGGGTCGCCGCGGGCCGCCCGCTCACCGGGGCCATCACTCCGCGGTGGTGTGCGACTCGGTCAGGAACGGGCGCAGCTCGAGCCACTCGTGGATGGGCCTCCCGCCCGCCCCGGGGGCGGCCGACAGCTCCCCGGCCAGCTCGACGGCGCGCTCGTAGGTGTCGACGTCGATCACCATCCAGCCGGCGATGAGGTCCTTGGTCTCGGCGAACGGTCCGTCGGTGACCGGCGGGCGGCCCTCGCCGTCGTAGCGGACGAAGGTCCCCTCGGGGCTGAGCGCCTGGCCGTCGACGTACTCGCCGGTCGTCTCCAGCCGGGCCGCGAAGTCGCGCATGTACTGGATGTGCGCCGAGATCTCGTCCTGCGTCCACCGGTCCATGGGGATGTCGTTGACCGCGGACGGGGCGCCCCGGTAGTGCTTCAGCAGCAGGTACTTCGCCATGGTGTTCTCCTCGGTGCCGGTGCGGCCCATTGTGGCCGCCTTCACCTCTGGGACGGAGCCGGGCACGGCTTCTCGACATGGCCGCCGAACTTTCCCTGAGGAAATTTCCCCGACGGTCAGCCGGCGCGCTCGGCCTGGGCCACCTCGATCGACCCGTGCAGGTCGTGGGCCGCCTCCAGGGCGCAGGCCGCCGACAGGGCGAGGCAGCAGGCGAGGGCCGCCGCGACCGTGCGGGGGGCGCGGGAGGGGTGCGGGCGGAGGAGGGCGGCGACGCGGCGCGGTACGGGCCCCGTCGTCGCCGACAGCGCCGCGAGGGGGCGGCGGCCCGCCGGGCGGGTGGCAAGCGCCGCTCTGCCGATGGCGCGGGCGGCCACCCGGCGGTCGCCCACCGCCGCGGCGGCGGTCTCGTCGGCCCAGCGTTCGAGCGCGTAGGACAGGGGGCCGCGCAGTACCCGCAGCGCCGGGTGGCCCGCGCAGGACAGGGCGAGGGCGGTGAGGAAGAGGTGGTGGCGGCCGGTGAGGTGGGCGCGCTCGTGGGCGAGCAGCACCTCGCGTTCCGCGGGGTCGAGCGCCCTGAGCATGCCCGTGGTGACGACGATCCGCCCGGGCCGCCCGGGGAGGGCGTACGCGTCGGGGCCGTCCTCGTCCAGGACGGTGAGGTCGCCGGCCGCCGTACCTGACGCGGCCACGGCCCGGCGGGCACGGGCGGCCAGCACGATGTGCCGGCGTGCGGCGTGGACCAGCGCGGCGCCGACCGCGGCAAGCAGGACCGCGGCGGCGCAGGCGGCCGGCACCGTCACCTGGTCGCCGACGACGGGCAGCACGAGGTGGCCGAGTGCGGCCACCGGCGGCAGCCGCAGCGCACCGGCCCCGGCGAGCAGCGCGAGCGCGGCCGTGCTGCACGAGGCGAGCGCCACAGCGGAGCCGGCGAGCAGCCAGGCCGCGGTGCGCGGCGGCAGCGCCTCGGCCAGGCGCCTCGCGGCGGGCGCGGCCAGCAGGGGAAGCAGCAGGGGGACCCAGACCGCGTAGTTCACCGGCCCCCACCTCCGCGGTGGGCGCGGCCTGCACCGGCGCCGACCGGGCGCCCGGCGCGAGCGACGCCGGCGGCAGCCGGGCCGGCGGCCCGGGTCGGCCGGGCTGCCGGGGGGAACGTGTCCGCGGGGTTCATGAGTGCGGACCCCCGGGGTGCGGGGGGTCGGCCGGAGGGGTGGGGAAGCCGCCGGCGGGCTCGTCCTGCGGCACCTGCGCCAGCAGCTCCCGCAGCAGGCGTTCGTCGTCCGGGTCCAGCTCGGATACGAAGCGGGCCAGGACCGTGCCGCGCAGGCCTTCGTCCGACTTGTCCAGCTCGGTGCGCATGCGGCGGGCGGCGAGGCCCGGCGGGTCCTGGGCGGGGAGGTAGGCGTAGCCGCGGCCCGCCCGGGTGCGGCTGACGGATCCCTTGTCGTGGAGGCGGGCGAGGATGGTGGTGACCGTGGTGCGTGCGAGGTCGGCACCGAGGGCGGCGACCAGGTCCCGCTGCACGTCGGCGGGGGTGAGCGCCCGGCCGTTCGCCGCCCACAGCGCAGCGAGCACGCTCGCCTCCAGCTCGCCCGAAGGTCGGCGGGCCGACGCACTGGCGTCCGTCATGGATCGCTCCTTCCCGCTCATTCGTCTACAGTTCTGTAGACCGACTACAGAACTGTAGTCGGAAGGGGTGCCGCACCGCGCCCCCGGACCCATTATGGGAGGGCCCCACCGCCATGCCCCTGCCCGCGCTGAACCAGGCCGTGAACGTCCTCGACGCGACGTCGCTGCTGTCCTCCTTCGGAGCCGTCGGCATCGCCGTCGTCATGTTCGCCGAAACCGGGCTGCTCATCGGTTTTTTCCTGCCCGGTGACTCCCTCCTCTTCACCGCGGGCCTGCTCAGCGTGTCCGGTGCGTCCGATGTGGTGCACCTCTCCCTGTGGCAGGTGCTCGTCGCCGCCCTGGCCGGGGCGCTGCTCGGAGCGCAGACCGGATACGCCATCGGGCGGCGCGGCGGGCCCGCCCTGCTGGCGAGGACCAGGAACCGCAAGATCCACCAGGGCACGGAACGCGCCCGCGAGCTGCTGGAACGCTACGGCCACGCCAAGGCCGTCGTCCTGGCCCGCTTCGTCCCCGTGGTCCGCACCGTGCTGAACCCGCTGGCCGGCGCGCTCGGAGTACCCGCGCGCACCTTCACCCTCTGGCAGGTGCTCGGCGGCGCCGTCTGGACCGTCGGCCTCGTCCTCGGCGGCTACGGCCTCGGCTCGTCGATCCCGCACGTCGACACCTACCTGCTGCCG
Organism: Streptomyces sp. NPDC049040; assembly: GCF_043197715.1. Taxonomy (NCBI): domain Bacteria; kingdom Bacillati; phylum Actinomycetota; class Actinomycetes; order Kitasatosporales; family Streptomycetaceae; genus Streptomyces; species Streptomyces sp. NPDC049040. The sequence goes on from NZ_JBICTO010000012.1 coordinate 82,643, forward strand.
ATCGTGGCCGTCATCGTCGTGCTCTCGCTGGCGCCGCTCGCCGTCGAAGTCGTACGCGGCCGCCGCCGCGACTCCGCGGCCGACTCACCGGAGGGCCTGTGACCTCGCAATTCGACGCGGGCCTCTACCGGTGGGTCACCGACCTCGCCCAGCGCACACCGCATCCCCTCGACGACGCCGTCCGCCTCTTCAGCGACTACGGGCTCGGCGTCTTCGCCGCCCTGATGGTCGTGGTGTGGTGGCGCGCCAGGCCCGCGGACGCCGCCCGGATGGCCGCGGCGCTGTGCCTGCCGCTCGTCGTCGTCGCCGTCTTCCTCGTCAACGACGCGGTGAAGTCGGCCTTCGCCGAGCAGCGGCCGTGCAGGACGCTGCACACGGTGACGGTGGAGACCTGCCCGCCGCTCGGTGACTACGCCTTCCCCAGCAACCATTCCGCCATCGCCGCCGCAGCGGCGGTCGCCCTGCTGCTGTCCGCACGGCGGATCGGGCGCTACGCCCTGCCGCTCGCCCTGCTCATGGGGCTGTCACGGGTGTGGATCGGGGTGCACTACCCCCACGACGTGCTGGCCGCGCTGGTGCTGGGCGGCCTGGTGGCCTGGCCGCTGGCCCTCGCCTCGCGGCGGGCGGCACCGGTGGTGGTGCGCCTGCGCGAGACGAGGTGGAAGGCGCTGGTGAGCAGCGGCGCCGGCGGCGGGCCGCAGCCGGCCCAGGACCTCAGTAGCGGTCGAGGATGAGCTGGGTCTTGAGGATGTCGCCGTGGTACAGCCAGCCGTGCGCGTCGGCCACCGAGATCGCGTCGGCGTGCAGCTGCGCGGCGTCGTCGTGGTCGTCGACCTTGAACGACACCTCGACGACGTACTCGGTGCCGGTCCCGCTCGCGGCCTTCACCGGCAGCACCTCGATACTCGCGTCGTCGGACGACTCCCACGCACCCGACCAGACCTGCGAGGTCACCGGCCCCTGGGCGACGGAGGCCTTCAGGGTGTCGGAGCCCCAGTTCTTGCTGTTCCAGTCCTCCAGCTTGCCGGGGATCTCGCCGACCACCCACGACCTGCCCGTACCGGCGGACGGCATCGAGGTGCCGGAGTAGCCGCTGCCGCTGTGGCTCTTGTCGTTGCTGAAGCTCAGCGTCTGCTTGGAGTAGCCCCAGTCCACCTCGGCCCCGTAGTTGGTGTCGCTGCTGTCGAAGCCCTCGTCGTTCGCCTGGTCGAGTGCCGCGTCGATGTCGCCGCCGGTGATCGGGTAGCGCTTCTTGTAGGTCTCCTCGAAGTCCGAGCCCGACTTGTGACGCAGCCGGACGTCCCAGCCCTGGGCGTTCAGGCCCAGCGCGGCGGTGTCGAAGTACTCGTAGGAGCGCGCCTTGGCGGAGCCACTGATGCCGAAGGCCGCCTTGACCGCCGCGAGCGGGGCGTGCGAGGCGTCCAGCGCGGACGTGGTCAGATCGATCTTCACCTCGTAGGTCGGCTTGGCGTTCGAGTCGGCGAAGGCCGGAGTCGTGGAGCCGAAGACGGCGAGTGAGACGGTGAAGGAGACGGCGAGGCCGGCCGCGGCGGCGGTGCGCGCGCGACGGGCCGGAGAAGAAGTGGCCATGCCAAAACGGTTCCGCCGGCGGGTGAGCGGGGGGTGGCCGGGGCGCGTTCCCCGCGTGAACGTCGGGGGTGCTCAGGGTGCCCTCTCCCGTACCGGGCCCCGCCGGAGGGCGTACGGCCGCCGCACCCGGCGCTCACACCAGGGCGGCGCGGATCGCGGCCAGGCGGTGCAGCGCCGCACCCCCGCGGGCGGCCAGCGTGTGCGCCTCCGCCCGGTAGTGGTCCGTGATGAGCGCATCGACGTCCGCCGACGTCAAAGAGGGGTGCAGGCGCCCGGTGAGCCGCCCCATGTCCCGGTAGGAGCCCTGGAGCTGGAAGGGCTCACCGCCTTCCACAGCGGAGGCGATGTAGGCGGCGTTGACGGCGAGCAGCACCCGCCGTACGTGCAGCGCGTGCCGCAGCACCGCGGTGATCGAGGCCAGTTCGTCCCCCTGGTAGGGGTGGGTGAGCGCGTCCGCGCGGGCGGTCGGGTCGGCGGCGGCGAGCCGGAGCAGCAGCTCCAGCTCCGACCGCTCGCGCCCGGCGAGCGGCGCGAGCACCGGATTGGCGGTGAGCGCGTTCTCCACGTAGCTGAGCGCGAAGACGTCCTCGCGGCCGGTCAGGACATCGCCGAGATTCCAGACATCGGCCCGGTTGGCGAGCATGTCGGGCACCCGGAAGAGCCGGCCCGACTCGGTGTAGGGGTTGCCCGACATGCAGACGGCGAACCGCTTCCCGCGCAGCGAGTAGGTGCCGCCCGCGCCCTCGATGCGTCGCTGCGCGTCGCACAACGGGATGAATTTCTGGAGGAGTTCGGGCGAGGTGTGCTGGATGTCGTCCAGGTGGAGCAGGACGTTGGAGCCGAGGTCCAGCGCGAACCCGAGCTTCTCGACCTCGCGGCGTGCGGTGGCGTCGGGCGCCCGGCCCGGGTCGAGCGAGGTCGTGCCGGTGCCGAGCGCCGGTCCCGAGACGGTGACCAGGGCGAGGCCGAGGCGGGCGGCGACGTATTCGACCAGGGTCGTCTTGCCGTATCCGGGTGGCGACAGCAGCATCAGCAGGCCGCCCGCGGTGCCGAACTGCTTGGCGAGGCTGTCGCCGACGAGCGGCAGGTAGACCTCGTCGATCAGCCGGTTGCGGACGAAGCCGGTGAGCGGGCGCGGGCAGTAGGCGGCCAGCCCGAGCCGGTCGCGCTCGGCGGCGACCACGGAGGTGCGGTGGCGCTGGTAGGCGCGGTAGGCGGGCACCTCCTCCGTACGGAACCGCCGCACCCGGGTGAGGAGTTCGTCGAGCCGCAGGGACAACCGCCCCCGCACCACCCGCGGGTGGGCGCCGAGCAGGCCGTCCACCGTGGCCTCGGCGGGGCCGCCGGCCGCGTACCGTACGGCGTCCGGTCCGCACACCAGCGCGGTGGCCGTCTCCAGCTGGTCACCGTGCTCCCCGGCGAACGGCCCGAGCCAGCCGAGGGCGAGCTGCCAGCGGGCGGCCAGGTCGCCGCCGAGCGCGTCGAGTTCGCCGGCCACCTCCTTGTACGGCACCCCGTCGGTGCCGCCGAGCGCCGCGGCGAACCGCCGCCCGATGTCGTCCGCGGCCTGCCCCGCGACGAACCCGGGCCGCTCGTCGGCGAGTTCCGCCACCAGGTACTCGCCGACGAGCCCGCGGTCGACGTCCATCCCCTCGAGCCCGGCGGCCCCGATGAAGTCCCCCGCTGCCACCCCGATCTCCTCCCCGAGGGCGCCCAACGCCGCCCGCCCTCCCGGCACTCCACCGCTGGCCGGGGCCGCGCCAGGGGCCGTGGCGGCGAAGGCGGCGGCGCGGGTCAGGGAGCGCGCCCTGGTCGTCCAGGACGCGCGGGCCGCCGGAGCGGTGCCGTGCGCCCAGAAGAGCTGCGCGGCCGCCCTGACCGCCGGCGGATACCGCAGCAGCCCGGCGCCGGGCGCGATCGAGGCGAGCGCGGTGAGCAGCAGCGCGGCGTCGTGGTCGTGCACACCCCGCTGGTAGCCCTCGTCGACCCGCAGCTCCGCGGCCTGCCGCACGAGGGCGGCCGGGTCGGCGAGGCTCCACAGGGAGCCGGGCACCAGGGCCGCCCCTGAGGCGCGGTCACCGGATGCGCCGGTGGCCGCGGTCCCCGGCAGCGCGGCCGCGGCGGTATCGGGGACGGGCAGCGCGTCGAGCAGGAGGGTCGCCGCCAGGTACTCCGAGCGGTAGAGCCCCGGGGTCTCCGACACCAGGGGGCGGGTCCAGAAGGCGCGGGTCGCGGCGAAGGCCGGATCGGCCACCGGCGCGAGGTAGTCCGTGCCGGTGATGGTGAAGGCGAGTCCGTCGCCCTGCGGTACGAGAGCCAGGTCGAAGGGCTGGGTGTTGACGGCGAAGCGGTGCCGGCCCAGCCGGATCGCGGCGCCGCCGTCCTCGTAGAGGTCCTGGCGGTCGCGCAGGGCGCGGGCGGTGTCCTGCCGGGCGGCGGCCAGCGCCGCGGCCGCTTCCGCCGCGCGGGCCGGGTCGCCCAGGGTGTGCAACTCGGCGGCGATACGGCGGTGTTCCGCGGCCATCGGGTCGGCGGCGAAGTAGGTGCTGACGTCGTCGGCGGACGACAGCTCCGCGGCCCTGCGGCGGACGACGTCGAGGATGCGGTCCGCCGAGGCGGCCAACCTGCCCGCGCGCCGGGCGCGTTCGTCGGCGAGCGCCTGCTTGCGGGCGGTCAGTGTCTGCTGGATCTCGTCGCGGCGCTCGGCCAGCGCGGCAAGGCGCTCGCCGTCGGCGGCGAAGCGGGTGGTCAGGTTCTCCACCTGGACGAGCAGCCGGCCCAGGTGCAGGTCGCACGCCTCCGGGGTGTCCGCGGCGGCCAGCGCCCCGCTGACGCTCTGCGCCAGCAGGGCGCTCTCGGCGGCGAATTCGGCGGCGGACTCGGCGCCGAGCAGTTCGCGACGGCGCGCGTCGAGCAGGGCACGGGCCCGGTTGACCGCGCCGAGCACGTCCGCGGCCGAGGCCAGGATGCGGGTGCGTACAGTCGCGTCGGCGATCTCCAGGGTGGCGGCGGTCTCGGTGACGGTGCCGAGGCCCGCGGCCAGGTCGTCGAGGTCCGCGGTGACCGCGTCGCCGCCCGCGGCGGTCTCCAGCGCGGCGGCGGCCGCGGCGAGCTCCGCGGCCCGCTCGCGGAAGCCGTCGAAGGCGTGCTCGTCGGCGAAGCAGCCGGCGGCCCTGGCGGCGGCGTCCGCCAGGTCGCCGGCCAGGGCGTCACCGAGGGTGTCGAGCCGGTCGAGGTCGGCGTAGCGCATCTCGCGCAGGGTGGCCAGCCGGCCCTGCGCCCCGCGCAGTTCTGTGAGCCGGGTGACCCACTCCGCCGCGCCCGCCGCCGCCTCGCCGCGGACCCGGCGGACGAGGGCGGCGACGCGGGCCGCGGTCTCGTCCACGGCCCGCGTGGCGCGGGCGGTGGCCTCGCGCACCCGGGCGTATTCGGTGAGCACGTCGCGGGCGGTGTCGCGGACCCGGGTGAGCGGCGCGGCCAGGCCGCCGGTCTCGGTGAGCCAGTGGTGGCGGTCGAGCACCCGGTCGCAGGAGGCGGCCAGCGCCTCGTAGACGGCGGCGCCGGGTGCGGTCTCCAGGGCGGCGCGTGCCACCGACAGCGCGTCGGAGACGGCCCGCACCAGGTCGGCGTTGCCGATCCTGGCCAGCGGCCCGTCCCCCGCGGCCCGGCTCGCGGCCCAGGTGTCGGAGACGAAGGGGGTCCGCCAGCGCTGGAGGGTGTGCACCCTGGCCGGTTCCCCGCCGTCGGCCGGGCGCAGCGTGAGCAGCGTGCCGTCGTCGTAGAGCGCGCAGCCCTGGACGGTCAGCGGGGCCGCGACCTCCTTGCGGATCAGGTTGTACGGCAGCAGCAGCCTGCGGCCCTCGGCGTGGAAGACGTAGAGCACGTCCTCGCCGTTGGCGGACCGGACGAGGCGTTCGAAGTCCAGCCGCACACCGCCGGTCCCGAGGTCGAAGGTGCGGGTGCCGCCGGTGGCCAGCGCGTAGCCGCCGGGAAAGATCACGCCCTGCTCGTCGGGCAGCCGCAGGCACGCCTGGCCGATGGCGTCGAGCCGTTCGACCTGCTCGGTGCGGGTGTTGACGGCGAAGTAGCGGTCGGCGTCCTCGTGGTAGGGGCGGACGCGGAGCAGCAGCAGCGGTTCCACCGAGGCGTGTTCGACCTCGGCGTCGGCGAGCGACTGGAGGGCGTCGTCGACCGGCTCCTCGTGGACGGTGCCGCCGACGGTGATCGTCAGGGTGCCGCCGGTGGGGTCGACGGTGACGCCGCCGAGCGCCAGATGCGGGCGGCGCCCGGGGACGTGGGCCTCGCGTCCCGCGGGCGCCCACTGCACGGCGTAGGCGCCGCCGTCCGCCTCCGCGGTGTCCCGGGCGGTGCCCTGGTAGACGTGGCCGCCGTCGGCCTCGACGCGCCAGCCGAGCGCCTTGACGTCGGCGGCCGAGGGCCCGGTGCGGAAGACCGCGAGCAGCCGCCCTTCAAGCGCCCGCAGCCGCAGCAGCCGGGTCTGCCGGTAGTAGCGGTGGAGCTCCCGGAAGTCCCGCACGAATTGCGGGTCGTCCAGCAGGCCCGGCACCGGCTCGTCGCCGTCTCGCAGCCGGAAGACGTCGCCGACGTCGGCGACGCGGGCCGGGTTCGCCGCGAAGAGCAGCCGCCCGGCGGCGGGTGCGACGTCCGCGGGCAGCGAGGGCCGCTCGGTGCCCAGCCGCTCGGTGCCCGCGAGCCGCAGCTCGCCGCCGCCGAAGACCTCCTGCCTGGCGGTGTTCAGCTCCTCGGCGCGCTCGGCCAGCTCCCGGGCCGCGCCGGCGAGCCGGTCCCGCAGCACGTCGTAGGCATCGGCGTCGAGCCGGTCCCCGCCCTGCCCCTCCGGGTCGTTCATCGTGTGCCGCCCGCTCACTTCTTGGCGTGGCCGTTGGCCGGTGCGGCGGCCAGCGGGGCTTTCCGGTCCTGGATCTGCCCGAGCAGCGCGGCCAGTACGGTCGCCGCGTTGCCGTTGCCGCCGGCGCCGCCGTTGCCCGCGGCCAGGGCGCTGAGCACCTTGGTGGCGTCCTCGGTGAAGCGCCCCGACCCGTCCAGCCAGTCGGCGCCCAGCGCCTGGACGGTCTGCGAGCTGCCGACGAAGGAGTCCACGCTGCGGCCCGCCGCGACCGCGCCGAGCAGCCGGTCGAAGAAGACGGTGTCGCCGCCGACGATCTGGATGTCGGCCTTCTCGAGACCGGTGGCGAGCACGGTCGCCTGCGCCTCGGCGATCTGCCGCTGCGTCTCCAGTCCCGCGAGGCGTACGTCCTTCTCGGCCGCCAGCCGCAGCCGGTACTCCTCGTGGCCGCGCGAGGCGTCGTCCAGTGCCGCCATCGCCGCCGCCTTCTCGGTCAGGCCCGCCGCCTCCGCCTTGAGCCGGCCGCCGATCAGCGCGGACTCGGCGGCGGCCTGCGCGGTGGTGCCCTCGGCCTGCGCGAGCGCCTTGGCCCTGACGCCCTCCGCCTCGGCCCTGAGCCTGGCGGTGGTCGCTTCGGCCTCCGCCAGGCCGACCTTGCTGATCGCCTCGGCGCTGCGCTCGTGCACCTCGACCTCGGCCAGCCCGGCCGCGGCCGCCTCGGCCCGCACGCCCTCGGCCAGCCGGATCTTGGCCGCCGCGTCCAGCTCGGAGGCGGCCTTGCGCGCCTCGGCCATGGTCAGCGCCTCGCGGGCCTTGTGCTGCGCCGCCTGCTCGGCCGCCTCGGCCGCCTTGATGTCCTTGACCAGCTGTTCCTGCGCCTGCGCCTCCGCGGTGATGATGAGTGCCTGCCGCTCCCGCTCGGCCTCCTGCACCATTCGCAGGGCCTTGATGGACTCCTCCTGCTCGGCGACCGTGCGGTCCACCGCGATGCGCTCGCGTACGACGTCGGCGACCTCCCGGCGCTCGCCCTCGACCTCCTTCTCCTTGGAGATCCTGGCCAGCTCCGTCTCCCGCTCCCTGGCGATGACTTCGAGCACCCGGTCCTTCTCGATGCGCTCGTTCTCCACCGCGATGACCCGCTCGCGGTTCTTCTGGGCCACCGCGATCTCCCGCGCCTGGTTCTCGCGCTGCACCCCGAGGTGCTCCTCGGTGCGCAGGAACGCGCCCTGGGCGCCGAGCCGCTCCTCCTCCTGGACCCGGGCGGTCACCGCCTCCTCCTTGGCCCGCAGCGTCTCGACCTCGCGGCGCTGCTTGATCTCGGCCTCGGCCTGCCGGCGTTCGAGTTCCAGGATGGTCTCCCGGGCGTCGACGTTCTGCCGGGTGATCTCCTTCTGCTCGGTGCGCTGGAACTCGTTGGTCCGCACATGCTCGATCGCGGTCAGCTCGGTGATCTTCCTGATGCCCTGCGCGTCGAGGATGTTGGCCGGGTCCAGCTGGGTGAGCGGGGTCTGTTCCAGGAAGTCGATCGCGCAGTCCTCCAGGTGGTAGCCGTTGAGGTCGGTACCGATGACCTGGATGATCTGGTCGCGGAAGTGCTCGCGGTGGGTGTAGAGGTCGACGAAGTCCAGCTGCTTGCCCACGGTCTTGAGCGCTTCGGAGAACTTGGCGCTGAACAGCGCCTGAAGCGTGGCCTGGTGGCTGGCCCGCTCGGTGCCGATCGCCTGCGCGACCTTCACCACGTCCTCCTTGGTCTTGTTGACACGGACGAAGAAGGTGAGGTGGATGTCCGCTCGGATGTTGTCCTGACAGATCAGACCCTCGCGCCCGGTCCGCTGGATCTCGATGGTCTTGACCGAGATGTCCATCAGCTCGGCGTTGTGCAGCACCGGCAGGACGACGGACCCGGTGAAGGTGACGTCCACCTGCCGGGTGCGGGAGATGATCAGCGCCTGGCCCTGCTCGACCTTCCGGAAGAGCCGGCTGACGGTGAAGAGCACTCCGAGTGCGATGAGCGCGAGAACGGCGACGAGCACACCGATCCCGATGGCAGTGGCATCCATGGCGGATCCTCAGGTGGTGAAGGTGTCGAAAGGTGCGACCCAGAAGAACTCGCCGTCCGGGTCGTAGGCATAGAGCAGCGCGGAGCTGCCGGAGGTGAAGGTGTCCTCGCCGGTCTGCCGCACCTGCACCACCGCGCTCGAACCGTCCGGCGCGGCGACCTCGGCCTGTCCGAATCCGGCGGTGACGCGGCCGGTGCGGATCACGCACAGCCGGCCGACGAAGTCCTCCCGGGAGGGCGGCCTGACGTCGGGGAAGAGGCGGCGCAGCGGGCGGACCAGCAGCCAGGTCCCGGACCAGGCGCCGACCAGCGCGGCGCCTGCCACGGCGAGCTGCAGCAGCAGGCGCAGCGGCCCGGCAGGCGCGCCCGCGCCGCGGAGGGCGGCGGAACCGGCGAGGGTCAGGAACCAGGACAGGGCGATGAGCAGCGAGAGGACCACGGTGACGGGCACGCCGCCGAGTCCTGCGGCGGCCAGTGCCCCGGCGCCCGCGCCGTGGCGGTCGGCGGACAGCGGGTCATGGCGCCCCCCGAGAACGCCATGACCGCTGCCTCCCCCCACTCCCCCGTTCCCCCCGTGTCCCCCGGTGGCGCCGTGGTGCCACGGACCGTGGGCGTCGGCGCCGCCGACGAGCACGATGGTCCAGAAGGCCACCACGGACACCAGTCCCCCGGTGAACACCACGGTCGGAAAGCCCAGGACGACATCGGTGAACTGCCCCATTCCCCGTTCGCCTCCCCCTGCCGGCTCTTCGACCGCCGCAGTGATCGTGGCAGTACGGGGGCAGGCCGGGCATTGCCGTTTCCCGGCAGAGTTCACGGGCCGATCGCGTCCGGTTCGTGCCGGAACCGAAACGCCGTCGGCCGCCGTCCGCGTGCTGACGCGGAGGGCGGCCGATGGCTGCGGGGCGTGGATGTCGCCGGGCACCTCCCCGGCGGGTGCCGGGGACGGGGCTCGGGTCAGGCCTGGGCGAGGCCCGCCTCGATCTCCAGCGCGATCTTGATCTTGTCGCTGACCGCGGCACCGGCGGCGCCGCCGGTGACACCGAAGTCACCCCTGCTGATCTCGGTGGCGGCCGAGAAGCCGGCCACGGCGTTGCCGTCGAAGCCCTTGCCGAAGCCGTTCAGCTCCAGGGTGAGGACGACGGTCTTGGTCACGCCGTGCAGTGTGAGCTCGCCCTCGACCGCGAAGAGCTCGGAGGTCTGCGGGCGGATCGCGGTCGAGACGAAGGTCATCTCGGGGAAGTTCTCGACGTCGAGGAAGTCCGCGCTGCGGACGTGGCCGTCGCGGGTCTCGTTGTTGGTGCTCACCGACGCGGTCTTTATCACCGCGTTCACGGAGGAGTCGAGCGGGTCCTCACCGGTGACGATGGTGCCCTCGAAGGTCGCGAAGTGGCCGCGGACCTTGGAGACGCCGAGGTGACGAACGTAGAAGGACACGTCGGAGTGCACGGTGTCGATCGTCCACGTACCGGCGACATAGCCGTCGATCACTGCGGTCTGCGAGCTCATGGCGGATACTCCTTGGACGGAACCATCAATGGTTGGTGGTGATTGAAAGCTCAGTCACCATATCCCGCTGGTGTTGAGAGTTCAACCAGCAGTACACTGAACAAATGGACGATGTGCGCTGGCTGAGCGAGGACGAGCAGGAGATCTGGCGTGCCTACCTTTCCGCCAGTGTCGCGTTCGCCGCGCACATAGACCGGCAGATGCGGCAGGACTCCGGCATGCCCATGGCGTACTACGAGATCCTGGTCCGCCTCTCGGAGGCACCGCACCGGCGCCTCCGGATGAGTGAACTCGCCGACGCCTCGCTCTCTTCCCGCAGCCGCCTCTCGCACGCGGTCACCGCGCTCGAGCGCAACGGCTGGGTCGAGCGCCGCCCCGCGGACTGCGACCGGCGGGGCTGGGTCTGCGCGCTCACCGACGAGGGATACGCGGCCCTGGCCGCGGCCGCCCCCGGGCACGTCACGACCGTGCGCGAGCACGTCTTCGACGTCCTCACACCCGAGCAGCTGGCCACCCTGCGGGAGATCGGGCTGGCGATCAGCGCGGGCCTGCGCACGCAGTGCGAGGCCGCACGGGCGGAGGACGACAGCGCCGAGGCCGGCGCCACGGGAGCCGAGGCCTGCTGACCGGGCCCGCCCACCGCCCCGGTCAGGGTGCGGCGGGCCAGTTCAGCAGGCGGGCGCCGAGGGCGGCGGTCTCCAGGGTGTAGCGCTGGAGCGGATCGTCCGGGTCGAAGCCGGTGAGCGTCGCGATGCGTTCCAGCCGGTAGGACAGGGCCCGCACGCTCAGGTCGAGCCGGCGCGCGGCCTCCGCGTTGACATAGCCGGCGGCGGCGTACGCCGAGATCGTCTCCAGCAGCGGCCCAGGGCCGCCGCGCGCCGTCGCCAGCGGCCCCAGCACCGACTGGACCAGGTCGGACATCGCCGCCCTGTCGCGCATCAGCACAGGGAAGACCAGCAGGTCCGCCGCGCTGAGCACCTGCCCTTGGAGGGCGAGCCGCTCCGCGAGGTCGAGCGCGCTGAGCGCCTCCTCGTAGGAGCGCACCACGCCCACCGCGCCGCTGTGCGGGCGGCTGACCGCGACCCGGGCGCCGTCGGCCGCGGAAGCCAGCTTCACCAGGGCGTCGAGCACCGGCCGCTGCCCGATCGGGACGACGCACACCAGCCGCCCGTCCTTCGGGGCGATCAGCGCGTCGTGGTCGCCGAACCGGCCGGCCAGCTCGCGCTCGACCCGGCGCAGCAGCGGATGCTCCTCGCCGTAGACCTCCCCCGGCGGTGGCGCCGCGACCGCGACGATGTGGCGGTCGGCGAGCCGCAGCCCGAACCCCTCGGCCTGCTCGGCGATCCGGCCCGGGTCGCTGCGGCCGTAGAGCAGGTCGTCGACGAAGGCGCGGCGGGCCGCGTCGGCCCGGCGGATCGCGTGCCGCTGGGCACGGGCGTGGCCCTCGGCGAGCGCGCCGATCCCCGCTTCGAGGGCGGCCAGCACGGCGCCGCCGACCTTGCGCAGCTCCGCGCTGTCGTGGGCGCCGGCCACCCCGGGCAGCGCGGGCCAGGCCCTGCGGGCCGCGGCCAGATGGGAGGCGGTCAGCTCGCGCAGGCCGACACCGGCGTCGGCGGCCTGCTCACCGAGCGTCCTGCGGCTCTCGCGCTCCGCTCGGGTCAGGGCCCGGCAGCTGCGGGAGACGTCTGCCAGCGTCTCGCCGAACCCGGCGAGGAATTCCTTCGGCACCGCGGTCCCGGCCGCCGTCGTGCCCGTGCTCGTCCCGGCCCCCGCCGTCACCACTGCCCCCACCCCTGCCTGTCCGGCTTCCGTATCCCGGACGCCGAGAACCTACCAACGCTGCCGGATCCCGGAAGAAGCGGCCTCCCCCGCGACACCACGGGCCCCGGACGTGTCCGTCCGGGGCCCGTGGTCACGAGAGGGGCGCGCGCTACTTCGCGGTGGGAGCGGCCTGTGCGGTCGGGGCGGCCTCGTTGGCGGTCACCACGTCACTGGGGGTGATGGCCTCAGGCGCCGGGGTCGGCGTGGACGCCGGGGCGGCACTGGCCGTGGCACCCGGGTCGTCGCTCTTCATCGCCTTGGCCTCGGACTTCAGGATGCGCATCGACTTGCCGAGACCGCGGGCGGCCTCGGGGAGCTTCTTGGAACCGAACAGCACGATGACGACGATCGCCACCACGATCAGGTGCCACGGCTCCAGCCCGTTTCGCAACATGGGATCCTCGCTTCACTCAGGGGGCGACTGCTTCGTACGTCTTGCGCCTCGACTTCGCATTGTCACCCGAAAGCCGCCGCTGGCGGCACCCGGGTACTCAAAGCATGCGCAAAAAGCGCGTGAACGGGAAGACCCCCCAGCTCTGGCGCCGTCCGGCGCGATGTGTCAGCCGCTGGTCGCGGGCGCCTTCGCCGTGTCGGAACCGGCCTTCTTGCCGTCCCCTGAACCGGCCTCCGCACCGGGCTTGGTGAACGGCTCGGGCTTGGTGAGCGAGGCCAGCACGGGCTTCCAGTCCTTGCTGGTGACCATCGCGGTCATCTGGGCGACGTCCAGCGGCGGGTTCTTCCGCGTGATGGGGGCGTCCTTCTCGGCGCTGGAATTCCACTGGCTCAGCTCGACCATGGCGCCGTCCGCTGTGATGAACGTCGCCGTCCAGTCCTTGGTCTCGGCGCGGTGGTCCGGGTACTCGTAGCCCTTGACGATCTGCAGGGTGCCGCCGTGCACATGGGTGACGGAGCACCAGGTGCCCGGGTTCCGGGCGGGCGGCGGGCAGTCCTCGATGGCCTGGCCCTGGCTCTGCAGGGCGACGGTGACCTCGGCGGGGCCCTTCCCCTCGTCGAAGACGGCGGTCGCGGACGCGAAGGAGGGGTCGAAGTCTCCCGGGCCGCGGCCTTCGAGGTTCTTGACCTTTCCCGGCGGCAGCAGCCTGGCGAAGATCGCGGCGACCTGCTTGCCGGTCACCGTGGGCGATTTCGCCGGCTTGGCGGCGGGCCTGGCCTGCCCCGGCGCGGGCTTGGGCTGCTCGGGGGCCGCGGCCACACCGCTGCTGTGGCTGCCGTTCTGGGCGAGCCCGCCCGCCAGCACCCCGCCGACCGCGACCGCGGCGAGGGCGGCGGCGCCCGCCACGACGGTGACCGTACGCCGGCGGCGCATCCGGCGGCCTGCGAGGTGGCCCGCGTCGACCAGCTCGTGCGGGTCGTCGGGGCGGAAGGTGTCTGCGGTGCGGCGCAGCGCGTCGCCGAACTCGTCTTCGAATTCCACGGGCATGGGTGTCCTCACGGTGGTGTCGCAGGTGGGTGTTCGAGGTGTGCGGGAGGTTCCGCGGGGGGGGTCAGTGGGCGATGAGGTCGGCCAGCTCGCCGCCGAGTTCGTCCCGCAGCCGCCCCAGGGCGCGTACGCAGCGGGTGCGGATCGCGCCGGGTGTCGCGTCCATGGCCGCCGCCGTCTCCTCGATGCTGCGGTCCTCCCAGTACCGCAGGACGAGGACCGCCCTGTCCTTGGGGGCCAGCCGGTCGAGTGCTTCGAGCAGGGTGATGCGTAACGTGGCGTCGCCGCCGGCGCCCGCGGGGCGGTCGGGAGGTTCCGCGATGGGGCGCTCGGTGCTGCTGCGGCGCCGCTGGTGCGTCAGGAAGGCCCGTACCAGGACGGTCTGGGCGTACGCGGCGGGATTCCCGAGCTTGGCCGTGCGGTTCCACACCAGGTACATCCGCCCCAGGGTCTCCTGGACCAGGTCCTCGGCCAGGTGCGTGTCGCCGCTGGTGAGCAGGCAGGCCGAGCGGTACAGCGGACCCGTGCGTATTCGGGCGAACTCCAGATAGGCCTGGATCTGTGCTTTTCGCACGCTCGCGGCTCCCTTCCCGTCGGCCTCCCTCTTCAAGACGCGCCGGGGGTGCGCTCGCGTTACAGACGACGTCGGCCGCCCTCGGGGGAATCCGGCGGGCGGGTCGGCGGGGCGGGGGTCAGCCCCTCTGCTCGGGCGTCAGGCCCGGGGTGCCGCGCAGCAGCGAGGCGGTGGCGGCGAGCAGGCCCATGGCCGTCGCCGTCGCGAAAACGATCAGCAGGCCGTGGTGGAAGGGCGCGGAGATCAGGTCAGGGAAGAACTCCTTCCCGGTCAGCACCGCCCGGTTGTGCGCGGGCAGCGTGTCGAGCACCCCGCTCGGCCCGAGCAGCGTCTGCACCGGGTTGATGCCGAGGAAGGCGGAGAAGACCGTCGAGACCGGGGGCAGGGACGCCGCGTGCCGGGCGGTCGCGGCCGGCACCCCCTGCGCCTGGAGGCCCGCGGACAGCGCGGCGGGCAGCCGGTCGGCCAGGCCGATGATCAGCAGCGAGAAGAAGACGCCGATCGACAGCGACATCCCGCTGTTCTGGAAGGTGGAGCGCATGCCCGAGGCGGCTCCCCTGTGGGTGACCGGGACACTGCTCATGATCGCCGAGGTGTTCGGCGCCGAGAACATCCCCGAGCCCATCCCGTTGGCCATGATCAGCAGCGCGAAGGCCCAGTAGGGGAAGGTGATCGGCAGCAGGAGCAGGCCGACGAAGCTGGCAGAGAACAGCAGCAGGCCGCCTGTGGTGAAGAAGCGCACTCCGTGGCGGTCGGACAGCCAGCCGCACAGCGGGCCCGCGACGAGGAACCCGGCCGTCAGCGGCAGCAGGAAGATGCCCGCCCACAGCGGCGCGTCGGCATAGTCGTAGCCGTGCAGCGGCAGCCAGATGCCCTGCAGCCAGATGATCAGCATGAACTGCAGCCCGCCGCGCGCGACGGAGGCCAGCAGCGAGGCGGCGTTCCCGGCCGCGAAGGCCCGGTTGCGGAAGAGCGCCAGGTGGAACATCGGCTGCTCCACCCGGGACTCGATCACGCAGAAGACGGCCAGCAGCACCGAGCCGCCGATCAGCCCTGCCAGCACCTTGGGGCTGGTCCAGCCCATGGTGTGGTCCGCGTAGGGCTGGATGCCGTAGGTGATGGACACCAGCAGCGCCCCGAGCCCGAGGGCGAAGGTGAGGTTGCCCCACCAGTCGATGCGGGACTTCTGCCGGGCCGAGGTCTCGCGCAGCGAGCGGTAGGCCCAGATCGTGCCGAGGATGCCGACCGGCAGGTTGACCCAGAAGACCGCCCGCCAGTCCCACGCGGACAGCAGGCCGCCCAGCACCAGGCCGATGAACTGCCCGCTCAGCGCGGAGATCTGGTTGATGCCGAGCGCCATGCCGCGCTGGTGCGCGGGGAAGGCGTCGGTGATGATCGCGGCGGAGTTCGCCATCAGCATGGAGCCGCCGAGCGCCTGCACCACCCGCCAGCCGATCAGCCACAGCGCGCCGGAGCCGCCGAGGAAGGGGTCGAAGGACAGCGCGACCGAGGCGAGGGTGAAGACGACGAAGCCGAGGTTGTACATCCGCACCCGGCCCACGATGTCGCCGAGCCTCCCGAGGGTGACCACCAGCACCGCGGTGACCAGCAGATACCCCATGATCATCCACAGCAGGTAGCTGATGTTGCCGGGGGCGAAGGGGTCCAGGTGGATGCCGCGGAAGATCGCCGGCATGGAGATGATCACGATGGACGAGTCCACCGTGGCCATGAACATGCCCAGGCTGGTGTTCGAGAGCGCCACCCACTTGTAGCGGTCGGGACGATCGGGCGCCGAGGCGCCGCCGTCCGCGGAGAGGCGTACGTCCACGGGCTCAGACACGTCGGGTGATCCTCTCCAGCAGCGGGAGGGCGGCCGCCAGGGTGGCCTGCTCCCCGGGCGTCAGCTCCTCGGCGATGGCCCGGGTCAGCCGCCTGGCCTTCTCCCGCCGGGCGCCGCGCAGCCCCTCCTGCCCGGCCGCCGACAGCGACACCACGATGCGCCTGCCGTCGGCCGGGTCCTGCTCGCGGGCGACCAGGCCGCGCTCGTGCAGCACATTGACGATCGTGCACATGCTCTGCGGGCGTATCCCCTCGCCCGCGGCCAGCTCGGAGGATGTCGCGGGGCCCTCCCGGTCCAGCCTGACCAGCACCGAGGTCTGCGAGAGGGTCAGCTCGTCGTCCGGCCGGAACCGGCGCAGCCGGCGGACCAGCGGCCCCAGGGCCGCGCGCAGGTCGGCCGCGATACGGGCGGGGCCCTGCTCCTCGGGTGGTCCGTCCGCCGGCGTGGGGTACGAGTCCGTGCTGCTGGCCGCCATAACCATCAGTATAAACTGATCAGTTCAGCCTTATGGTATAGCTGGCGCCATGACTCAATACCCGGACACCTCCCCCGGCTCCCTCTTCGCGACGACGACGGCCATCGCCGGGCACGACGGCGACCAGATCGAGGCGTACCTCGCCCGTCCCGCGGGCGACGGCAGCCGCGGCGGCGTCGTGGTCATCCACCACATGCCCGGCTACGACCGGGAGACCAAGGAGATGGTGCGGCACTTCGCGGAGCTCGGCTACGACGCGATCTGCCCGAACCTCTACAGCCGCGAGGCGCCCGGCGCCGACCCCGCGGACGCCAGCGCGGTGGCCCGCGCGAACGGCGGCGTGCCGGACGACCGGCTGGTCGGCGACGTCGCCGGCGCCGCCGCCTACCTGCGCGCGCTGCCCGCCGCGAACGGCAAGGTCGGCGTCATCGGCCACTGCTCCGGCGGCCGCCAGGCCGTGCTCGCCGCCTGCCGCCTCGACCTGGACGCCGCGGTCGACTGCTACGGCGCCTTCGTCGTCGGCGAGGTGCCCGCCGGGCTCGACCTGCGGGTCACCAACCTGCTCCCCGACCTGCCGAACCTGTCCGCCCCGCTGCTCGGCCTCTTCGGCACCGAGGACCAGCACCCCAGCCCCGAGCAGGTCGCCGAGCTGGGCCGCATCCTCACCGAGCAGGGCAACGACTTCGAATTCCACAGCTACGAGGACGCCGGCCACGGCTTCTTCGCCGTCAACCGGCCCGGTTACCGCGTCGCCGCGGCCAACGACGGCTGGGAGCGGATCACGGACTTCTTCGCCAAGCACCTCGCGGAGGGCTGAGGCATGTGCACCTACACGACGGTCAAGGACACCGTCGACGGCAGTGCGAAAGGCCCCGGCGGGACGTGGTTCCACGTCTCCGACGTGACCGTCTACTTCGACCACCCCGTGCACGCGATGGCGGAACACACGCTGAACATCGACTTCGCCGACCCGAGCAGGGGGCCCGCGGCCCGCGTGGCCCTGGAACTCACCGCCGAGTCCGCGCAGCGGCTCGTCGCCGCGATCCAGTCCGCTCTCGCGGCGGTGCCGGACGAGATGCGGGTCTGACCCGCCCTCGTCCGGCGGCGGACATGCGGTGCGGACGGCAACGGGGGTTGCCGTCCGCACCGTGGTGCATCCGCCTGGGTCCTACGGCTCGCGTCCTGTGTCAGCGCGAGCGCGCCTTGCCTCCCATGAGCCCGAGGCCCATCGTGGCCAGCCCAAGCGCACAAGCGACGCCACCCACAATCGCGTTGTTCACGATCGTGTGGGTCACCGCGGCGTTGGGCCCCGCGATCGCCCAGGGAGCGATGATCGTCCAGACCCCGATCGCGATCGCCACCCAGCCGAGGCCGACGGTGCGCTCCAGCACCGAGCCGAAGCCCATGGCGAGCACGGCCAGTGCGATACCGGTGATCAGGTTGCTGACGCGCAGCCCGGTGAAGTTCGTGAATCCCACCACCCAGGGCGAGATCGCCAGGTACAGGCCGGTCAGCAGGCAAAGGCCCTCGATCAGCCCTGAGATCGGCTTCGCCGACGCCTCCGCGTACCGGCCGCGGAGTGCCATCAGATCCGGATGGGTGTCGATCTGCGACCTCGCGTGAGTCGAATCGGTGGCCATTCCAGCCACCTCCTTCGCAGTATTGCGGTGTGCAGTGCGGTTCTTCTGCCAGCGGATGTCCTCCGGGCCTCCCGCCCGGTTCGCCCGCATCCTTACTCAGCGTAGATCCGCATGCAGCCCCGAGGCCACTTATACGGGCCTTAACTTTGTGACGTTTTGTCCGCACTCGTCGCAACGAGGGTCCAGCGCCCCGGGCCGGGGCCGCGGGCCGGGCGGGAAGCCCTGGTCCGGAAAGCCGGTATGTACCGGGATGCGCGGTGAGTACCCGTACTCATGCGGGCCTGCGGCAGCCCTTCGCACACTCGCCTCATGGACGCATACCGCTGCCCCGACTGCGGCTCGTACACCGGCCCCGCCCCCGCCGACGGCGGACCGGCGGCGTGCCCGCGGTGCCGGCTGCCGCTCGACGCGCAGGAGATGGTGGAACTGCGCGGCATCGACGTCGAGTTGGGTGCCGTCGAGGCACGGCGGGCGGCACTGCACCGGCGACGGGCCGCACTGGTGCGGGCGTTGCGTGCCCGGCGGGCCGCAGTGGCGGCCGGGCCGGCCCGCGGTGCGCCGCGTGCGGGAGCGCCCGCCGCGAAGGCTTCGACGGGGGAAGCGGCGCCGCAGTCGGCGCAGACCGTGCTGCTGACCCTCGGCGGGCTGCTGATCGTCGTCGCGGGGCTGGTGTTCACGCTGGTGAACTGGAGCCGCTTCGGCATCGGCGGCCGTGCCGCCGTGCTCACCGCCCTGACCGTGCTGGCGCTGGCGGCGCCGCTCGCGCTGCGCCGCCGCAGTCTCGACGCGACCGCGGAGACCATGTCCGCGATCGGCGTCGCGCTGGTGCTGCTCGACTCCCACGCGGCCAGGGCCACCGGCCTCGCGGGACTGCGGGACGTGCACGGCACCGCCTACTGGTCGGCCGTCACCGGCCTCGTGGCACTGGGCGCGGCGGCCTACGGGCGCCTCACCCGGTCGGCCTTGATGCCGTACGCGGCGCTGCTGCTGCTCCAAGGCACCGCACCGCTGGCCGCGGTGGCACTGCACGCGCACACCACAGGCCTGGCCTACGCGCTGCTCGTCAGCGCCGTGCTGAACCTCGTGGTGGCGACGCGCATGCCGGCGGCCCTCCGCGCGGCGGGCGGATGGACCGTGGTGGCGGGCGCCCTTGCGGCGGCAGCCGCGTACCGCTCGGACAGTTACGGCCCCGCGCTGCGCGGCTGCCTGCCGCTGGTCCTGGCCGCGGCCCTGGCGCTGGCCGCGGCCAGGTCGCCGCGGCTGCCCGCCGCGACCCGGGTGGGCGGTGCCGTGCTCGGCGGCCTCGCCTTGGTCGGGGCCGCCGCCGTCGCCCCCCGGCTCGCGCTGCCCGGCGCCTGGGCGCCGCTGGCCGCCGCGGTGCCCGCGGCGCTGCTGGCGGGGGTGGCGCTGCTGCGGTCGCCGACCGTGCCACCGGTCGGACCGGTGCGACGGCCGCACGAGCCGCTGTGGGCCGGTCTGGCGGTCGCGGGCGCCCTCGTACTGGCGCCGGTGGCACTGCGCCTACTGCCGCTCCTCCTGCGGGCGCTCGGGCGGGAGGCCGCCGACGGAGTGGTGCCGGTGGTGGCCGCGATCCTCGCGGCGCTGCTCGCGGGCGCCGCCGTACGGTTCGGACGGGCCGGGACGGCAATGGGGTGCGGGGCCGTGCTCACCGCGGCGGCCGCGGTCGTGACGGCGCCGGACGCCGCCGGGCTGCCCTACCCGGTCGCACTCGCCACCGCGGGGCTGCCCGCGGTGGCTGCGGCGGCCCACCTGCTGCGGCGGCCCGAAGGCGCCCTGGCGCCCCGGCTGTGCGCGCTGCTTGCGCCCGCGGCGGTCGCCCTGGTCTGGTCGCTGCCGCACGACGCCGCCGCGCTCACCGTCTGGGGCGCGGCGGCCGTACTCGCCGCCCGCCTCGCGGCCGACGGGCGGTTCGCCGTCCCCGCGACGGCGTTCGCGGTCTTCGCGGCCGGCTACGAGGCGGCCCGCGCGGCCGCCGCGGCCGGACTCCCGCCGCACCTGGCCGCGTTCGCGGCACTGGGCGTCGCGGCGGCGACGGTGCCGGTGGCCGCGGCGCTCAGCGGGCGCGTCGCGCTCACCGTCGAATTCTGCGGGTACGCCGTCGGCGCCGTCGCGGTGCTCGCGACCGCCGGGCACCCCGACGCGCTGAGCGTCGCGCTGGCCGCCGCCGGCGCCGCGGGTGCGGGGCTCGCGCTGCGGGCCGACCGGCGAACCGCCGGTGCGATCGGCGCCGCCGCGCTGCTGGCATGGTCCTCGTGGGTCCGGCTGGCCCTCGCGGGGGTGGCGGCGCCCGAGCCCTACACCGTCAGCATGTCCCTGGTCCTGCTGGTCCTCGGCCACCTGCGCCGGCGCCGCGACCCGGGGCTCGGCTCCTGGACCGCCTACGGCTCGGGCCTCGCCTCCTCGCTGCTGCCGAGCCTGGTGGCCGCGTGGGGCGACCCGCACTGGCTGCGGCCCCTGCTGCTGGGCCTCACCGCCCTCGCGCTCACCCTGCTGGGCGCCCGGCTCCGGCTGCGCGCCCCGCTGGCCCTCGGCGGCACGGTCCTGGCCGCCGACGCATTCCACGAACTCGCCCCGGCCGTGGCCCAGTCGATCGGCCAGCTCCCCCGCTGGGCCCCGGTCGCCGCCGCCGGCATCCTGCTGCTCTACCTCGGCGCCACGTACGAACGCCGCCTGCGCGCCGCCCGCCGCCTCCGCAGCAACCTGCGCACCCTCCACTGACCCCCGCCCCCGGGCCTGTCGCCGCCCACCGCGGGCCGGGCTCAGGGCGGGGGGTCGAGGGCCAGGGCGGCCAGGGCCTCCGGGGCGCCCGGCTGGTTCCTGATGCCGGGGAAGGCGTTGACGTCGACGATGAGGGGGCGGCCGGCGCCGGTGTCGATGACGTCGACGCCGTAGACGTCGAGGGCGAAGACCTCGCCGACCCGGCGGACGAGGCCGGTCCAGCCCGCGGGCAGTTCCGCGAGGGGGACGGGGCCGCCGCCGGGGGCGGAGGGAGACAGTTCCGAGCGGCGCAGGGCCGCGAAGACGTGCGGGCCGATCGCCCAGAGCTTGTGGTCCCAGCCGGGATTGGGCACGAAGTCCTGGACGACGAACGGCTCATCAGGGGCGCCGGCCGCGAAGTCCCGCAACTGCGCCTCCCCTTCGAGCCGCACCACCACGTCCCCCTTGCGGCTGTGCCGGCTCTTGACGACCAAGGGCCCGGCCGGCTCCGCCTCCCCGAGGGCGATGTGCGCGCCGGAGGCGTAGGTGCGGGTCGGTGCGAAGGGCAGCCCGGCGCGCAGCGCGTCCGCCGCCATGGCCGTACGGTCCTGGCACCGCCCGGTCGCGGCAGCCGAGTTGACCACCCGGGCGCCGCCCGCTTCGAGGGCCCTGGCCAGGGCGAGCGCGCGGGGCGTGCGGGCCTTGAGGAGGTAGACGTCCGCGGGGTCGCCGGGCACCGGGGCGGTGTCAGGGTCGAGCACCTCGACCTCGTGGCCGCCGGCGGCGGTGAGCAGGGCGGTGGCCGCGGCCAGCAGCGGGTGGCCGGGGTCGGGCGTGATGAGGCCGATCCTCACAGGGTGTCGCCGGCCGCGACCGGCACCGGCACGGTGGCGAGCGGCGGAGGCTCGCCCGGCCTGCCGCCGCGGGCGAGTTCGAGTACGGCGCTGGCGACGCGGGACGCCGCGTCGGGGACCTGCCGGAAGCTGGGGAAGTCGTTCACGTCGACCACGACCGGCCCGTCGGGGCCGAGGAGCACGTCCAGACCGTAGAGGTCGAGCCCGTAGACCGCCCCGACCTGCGCGGCTATCGCGGCGACCTCACGGGACAGCGCCACCCGGCGCTCGCGGTGCGGGCGGTCGGGGTGCAGCGGGGAGCGGCGCTCGGTCGCGTAGAAGTCGTCGCCGACGCAGTAGACCTTGATGTCGACGCCCCGGTTGCGCACGTACGGCTGCGCGATGAGCAGGCCCTCGCCGCGCAGCACCGGCTCCAGCGCGGCCAGCCGGTCAGGCGACGCGAGCAGGTGCACCGCCCGTCCGGAGCTCCCGTCGGCGGGCTTGACGACCAGCGGGTAGTCCGACTCGGGTATCTCGGCGAGGAGTTCGGGCCGGGCGGCCGCGTAGGTCGTCGGCATGGGCAGCCCGCGGCTGCGCCCGATCGCCGCGGCCAGCGCCTTGTCGCGGACGCCGCGGATCGAGCGGGCGTCGTTGACGGTCGTCATCCCGGCGGAGGCGGCCGCCTCCAGCAGGGTGAGCCCGGGGCCGCCGGACACCGTCTTGAGCACCCAGGCGTCATGGGAGCCCGCGCTGACGACCTCGGTCATGCGCAGCAGTGATCCCCCCGGCCGCAGCACATCCACATGGTGTCCCCAGGCGTCGAGTCGCCGGATCACCTCGATCGGCATCCCGTCGTGGCGGTAGTTCTCCTCCACGAGAAAGCACAGCTTCATGCGACCTTCCCCCAACCCCCCCTGACCGCTCGCCGGATGCGGCCGGCGAGGCGTGAAGGTCACAGGATGCCACGCGTGTCCCGGAGATCGGACGCTGGTCCCGACCGCCGCAGGGCCGGGGTGATCCGGCCGCGGGAAGCGGCGCTCCGGGCCTCACGGAAGCCTCAACCCGCGTGCCCCAGCGGGTCGATCTGCTCGGGCGTGGCGTCGTCCGCGGTGGTCGACCGGCTGAGCTCCTGCCACCGCTCGTCCTCGGCGAGCAGCGCGCGGCCGGCGGCGGTGGCGTAGGCATAGGCGTCGGGTCCGACGAGCAGCCGCAGCGGCGGCTCGTCGAGCGCGGCGACCTCGAGCACCAGCCGGGCGACCTTCACCGGGTCGCTGGCGGCGGTCGACTCGGGATTGTGCATCGCCGCCATCGCGCCGACGGTCTCCTCGTACTCCGGGCGGATCTTGTCGATCCGCATCGAGGCCCCGGCCCACTCGGTGCGCATGCCGCCCGGCTCCAGCACGGTCACCTTGATGCCGAGCGGCGCGACCTCGCGGGCCAGCACCGAGGAGAAGCCGCCGACGGCCCACTTCGCGGACTGGTAGGCCGACAGGCCGGGCGTGGCCATCCGCCCGCCGACCGAGGACACCTGCACCACGTGTCCCGAGCGCTGCTCGCGCATCACCGGCAGGGCGGCCCGGGTGAGCCGGACCACACCGAAGAGGTTGGCGTCGACCTGGGCGCGGAAGTCGTCGAAGTCGACGTCCTCGACCGAGCTGACGTTGGCGTATCCGGCGTTGTTGACCAGCACGTCGAGCCGCCCGAAGACCTCGACGGCGGTGCGGACCGCCGCCCGGGCGGCGTCGTCGTCGGTCACGTCGAGCGGGACGACGGCGAGCCGGTCGCCGTACCGGGCGGCCAGGTCGTCCAGCGCGCCGGTGCTGCGCGCGCCGGCGACCACATGGTGGCCGGCGTCGAGCGCGGCCCGGACGATCTCCCGGCCGAGGCCGCGGGAGGCGCCGCTGACCAGGAAGACGGACGGGGTGGTGGAGGCCATGGGGGCTCCTCGGTGTCGCAGCTACTTACTAACCGGTTGATTAGTAACGCTCTCCATGGAACTCCTCGACGGGACCGATGTCAACTGTCTGGTTAGTTGATACGCTGAGTGTCATGAACAGGGACGTCATCGGCCGGGACGCGGAAGCCACCCGGCGCCGCCTGCTGGAGGCGGCGACCCTCGAATTCGCGGCCTACGGCATCGCCGGCAGCCGGGTCGACCGCATCGCCGCCGAGGCCCGCAGCAACAAGGCGCAGATCTACCACTACTTCGGCAGCAAGGACGGCCTCTTCGACGCCGCCTTCGACGCGATGTGCCGGGAGACGCTCGACGCCGTCCCCATCGACCCGTACGACCTGCCCGAGTACGCCGGCCGGCTGCACGACTCCTACGCCCGACGCCCCTGGGTGCAGCGCCTCGCGACCTGGTACCGCCTGGAACGGGCCGGCAGCGGCGAGCTGCTCCAGGTCGTGCTCGACAGCAACGCGGCCAAGGTGCGGGCGATCGAGGCCGCCCAGGAGGCCGGCCGGGTGCCCACCCGCTTCGCCGCCGCGGAACTCCTCGGCCTGGTGCTCCACATCTCGGGCTTCTGGACCGCCAACGTGCCGGAATACGACGCGGTCGCCACCGGCGGGACCGCCGCGCACCGCCGCGAGGTCGTCGTCGCGGCGGTCGCGGCACTCCTGGCATGACCCCGGGGCGTGCCCGCACCGGCCCGCCGCGGTGCGGCCGCCGCCCGCACCGGACCGCCCCCGGGCGGCCCGGGCGCGGCGGCGGACCGCGGCGCCTGCTCAGCCCGGCTTGGGCCTCCCCGCCTTCCGCTCCCAGTAGGCGAGCGCGATACGGGTGACCTCGATGTCGTCGTCGGCGGCGCCCGCGGCCCGCTCGCGGTCGGGGAGCAGGCGGCGGAAGTCGGCGAGCGCGCCGGCCAGGTCACCGGCCTCCGCCCGGTACCAGGCGAGGTTGTGCCGGGTGAAGAAGGTGTCCGCGTGCTCCGGGCCCACCACCCGGGTCTGCTCGGTGAGGACCGAGGCGAGGGCGACGACCGCGCCGACCGGGTCGCCCGCCTCGCCCTGCCGCCAGGCCAGCATGCCGCGGGCGACGAGGGTCTTGGGGTGGTCGGCGCCGAGGACCCGGGCGCACCTGGCGGCCAGCTCGGCGAGCGTCACGACGGCGGCCACCTTCCGCCCGGCCTCGGCCTGGCAGCGGGCCAGCGCGTCGAGGAGGGCGAGGGAGCGGCGGTGGTCGGGGCCGAAGACCCGCCGCGTGTCGGCGAGCAGGATGTCGTAGTCCTGGATCACCTGGTCGGCCTTGGCGGTGTCCGTCGGATCCGGCCGGATGGCCAGCAGCCGGCAACGGGTGTCGAGCGTGTCGGGATGGTCGGGCCCCAGCAGCCTCTCCTGGTCGGCGAGGAGGCTGGTGAGCCCCGCCACGGCCACGTCCGACAAGCCCCTGTCGTCCTGGACGAGCGCCGTCTGCTGCCTGAGGCCGAGTGTCACCGGGTGGTCGGGGCCGAGCGCCCGGCGCGCGGCCGCGACGGCGGTCGTCACGGTGTCCAGCGCCGCCTCACTGTCGCGGGCGAACATCTGGGTGGTGGCGAGCAACCGGGTGGCTCGGAGCGTGTCGGGATGCTCGGGTCCCAGCACCCGGGCCATCTCGGCGACCAGCGCCGTGGTGAGGCTGACCCAGTCGACCGACTCGTCGTGCCCCGAGCCGAAGAGCCGATCGAGCGCCGCCTCCACGTCGGGTCCGTCGACGGTGCCGGCCTCCTGGACGACCAGTGCCTCGACCACGGCGAAGAGGGTGGCCACCGTGTCGGGGGCGTCGGGGCCCAGGACCCGGGTCCGCTCGCGGAGCACGGCGGCGAGGTCGGCCCGCGGTCCCGGTGCGCTCCAGTCCCTGGCCGACAGCCGCAGCCAGGCGAGACGGTGCCGGGTGCTGAGCGACGACCGGTCGGAGGGCCCGAACAACCGGGTCTGGGCTTCGTACAGTTCGGCCAGCTCCGCGGCCGCGCCCTCGTCGTCGCCCGCGGCGCCGTGCCAGCCGGCCGCGCAGCTGCGGACTTGCAGCACGTCGTAGTTCTCGGGATCGCCGAAATCGGCGGCCGCGTCCTCCGCCAGCTCGCGGAGGAAGAGCTCGGCCTCCTCGTAGCGGCCCCACTCGCCCGCGCTGCGCCCTGCCCTGAAGCCCACCTCGTGGATGCCGTCGTGGCCGAGCATGGCCAGGCCGGCGCCCCGGGACAGTGCCCTGGCGCTCTCCAGCAGCAGCCCGGCGAGTACCGCGTCCGCCTCGACCTCGGGCCACGCGGCCTGAAGCGCCTCCGCGGCGCCGAGGGCGAGCCTGCCTTCTGGATCCGGCAGGGATTCCACGCCGAGCCGCGCCCTGAAGACCTCGTCCCGCCGCGGCCTGACCGTCGCACGGACCGGCGGCTCCACCCGCACCACCGCATGGCCGGCCTGCTGGTGGATGTCGAGCAGGCTCAGGTCGTGCAGCACGCGTACCGCGCGCCCGACCTCGGCGGCCGTGAGGAGCCACCCGGTGCGGGGGGCCGCCGGATGGCCCTCCCTGAGCTCTTGGAGCAGTTCCAGCGCGGGTGCGCTGGACAGCACCTGCTGCGGTACACCCTGGGCGGCCAGCGTGCAGGCGAGCAGCAGCACCGGGTAGGCGACGCCCACCGGGTCGATCCCGTTGGCCGCCTCGATCGACAGCCACCACGGGGCGTCGCGGTGGGAGACGTCGGTGGTGCGGTCGTCGAGCCGGCCGACATAGGTGAGGACGTCGATGCCTTCGGCGTCGATGTGCCGGACCGCCTGGGCCAGTGACTCCGGCAGCGGACCCACCCGGTCGACAAGCGCCGCAGGACCGCGGTCGGCGACGCCGGCCGCCTCCCCGAGGTCCAGCGCGCGTTGCAGGTAGGCGACGGCCTCCTTGCGGGTGTACGACCGCACCGGGACGATCACCGGGTTCACGGCCTGCGGGAAGTCCCGCCGCCGGCTGGTGACCAGCACCTGGCCCGCCGGGCTGGCCGGGGGCCACAGCTCGTCGCCCAGCTCGGCGGGGTCGGTGACCCCGTCCAGCACGATCAGCCAGGGGCGCGGTGTCGTACCGCCCGCCGGGCGCAGCCAGTTGAGGAACGCCTGGGCGCCCTCGGCCGGATCGAAGAAGGCGCGGCCGAGCAGGTCCTGTGCGGCCTGCGTGTATCCGGCCAGGACGGACTCGCGGGTGGCGTCGGCGATCCACAGCAGCAGTTGCAGGTCCCCGCGTTCCCAGGCCTCCTCCGCGTGCTGCGCGGCGAGCTGGCTCTTTCCCGTGCCCGCGGTGCCGGCCAGGATCATCGGCGGGCCGCCGTGGGCGGACGGCGGCAGCTCCGGCAGGTCGCGCCGCTGGAAGTGCGGCGCCAGGACGGGAACGCGGCCGATGCGGTGCGGCAGCGGCACGGGGGTCAGGGGTACGACACCCTGGTAGTGGTTGAAGGTGTGGGCCTGGCCGATGGACACGCCGCCGTTCCGGCTCTCGATCCGGATGTCACCGCCCTGGCGCGCCGCCTGCGCCACGGGCGTCGCAGGCCCGGGGTACGGCACGGGGGCCGGGGGTGGCGCCCAGGCCGCCGGAGCCGTGTGGGCCGCGGGGGCCGCCTGTACGGGCCCGGCGGGCACCGGGGCCACGGGTGTCCCGGGCTCCGGGAAAGGCACGGGTGCCGGGGGTTCCGGGGTCTCGGGCGTGCGGCCCGCCGCCGCCATGGCCGACGCCTGGCTCGCCGTCAAGCCTGCCGCCGCCGGCCGCGGCATCGCCTGCGACTCCCCTCGAACCGCTGGGCTGTGGGACGCCGGATCGCTCAGCCCTGGAAAGCGTCCGGCGCCGAAGGGCGGTCTGGACTCCCCTCGCTCCGGCCGATGTTCACATCGCCCCGCACGATGCCCGCTGCCACCGAACGCTCACCCTCGGCCCGGATGTGGAGGTCGCCGCCGACGGCGAGGGCGCCACCGTCCGCGCTCACCTGCCGCTGGGCGGTGGCATGTTCGGCCAGCACCTCGCGCAGGGAGGCCACGGCAAGGGCGCGCGGCACACCGTCCAGATCCTCCAGCAGGTCCTCGATGCGGGTCTGCCAGGCCGTGCGGCAGGTCGCCCTCACCTCCTCCAGCCGCGCGGGCTCCGCGGTGGCGAGTCTGACGGCCGTCCGGTCCAGATGCGCCAGCATCGCGCTCTCGCGGCGGGCGTTGCCGTGGCCGAGCCAGGCGGCCAGCCGGCCGCGCAGGCCCGTCCAGGCATCGGTGCCGGCTGCCGCGACGACGGCCCCACCCGCCGAGGCCGCGGTTGCGACGACTGCTTCATCCAGCATGTACACCCCTGTACGCGAAGGCCGTTGAGGAGACGTTAGCCCGTACCGGCGGGCGCTGTCCGGCCCATCGCGCACCCGCGGCCCCATGGGGCGGGGGCTGTCGGCGGGGTGCCGCCGCGCCTGGGCCGCCGGCCCGCTCCCACTCGCTGCAACTGTCGGCCCGCGCGTGGACGAAGCCCTTGAGTTGATCGCTGCGGTACGTCCACGGACCGGCCCAGGACCTGGCGCTGCCCTGCCGGAGAGGGGTCCGGCAGGGCAGTGCCCAGGGGTCGTGCCCCGGGGGGCGGTTCCCGGTCGGGAGCGCGGTCAGGAGGTCTGGAGGGCCGTCCACTTCTGGGCGTTGGTGCCGTTGCAGTCGTAGAGCTGGAGCTGGGTGCCGTCGGCGGTCGAGGACGCGGGGTCGTCCAGGCAGCGGCCGGCGGACGGGTTGCGGTAGCCGCCGTTGTACGGCTGCCACTGCTGGGCGGTGGTCCCGTTGCAGTCCCAGACCTGGATCCTGGTGCCGTTGGCGGTGCCTGCCGCCGCGGCGTCCAGGCACTTGCCCAGCACGCGCAGCGTCCCGTCGCCGGGCGCGCTCCACACCTGGGCGTTGCTGCCGTTGCAGGTCCACAGCTGGACCTTGTTGCCGTTGGTGGTCGAACTGCTGTTGTCGTCCAGGCACTTGCCGGCGATTCCGGAGTGGACGACGCCGCTGGTGAGCGGCACGGGCGGGTGGATCCAGCCCGCCGCGTCCGCCGCATGGACCGCGGAGTCGAAGGCGGTGGCCATCTTGACGTAGCCGCCGTCGTTGGGGTGCAGCGCGTCGGAGAGGTCGGAGGCGGTCAGCGCGCCCATGTCGACGTATCCGACGTGCTTGCCCGCCGCCTGCTCGGCCTGGACGATGCCGGGGACCGCCCGGTTGAAGGCGGGGCGGTTGGGCTCCTCCGTGGAGTTGGTGGAGATGATCAGCGAGGCGACCAGCACCGTCGCGTCCGGGGCGTCGGCGGTGAGCTGGTCGACCAGCGCCTTCAGCCGGTCCGTCGCGGTCGGCACCTGGTAGTTCTGGTTGAGGTCGTTGGTGCCGATCTCCAGGGTGATCACGTTGGGCCGGTAGCGGGCGATGGTGGCGTCGGTGATGCCGGCGATCTGGTCGATGCGCCAGCCGGAGTGGCCTTCGTTGTCGGGGTCGGACATGACGCCGTCGCGCCCGCTGCCGACGAAGTCCAGCGCGTGGCCCTGGCCCGCGAGGTCGTTCCACAGCGCCGAGCGGTAGCTGTCGCCCGTGCTGCTGCCGACGCCCCAGGTGATCGAGTCGCCGAGCGGCATCAGCCGCAGTGCGGCGGGCGCCGCGGCGGACGCGGGCGCGGCCGCGGACGCCGGCCCCGCCATGGTCAGTGCGGCTGCCGCGGTGAGTGCCACGGCGGCCGCCGCTCCGGTGATGCGTCTCATCGTCCGGTCCCCCGGGTCTCGTCGGTGCCGCCGGTGCAGGGCCGGCGGTAAGGCCGCGAGCAGCGCGGCCGGCAGGGAGCGCACCGGCGGGGGTGCGGGTCTGCGGTGTCGGGGCATGGTGGAGGGATCCCTTTCGCAGGAGGTCGGAGGGAGGAGCGGGTCAGCCGGCCGCGTTGAGCAGGTCGAGGGCGCTCTGCTGGCAGCCGTAGTCGCTGCTGCCGTTGCCGCCGGCCCAGTGCGGGCCGTACTGGTCGAGGGCGTTGCGGTCGTGCGCGTAGGCGGAGGCGGCCCAGGTGGACAGCACCCCGCTGTAGGGGTGGTCGGAGAGCAGGCTGTTGAGCTTGCCGAGGCCGCGCGCGTAGGCGCCCTTGAAGCTGGGGCCGTCGCCGGTGCAGGAGTCGCCCTCACCTGGTTCGCGCAGCACCCCGCCGGATGCCAGCCGTACGGTGGAGGCGCCGGCCAGGCTGCGGGCGGTGGTCAGCAGCCCGGAGTCGCCGGTGGCCCGGTAGAGCTCGGCGAGGCCGCCCAGGACGACGCCCTGGTTGTACGTCCAGGTGGTCTGGCCGTTGTTGGCGCAGGACGACGTCAGGCCGTCGTTGACCATGTGGTCGCCGTTGATCATCCCGCTGCCCTTGAACCAGTTCCACTCGGCCTGCGCCTTGCCGAGGTAGCCGGTGTCGCCGGGGATGCGGTTGTGCAGGGCCGCGGCGAGCTGGAGGAACAGCTCGTTGGTGATGGCGTTCTTGTACGTGCTCGCCTGGCTCCACCACACCCCGCCGCCGCAGGTGCCGTTCCAGTAGGCGTACATGTGGTCGGCGTCGGCGCGGGCGGTCGCCAGGTAGCGGCTGTCGCCTGTCAGGTCGTAGGCGTCGATCCAGGCCAGGCCCCACCACCCGGTGTCGTCCAGGTAGTCGTTGGTGAAGTTGCCCTGCTGGGCGCCGAGGTTCTTGTCGTAGGTCTCGGCGATGGCGTAGCGGTAGCTGCCCATGCCGGTCACGCGGATGTTGTCGATGACCGCGGTGAGCGCGTTGGCGCCGGTCCACCAGCCGTTGCCGCCGAACAGCTTGGTGGTGCGGTCGAAGGACATCATCAGGGCGGTGGCCGCGGCGGTGCGGCGGTTCCCGGCGTTCCAGGTGGTGCGCGCCCACGCGGTGCAGGCGATGTCGGGCCGGTCGCCGGCCTTGCCGCAGGCCCGCAGGGCGCCGACGCCCTCGGTGTTCCAGTCGTCCACGTTGTACATCTGGGTGCGCCAGCCCCGCTGGCCCGTGGGCGTCTTGGTGTCGCCGAGCAGGCTGCCGGACGACCAGGTCCTGCCGCCGTCGAAGGAGCGGTCGAGCCAGACCTCGTCGCCGGGGTTGCCGTTGTCGATGGACGCCCAGCCCATCGCGTCGGCGTCGTCGAAGTGCAGGGCGATGGTGCGGGAGAAGACGCCCGCGGTGACGGGGGTGCGGTCCTGGGTGCTCAGGCCCGGGTCGCGGGCGTCGCAGTAGGCGTTGCAGACGGTGGCGGCCGCGGTGCTCGGGGCCGCCTGCACGGCCTGGAGGGTGAGGGTCGCGAGCACCGCGGCCAGGGTCGCGGCGATCGACGTGCGCAGGTGTCTCATGGGGGGATTCCTGTCTGCCGTGGGGGCGATCGACAACGTTGTCGACCCGGAAAGGACCCTGAAAGCAACAGATCTCGCCAGGAAGACAACCCCCGCCGCCCAGCGCTGTCAATGCATCCGGCAACAGGTCGGATGACCTCCGCCGTCGGCCGCCGGCCGCCCCTCGGCGAGCACACATCCGCTGACGTGGCCATTCGCTTCCCCGCCCGCGGACGAAGGGCCGCCGCCTCGCGATGAGGCGGCGGCCGGTCCGCCGGAGGCGGTCACCCGGGGAGGCAGACGCCGGTCTGGGAGATTCTGTGCGAAGCCCCGGGCGCCTTCGGCGCCGTCAGCGCAGCGACCAGACCTGGTGGGGCTGGGTACCCGAGCCGTAGCAGTCCCAGATCTGGGTCCTGGTGCCGTTCGCGTCCACGTCAGGCGCCCGCTGCCCTGGCCGGCGACGGTCGTGAGGAGCGCGACAGTGCCGAGCGGAGCGGTCGGTGGCGGATGACTCCCGATCCGACGCACGGAAATTATCGCTGTGTTTCTGCCCGGCACCGTTCGGAGCGGTCTGCGCCCACCGTCAGTCGATCGGACGACGTCGGACAGGTACGGACTTCGATCACCCACGCAGGGACGTCCTTGGGCGGAGCCGCAGGCCGCCGGGAAGGGCCGCAGGCCGAGGGGCTGCCCGGACTCCGGGACCGTCCCGGCCGCGCGCAGGCGGGAGCGAGCGGCGGCGTACGAACGGGCCGGACGGCGGCTGTTGACCGTACCCGCGGACGCGCCGCAGGTCAGCAGGCGACCGGCGCTGTGCTCTCGCGTTCGACCAGCTCGGTGGCCAGCTCCAGGCGCCGCATCCCGCCGGGCAGCACCGTGTCCACGCCCTGCAGCACGATCCGCGCGGCCATCGCGGCCATCTCGCTGAGCGGCTGGCGGACCGTGGTCAGCGGCGGCGAGGCCCACGAGGAGGTCGGCAGGTCGTCGAAGCCGACCACGCTGACGTCCCTGCCGACCTGCAGCCCGGCGTGCCGCAGCGCCTCGTAAGCGCCCAGGGCCTGGAGGTCGCTGCAGGCGAAGACGGCGGTGGGCGGGTCGGGCAGCGCGAGCAGGTCGCGCATGCCGGTCAGACCGGTGCCGTGGTGGAAGTCGCCGGGCTGCACCAGCCGCGGGTCGACGGGGATCCCGGCACCCTCCAGTGCGGCGCGGTAGCCGTCGAGACGGGCGCGGGCGCTGAGGACATCCTGGGGGCCGGCGAGCAGGCCGATCCTGCGGTGCCCCAGCTGCAGCAGGTGCTGTGTGGCGGTCAGGCCGCCATGCCAGTTGGTGGCGCCGACCGACGGGATCGACGGGTCGGGGTTGCCGACCGGGTCCACCACCACGAGCGGCGCGTTGAGGTCCTGGATCTGCTGCCGCTGGGCCCTGGCCAGCGCGGTCACCGCCAGGATGACCCCGTCGCTGCCGCGCCGGGTGAGGTTGTCGATCCAGCGCAGGGTGTCGGCGGTCCTGCCGTGGACTGCGGTGACCACCAGGCCGGTCCTGTGCTGCGCGGCGACCTCCTCGACCCCGCGCACGACCTCGACCGACCAGGGGCTGTCGAGTTCGTTGATGACCAGGTCGATCAGGCCGACGGTGTGCGTAGGACGGCTGCGGCGGCGCAGGTAGTTGCTGCTCTCCAGCAGCGCCTCGACCTTCTCGCGCGTGCTGTCCGAGACCTGGCTGTGGCCGTTGAGCACCTTGGAGACCGTGGCCACCGACACCCCGGCCTCCTGGGCGATGTCCGCGATGGTCACCCGCGCCGCGGACAGCGGTGCGCCCCGTTCCGGCAGGGGGGAACGCGCGACCTGCGGCACCTGCTCGTGCACCTTGGTGCGGCCGGTGTCTGCCACGGTCACCTCACTGCTCTCGTCGGACGCGGTCCTCGTAGAGGTAGCCGCGCAAACCTATCCGTTCCGTACCCGTCGCGGCTCACGGCCCCCGGCTCACGGCCCCCGCTTCCGTTCGGGGCCGGGGTCGATCGCCCGTGACCCCGCCGTCGCCCCAGCCGGCCATCGACGTCGCGTGACCGGGAATCCACGTGGTTCACAGGGAAACCATCGTGACTTTCGTTGAATCCGGTCTCCAGAGGGACGTGTTCGGCGGTGAAGCGTCCCGCGGGTCCCGCAGTCGCGGCCGCGGTGGCCGGGGCCATCGTGCTCGCGCTGACCGCGCCCCCTGTGGCGGCAGCGGCGGCCCCGGCACAGCCGGCTCCGCCGACCTGGTCGACCGCAGCAATCGGCACCGACCGCGGCGCCGCCGGCCAGGACTCCGGCGGCGCCGACACGCTGTCGTCCGGGCACCCCGCACGCGCGACGGGCGGCCCGGAACGGTCCGGGCCGTCGTGGCCTGGGCGGCGCAGAGGCCGGAACTCCCGCTGGGAGTGTGGTGCGCGGGCCGCCGGCGCGGCCGGGCGGCACCCGGCACGCTGTTCCTTGTGCCGCTGCCGATGTCGGGGCGCCGACGTCGCCCTACTCCTCGGCGCCCTGCCCGAACCCGACTTCGGCCTCGCGCACACCATCGGCCCGTGGCGCGGCGGGTCCCGGTCCAGCCGTACGAGGTGACGACCATCGACCACGCGGACGCGGCGGGCGCGCCGGGCGTCCACCGGAGTGTGGCCGCAACGTTATGGGACGGATGGTTGACGAAACGTCACCGTAACCCTACGTTCCTTCAAACGTAAATTATCGCAACTTTCACCAGACCAGAGCCGTTCTCGCGGCTCCCGGAGGATCGTGTGCCAACGATGAAACGTTTCGCGACCCTGCGGACGGCCGCGGCGGTGGCCGCGGTCACCGCGCTCGCGCTGACCGCGTCCGCGTGCGGCGGCAGCGGCTCGGGGGCCGCCGGGTCCGGCAAGGTGACGGTGTGGTCGCTGCAGAACGACACGCTGAACCCGGTGCAGAAAAGGTCGATCGACTCCTACAACGGCTCCAGGGACACGAAGGTCACCCTCAAGACCTTCGTCAACGACCCGTACAAGGAGAAGCTGCAGACCGCGCTCGGCTCCGCGGAGGCTCCCGACATCTTCCTCAACTGGGGAGGCGGCAACCTCGCCACGTACGTCAAGGCCGGCACCGTCGACAACCTCACGAACCGGCTGGACAAGGACTTCCAGAAGGAGTTCCTGCCCAGCGTTCTCGCTGGTGGGATGGTCGACGGCAAGCTCTACGGGGTGCCGATGGAGGGCGTGCAGCCGGTCGCCCTCTTCTACAACAAGACCGTCTTCGCCAAGGCCGGCATCAAGGAACCGCCCGCCACCTGGGCGCAGCTGCTCACCGACATCGACAAGATGAAGGCGAAGAAGGTCACCCCGATCGCGCTCGCCGGGTCGCAGGCGTGGACCGAGCTGATGTGGATGGAGTACCTCCTCGACCGGGTCGGCGGCCCCGAGGTCTTCGCCGCCATCGAGGCCGGCAGATCCGGCGCGTGGGAAGACCCCGCCGTGACCACCGCGCTCACGATGATCCGCCAGCTGGTCGACCGCGGCGCCTTCGGAAAGAAGTACAGCACTCTCGGCCAGGACTCCGGCGGCGCCAACGCGCTGCTGTCCAGCGGCAAGGCGGGCATGGAGCTGATGGGCTCCTGGGCCTACGCGGACCTGCTGACCTCCGCGCCGGCCTTCGTCAAGGCAGGCAAGCTCGGCTGGTCCCCCTTCCCGACCGTGCCGAACGGCAAGGGCGACCCCAAGAACGTGGTCGGCAACCCGTCCAACTACTTCTCCGTCACCGAGAAGTCGGGCAACAAGGACGGAGCGGTCGACTTCATCGAGCACACCGTCGACCAGCCGTCCTACATCGCCGACCTGCTGTCCATCGGCCACGTGCCGGCCATCGCCGGCATCAAGGGCCAGCTGATGGGCGGCGTCAACCCCGAATTCACCGGCTTCATCTACGGACTCGTCGCCGACGCGCCGACCTTCACCCAGTCCTGGGACCAGGCCCTGGCACCGGCCACCGCGAACAAGATGCTGGCCGACCTCCAGAAGGTGTTCAACAAGCAGCTGACACCGAAGCAGTTCGTCCAGGACATGTCCGCCTAGGAAGCCGTCCCGCGGCCTCGCCGCGGCCTCGCCGCGCCCCCGCGGGGCCGCCACCGACCGGTGGCGGCCCCGCCTTCGTCGTGCCCGGGAGGCGTCTCTGCGGGCCCGTTGCCCGGAAAGCAGGGCGATTTCGCGGTTTGCCGGACCGGTCCCCTGCCGGGCGTTTACGATCCCCATTCCGATCAGTGACAGGACGTACGGGCCCGGTGACGGTCCGGAGTACCGGGGGATGCGGGCGGATGACGGACGCCAGGGTCAGGCTGCACGGCCGTGAACGGGTGGTGGACTGGGCCAGGTCCGCACTGGTGCGCCGCGGGGTGCCGGACAGGCCGCTGCCGATCATGCTGCTCGCCGGCCCGCGCGGGGCCGGCGGCTCGGTACTCCTCGACGCGATGTGGACCGACTTCTCCGGCGACTGCCTCAGCGTGCGGCTCGACCTGCGCTCGGCGCAGGGCGTCGAGGACATCGTGCTGGCGGCCGTACGCGGGCTCGGGCGGCGCATCGCGGGCATCAGGGCGATCGACTTCCCGCGTACCGGGATGCTGCTCAAGGCGCTGAGCTACGTCGACAGCGGCGGCGGGCGCAACGCCTTCGAGGCCTATCTGCGGGCCGACCCGCAGGACGCCCAGGTGCAGTCGGCGCTGAACGACTGGGGAGCCAGGGCCGCGGTACTGCTCGCCCCCGAGCAGCGCGGGCTGCTGGATGTGCTGACCGGACTGCTGGGCGCCCTGCACTCCGCGGTGGGCAGGCAGCGGAACACCAAGGCGCTGCGCTGGCTGGCAGAACGCGGCGACGGCGGGCGGGAGTACGAGTCGCTGTGGGAGCTCTACCGGCAGCACCACGGGCAGGACGCGCCGGCCGGCACCCCGCGGGTCGTGGCACGGACGCTGTGCGCGGCGCTGCTCGCGGACCTGCGCGCCGACTTCAACGACTCCTGGCCGCGCATGCAACGCCCGCGGAACTGCCTGCTGTTACTCGACGACGCGGGCGGCAGGACCGCCGACCTCTTCCTCGAACTCCTCGCCGAATGCCGCAGCGAGAGCGCCGCCGCCGGCGAACGCCCGGACCCCGCGGTGGTGGTGGCCGTACAGCGCGGCCGGGTGCGCCCCGAGGCCGAGCGGCTGCTCGACCCGACCGACGAGCGGCTGCAGTTCGGGGTACGCCACCCGCTGGCGCCCGGCGGCGCCGGGTACCCGGTGTGGTGGTATCCGGTGGCGCTCGCCGACCTCAACGGCGAGCAGGTGCTCGCACTGTGCACGAGCAGCGTGCTGGGGCGGCACAACCGCGACGCCGACTTCCTCTACGAACTCACCGGCGGGCACCCCGAGTCCACCGACCGCCTCGCCCACCTGCTGGCCCGTTTCGGCCGCACTCCCCCGCGTGACCCGCGCCGCCCGCCCGCGGAGGCACCCGAGCCCTTCGACCCGCGCAGGCTGCCGGTCGAGCGGCTCACCGCCGACCAGCCGCTGCCCGAGCACTGGCCGCCGGCGGGGCGGGCCGGCACCACCGTCGAGGACTACCTGCTCAAGCAGGCGCTCGCCGACCATGTGACCCTGGCGCCCGACGGCACGCTCGCGCCCGACGGCAACACGGTGCTCGACGCGATGGCGGCGCTGGCCGCGACACCCGCCCTGCGCCGCGGCGCCTGCAACGCGGCGCTGCACTATCTGGGATGGACCGGGGTGGACGCCGACTCCGCGCAACTGCGGCTGACCGCCTCGATGTGGCTGGACGAGACCCCCGACGGCGACGCCCTGCGGCTCCACCCGCTGGCCGCACTGCTGCTGCGGCGCTGGCTGGCGCGCAGGCCGGACACCTGGCAGGCGGTGCACATGGGCTACGCGGCGCACTACTCGAACCGCACGGACGCGCCGCTGCGGCACCACCACACCCTGGCGCAGGTCGCGCCGGGCCGGCGCGAGCCGCTGACCACGGTCGTGGGGTACCTGGACGACGAACACCAGCGCACGTCCACGCAGTCCTGGCTGGAGGTGCTCGACCAGGTGACCGCGGCCCCCAACCGGCTGGCCACCGACCTCGATCCGCGGACCTTCGTCACCTCGCTCGCCGGCGCGGCGGAGGCCCGGGACCGGCGGCGGGCCATCACCCGCCTCACCGTGGCCCGCTGGCTGCACGCCGACCGGTGCTTCGACCCCGCGCACCGGCTGGCCGGGACCATCGCGGACGAGTACGAGCACCTGGCGGAGATCACCACGGACAACGAAGCGCTCTACCGGCAGGCGGGGAAATACCGCCGTGTCGAGAACAACTGGAAGGACTGACGTGGCATTCCTCGCTCCGTTACGCGCGTACCTCGCGCACCTGCCGGTCGGCGCCAGGAGGCTGCTGGCGGCGGTCTGCGTGCTGGCGCTCGCCGGGGTCGCCTACGGCGTCTACGTGCCGATCCACGACCTGCTGGACAAGCCGTGCATGCGCAAGGGCGCCACCGCCGTCACCCACCACGGCCCGAACGGCGAGTGCGTGGGCGTCACCGACGGCTCCTTCGTCTTCCACCCCTCGATGCAGGCCGTGGAGAAGGCGATCAGGAAGGAGAACCGCGACATCGTCGAGCACCACGCGAACAACTACGTCAGCGTGGTGGTGCTGCTGCCGATATCGGCCGACAAGGGCAGCATCCTGTCGATGCCGAACGCCGTGGAGCAGATCGCCGGCGCCTTCACCGCCCAGCACTACGCGAACCGCAACAACGTCGAGGGCATCACCCCGTACGTCCAGCTGCTGATCGGCAGCGACGGCTACCAGGCCAACGCCTGGCAGACCCCGGTGTCCACCCTCGTGAAGGACGAAGGGCTGCACGTCGCGGCGGTCACCGGCTTCGGCCTGAGCCTGGCCGGCACCGAGAGCGCGATCAGGGAACTGGCCGCGCACAGCATCCCCAGCTTCGGCGCGACCCTCACCACCGACAGCTACAGCAACATCAAGGGCTTCGTCCGCGTCTCGCCGAGCAACGCGGACAACATGGCCGCGGCCCTGTCCTACGTCGAGACCGACTACAAGCGGGCGGTGCTGGTCGAGGACGGCAACGCCGGTGACAGCTACGACGTCACGCTGGTCAGCGGCTTCCGGAAGTTCTCCGCCATACAGGACCACCAGATCGTCAGCGTGGAGGCGTACGACACCACGGAGCGGGACCGGGACGGGCAGTCGGCGGAGGAGCGCAGGCAGCACCAGACGGAGGTCGCCACCCGGATCAGCCAGATGACCACCGACATCTGTGCCGCGCAGCCCGCCGTGGTGCTCTTCGCCGGCCGCGGGCAGGACCTCGGGGTGCTGGTGCACGCGTTCTCCCACACCTGCCTCGACAAGCAGATCCGCATCGTCAGCGGCGACGACGTGACCAACCTGCCGGACAGCCCCCAGTTGCGGGCCGACCTGAGCGGCCATGTCACCGTCGACTACGCGGGCACGGCCCACCCCGGCGAGTGGACGGCGAGCGCCGGGCACGCCCTGGGCCACAGCGCCGACGAGAAGGAGGGCGCGCAGGGCTTCGGGATCTTCCAGACCGCCTTCCGGCCGCTCTTCCCCCGCGGCTACCTCGGCGACGGCAGCTCGATGATGTCCTTCGACGCCGTCCTGACCGCCACCTCGGCGATCCGCCTCACCGAGCAGAAGCAGCCCCGACCGGACGCGGTGTTCAACGAGTTGGGGGCCCTCCAGGGCGCGCACAAGGTGCTCGGCTCCAGCGGCCCGATCCAGTTCACCGCCAACTACCAGACCAGCCACACCGGCAGCAATCCGGTCGGCAAGCCCATCCCGATCATCCGCCTGGCACCGAAGGGCGACCCCCTCGTCATGGCGGTGAAGTGGCCCGAGTCGGCGCCGCCGGTGGGCTGACCCTCCGGCGGGGCGGTCGGCTAGGGTACGGACGAGATCACGGCCCCGGGCCGGAGGGGGAGAGACGGTGCAGGCGAGCCCGCGAGAACCGGCTGCCGACGGGCCGGTGGCGCCGTCCGCGGTGACATCCGTCGTGGTGCACTCCTCGGGTGCGGTCTGCACCCGGCTGGCCCGCATCGACCTGCCGCCCGGCGACGGCACCGCGCCCGTACGGATCACCGGCCTGCCACCGACCCTCCACGAGGACTCGCTGCGCGGCCGGATCGTGTCGGGGCCGCCGGGGCTGCGGGTCACCGACATCCGGGTCGAACTCGGCGCGGCGCTGCGGCGCG
Organism: Streptomyces sp. NPDC049040; assembly: GCF_043197715.1. Classification (NCBI taxonomy): domain Bacteria; kingdom Bacillati; phylum Actinomycetota; class Actinomycetes; order Kitasatosporales; family Streptomycetaceae; genus Streptomyces; species Streptomyces sp. NPDC049040. Next base: position 121,563 of record NZ_JBICTO010000012.1, read on the forward strand.
GCGACGAACTGCCGCGGCTGCGGCTGGACCTGGAGGACGCGGAGGACCGGCAGTCGCGGCTCGGCGACCGCAGGAAGCGGCTGTCCGACGAGATCGAGGAGGTCGCCGCCCTGCGCGCCGAGCCGCCGGCCCCGCGCCGCGGCGACCCGCCCCGCTGGGCGCCGGTCGAGTCGATCCTCGCGCTCGCCGGCTTCGTCGACACCCGGCTCGCCGCACTGCACCGGCGGCTGCGCACCGTCGAGGAGGAACTGGAGCGGGCGGAGCACGAGTCGGACGTCCTGCGGCACCGGCTGGCCGAGGCGTCGAGCGCGGTCGCCACCGACCGGGCGGAGCCCTCGGCCACGGCGGTCGTGACACTGGCCCACCCGGCACCGGGCGGCGACAACGAGGCCCCGGCCGCCGGCGATGCCGCCGGCGCCCCCGCGGCAGGTGACCGGGCGGCGGACCAACCCGACTCCGTCGAGCTGGAGTTGGAATACCACGTGCCCGGCGCCACCTGGGCGCCCGTCTACCAGTTGCGGCTCGACGGGCGCAGCGGCGCCGGGACCCTGGTGCTGCGGGCGTGCGTGGCGCAGCGGACCGCGGAGGACTGGTCGGGAGTGCGGCTCGGCCTGTCCACCGCCGACCTGCTGCGCCGGGCCGACCTGCCGGAGCTGCGCTCGCTGCGGATCGGCCGGCGGCAGGAGGAGCCACCCAGCCTGAGCTGGCGCGAACCGCCCGCAGGGCTCGCCGACCTCTTCACCGGATACGACGCCGCCGCCCCTCCCCAGCCCGCGCCGCGCCCGATGCCGCCGCCCGCCGCTCCGATCGCCGTCTCCGCTCCCGCACCCCAGCCCGCCGGCGGGTACGGATCCGCGCCGGACCTGGCCGCCGAATACCAGAGCCTCGCCGGCGGCGCCCCCTTCGCCCCCGCCGCCCGCTCCCGCGGCCGGGCGGTGCCTGCCGCACCCGGCGCCTCGGCCCCCGGCGGCGCCGACGGCTACGGCGGTGCCGCGCAGGCGGCAGAGGCCGCGCCTGCCGCGCCGGGCGCCGACCTGCTGGACTACGCCCGGCTGACCCTCGCCGGCCCGGACGCGCCGGAAGGCCGCGGCACGCTGCGGCCGGGGACCGCGGCCGTGCACCCGGTCGCCGCCGAATACCGCAGGCGGGCCGGCACCGTGGCCGCGCTCGCCCGGCCCGCGCACGCGGTGGACGTCCGCACCTCGGCCGGGTCCTTCGACTACCGCTTCGACACCGCGGCCCCCGTGGACGTCGCGGCCGACGGCCGCTGGCACACGGTCCCGGTGAGCGAGGTGCCGGTGAGCACCGAGTTCGAGTACGTGTGCGTGCCGGCCGTCGATCCGGCGGTCTTCGGCACCGTCCTGGTCACCAACACCTCGTCGCACGCCCTGCTCGCGGGGCCCGTGGACGTCATGGTCGACGGCGACTTCGTCCTCACCGCCCCGCTGCCGACCCTCGCCCCCGGCCAGCGCCAGGCGGTCGGCGTGGGCGTCGCGGAGAGCGTACGGGTCGCGCGGCGGGCGCACATGCGCGAGTCGACGGCCGGGCTGCGCGGCGGCACCACCGTGCTCGACCACTCCGTGGAGATCGACGTCGCCAACCGGCTCCCGTACCCCGTCGTGGTCCAGGTGCGCGAGCGCGTACCGGTGTCGACGGACAAGGACGTGCGGATCGAGGAGCACAAGGCGCGCCCGCCGTGGACCGCGCCGGAACGTCCCGTCGACGGCCAAGAGGGCGACTTCGTCCGCGGGGTGCGCAGCTGGCGGGTGGCGCTGGAACCGGGCGGCACCACGACCCTCAACGGGGGTTATGAGATACGCGTGCCCGCGGGCAAGGCCGTCGTCGGCGGCAACAGGAGGAACTGACGGTGGACGACGCACCCCGCACCCCCGGGACCGGCCCGACCCGTCCGGAGGACGCCGAAGCCCCGGACGCGCCGCCCGAGTTGACCGCGCTGCCGATCACCGCGGTCACCTGCATGGAGGACCGGGCCCAGATCGAGCGGGCCGGCAGCGTCCGGCTCGGCGCGGGCGTCGGCAGGCTGCGGATCGGCCCCGTCACCCCGCTCACCGCGGACCGCTCGCTGCGGGCCGACTTCGCCGCGGACAGCGGCGCCCGGGTGGTCGACGCCCGTGTCGTCCGCACCTACACGCCCACCCCGCCGGGCGAACCCGGCCGGGAGGCCTCCGAACTGCGCCGCGAAGTCCACCAGCTGGAGCAGGAGCTGGCCGACGCCAAGCTGCTCCGCCAGCGGCTCGACAGCGCGCTCGCGGTGGTCGGTCAGGCGAGGACCGACCTGCACCGGGACATCGTGCAGGGTGCGGGCGGCGGCGACGCCGACCCGGAGCGCTGGGCCGACCGGCTCGACCGGGTCGAGCAGGAGGCCGAGCCGCGGATCGGTGAACTCCACAAGCTGCGCCGCAGGCTGCACGACATCGAGGAGGAACTGCGCGAGGCCCGCCTGGCGTTGGCCGTCGTGGAGACCGCGCCGCAGCAACTGACCGCGCATCTGGACCTGGTGGTCGAGGCGGAGAGGGACGGCACAGCGGAATTGCGGGTGACGGGCCTGGTGCCGTGCGCCCTGTGGCGGCCCGCCTACCGGGCGACGCTCGCCGCCGACCGTGCCTCCGTCCGGGTCGAGACCGACGCCTTCGTGTGGCAGGAGACCGGTGAGGACTGGACCGGGGTCCGGCTGACGCTGTCCACCGCCCGCCCCACCCTGGCGGCGAGCCCGCCGGTGCTGGCCGACGACGTGCTGACGCTGCGGGACCGCTCGGTGGAGGAGCGCCGCACCGTCGAGGTGAACCTGCGCGAGGAGGAGATCCGCACCGTGGGCGGCACGTCCCCGGCCGCGCCCGCGGGGCTGCCGGGCCTGCACGACGGCGGCGACGTCCGGGTGCTGGCGGCGCCGCATCCGGTCAGCGTGCCCTCCGACCACCGCCCGCACCGGGTGCACGTCACGTCCTTCGCGGCGCCCTGCACCGTCGAGGACACCTGCGCCCCCGAACTGTCGCCGCTGGTGGTGGCCACCGCCCGGCTCACCAACACCTCGGGCCATGTGCTGCTCGCAGGGCCGGTCGACCTGGTGCGCGGCAGCGGCTTCGTCGGCCGCGGGAGGCTCGACTTCGCGGGCGCGGGCGAGGAGTTCGAGGTCGCCTTCGGCAGCGAGGACACCTTCAGGGTCGTCCGCCACACCGAGGAGAGCCGCGACACCACGGGCCTGGCCGCGATCAACCAGCGCACCGTACTGACCCGCAGGGTCCGGCTGTTCGTTTCCCGGCTGGACGCGCGGCCCGGCGCCCCTGAGCGCCGGATCACCGTGCGCGAGCGGGTGCCGGTCTCCGAGGTCTCCGCCGTCGAGGTCGATGTGCGCACCGCCGACTGCCGCCCCGCGCCCGACACCCTGGACGACGAGGGCATCGCCCGCTACGAGTTGCGGCTCGGCCCTGGCGAGCACCGCGAGATCGAGCTCGTCTACGACATCACCGCGGCCGCCTCGGTGACCGGCCTGTGAACTGCCCCCGCCCGCCGGGCGGGACCGGGGCGCGCATCGGCCCGTGCCGTCCGCCCCTTCGCCCGCGCGCGGGCTGGGGAGCGGACGGGGGCGGCCTCAGCCGTGCTGCCGGAGCCGGGCGGTGAGCAGGTTGGGGTCCTGCTCGGTGTAGGCGGCGGAGGGGACGTGGACGGTGCTGCCGTCCACGGCCACCGCGGTCGGGTTCCTGAGGCCGTCCTCCGCGGACAGCACGACCGTGTGGCTGCCGTCCGGCTCGATCAGGGCCACCTGGTCGGGGGCGTTGAGCGCGGCGAGGATGCGGTCGCCGTGCGGGAGGAAGTCGAAGTCGTCGACACCGGCCAGGCCGTCGGCCACCGTCCTGGGCGCTCCCGCCGCGCCGGTTCGGGTGACGGGGTAGCGCAGGACGGTGCCGCGGTCGAGGTTGGAGGCCCAGACGGCGCCGTCGTGGACCTTGATGCCGTTGGCGCCGAGGAAGCCGGTCGAGGCCAGCTCCGGCCCCGCCGCCCAACTCGTCGGCGTGCCGCCGCTGGTGGGGACGCGCCAGATGACGCCGCGCACGGAGTCGGTGGCGTAGAGCTGCCGGCTGTGCGGGTCGAGGGCCAGGCCGTTGGGCAGCCCGTCGGCGGGCAGGGCGGCGATCCGGTGCGGGGTGCCGCCGGGGTTCAGCCGCCACACGCCGGTCAGGTCGGCGGTGCCGGTCGCGTACAGGAAGTACAACGTGCCACCAGGGGCCAGGACCAGGCCGGTGACCAGGGGGAATTTCAGGACCGGGGTGTTCGCGCCGCCGTCCGCCGGCAGCGGCAGGGTGGCCAGTACGTGGATCGCGCCGCGGTGGTCGATCCGGACGATCTGCCGGGCGCCGGCGAAGGACAGGTCGACGGCGCCGTCCGGCTCCACGACGATGTTCTCCGGCATCTGCCCGGCAGACAGGTCGAAGTGGGAGGTGACACGGGCCTGCGAGACGGTGGCGGTGCGGGCGGCGGGCACGCCGGCCGCGGCGGGCCAGGCGACGGCGAGGCTCGCGGACGCCAGGACGCCGACCAGGAGGCTTCGTACGGACTTGGAGAGCACTTTTTCTTCCTTCTGCCGCGGGCCCCGCTTCTTCGGGGCCCGGTCGCTCCACTGTGCGGAGGCGCGGGACCTGGCAGCCAGCCCCGGCTCTGGCTATCCCCGGCAGGGTGCGGCAGGGCGGAGCCCGGCGGTGCACACTCGGGGCCATGGACGCACACGGTCAGCTCGGCACCTTCCTCCAGGCGCGCCGCTCGCAGTTGCAGCCGGCGGACGTGGGCGTGCCCACCTACGGCGACCGCCGCCGGGTACCGGGGCTGCGACGCGAGGAGCTGGCCCTGCTCGCGGGGGTCAGCCCCTCCTACTACGCCCGGCTCGAACAGGGCGCGTCCTGCCACGCGTCCGCCGCCGTGCTCGACGCGATCGCCGGCGCGCTGCGGCTCGACGAGGCCGAACGGCGCCACCTCGACGACCTGGCCGCCGCCTGCCGGCACCGCCGCACCCGCCGCAGGCCCGCACCGGAACAGCTCGCCCCCGCGACCCGCGAACTGGTCAGGGCGCTGGGCGGGGTGCCGCTCGTGGTGACCGGGCGCCGCAGCGACGTACTCGCCTGGAGCCCGCTCGGGCACGCCCTGCTGGCCGGGCATGTCGACCCCGCCGCCCCCGAACGCGGCGCGGACCGGCCCAACATGGCCCGGCTGGTCTTCCTCGACGCCCACACCCGCGAGCTCTACGCCGACTGGCCCGCCAAGGCCCGCGCGGTGGTCGGCAACCTCCGGCTGGCGGCGGGACGGCACCCGGACGACGACCGGCTGACCTCGCTGATCGGCGAACTCAGCACCCGCAGCCCCGACTTCGCCCGGCTGTGGGCCGACCATCGGATCCGCGCCTGCGACGTCGCCGCATACGACCTGCGGCACCCGCTGATCGGCTCGCTGACCGTCACCCAGCAGACCCTGACCGCGCCCGCGGCGCCCGAGCAGTCCCTCGTACTGGTCACCACCGCGGCCGGCTCCACCTCGGAGGCCGCACTGTCCCTGCTGACCCCGGCCACCGTTGCGGCCACCGCCGCCGCCCGGGTCTGAACCGGCCTGGTGGATCAGGGAAGTTGGCGTACCGCCCGCGGCTCCGCCGCGACCCTCAGCCGGGCCGCGTCCGCGCCCGGGGGCGCGCCGAACAGCCGTCGGTATTCGCGGGTGAACTGCGAGGGGCTGTCGTAGCCGACGAGGTGACCGACACCCGCGATGTCACCGGGCCGCACCGCCAGCAGTGAGCGGGCCTCCTGGAGCCTGATGCGCTTCTGGAACTGCAGCGGGCTCATCGCCGTGACCGCGCGGAAGTGCCGGTGGAAGGCCGAAGGGCTCATCGCGGCCAGCCGGGCGAGGTCGGCGATCCGCAGCGGCTCGGCGTAGTGGTCGCGGATCCAGCGGATCGCCCTGCCCACCATGGCCAGCCCGCTGTCGGCGCGGCCGATCTGCCCGAGCGCCCCCGCGTACGGTCCTGTGAGCAGCCGCCACATGATCTCCTGCTCGATCAGCGGGGCGAGTACGGGCACGTCGGCCGGGTGGTCGAGCAGCCGCAGCATCCGCACCACCGCGTCCAGCAGTTCGGGACCCGCGGGGCCCGTGGTGATCGCGGGCGGCCCCGCCGTGATGCGCGGGCGCGGCCGGGCCGGCGCGGCCAGCAGCAGCGGCGCGATGACCGCGGGGCGCAGCACCAGGCCCACCCCGAGCGCCGGGTTGCCGGGTCCCGCGCCGACGAAATGGCCGGTGACGGGGAGGTCGGCGGTCACCAGGAGGCACTGCCCGGCCGCGTACTCGAAGACCTGGTCGCCGAGCAGCAGCCGTTTGGCGCCCTGGGCCATGACGACCAGCAGCGGTTCGGTCAGCGAGTGGTCGGTGGCCGACGTCTCGGTCCGCGACAGCAGCAGCCCGTCGACCGGGGTCCGCAGGTCGGGGCGGGCGTGGGTGGTGACGAGACCGCGGATCTCGGCCAGCAGGCCGGTGGAGGTACGCACACCTCCACGGAAGCACCGGGTGCGCGGTGCGGCAAGCCCGATCGGGTCCAGGTCGGGAGGATCGTGCAAGAGCCCGCGCGGATCGGCCTACCCCGGCCGGCCGGCCGGCGGTTCGCTGGAGGTACCGGGAGAACCAGTGCAAGGAGCACCTCATGCCACTCGACCACTACCTCACCCTCGGCCGTTCAGGACTGCGGGTCAGCCCGTTCGCCCTCGGCGCGATGACCTTCGGCGAGGACCCCGGCGGCGCCGGGTGCAGCGTCGAGGAGTCCGGCCGGATCCTGTCGGCGTACCTCGACCTGGGCGGGAACTTCATCGACACCGCGAACTTCTACACCAACGGCCACTCCGAGAAGATCCTGGGCGACCACTTCGCGGCCCGCCCCGGCCGCCGCGAGCACGTGGTGCTGGCGTCGAAGTTCTTCGGCAACCTCTTCCCCGGCGACCCCAACGGCGGCGGCGCCGGGCGCACCTCGATCCGCGCCCAGCTCGACGCGACGCTGCGACGGCTGCGCACCGACTACCTCGATGTCTACTGGCTGCACAACTGGGACCGGCACACCCCGATCGAGGAGACCATGCGCACCCTCGACGACCTGGTCACCGAGGGGCGGATCCGCTACGTCGGCTTCTCCAACACCCCCGCGTGGGTCACCGCCCAGGCCCAGACCACGGCACTGCTCAGGGGCTGGAGCCCGCTGATCGCGCTCCAGGTCGAATACTCGCTGCTGGCCCGCACCGTCGAGGGCGAACTCGCCCCGCTGGCCCGGGACCAGGGCATGGCACTGGTGCCCTGGAGCCCGCTGCGGAACGGCTTCCTGTCAGGGAAGTACCGCCGCGGCACCCGGGTCACCGACTCCGCGAGGGCGGCCTACGTCGGCGGGCCCGACGAAGGCGAATACGCCGTCATCGACGCGGTCGCCGCCGTCGCCGACGAGCTCGGCACCAGTTCGGCCGCCGTCTCGCTGGCCTGGCTGCGGGCCCGCGAGGGCACCGTCGTACCGCTGCTCGGCGCCCGCAAGGTGGAGCACCTGACCACCAACCTCGCCGCCCTCGAACTGACCCTCACCCCCGAGCAGCTGCACCGCCTGGACGAGGTCTCCGCACCGGTCCTCGACTACCCCGCCCCGATGCACGGCGCGCAGCGCGCGATGCTCCAGTTCGCCGGCGCCACCGTCGACGGGGAGGCCTCGACGGTGTACCCGCCACTGCTCCAGAGCGACGTCCGCTACTGAGCGGGCCCCACGCGGGGTGCGACGGCCCGGGGCAGCGCCGTGGCCCGGGGGCGGGGGCTTGGCCCGGGGGCGGGGCTTGGCCCGGGGGCGGGGCTTGGCCCGGGGGCGGGGCTTGGCCCGGGGGCGGGGGCACGCCGTCCCCCGGCCCGAGGTGACCTCACCCGGCGAGGGGGGACGCGCCCGCATACGGGGAGTCGGCATCAGTACCGTCATCGGCGCAAACAGCCCAGACCACCTTGCCGACGCCATCGCGGTCGTTCACTCCCCAGCGCCCGCCGGTGATCACGTCCACCAAGGCCAGGCCCCGCCCGGATTCCGCGTCCGCGGAGGCCTCCCGCCGTTCCGGCTTGTCGACACCTGCGTCATGCACCTCGATCCGTACACCGCACCGCAAGCGCTCGAACCGTGTCCCGATCACGTGACCGCGCGGCTCACGAGCGTGCCGGACGCTGTTGGTCAGCAATTCGGAGACGACCAACTCGGCGGCGTCGGCGAGGTGTCCGAGACTCCAGGCCTCAAGGTGGCGAGCCAATAAGCGCCGCGCCCTGTCCACCGAACGGGGTCCGTGCGGCCACGACTTCACGACGACCGAGGGGTGTTCCCCGCCGATGGTCGCCGACGTACTCACGGTCATCGCGCGAACTCCGGTTCTTCGAAAGGGTGGTGATTGTGCTTGCGCATGTCGGCGCTCCTGGTGTGCGTGGGACACGCCGCGGATCGCCCCATGGCCGCGGGAGGTCCTGGGACGCCGAGGGCGGCGGCCAGCTCCGCGGCGGGACGCCGACTCACTGGCTTGAGCCACTTACTGGCTTGAGCCAGTGGAACACGCCCGATTCGACTGCGTCAAGCAACTGGCTCAAGCCAGTTGTTATATGCTCGCTCCATGACCTCACCCGACAACTCCGCACCGCAGCCGACCAGTAGGCGTATCGCCCAAGCCCTCCGGTCGGCGATCGAGCATGGTGAGCTGGCGGCCGGAGACAAGCTCCCCTCGGAGCGTGCTCTTGCAGAGGAGTACGGGGCGGCCCGCAACACAGCCCGCGAGGCCATCAGGCTGCTGTCGGAGCAGGGACTCGTCACCGCACACCACGGACGCGGCGTCTTCGTACGCGCGCCGCAGCGTCTCTTCCGCTTCGGGAGCGACCGCTATTCCTTCAGGAACCGCGAGACCGGACTCACTCCCTTCCGGCTGGAGGCCAAGCGTCAAGGGAAGACCGCTCGTGTCGACGTACTGAGCATCGCCCGGGAGATACCTCCGCCCGACGTAGCCGAGCGCCTCGAAGTCCCCGCCGACGAGGAGAGCGTCGTGCACCGGGAGAACCACTACTTCGCGGACGACGAGCCGGTCCAGATCGTCTCGACCTACCTCCGCTGGGACGAGGCGCAGGGGACCCTGCTGATGCAGCCGAAGGCAGGTCCCCACGGGATCTACGGCCGCCTCGAAGAACTGGGCCACATCATGAACCGTGTACGGGACGAGATCAGCGCCCGGATGCCGACCCCGGAGGAATCCACGCTCCTCGGGCTTCCGCCCGGCGTGCCGGTCCTCGAAGTGCTTCACACCAGCCTGGACCAGGACTTGCACCCGTTCGAGGTCTCCCGGTACGTGCATCGCGCCGATCGGACCGGACTGCTGTACGAACTGCCCGTCGAGTAGACCGATCCCCGCGTACGGGAGGCCCCGTGATCAGTCCGATTGTCCGAGCCGTCCAGGACGCCGACATCGCCGGGGCCGCGGCCGCGCTGGTCGAGGTGCATGCGACCGACGGCTACCCGGTCGAGGGCGTGGAGCGTCCGAAGGAGTGGATCAGGTCCTCCGCGGTCGCCCAGGCCTGGGTCGCCGAGATCGACCGGCGAATCGTGGGACACGTAGCGGTCATGAACTCGCGCGGGGAGGACGCGGTCGCGCTCTGGCACGCACGGAGCGCCAGTGATGAGGCTCACGTCGGCGTACTCGCCCGGCTCTTCGTCGTACGTGAAGCTCGCGGTCGCGCAGTCGGCGAGACGCTTGTGCGAGCAGCCATGGACTACGCCCGGCAGCGCTCCATGCGCCTGGTCCTCGACGTGATGACCAAGGACGCCGCGGCCATCCGCCTCTACGAACGCATGGGCTGGCTGGCGATCGGCAGGACAACCCATCGGTACGGAGACGGCCGGCAGATCGCCGCCGTCTGCTACGTCTCACCAGCCGGATAGCCGGGTCAGCCGGGGACGACCCGCGGCCTCCGGGGCGCACACGGTCGGCGGCCCTCAGGCCGCCGGGCGGTCGTTGCCGAGCAGGTCGGCGTCGACTACCGTCGTCACCGTGCCCCAAGCAACGAGGCTGTACTCCCGCCTCCACGTCGACCTTCAGCGGTCGGCCAGCGCACTGTGTCTCTAGTGCTGTGACCTGGAAGGTCCGCCGGCTCGCGACGCCCCGCACCGCGTCTTCCGGTGTTGCCGGAGCAACCGAGTAGGCCCGCTGCGCGGCAGATCCGGCGCCTTGCGACGCACGGCACATGCCGCCGCGAGCTTCCGGCGGACCCTCCCGGTCACGGCACCAGCCCCGTCCGAGCCGTAGTCCCGGCCGGCGGCCGCCCCTCGCGCACGTGCGCTCCCCGCGCTGCCGCGACGGCGCCTTCCGTATCCGCACCGCGGAGATCTCTCTTCTGACACCCGGCAGGGTGCCCGGCCTCGCCGCGCCCTGCCCAGCAGCGCATCGGAGTCCCGGCATGAGCGAAGAATTCCTCTGGTACATCCCCAACACCGTCGAGCCCGGCCATCGCGGCGACGACACGAGCACCGGCTGGGGCACGCTCGACTTCTCCACCGAACTCGCCCTGGCCGCCGAGGCACACGGCTGGGGCGGGGCACTGATCGGGACGGGCTGGGGGCGGCCGGACACCTTCACCGTGGCGACCGCGCTCGCCGCCCGCACCACCACCTTCCAGCCGCTGGTGGCGATACGGCCCGGCTACTGGCAGCCCGCGCACTTCGCCAGTTCAGCGGCCACGCTCGACCGGCTCAGCGAGGGCCGGCTGCTGATCAACATCGTCAGCGGCCTGGACGACGCGGCCGCGTACGGCGACGGTGAGGTCGATCCGGCCCGCCGCTACGACCGCACCAGGGAATTCCTGCAGCTGGTCAGGCGGCTGTGGACCGAGCAGGACGTCACCTTCAAGGGCGACTTCTTCCAGGTCGAGGGCTCGACGGTGAGCCCGCGGCCGCACGGCGCGGAGCACGGCCGCACCCCGCGGCTCTACTTCGGCGGGGCCTCGGCGGCGGCCGAGCGGGTGTCGGCCGCGGAGGCCGACGTGCAGCTCTTCTGGGGTGAGCCCCTCGACGGTGTGGCCGAGCGGATCGACCGGCTCAAGGCGCTGAGCGCGTCGCTCGGCCGCGAGCACGCCCCGCTGGAGTTCGGCCTGCGGATCACGACCCTGGTCCGCGACACCACCGAGGAGGCCTGGCGGGACGCCGAGGCGAAGGTGGCCTCGATGGCGGAGCGCGCCGACCCGACCATCACCCGGGAGCGGCGCCGGGCGGTCGGCCAGCAGCGGCTGCACGACCTGGCGGAGCGCGGTGAGGTGCTGGACTCGTGCCTCTACACCACGCCGGGCCGGTTCGGCGGCGGCGGCGCGGGGACCACCTGGCTGGTGGGCTCGCCCGACGACGTGGCCGAGGCGCTGCGGGCGTACGGCCGGCTCGGCATCACGCACTTCGTGCTGTCCGACACCCCCTACCGGTCGGAGATCGCCCGGATCGGCGACCAGCTGCTGAGCCGGCTGAGGGAGCGGAACCCGGTCTGACGGGCCCCGCTCCCGGTGGTGCTGCCCACTCGGGCAGCCTGCCGGTCGCCTACCGAAGGCCTACCCGGCCTACCGGGCTTACCGCCAGTCGTAGCGGTAGGCCCGGTAGGTGTTCACCCCGGCCGGGAAGCGGGCGTGGAAAAGCAGCTCGCCCTTCCGGCCGAACTCCGAGACGTAGGGCAGCGATCCCCAGCCGACGACGATGTGCCCGTTGGCCAGCGGCTGCGCGTTCCCCTGCGAGGAGGCGGTCAGCAGGTCCGGCTGGTCGTCGGAGGCCACCAGGGTCGCGGTGTGCGTGCGGGAGTCCAGCCGTACGGTGACCACCCGGCTGTACGGCAGCTCCGAGACGGCGCCGGAACCGGTGTTGGCCACGCCGGCGGACTCGTTGTCGAAGAAGGTGTAGAGGCCGTTGCCGAGCGGCTGCGGGTCGTGCTGCCAGGCGAAGATCCGGTCCTTGTCGTTCAGTACCTGCCCGGGTGCGGCCTTCAGCGTGAACGAGCTGTTCTTGCCGCCGAGTTGCCACAGCACGCGGCCGGTGCGGTGCGAGATCTCGTAGGCCGTCCAGGTGTTGCGGGCGTCGAGCAGCAGATTGCCGCCTGCGTCCGGCTTGACCGCGTTGATGTGGAACCAGTCCCACGGGGTGCTCGCCGACGCGGGCAGCGGCTGCTCGCTCTGCGAATACGGCACGTGGTCCGCGCTGTTCCACTCGAAGAGGACCTTGCCGGTGCGGATGTCGACCTCCTGCACGATCCCGTCGATGACCTTCTGGTCGGCGGGGCCGCCGATGGAGCGGAGGTCCGCGGTCTTGACCGCGTAGGCCAGGATCAGCGCGGTGTTCCGCGCGGTGATGAGGAATTCGTGGCCGTCTGCGGAGTAGCCGTTGCCCGCGCGGACTTCGGCGATCTTCCGGTAGTGGTCGTCGTAGATGTAGTCGACCCCTTCCGCTACGCCGCCGAGGCCGGTGCCCTGCCACCAGGTCAGCACCGGCTTGCCCCGGTAGGTCTGCTTGCGGAAGTCGGCGGCGGACTGGCCCGCGGGCACGGCGTGCGACCAGACCGTCTTCCTGCCGTCCTGGCTGAGGATCTCCACGCCGCTCGCGTACTGCCCGGCGATGCCCGACGGCGACACGAACAGGTCACCGCGGGTGGTGCCCGGCTTGTCGGTCAGCACGGTGACCGGTGCGAGCGGCAGGCTGCCGGCCGGTGCGGAGGCGGCCGGGGAGTCGGCGGGGGTGTCGGCCGGGGAGGTCGCGTAGGCGCCGGTCGCGGGCAGTGTCGCGGCGAGCGCGGCGGCGGCCGCGGCGGCCACCGCGTACCGGGTCAGGGTGTTCTTTCGCATGGTGATCCTTCGGGAAGCAGGCAGCCGGAAGCGAGGCCGGGCCTGGGGGCGGGGAGGTGCCGCCGTCCAGGCGTGCGAGGGCATGGCGGCATGCCTCGGCACCGCGGATCCGCGACGGAGCGCGGAACGCGTGAGTGGGCGGGGCAGGCCGCGGCCCGACACGGGCAGAACGGCGGGTGATCAGCGGGTCAGGGTGTACGGACCCGCCGGGGCCGCGTCATGCGCGGCGGAAAAGGTTGCTCAGCGGGAGCAACAGGCAGCGGAACAGACCCGCATGAGGTCGATGTGACCGCGAGTCGTCAGGGTACGCAGGAGCTGCCGCATGCCGAGGAAGCTAGCCGGACGCCGAGGTGCACGTCAACGCACGTCCGCATCCTGACCGTTCGGCCGAGAGCCCGGTCGGAGGGGGCGGCGGGCCAGCGGCCGCGGGACCCGGCGGCGAGGCCCGGCGCCGGGGCGGGACCCGGCCGCGCAAGGGGTCCGCACGCGCGCGCCCGCGGCGCCCGGCCGTACGGGGCCGGCGCCGCGGGCGGGTGCGGTACGAAGCGGATGGGTCAGGCGGGAGTCGGACGCCCTGCCCTTCCGCCGGGGGTCACGCCCCCGTTCACGGCCCGGGGCCGGACAGCCCCGCTCACGGCCGGGGCCACGCGGGCGTCGGACAGCCCGCCCTCACAGCCGGGGCCACGCGGGGGCCGGACAGCCCCCGCTCACAGCCGGGGCCACGCGGGCGTCGGACAGGCCGCCCTCACGGCGCGGATCAGGCGGCGCCGCCGTTGACGTAGAGGGTCTGGCCGTTGGTCCAGCGGCCGGACGGACCGGCGAGGAAGGCGACGGGGCCGGCGATGTCCTCGGGGGTGCCGAGCCGCTCCATCGGGTTGAGGCCCGCGATGTGGTCGATGACCTCCTGCGGCTTGCCCTCGAAGAAGAGCGGCGTGGCGGTCGGGCCGGGTGCGACGGCGTTCACGGTGATGTCGCGGCCGCGCAGCTCCCTGGCCAGGATCAGCGTCATCGCCTCGACGGCGCCCTTGGACGCGGCATAGGCGGTGTACCCCGGCTGCTGGAGGCGGGTGACGGAGGTGGAGATGTTGATCAGCGCACCGCCGGGGCGCAGCCGGCGCGCGGCCAGCTGGGAGACGACGAAGGTGCCGCGGATGTTGACCCGGTGCATGCGGTCCAGGTCGGCGAGGTCCAGCTCGGCGAGCGGTACGACCACCATGAGGCCCGCGGTGTTGACCACGACGTCCACCCCGCCGAACTCCTGCTCGGCCCGGTCGAACGCGGCGGCCATCTGCGTCTCGTCGGCGACGTCGGCCTGGACGGCGATCCCCCGGCCGCCGGCGGCGGTGACAGCCGCGAGCGCCTCCTCGGCGCGCTGCCTGCCACCGCTGTAGAGCAGGACGACCGCCTGCCCCTCGGCGGCGAGCCGCTCGGCCACCGCGCGGCCTATGCCGCCAGAGCCGCCGGTGACCAGGGCGACCCGGTCGGCCGGTGCGGGCCTGCCGCCGCTCACCTCTGCCGTCGGAGTGGTTGTCATGGCGGTGCCTCCTCGCGCGAAACATGATGTGGACGGTCCGTCCACATCGGTAAATGTAGACTGGTCGTCCATATAAGGCAAACAGCTGACGCGGCCAGCGGACGCACCCGCCGAACACCCCCGTCTGAAACGGACGCCGGACGCGGAACGCCGGACGCTGGACGCGGACGCCAGACGCGGACGACAGCCGGACACCCCCGACCCGGACCACGACCTGGAGAACGCGATGACCGCAGAGGCCGCCGCCTCCCGCCCCGGGCGGGGCCGCCGCCCCGCCGCCGAGGTCCGCGCCGCCGTCCTCGCGGCGGCGGGCACGATGCTGCTGGAGAACGGCCTGCGCGACATCACCTTCGAGAAGGTCGCGACCCGGGCCGGCGCCAGCAAGATGACCCTCTACAAGTGGTGGCCCTCACCGGGCGCGCTGGCCTTCGACGCCTACTTCGCCGCGACCGAGCAGACCCTCGCCTTCGACGACACCGGCGACCTGGAAAGCGACCTCACCGGGCAGCTGCACGCCTTCGTCGGCTTCCTCACCTCACGGGAGCACGGCCCCGTCGTCGCGGAACTCGTCGGCGCCGCCCAGTCCGACCCCGACCTCGCGGCGGCCTTCACCGAGCGCTACACGCTCCCCCGCAGGGCACTGGCGGTCGCCCGGCTGCGCAGCGCGAGGCTCGTCGGCCAGATCCGGCCCGACGTCGACCTCGAATCCGTCGTCGACCAGCTCTGGGGCGCCTGTTACCACCGCCTGCTGCTGCCCGCCCGCCCGCTGGACACGGAGTTCGCCGACACCCTCGTACGCAATCTGCTGGCCGGCATCCGCCCGCGGGACTGACCCCCACCGCCGGGCCGCGGACCGCCCGCCGCAGGGCCGCGGGACGCGGCGGCCGACCTCGTCCCGTGGGCGGGTCTTCCCCGGATCGACCACTGATGGCCATTACACCTTTCCTGCCGGAGCGGGACGCTGCTGCGGGTTCGCCTACGCGCCTCCCGTCCACGCTCGACCCTCCGGAAGGAATCACGCATGTCCGACGACGCCTCACAGGGGCTCACCCGACGCCGACTTCTGGGCTCCGCCGCCGTCGCGGGCGGCCTCGCCGCCACCGCGTCGGTCCTGCCTCCCAACCTGGCCAGGGCCGCCGCCGCCGAGCCCAGGCACGGCGGCAGCCTGCGCGACATCGAGCACGTGGTGATCCTGATGCAGGAGAACCGCAGCTTCGACCACTACTTCGGCACCCTCTCCGGTGTACGCGGCTTCGACGACCCGCACGCGCACCGCCTGCCGAACGGGCGCCCGGTCTTCTACCAGCCCGACGCCGTCAACCCCGACGGCCACCTGCTGCCCTACCGCCTCAACACCAAGCTCACCGCCGCCCAGGCGATACCGTCGACCAGCCACGCCTGGGGTGCGCAGCACGCCGCCTGGAACGGCGGCGCGATGGACGCCTGGATGCCGGCCCACCGGGCGGCCGACGGGGACAAGAAGGCCCCGTACGTGATGGGTTACCTCACGCGCGAGGACATCCCCTTCCACTACGCGCTCGCCGACGCCTTCACCATCTGCGACGCCTACCACTGTTCCGTGATGGGCCCGACGCACCCCAACCGCTACATGCACATGACCGGCACCATCGATCCCGACGGCCTGGCCGGCGGCCCCGCCCTGGACAACAACGCGGCGAACAACGTCTACTCGTGGACCACTTACCCCGAGCGCCTGGAGGCCGCCGGGGTGAGCTGGAAGTTCTACCACGAGCCCGACGACGGCCCTGGCGGCAAGCCGACCGGCCTGCCCTTGCTGACCAAGATGACGCAGTACCAGGCGGCCACCGAGGGCACCCCGCTCTACGAGAAGGCGCTGCGCCCCTCCGCCATGGGCCAGTTCGAGTACGACGCGATCAACGGCAAGCTGCCGAAGGTCAGCTGGCTCATGCCGCCCACCCTCTACGACGAGCACCCGGCGCGGATGCCCGCGGCCGCCGCGAACTGGCTCGCAGGGAAGATCGAGGCGCTCGCCACCAACCCCGAGGTGTGGGCGAAGACCGTCTTCATCCTCAACTACGACGAGAACGACGGCCTGTTCGACCACGTCGTACCGCCCACCCCGCCCGCGGGCACGGCCGCCGAGTTCGTCACCAAGACCTCCCCCACCGGAGTGGCCGGCGGCGGTCTGCCGATCGGCCTCGGCTTCCGGGTGCCCGCCCTGATCATCTCGCCCTGGACGGTGGGCGGCTGGGTCGCCTCCGAGACCTTCGACCACACCTCGGTCCTCCGGTTCCTGGAGCGGGTCACCGGTGTCGCGGAGCCGAACATCAGCCAGTGGCGCCGCCGCACCTGCGGTGACCTGACCTCGACGCTGCGGATGGACCAGCCCCGCCGCCCCATGCCCGACCTGCCGGGCACCGGCGCCGCCTACAGCCTGGCGCAGTACGAGGCCGCGAACCTCCCGATGCCGACCGTGCCCGCTCGCCAGGAGGTCCCGCACCAGGAGCACGGCCACCGGCCCCGTATCTGACCGCACCGGCCCACCACCGCGGGCGTCATCCGCAGGACCGGGGACGAGCCCCCTTTCGTCACCGCCTTGACAGGTGACGCCCACGGTGCGAACCTGTGCTCACCAGGCGCGGAAGCGCCGGCAGCACAGAGCGGAGGGCGACGATGGAGAGCAGCAGCACCAAGGACAGCGCCTCGGCGGCACGGCAGGCGCGGTTCGGGAGCCTGCCCGAGCGCATCCGGTTCGAGGACATGGTCATCGAGCAGCGGGTCGGCTCGAATGATCCGGCCGGGGACGGCTACTCCCCCGAGAAGTCCTGGATCTCCTACTCCTGCCTGGCCCTCGACCTGGGCCTCTAGCCCCTGTCCGCCCCTCGGCCCGGGCGCAGGCCTGTCCGCCTTCGGCCTGGCCGCCGCCCGGCCGAAGGTGCCGCGGGCGCTGACAAGCCGCGGCGCCTGACGCTATGCTCACCGCGATGACGAAACGATCTCCGCACAGATTGGGGGCCCCGTTCTCGCAAGGTGAGTGCTGATGCTCACCCGGATCGCGAACGAGGACTCCCGGCTTTCCCTGTGGCTGCACGTGCGCATGTACGCCGTGCCGGCCCCCATGATCGAGACTGCGACAGCCCGGCGGCTCGCCGGTGACTGGGCGGGCGCTTGCGCCGCGGCGCGTCTCGACGTCGACCTCACTCCCCGCTCCGTCGCCCGCACCCATGGCCGGGAAACCGCCGCGCGCGTACGGGCCGATCTGCGGCGGCTGGCTCCCGACCTGCTGCGCTGGCACATGCCCAGGGTCGCTCCAGACGGGGTGCTCCGCCCGGGGCTGACCCTGCAGCTGGCCCGCTACGACACCGAGGAAGGCCCGCTGCGCCTGGTCGCCAGGACGCCGCCGGGCTGGGCGGACGCCGGGCAGCGGATCAGCCTCGCGCTGTGGGACGGCAGCCGGGACCGGCCCGGCGCCCGCCGCCATCCGCACCCCCGCCCCGACCGGCGCTTCCGGTTCGACCTGCACCGGCACCTGTGGGACGCGGAACGCTCCGGTGAGCTGCCGGCCCGTTCCGGGTCCCGGCCGCAGGACGGTGCGGGACGCCACCCCCTGATCCCGCACGGCCCCGGCTGCGCGGTGGACCGCTGGGCGGCCGAGGCGGCGATCCTGCTGCGGGCAGAAGGCCGGTCCCGCGGCGCCGTCGCCGTACGGCTCGGCGGCCGCAACCGGCTGGTCCTGCACGTGGACCCCGACATCAGCGGGCCACCGCCGCCCGTACCGCGGATCACGCCATGGCCCGCCGGCGGGGACACCGCGGCGCTGCCGCTCCTGCCGGACGCGGCGACCTGGGTGCCACCCGACCTGGAACTGCTGAGGGCCGGGCTGATCGAGAAGGACCTGCTGCACCCGCTGGTCGCCGCGGCACTCAGCCCCGGGTGGACGCCCGGCCGATCGCCCACCCGGGACGGACCGGGGCGACCACGGCTCGTGGAGTGCCGGGGGGAGCGGCATCGGATCGGCCTGGTCGACGGGGTGCTGACCGCGCTCGACCACGGCCGGGACGAGATCCGCAGGGAGGAGCTGCTCGCCGAGCTGACCGGCACACCTCTGCCCTGCCTCCAGGCCATCGACACCGCCCACCGGCAGCCGGACTGCCTGGCCGACGTGCGCGGGCGCCTCGACCACGGCGACACCGCAGCCGCACTGGCCGCCGTGGAGAGCCTGATCGGCCCGGACGCGCAGCCACGCGACGGCGCGCTGCGGGACGAGCTGGCGACCGCGGCGGAGCGCCGGCTCGCCCACGCGCTCTACCGGGCGGACCTGTGGAACCCGTGGCCGGGACCGAGGACCGGTCCCGTGCCCCGCCTCGCCCCGCACGAGGACAGCCGCACCGGCCACCGCTCCCGCCCACGCCTCGCGCACGCCCGCTGAACGCCTGAGGCCCGACTCCTGACGCCCGAACTCCCGAGCTGCTGAGCTCACAGGTTCCTGAGCTCCCGAGCTCCTGGACTCCGAACGGCTCGGCTCCCCCACGGCTCCGTCCTGCGGCCCGCCGACGTGCCCGTTTCCCGTACCAGAAGACCCGGCGACCCGCCGGTGCACCGGCCCCGCGAACCCCGGGGCCGCGCCCACACGCCCCGCCGCGCTGCCGCGCGGCCCGCCACGAACCCCCAGGTGACCCCTATGCCGACGCGCACAGCCACTGCCCCCACCCACCCCGACAACCCCGCCGCACCCGCCGCATCCGCCAACCCCGCCGGCCAGCTCGACGTCGCAGGCGACCTCCTCGCCCTGCTGGCCGCCACCACCACGGAGCCGCGCCCCGACATCCAACTGGAGGCCCTGACCCTGGCGGTGGCCGCCGACCTGCCGGTGCTGCTGTGGGGCGAGCCGGGCATCGGCAAGACCGCGGCGCTGACCCAGCTCGCCGCGGCCCTCGACCTCCCGCTCACCACGGTGATCGCCAGCGTGCACGAGCCGTCCGACTTCTCCGGGCTCCCCGTGGTCGGCGACGACCCCGCCGAGCAGGGCGTCCCGATGGCCCCGCCGGACTGGGCGGTCCGGCTGGTGCGGGCGGGGCGCGGGCTGCTCTTCCTCGACGAGCTGTCCACCGCCCCACCCGCCGTGCAGGCCGCGCTGCTCAGGCTGGTCCTCGAACGGCGGATCGGAGCTCTGCAACTGCCGCCAGGGGTGCGGATCGTGGCCGCCGCGAACCCGCGGTCCTCGGCGGCGGACGGCTGGGAGCTGAGCCCGCCGCTGGCCAACCGCTTCGTCCACCTCCAGTGGACGCACGACCATGACGTCGTCGTCCGCGGCCTGGGCGGCACCTGGCCGCGGGCGACGCTGCCGCGGCTCGGCACCGAGCGGTTGCCGGAGGCCGTGGCCTTCGCCCGCCGCGCGGTGTGCGAATTCCTCACCGCGAGGCCGGGACTCGTCCACAAGCTGCCCGGCAGTGAGACGCGCAGGGGCGGTGCCTGGCCCTCGCCGAGGAGTTGGGAGATGACGCTGCGCCTTGTCGCCTTCGCCAGCGCGGCGGGTTCCTCGCGGGAGGTGCTGTCGCTGCTGGTCCGCGGCACCGTCGGGGACGGCCCGGGGCTCGAACTGCTCGCCGGGCTCGACCGGATGGACCTGCCCGACCCGGAGACGCTGCTCGCCGACCCGGCGGCCGCGGTGCTGCCGGAGCGGGGCGACCTGCGGCAGGCGGTGCTCGACGGCGTGGTGGCCGCGGTGCGCGCCCGCCCGGAGCGGGGGCGCTGGGACGCGGCATGGGCGCTGCTGGCAAGGGCGTTGGAGACCGGCGCGCCCGATCTGGTGGTCGTGCCCGCGACCACGCTGGCGGCGCTGCGCCGCGAGGACTGGGACGTACCGGCGTCCATCGAACGCCTCGCGGGCGCCGTCTCGATGTCCCGCCGCGCCGACCGCGCGGCGGCCAGGGTCGCCGGCGGCGCGGCGGCGGGCCGATGACGGGGCGGAAGCGGGCGGCCCCACCCGCGCCGACGCCCCGGGACGTGGCCAGGCCGCGCGTTCCTGCGGCGCACCAGGAGGCGGCGGTGCCGGGGGAGGGCGGAGCCGCCCTGCCCGCGCTGGACTTCGACAAGCTCTACACCGCCCGGCTGCACGCGGCGCGGGCCAGGCCGTACCTGGCCTCCGCGCTGTTCGCGCTGCACGCGGTGGAGTCGTCGCGGGTGCCGACGATGGCCGTCGACCAGCACTGGCGGTGCTACGTCTCGCCTGCCTTCGTGCGGCTGACGCCGGTCGAGGAGCTGGCGGGAGTCTGGGTGCACGAGGTGTCGCACCTGCTGCGCGACCACCACGGGCGCAGCGACCGCTACGCCCGCGCGCAGGGGCTTTCTGGGCCTGCCGAGCGGCTGCGGATGAACATCGCGGCGGACTGCGAGATCAACGACGACGCCTTCGGCGAGGGCCTGGCCAGGCCGGAAGGCGCCGTCACACCCTGGTCGTTGGGCCTGCGCCAAGGCGAGCTGATGGAGGACTACCTGAGGCAGTTCCGGCTCGGACGGCTCACCGAGGCGCTGGCGTGGCTGGACTGCGGCAGCGGCGTCGACGGCCGGGAGCGGGAGTGGGACCTCGGCCCGGGCGGCGGGCACGGCCTGACCCCGCAGGAGCGCGACGCGGTCCGCTTCCGGGTGGCGCGGGGCATCAACGGCCGCCCCGGTGACGCGCCCAGTACGTGGCAGCGGTGGGCGGAGGAGGTCTTCCATCCGCCGCAGCCCTGGCGCGACCTGCTGGGCGCGGCGATCCGCTCCGCGGCCTCGGGCGGCGGCGCGGGCGAGGACTACACCTACGGCAGGCCGTCCCGCCGTTCGGCGAGCGTGCCGGGCGCCGTCCTGCCGAGCCTGCGGCGCAGGCCGCCCCGGGTGTGCGTGGTCATCGACACCTCCGCGTCCGTCAGCGACGGCGAGTTGGGCAGCGCGCTGCTCGAGGTCGCGGCCATCTCCCGTGCCCTGGGCGGCCGTCGGGACCTGGTCAGCGTGCTGCCCTGCGACGCAGCGGCCGGGGACGTACACCAACTGTGCCGCGCGGAGGGCATCGCGCTGCTCGGCGGCGGCGGTACTGACCTGCGCGAGGGCTTCACCCGGGCGCTGCGCACCAGCCCGCGCCCCGATGTCGTCGTGGCCCTGACGGACGGCCACACCCCGTGGCCTTCCGCCCGCCCCGCGTGCCGCACCGTCGTCGGCATCTTCCGCGACGGCACCAGCCACCGCCCCTACAACGAGGACAACCCCCACTACCGCCCCGTCGCGCCCCCGGCGTGGGCCCGTGTCGTCACCATCGGACCCTGCTCCGGCTGAGCGCCCCGCGGGCCGTCGCGGGCGAATTCAGGCGGCCGGGAAAACCGGCTCCATAAGTTACCGGCGCGAATGCCGGAGGCTCGAAACATTTCGCTGCCGTCAGCTTTTTGCACCAGGTGTGACCTCGGCATTTACCTGGTTATTCATATTCTGTAGATTCAGTGGCGGCCGGCGCCCCGACGGCCGGCCGGCGAGTGAGGCAGGAATTTTTTCGTGAGCTTGGACGTGACGACCGACGTACACGCGGCCTGGCTGCCGCCCGAGGCGTTCCGTGCCCTCGGGTCGCGCCGGGTGCTGGTGCAGGGCGCGGGGCCGCTGGCCGGGACGGTGTACGAAGAGGTGGCGCGGGCCTGTGCCGCCTACGGCGGCCGGGCGGGGCGTGAACCGGGCGGCGAGGCGGGGCCCTACGACCTGGTGATCGCGGCGGTGGACGCCGAGCCCGCGCTGCCCGAGGCGGCCACGGTCCTGGCCGGCGGCGGCGCGGGGGCGCTCGGCGACGAGGGCTTCCTGCACGCCAGGCACGGCGGCGTCACGGTGGTGCTGGCCGGCGGTGACGCGGGGCTGCTGCACGGGCTGTTCCACGTGGTCAGGCTCGGCGAGGCGGCCTTCGACGGCGACGACGTCCCGGCGGCTGCGCACCGCCCGGCGATGCGCACCCGGATGCTCGACCACTGGGACAACCTCGATGTGCACCCGGTGATGGGCCATGTCGAGCGGGGGTACTCCGGCGGCTCGATCTTCTGGCGCGACGGCGGCCCGCGCGGCGACCTGCCGCGGGTGCGGGCGTACGCGCGGCTGCTCGCGGCCACCGGGATCAACGCGGTGTCGGTGAACAACGTCAACGTGCACGCGGCGGAGACCAGGCTGCTGACCGACCGGCTCGGCGACGTCGCCGACCTCGCGGCCGCCTTCCGCCCCTACGGCATACGGCTGCACCTGTCGGTCAACTTCGCCTCGCCCGTGGTCCTCGGCGGCCTGCCGACCGCCGACCCGCTGGACGGCGACGTCCGCGCCTGGTGGGCGAAGGCCGCCGCGCGCGTCCACGACACGATCCCGGACTTCGGCGGCTTCGTGGTCAAGGCCGACTCGGAGGGGCAGCCCGGCCCCTTCAGCTACGGGCGCAGCCACGCCGACGGGGCGAACATGCTCGCCGAGGCGCTCGCGCCCTTCGGCGGCGAGGTCCACTGGCGGGCCTTCGTCTACGACCACAAGCAGGACTGGCGCGACCGGTCGACGGACAGGGCCCGCGCCGCGTACGACCATTTCGCCCCGCTCGACGGCGAATTCCACCCGAACGTCGTCCTCCAGGTCAAGCACGGGCCGATGGACTTCCAGACCCGCGAACCGGTCTCCCCGGTGATCGCGGCGATGCCGGCCACCAGGCTGGCGGTGGAATTCCAGGTCACGCAGGAATACACCGGGCAGCAGCGGCACGTCTGCTATCTGGGCCCGATGTGGAGCGAGGTGCTGGGATTCCGGCCCTGGGGCGACGGCGGGGACGGGCGTACGGTCGCGGCGCTGGCCGCGGACCCGGCGGCGGGCGGCGGCCTGGTCGCGGTGTCCAACGTCGGCGACGACCCGTACTGGACCGGGCACCCGCTCGCGCAGGCCAACCTCTACGCCTTCGGCCGGCTCGCCTGGGACCCGCGGTCCGACCCGGCCGCGCTGCTCGACGAGTGGATCGACCTCACCTTCGTCCCGCTGCTGTCGCGCGACCCGGCGCCGCTGCGCAGCGTCCTGCACGCGATGATGGACGGCTCCTGGCGTACCTACGAGCGCTACACCGCCCCGCTCGGCGTCGGCTTCATGGTCCGCCCCGGCCACCACTACGGCCCCGACGTGGACGGCTACGAGTACACCCCGTGGGGCACCTACCACTACGCCGACCGGGACGGCGTGGGCGTGGACCGCACCCGTGCGACGGGCACCGGCTACACCGGGCAGTACCCGCAGCCCTGGTCGCAGGTCTACGAGTCGGTCGAGGAGTGCCCCGACGAGCTGCTGCTCTTCTTCCACCACGTGCCGTACGGGCATGTGCTGCACTCCGGCTCCACGGTGATCCAGCACATCTACGACACCCACTTCGCCGGCGCCCGGGAGGCGGCCTGGCTGCGGTCGCGGTGGAGCGAGCTGGCCGGGACCGGATACGTCGACGCGGCGCTGCACGCGCGGGTGCTGGAGCGGCTCGACGAGCAGGTGCGGTGCGCCGAGGAGTGGCGCGACCAGGTCAACGCCTACTTCCTGCGCAAGTCCGGGGTGCCGGACGCGCAGGGCAGAGACATCCCGTAAACGGCGGACACCGCCGGCCAGAGGGGGGCCGGCGGTGTCGCCTTCGGGGTGGGGACCGGGGGCCACCGCCGTGGCCCCCGGGGTTTTCTCAGCCGTCCTCGCGCAGCACCCGCACGCCGTGGGAGTCCATGCGGAAGGGACGGCCCGGTTCGATCCGCTCGCCGGTGAGCAGGTCGACACCCGCGGGGCCGCCCGGCACATCGAGCGGCTCCGCGGCGTGGTTGAGCAGGAACAGCAGCCTGGTGCCGTCGGGTGCGACCCGGGCGGCGGACTCCAGCTGCGGCAGCTCCGGGTGGCGTCCTGCCAGGCCGTGCGTGTCGAGCACCTGCCGGACGACCCAGCCGACGCCGGCCTGGTCGAGCCCGGCGGCGACGTACCAGCCGTGGCCGTCGCCGAAGGAGTTCCTGGTGACGGCGGGCGAGCCGGCGTAGAAGTCGGCCGTGTAGGTGCCGATCACCTCGGCGCCCCGCGGCACGACCAGTTCGAAGAGCAGCCGGGCCTCGGATTCGAGGGGGCCGGAGCCGCCGGAGCCGCCGGAACCCGACTCCAGGCGCACGGGGTTGACGAATTCGGGCCCGCGGGCGTCCCATTCGTCGATCCTGATGCCCATCAGCGGTGCGAGCGGCCCGGGGACGTCCGCCAGGAAGGCGTTGTCGTCCTCGTCGACCCGCCCGGACAGGAAGGTGGTCAGCACCGAGCCGCCGCGCCCGGCGACCTCTTCGAGGCGCGCGGCCAGGTCGCCCTTGACCATGTGCAGCGCGGGCGCGACGACCACGTCGTAGCCGGACAGGTCGGCGGTCACCGGCACGACGTCGACGTCGATGCCGGCCTCCCACAGCGCGCGGTAGTAGCCGAGCACCACCCGCTGGTAGCGGACCAGGCGGGACGGCCCGTCGGAGATCTCCAGCGCCCACCAGCTGTCCCAGTCGAAGAGCAGTGCCGTCCTCGCCGGGGTGCGGGCGCCCAGCGCGACGCTGCCGAGGCCTTCCAGCTCCTGTCCGAGAGCCGCCACTTCGCGGAAGACCCGGGTGTCGTCGCGGCCCGCGTGGTTGATGACCGCGCTGAAGAGCTTCTCGCTGGCGCCGCGTGACGCGCGCATCTGGAAGAAGAGCACGGCGTCCGCGCCGTGCGCGACGGCCTGCCAGCTCCACAGCCGCATCACGCCGGGCCGCTTGAGCGGGTTGACGTCCCGGCAGGCGGTCATGCTGGGCGCCTGCTCCATCAGCCAGAACGGCTGCCCGCCCTTGAGCCCGCGCATCAGGTCGTGGCTCAGGCCCATCCAGGCCGGCGACTCGTCCTCCGGCGGGTAGTTGTCCCAGGAGGCGAAGTCCAGGTGCGGCGCCCACCGGTGGTAGTCGATGGGGCGGTACATGCCCATGAAGTTGGTGGTGACCGGGGTGTCGGGGCTGTGGCGGCGGATCGCCGCCTTCTCGTCGCGGAAGTTGGCGAGCATGGCGTCCGACATGAAGCGCAGGTAGTCGAGGGTGATGCCCTGGAAGGCGGTGTGGTCGGGCCCGCGCCAGTGCTCGGTCAGCGCGGAGGGCGCCTCGATCTCCTCCCAGTCGTGGAAGGTGTGCGACCAGAAGGTGGTGTTCCAGGCGGTGTTGAGCGCGTCGAGCGTCAGGTACCTGCGGCGCAGCCAGGAGCGGAAGGCCGCGGTGCAGCGGTCGCAGTAGCAGGAGCCGCCGTACTCGTTGCCGATGTGCCAGGCGATGACGGCGGGATTGCCCGCGTAGCGCTCCGCGATGCGACCGGCCAGCTCCGTGGACAGCCGCCGGAAGACCGGCGAGCTGGGGCAGGAGTTGTGGCGCTGCCCGAAGCGGTGCTTGCGGCCCTCGAAGTCGGTGCGTGTCACCTCGGGGTGGGCGCGGGCGAGCCAGGCCGGGTGCGCTCCGGTGCCGGTGGCCAGGCAGATCCCGCGGCCCTGCGCGGCGGCCTCGGCGACGATCAGGTCCAGGGTGGTGAAGTCGTAGACGTCCTCGGCGGGCTGGGTCTTCGCCCAGGTGAACACGCCGAGGGTGACGGTGTCGATGCGCGCGGCGTCGAAGAGGCGGTAGTCCTCCTTCCACACCTCCGCCGGCCACTGCTCGGGGTTGTAGTCCCCGCCGAAGGGCGTCCTCGCGGTGACGGGCAGGGTCATGCGGTGAATTCCTCGCGGATCAGCGTGATCATCGGGCGGCAGTTCAGCAGCGTCGCGGCGGCGACCACCGAGGCCAGCAGGCAGGGCAGCACCCAGGCGCCGGCCGCGCCGACGGCGACGGCCGCGGCCAGCATGCACAGGTTGCCCAGCGTCGCCCGGGGCGAGCGGACCAGGAAGTAGGCGGCCAGCCGGGCGGTGTCGACGGTCTTGAAGGTGAAAAGCGAGGTGATCACCAAGGCGTTGGCCACCCACAGGGCCGACACCACGGCCATGGCGGCGAGCAGTGCCATCCACCAGCCGGGGACACCGGCCGCGTCGCGGTGGGTGAGCGTGGTCCCGACGACCGCCATCGCAGCCAGCCAGGGCGCCCAGACCTTCAGCACGCCGGGGACGGCGGCCCGGTAGCCGCGCAGGTAGGCGCGCGCCGGGTGCAGCTCGGTCAGGTCGCGGCTGCGGCGGTGCCAGGCGTAGAGGGCCGCGGACCAGGCGGGTCCCGCGGGCAGCGCGCAGAGCGCGGCCAGCGGCACGTTGCTCGCGTCCCGGTCGAGCAGTCCGAGCAGCACAAGACCGGGCGCGGCGCCGAGCACGAGCAGCACTTCGAGCACGAGCAGGCTGTAGACCAGGGCGGCGGCCCGCGCCAGCGGGCCCTCGCCGAACTCCTTGTGTGCCGCGGATGTGGTGCTCATCGGGCGCCTCCTGCGTCAGCGGGCGGGGTCGGTCCCGGGTCGAGGCCGAGCAGCCGGCCCTCGTCCCACCAGGAGGGTGTCTCGTCGGTGACCGGGGTCAGTTCCAGCAGCGTCACCTCGTGCCGGCCGAGCACCAGGTCGCAGTCGGCCCGGCCGCCGCTGACCGGCAGGGAGCGGTGGGTGCGGGCCGGCTCGGCGGCCTCCCGCAGCGCGTCGAGCCGGCGGCGGTCCGGCGAGGCGGGCCGGCCCATCTCGCACCAGGCCGCGTGCGCGTTGCCCGCGTCCTCCGACACCGACGAGCGCTGCGCGTAGACGGTGGAGCCCTCGGGGCCGCCGACCGGGACCGACAGCCTCACGGTGTGCCCGTCGGCCGGCTCGCCGCCGGTGACGTCGACCGGGGCCCAGGCCAGGACGGCGATCCGGCCGTCGGGGTGGCGGGTGACCAGGTGGTCGTCGCCGCGGGCGAGTACCGCGTCGCCCATCCGGGCCATGAACGCGTAGAGGTGGTAGGTGGGTTTCTTGATCTGCCGGTGGGTCAGCAGGCCGAATCCGCCGTGGAAGAGCGCGGTGGGGATGCCGACCTCCTCGAACATGTCGCTGAAGGTCCAGTAGGAGAAGGAGTCGACGAGGTCACCGCCCGCGGCCAGCACGGGCGCCAGGTAGGCGGCGTGCAGGGCGGTGTCGTGGATGGGGTTGTCGGGGCGGTAGGAGGAGTTGAACTCGGTGATGTGCACCGGCAGTCCGGCGAGGGCGGTGCCTTCCAGCTGCTGCCGGGGCGCCGCGAACTGGTCGAGCAGCGTGGACGCGGGGGCGAGCGTCTGGTGGGTCCCGAAGGGCACCTGCTGGGCGGGGCCGGAGGTGTACGCGTGCCGGCTGACGAAGTCGACGGGCGCCGAGCGGTCGGCGACGAAGTCCGCGAAGCGGACCAGCCACCCCGGTTCGTAGCCGGGGGCCAGCGAGGGCCCGCCGACCTGGAGTTCGGCGTCCACGTCCTTGACGGCCGCGGCGGTGACCTCGTAGAGCCGGTGGTAGGCGTCCTGGTCGGCGCCGGCCCAGAAGTCCTTCAGGTTCGGCTCGTTCCACACCTCGATGGGCCAGCCGCGCACCTCGTCCAGGCCGTAGCGGCCGACCAGGTGCCGGACGGTGGCACCCACCAGGTCGGCCCACTCCCGCCAGTCGCGCGGCGGGGTGACGTTGCCCTGCCACCAGAAGACGGTCTGGTCGCCTGAGGCCAGCCCCGAGGGCATGAAGCCCAGCTCCACGAACGGCTTGACGCCGAGGTCGAGGTAGGCGTCGACCACCTGGTCGACGTAGGTGAAGGAGTGCCGCACCCGGCGTACGCCCTGGTGCTCGTAGGGCCGGTGGACGCCTGCCTGGTCGCTCAGCAGGCCGTGGCCCCTGATGTGCCGGAAGCCGATGTCCTGCTGGACGAGCGCCAGCGAGTCCTGGTAGTCGCGGCGCAGCGCGAGATCGAACCGGCCGGTCCCGACGCAGAAGCGCCACGCGTCCGAGAGCCGTCCTGCGGGCTGGTTCGGGACAACGATTCGCACAGTGGAGGTCCTTTACGTCTGGTGCCGTACGCCTGGTGCCGGCCGGTCGTCGATCGGGGCTGCGGTCAGCTCTTGCTGCTCTTGCCCTGGTTGTCCTTGAAGCGCTGGTAGGCCTTGTTGACCAGGTCGATGTACTGGTCCATGTTCTTGCCCTTGAGCTCGCTCAGGTACTTGTCCCACTCGCCGAGGTCGCGGTCGCCGAGGATGAACTTCAGCGTCTGCTGCGTGACGTAGTCCTTCAGCGGCGCGTCCCACAGCGCCGACTGCTCCTGCTCGTCGGCGTTGAAGGGGTAGGGCGGCGGCACCGCGAGGGTCTTCCGCGCGGTCATCACCTTCTGGAAGTCCTTCTCCTCGGCGGAGAAGGTCGACTCCAGCAGCTGGGTGCTGCCGCCGTAGGCGAAGTTGCCGTTGGAGAAGCCGAAGTCGGCGTTCAGCTTCTTCGTCGCGGTCGGGTTGAGGCCGACGTAGTCGACGTCGTTGGTGAGGTGGAAGTTGCCCGCGGAATCACGGGTGTAGGTGACGCCCTCGACACCCCACTTGGCGAAGATCTGGCCGTCGTCGGAGTAGAACAGCCAGTCGATGAACTGCATCATGGCCACGAAGTCCGCGCTGTCCCGCGCCTTCTTCATGATCATGAGGCCGTTCTCGGTGCGCAGGCCCTGCTTCACGTCGCCCGCCGGGCCGGTCGGCACCGGGATCTTGACGACCTTGGCGTTCGGGACCGCCTTCGCCAGGCCCGGCCGGTAGGTGTTGACGAGCTCCTGGGCGTTGGTGCTGATCACGAAGGACTTGCCGGAGGTGAACTTCGCGTTCGCCTGGTCGTCGGTCTGGGTGAAGCTCTCCGGGTCGAGCAGGCCCTCCTTCACCAGGGAGTGCGCGAACTCCAGCATCTGCTTGTACTGCGGCATCGCGCCGGTGCAGATGAACTTGCCCGCGCTCGGGTCGAAGGAGGCGTTCGCGTAACCCCAGCCGCCGCCGTTGCCCGCACTGAAGGCCTGGCCGAGGATCTGCAGGAAGGGTCCGCCCGGCGTGGGGACGCTCCAGCGGTCCGACATCGGGTACGACTTGGGGTAGGCGGCCTTCATCGCCTTCAGCACGTTGTGCAGGTCGTCCCAGGTCTTGGGGATCTGAAGGCCCAGCTGGTCGAGGATGTCGGTGCGGATCGCGAGCGAGTAGTCCAGCCACACGTCCTGGTGCAGGCCCGGGAGGACGTAGAACTTGCCGTCGTCCTGCCGCAGGGCGTCGACGTCGCCCTGGAGGTTCCACTTGGCGACCTTGTCCTTGAAGTTCGGCATCAGGTCGACGTAGTCGCTGACCGGCAGGACCACGCCGGAGGCCACGAACGGCGCCTCCTGGCCGGGGTAGGTCTTGGGGATCAGCAGCGGGGCGCTGCCCGAGCCGATGATGACGCTGCGCTTCTTCTCGTAGTCGCTGAGCGGTACGACGGTCGGCTTGAGCGTCACGTTGGTCCGCTTGGCCAGCTCGGACCAGAACAGCCAGCTGCCCTTCTCGGGGTAC
Organism: Streptomyces sp. NPDC049040; assembly: GCF_043197715.1. Classification (NCBI taxonomy): domain Bacteria; kingdom Bacillati; phylum Actinomycetota; class Actinomycetes; order Kitasatosporales; family Streptomycetaceae; genus Streptomyces; species Streptomyces sp. NPDC049040. The sequence continues at coordinate 151,470 of NZ_JBICTO010000012.1, forward strand.
CCGGGGTTGTCGTTGAGCAGCGTGGTGAAGGCGATCGGCTTGGTCGCCTTGAACTGGGTGCCGACACCGAACTTGTCCATGGCGTCGGCCCTGTTCTTCGACAGGTCCGTGCCCTTGTCGTCCGAGCCGCTGTCGCTGCTGCAACCGGCCAGCCCGAGGCCGGCGGCGCCGAGCGCGGCCGCGCCGACGGCGAGCATGGAACGCCGGGAGATGTTGTTCATGGGGGACTCCATTCCCGCCGATGCGGGATGTCGAGGTGGGTGGGAGGGGCGCCACGTGACCGGGCGGCGGGGCCGCGGATGTGTGCCGCGGGGCGTCAGCCCTTGACCGCGCCGAGCGTGACCCCTGAGACGAAGTACCTCTGGACGAAGGGGTAGACGGCCAGGATCGGTATCGTGGTGAGGATGATCGTCACCGACTGGATGTTGGCTCCGGCGGCGGCCGCGTCGGTGTCGGTGAAGCCCACCGAGGTCGAGGTCGTGGCGCCGGCGATCAGGTTGCGCAGGTAGACCGTGACGGGGAACAGGTCGGAGCGGTCCATGTAGAGGAAGGCGGTGAACCACGAGTTCCAGAAGGACACCGCGTAGAAGAGCACCATCGTGGCGAGCACGGCCTTCGACAGCGGGAGCACGACGCGCCACAGGGTGCTGTACGTGTTCAGGCCGTCGATGGCGGCGGCCTCCTCCAGTTCGGCCGGCAGCCCCTCGAAGAACGCCTTCATCACCAGCAGGTTGAACACGCTGACGGCGTTGGGCAGCGCGATGGCCCACACGCTGTTCTTCAGGCCGAGGGTGGTGACCAGGACGTAGTTCGGGATCAGGCCGCCGGTGAAGAACATGGTGAAGACGGCGATGCCCACCAGCAGCCCGCGGCCGCGCAGGTCCTTCTTGGACAGCACGTAGGCGTAGCAGGTGGTCAGGAACATCGCCACGATCGTCGCGACGACCGTGTAGACCACCGTGTTCTTGTAGTCCGTCCAGAACATCGAGTTGGACAGCACGGCCTTGTAGGTCGTGACGTTGAAGCCGCGCGGTATCAGGTTGACCTGGCCGGAGCGGATGTAGCCCTCGCTGCTGAAGGAGCGGGCGACGATGTTGACGATCGGGTAGAGCGTCACCACGACGACGCCGGTCAGGATGAGGGCGTTGGCCACCTGGAAGGCCCGGTAGCCGCGGCTGGTACGGATGCCCGACGGCTGCGGCGCCTTGGGCTCTCGGGTACGGGTTCTGTCCAGGATCACCACAGGCTCGTCCCCACTGTCCGGCGCGAGATCCGGTTGGCCGTCACGATGAGCACCAGCCCGATCGCGGACTCGAAGAGCCCGATCGCCGCCGCGTAGCTGAAGTTGTTGGAGACCACGCCCATCCGGTACAGGTACGTGGACAGCACATCGGCGGTCGGGTAGGTCAGCGGGTTGTAGAGCAGCAGGATCTTCTCGAACCCGACCGCCATGAAGGTGCCGATGTTGAGGACCAGCAGCGTCACCATCGTCGGCCGGATGCCGGGCAGCGTGACGTGCCAGGTCTGCTTCCACCGGTTGGCGCCGTCGATCCGCGCCGCCTCGTAGAGGTTGTCGTCGATGGACGTGAGCGCGGCCAGGTAGAGGATCGTCCCCCAGCCCACGGTCTGCCACAGCTCCGAGGAGACGTAGATCGACCGGAACCAGCCGGGCTGCTGGATGAAGAGGATCGGCGAGTGCCCCAGGTGGTGCAGCGCCTGGTTGACCGGTCCGTCGGCGGCCAGGAACTCCATCACGATGCCGGCCACGATCACCGTCGACAGGAAGTGCGGCAGGTAGGACACCGACTGCACGAGCCGCTTGAACCTCCGGCTGCGCACCTCGTTCAGCAGCAGCGCCAGGACGATCGGCATCGGGAAGCAGAAGATCAGCGTCAGCAGGCCCATCACCAGGGTGTTGGTGAAGACGTCCCAGAACGTCGGGTCGTGCCAGAACAGCTTGAAGTAGCGCAGCCCGACCCATTCGTCGCCGAACATGCTGCCGCCGGGGTGGAACCGCCGGAAGGCGATCACATTGCCGATCATCGGCAGATAGCGGAAGACCGCGAAGAACAGCAGCGGGAGCACCGCCAGCGAGTACAGCTGCCAGTCCCGGCGCAGCGACTGCCGCCAGGTACGCCGGGCGCGGGGGTGGGTGCGGGTCCGGGCGGACCTCCGCCCTCCCGCGCCGCGCGCATCGGGCGGTGTCCCCACCGTCCTGATCGTGCTCATCGTCGGGCCTCCGTGCGGTGGATGGGGCGACGCGCGCCCACGGTCACTTGCACTGGTGCGGCCCGGTGAGGGCCTTCCAGAAGGCGGCATGAAGGGAGGGCGGAGTCGAAACTTTCGATACTCGGGCTTAATGTGTCGGTGAGCCTAAGGACGTGGCAGAAGGGGTGTCAATAGGCAGGACAGCAGGATTCCCGCCTGGTCGGAACCGCCCATCTGGCGTATATTCACCGCCTGGACCCCCTTTCGGGCCAGCCAGTTTCCTCGCAAAAGCCGAAAGTTTCGAATTCCCAGCAGACCCAGCAGCGTAGGGCTCCCCCTTTGACCAGTTCCGTTTCAGCAGGCGGGCCGCGCGCCGCGACGATCGCCACCATCGCCACCGAGGTCGGCGTGTCGGTGGCGACCGTCTCCAAGGTCCTCAACGGGCGCGCCGACGTCGCGCCGGAAACCAGGGCCCGGGTCGAGGCCAGCCTCGAACGGCACCGCTACCGGCGCAGGACCCGGCGCCCCTCGGAGTCCGCCAGCCAGATCCACCTGGTGTTCCACGAGTTCGACTCCGCGTGGGCGATGGAGATCATCCGCGGGGTGGAGGAGGCGGCCGCCGCCACCGGGGTGGAGCTGGTGCTCACCCAGATGGGCGGCAACCACCGCCCCTCCGACACCTGGCTCGATCTGATCGTCGGCAGGCAGCCGCTCGGCGTACTGCTGGTGCAGTGCGGCCTGACACCGGCCCAGCAGGAGAAACTCCGCAGGCAGCGCATCCCGTTCGTCGCCGTGGACACCGACAGCGTGACGCCCGCCTCGGTCCCCACCGTCGGCTCCAACAACTGGAACGGCGGCCTGATCGCCGCCCGCCACCTGCTGGAACTCGGCCACCGCAGGATCGCGGTCATCTCGGGTCCCGAGGACTCACTGTGCAGCCGCGCCCGCGTGGCCGGTTTCAGCTCGGCCCACGACGAGGCGGGCCTGCCCATGGACCCGACGCTCGTACGGCACGGCAACTTCTACCTCAACGCCGGATACGAGCACGGCATGGAGCTGCTCCGGCTCCCCGACCCGCCGACCGCCATCTTCGCCGGGTCCGACGCACAGGCCATGGGGGTGCTGCGGGCAGCGCGGCGGCTGGGGCTCGACCTGCCCGGCGACCTGTCCGTGGTCGGCTACGACAACCTGCCGGTGGCCGAGTGGATGGAACCCCCGCTCACCACCGTCCACCAGCCGCTGCACGACATGGCGGGTGCCGCGACCCGCATGCTGCTCGACCTGGCGACCGGGGCTGAGGTGCCGACCAGCAGGATCGACCTCGGCACCGAGCTGGTCGTCCGGGAGAGCACGGCTCCGCCAAGACCCGGCCGCTGAAGGGCGCCCCGGCGTGCCCCGGCAGGCGCGTCGCGCCCGGCCAACCGGCCGCAACGGCACGCCCTGAAGGCACCGCACGCACCGCGGAGCGCACCACGCGACGCACGCACCCCACCCGACGCAGGGAACCCATGGAGGATTCGTGGCCCTTTTCGACCTTCCGCTCGGCGAACTGGAGCGGTACGCACCCGAGGTGCCGGAACCCGAGGACTTCGACGCGTTCTGGGACGGCACGCTGAAGCAGGCGGACACCGCGGCCGTCCTGATCGACGTCGCCCCGGTCGACACCGGCCTGAGCCTGGTCGACACCTGGGACGTGACCTTCGCGGGCTTCGACGGCCAGCCGGTCCGCGGCTGGTTCACCCGGCCCAGGGGCGCCGGCGCCGACCTGCCCGCGGTCGTCGAATACCTCGGCTACGGGCGCGGGCGCGGCCTGCCGCACGAGCGGCTGACCTGGGCGGCGGCCGGCCACGCGCACCTGCTCATGGACAGCCGGGGGCAGGGCGACCAGTACGGCAACGGCGGCGACACCCCCGACCTCGGTGGCGGCGCACCCGGCGGCCCCGGCGTCGCGGCCCGCGGCCTCCGCTCACCGCACGACTACTACTACCGGCGGCTGATCACCGACGCCGTCCGCGCCGTCACCGCGGTCCGCGCGCTGCCCGGCGTCGACCCCGCCCGGGTGGCGGCGCTGGGCAACAGCCAGGGCGGCGGCCTCGCACTCGCCGTCGCGGGCCTCGTCCCCGACCTGGCCGCGCTGATGATCTCGGCGCCCTTCCTCTGCCACATCCAGCGCGCCATCGACATCACCGACGCGGACCCGTACGGCGAGATCGTCCGCTACCTCGCCGTCCACCGCGAAGCGGAGGACCAGGTCCGCAGGACCCTCTCCTACGTCGACGGCGTCGCCTTCGCCCGCCGCGCCACCGCCCCCGTGCACGTCGGCGTCGGCCTGCGCGACACCGTCTGCCCGCCCAGCACGGTCTTCGCCGCCTACAACCACTACGGTGCCGCCCGCCCCGGCACGGCGGACCGCACCATCCACGTCTACCCGTTCAACCACCACGAGGGCGGCGAGGCACTGCACACCCGGCGCCAACTCCACTGGCTCGGCGCCCGGGTGGGGAGTCGGTAGCCGGCCGGGCAGAGGCCGCGGTCTCGCTGCTGCTCGGATTCGGCGGACGACGGGTGGCGCGCTCTTCGCAGGCCGAACGCATGCAGGCGACCCGAGCCGGTGGCATCGGTCGCTTGGGGCCCGGCAGATCAGGGATCGAGCAGGGGCGCGGGTTGGCGGCCGAATATCGGGCTGACGTCACTCGTGCTGACGAGTGACGTCAGCCCGATATTCGACCTCGCGATGGTCAGCCGACGGAGCCGGTGGGCCGGTTTCGTGCCGTGGCTGAGGTTGTGCCAGTCGAGGGCTTGTGCCGCACCGAGGTCCGGCCGCTGTCCGCCCGCCGGACGGGACATTGCGGACAGGCCCCGGGCCTATGAGGCGGTGAAGCACTCCCGCAGATGGCGGGCCGCCTGGCGGGTGGCCGTCGTGGCGGCGTCCACCGTGCCGCCCATGGCGAAGAAGCCGTGCGCCATCCCGGGGTAGCGGGTGAGCTCCACCGGCACCCCGGCCTCGGCGAGCCGGCGGGCGTACGCCTCGCCCTGGTCCCGCAGCGGATCGTGTTCCGCGGTGATGACCAGGGCCGGCGGCAGCCCGCTCAGGTCGGCTGCCCGCAGCGGCGAGGCCAGCGGGTCCGCGGCGTCCGCGCCGGGGGGCAGGTAGTGGCGCGCGTACCAGGCCACCGAGTGGCGGTTGAAGAGCCACGGGTCGGTGTTGTCCCGCATCGAACCGTCCTCGGCCAGCTGGTCGGTGTTGGGGTACACCAGGAGCTGGCCGACCGGCACGACATCGCCCGCCGCGCGGGCGAGCAGCGTCACCGCGGCGGCCAGATTGCCGCCCGCACTGTCCCCGCCGACCGCCAACCTGGCCGGGTCGGCGCCGAGTTCGGCCGCGTTTGCGGCGACCCAGCGCAGCGCGGCGTGGCAGTCGTGCACCGCCGCGGGGAAGGGGTGTTCGGGCGCGAGCCGGTAGCCCACGGTGACGACCAGGCAGCCCGCCTCCTCGGCCAGCGTCCTGCACAGCACATCGGCGGTGTCGATGCTGCCGAGGGTCCACCCGCCGCCGAAGTAGTAGAGGAGCGCGGGCAGCGGCCGCTCGCCGCTGGGCCGGTAGACCCTGGCCGACAGCTCGCCTCCCGGACCGTCCAGGCGCCGCTCCGTCACCTCGTACAGCGGGCGCGGACTGCCGCCCGCCGCCCGGATCGCGGCCAGGTCGGCGGCCCGCGCGTCCGCCAACGACAGTGTGTACAGCGGTGGTTCCGCCCTGCGGGCGCGCAGCTCGCGCTGCGCCAGGATCTGCGGGTGGAGCGCCATGCGGTGTCCTCCGGGATGCGGTGGGGGGTCGGTTTCAGGACGGTGCGGGGCCGGGCCAGGTCCAGCGCAGGGCCGTCACCCGGTAGCCCGCGCGGCCTGACAGCGACACGGCCGCCCGATAGCCGGCCGGCGCGGCCACGTCGGCGGTGCGGTAGTCGCGTGACCAGGCGTCCTGCGGCCCGAGTTCGGGCGGGGGGCAGCCCGGCGGGCCGGGAATCGGCGCGGAGCCGTCCCCCGGCGGACGGGCCGACAGCGGGCAGTCCCGCGGGCAGCCCGCGGCGGGACATCCCGGCCGGGGGCGGCCCGGCGGGGTCACCGGGATGCGCAGGCCCTGGGTCAGCCGGCCGCCGTGCGCCTTGACCAGCGCCTCCTTGCGCGCCCAGAGAGTCGCGAACTGGCCCGCCCGGTCGGCGACTTCCGGCATCGCGCGGACCAGGCCCGCCTCAGCCCGCGGGAAGTAGCGCTCGGCCATCGCGACCGCATCCAGCCGGGGCAGCACCCGCTGCACGTCCACACCCACCCGGCGCGACCCGGTGACCGCGACCATCGCGACGTCCCCCGAGTGCGAGAGGTTGACCTTCGCGCCGGCCCACCGGCCGTCCAACTCCGGCTTGCCGTGCGGCCCGTGCCTCCAGCGGATCTCCCCCGCCGGGACCCCCAGCCGCCGCGCGACGATGTGCCGGACGGCGCCGTGGGCGACGACGAACCGGCGCCTGGCGTCCTGCGAGCGGCAGGACTCGGCACGCCGCCGCTCATCGGGGTCGAGTACGGCGAAGAGTCCGGCGAGCACCCGTTCCGAGTGCTGGTCGGAAACCAGCCACACCTCCACCTCGTCCTGCGCACCGGTCACCGCGGCGCCCCCGCCCCCGCCGCGGGCTCCGGCTCCGAGTGGTCCCTGATCAGTTCTGCGAGCCGCCGCACGCCCTCCTCGATCCGGGCGGGCTCCAGCGCGCTGCACGACAGCCGGATCGACCTGCGGCCGCCGCCGCCCGGTCGGCCCGCCGATCCGGCGCCGTAGAAGAAGCTCATCGGGGTCCACAGCACCCCGTAGTCGCGGCCCGAGGTCTCCAACAGGGCCTCGTCCGCGACCAGCGGGACGTCGAGCACCGCGAAGAAGCCGCCCGCGGGCGCGTTCCAGCGCACCCGCGGCTCCGCGCCGAAATGCCGCTCCAGCGCGTCGAGCAGCGCGCGCAGATTGCCGCGGTAGAAGGCCGTCTTCTCCTTGCCCGCGGCGCGCAGGCTGCATCCGGCCTCGACCAGGAAGCCGCCGATGACCGCCTGCGCCACCGGCGAGGTGTTCACCGTCAGCAGGCTCTTGACCGAGGACAGCTCCTCCGCGAGCAGCGTGCGCCGGCCGTCCGAGGCGACCACCTGCTGGTCCGCCACCAGGAAGCCCACCCGCGCGCCGGGGAAGCAGGACTTGGCGAATGAGCCCAGGTAGATCACCCGCCCGCCGCCGTCCAGCGACTTCAGCGCGGGCCGCGGCTCGTCGTCCAGGCCGAACAGGCCGTAGGGGTCGTCCTCCAGGATCAGCAGGTCGGCCTCCTCCGCCACCTCCAGCAGCCGCCGCCGCAAGGGCAGCGGCATCGACGCACCTGACGGGTTGGCGAAGCTGGGCACCAGGTAGAGCGCGCGCGGCCGGCGACCGGTCGCGCGGACCGCGGCCACCACATCCGTCACCGTCTCCGGGTCGAGGCCGCCGGCCGACTCGGGCACCGGCACCACCTCGATGCCCAGCAGCCGGGCGGCGCCGGTGAGCCCCACGTAGCACGGCTCGACGGCCAGCACCACGTCCTCGGGCCGCGCGCACAGCCCGCGCAGCGCGATGACCATGGCCTCCTGGCACCCGCTGGTGACCATGACCGCCTGCTCCGGCACCTCGATGCCCTCGTCCACCACGAGCATCCGCGCGATCAGCGCACCCAGGTGGCCGTTGGTCTTTCCGTACTGGAGCAGCTGGCGCTCCCGCTGCTCCCGGGTGAGGCCCAGCCCCTCCAAGTGGGCCAGGTAGCTGCGCAGATACCTGTCCAGCTCGTCCGTGCTGTGGAAGCCGTCGTACGGCCGGCCGGCCGCGAGGGAGATCGCGTCGGGAAAGCGGGCGGCGACCTCGTTGAGGAAGTTCATCGACGCCGACTCCGGGTCCGACACCGACGCGTGCAGGTCTTGACGTGCGATTTCCGGCATTCTCAGCGCTCCGTCCTGTGGACGACCGCCGACCGGTCGACCGACGCGAGGTCAGGACGGCCGGTCAGGGCCATGGTGTGGGCGAGTTCCTCGGTCGCCAGCCCCAGCACGCCCGCGACTCCGGCGGCGCCGTCCGCCGCGAGCCCCCACAGGACGGGGCGGCCCAGCAGGACCGCGCGGGCGCCCAGGGCAAGGGCCGCGAAGGCGTCGGTGCCGCCGCGCACCCCGCCGTCCAGCAGGACCGGGCAGGCACCGCCGACCGCGTCCACCACCTCGGCGAGCGCGTCCAGGCTCGGCGTCGCGCCGTCGAGCTGCCGGCCGCCGTGATTGGAGACCACGATCGCGTCGGCGCCGTGCCGCACCGCGAGGACCGCGTCCTGGGCGGTGAGTATGCCCTTGAGCACCAGCGGCAGTTCGCTGCGCGCCCGCAGCCAGGCCAGGTCGGACCAGGTCACCGACGGGTCGACGGCCTCCACCGCGTGCGCCGCCAGGGCCGAGCGCCCGGCGCCCCCGAGATGGGCGGCCGCCGTCACCGACGGGTCGAGGTTGACCGCGCCGATACCCGGGCCGAGCGCGAAGCCGTTGCGCGCGTCCCGGTGGCGGCGGCCCAGCCGGGGGGCGTCCACGGTCAGGACGACCGCCCGGCAGCCGGCGGCCGCGGCCCGGCCGACGAGTCCGGCCAGCGCCTCGCGCCGGCGCAGCCAATAGACCTGTATCCACAGCGGGCCCGCCGCCGCGGCGGCGATGTCCTCGAGGGTGCGGCTGGCGTAGATGCTGACCACGTAGAGCGCCCCGGCCGCACCGGCACCGCGGGCGGTGGCGACCTCGCCCTCCGGGTGCACCAGCCGGTGGTACGCGGTGGGCGCGACCCCGAGCGGCGTCTCCAGCCGCGCCCCGAGCAGTTCGGTCCCGGTGCGGCAGTCCGAGACGTCGACCAGCACCCTGGGCCGCAACGTCACCCGCCCGAAGGCCCGCCGGTTCGCCCCCACGGTCCGCTCGGTCTCGGCACCACCCTCGATGAAGTCCCACGTCGGACCGTCAAGCCGCGCCCGCGCGGCCCGCGCGTAGTCCCCGAGCGTGGCGGGCCCCGAGTCCTGCAGGGGCCCGGGCGGGGCCATATCCGCAGCCGCCGCCGGGGCTGACGCGGGAGCTGGCTCCCGGGCCGGGGCTGACGCCGATGCCAGGGCCGGTTCTGGCCCCACAGCCGGGACCGTTTCGGGCGCGAGCCCGAGCCCCGGAGCCAAGGCCGGACCCGACCCCGCTGCCGCAGCCGACGCGCACGCGAGAGCAGGACCGGACGCGGACGCGGGCGCCGAAGCCGACGCGGACGCCGACAGGGACGCCGGTCCGGACGCAGATGCGGTAGCCGGACCCGCCGCGGGCACGGGCACGGGCACGGACGCGGACGCGGACGCGGGAGCCGGACCCGACGCGGGCTCGGACGCGGGAGCCGGACCCGGCACAGTCTCGGGCGCGAGCCTGGAATCCGGAGTCGACGCGGGCGCGGGCGGCGACGCAGGAACCGGTGTGGGCGACGGGGCCGCCTTGGATGTGGCTCGCGGCCGCGGCCCCGGCATCGGCGCCGCGCGGAGGGCCGGGGGGACGGGCGTCGGTGGCGGGTGCGGGTTCATCGGGGCCGCCCGGTGGCCGCGGTGTCGAAGACGGCCAGCGACAGGTCGCCGTGCACCGGGTCCCGGTCGGCCAGGATCAGGCGCCTCGCCCCCGGCGGCGGATCGGCCGGCTCGCCGGCCAGCTCCCACCACACCCCGGTGAGCGGCCGCCCGATGTCCACCACCCGTACCGAGCCGCCGCCCGCGGCCAGAGCCGGGGCCCGGTCCGCGAGCCCGGCCGCGAGCACCGCGGTCACCGGACCGGCCCCCGCGGCGAGTTCGGCGGCGAGCGCCGCCTCGAAGGCCCGGGCCCCCGGTTCCGGCTCCGGCTCCGCGTCGAGGGCGGCGGGGTGCGCGGCGGGCACCCGCAGCGGTGCGGCGGCCGCCACGGGGGACGGCCGGGCGTGGGTGGCGACCAGGCAGGGCACCATCGGGCGTTCACCCGCGGCGGGTTCGCCGAGGAGGAGCGCCACCCCGTAGGCCGCGTCCGGGAGGGTCACCGGGACACCGGGGTCGTAGGGGAGCGCCTGCTGTTCGACGATCAGCAGCAGGGCGCGGCGCAGCCCGGCGCCGGCCGCGTACGCGCGGATCAGCCGCAGCGCGGTGAAGGCGGCGGCGCTGCCCTGGTCGGTGACGGCGAAGGCCATCGGCCCCCCGGGGCAGACGTGGCTGAGCCGGGTCGTGGTGGCGCGGCCCGGGGCGATGTCGGGGACGGAGTAGGCGAGCACGAGCAGGTCGACCGACTCGCCCGGCGGGACGGTGCGGCGGATCAGCTCCTCGGCCATCTCGCCGTACGACTGGCCGCCGCGTGCGGGCGGGCCGTCGTCGAGCCGGAGCCCGTGCGGGCCGAGCAGGTCGGTGAGGTAGACGCGGAGCCGCTCGCCGTGGACCGGGTCGGCGGCGAGCTCGGCGGGGCCGGGGAAGGCCAGCCGGGCCGCACGCCGGATTCCCCAGTCGGCGGGGACCGTGTCGGCGCCGTACGGCACGAGGGTGCGCATCGTCAGGCCTCCGTGAGCAGGTTTCCCGCGACGTAGTCGGCGAGCGAGCCGACCGTGCCGAAGTCGTCGCGGTCCAGCTCCTCGACGCTGATCTCCAGTTCGAGCCGCTCCTCGAGTTCCAGGACGAGTTCGAGGCCCGTGGTCGAGCTGAGCCCGAGCGCGTCCATCAGCGCGGTGTCGGCGGTCACGCCGGTGACCTCGCGTTTGAGCACCTGCGGCAGCAGGTCGCGGATGCTGTCGACCAGGCGGTCGCGCAGGGCCGGGTCGTCGGCGCTCGGGGCGGTGTCCAGCTCCGTCATCGGTGGTCCCTTCGGTGGTGGTGGCGGTGGCCCGGCGTGGTCGGGACCGTTCAGTGCGCGAAGACCAGGGCAGAGAAGGTGGCGCCGCGGCCGGCGCCCGCGGCCGCCATCACGTACGGCTCGCCCTGTCGCAGCAGGCCGCGGGCCCTGGCGGTGCGGTAGTTGATGAAGCCGTCCGCGCAGAAGACGTGGCCGGTTCCGGCCACGTTGTCGAGCACGACCCGCTCGCGCGGGTAGTCCAGGGTGCGGCACACCTGGTGCCAGGCCACGCGGTTGACGTTGTGCGGCAGGATCGTGCCGACTTCCTTCATCGCGAGGCCGGCCCGGTCGGCGGCGGCCGTGATCGCCGCGGCGAGCGTCTCGGCGTACACCCGCTGGAATTCCAGGGCGAGTTCCGGGTCGTCGGAGTCGAATTCGCCCCGCAGGTCAGTGGCGTAGGAGAGCAGCCGGTCCCGCTCGCCGGACGCCGCGACCAGGCAGGCGGCGGCGCCCTCCCCGAAGAAGGAGGTCTCGGGGACCAGTTGAGCTTCGCCGGTGAAGGCCTTCTCGCCGGTGAGCACCAGTGCGAGCCCTTCGCGATCGCCGTCGGCGGCGAGCAGCCGGCCCGCCGCGTCGACGGCCAGCAGCCCGGAGGCGCAGGCGTGGTGGCCGACGGCGAAGACCGCCGCGTGCCCGAGCCCGAATTCCCCGCACACCTCGCGTACCGGGTCGTACGGATAGGGCACGGCGGTGGGGAAGGTCCTGGCGTGCACGACGTATCTGACCAGGTGCTCCCGGCCGCGCAGGCCGTCGAGTCCGGCGAGCGCGCCGCGCAGCAGGTCGGCGGGGCCGCCGTCCGGGTCGACCGCGACCTCGCCGAGCCGGTGGTAGCGCCGGAAGATCTTGACCTGCATCCCGCTGAGCCCGAGCCGCGCGCCCAGCTCCTCGATCGCCACCCGCCCGCTCGGCAGGTAGGCGGACACCGCCACCAGCGCGGTCACCGGGCCGCCTCGGCGGACGCGGCCGCCCCTTCCGGCCGGCCGCCCGCCGCCGCCGGGGCGAGCGCCAGCTCCACCGCCGCCTCCTCCATCGCGTAGGCCAGGGCCTCGGTGTCGGCCGGGGAGATGTAGTGCGTGTCGATGCGGATCTCGAACGTGGGGCCCTGCGGGCTGTCGTCCACGTGGATGAAGAAGCGCTCCGTCTGGACGTCCTCCTGGGCGAACCAGCCGAAGGTGGTGGCCTCGCGCGCGGCCGCCAGCTCCGCCGCGGTGGGGGGCGGGACCTCGCCCTGGGGGGCGACCGGGGCCCTGCGGTCGTTGAAGTAGCTGGCGATGGTGACGTCCTCGCCGCGCTCCTCGGAGATCCGGTCGACCAGTTCGTCCAGCAGGCCCGGGTGGAAGTAGGCGTGCTTGTACACCGACATGCCGGCGCGCCTGGACTGCTCGACCACCTCGTCGGCGGTGGCGCCCTCGACATCGAGGACGCAGACGCCCGCCTGGGCGAGCATGCACACCACGTCGGCGAGCCCCGGCCTGAAGCGGTTGCTGACGACGGGCCTGACCACCACGGGGCCGACTCCGGTGGCCCGGTGCATCCCGAGGGCGAAGAGGGCCACCAGGACGGCGGAGAAGTCCGCGCCCGTGCGCGCGGCGATCGTCGGCAGGGCGGCGTTCAGCGCCGGCGAGTGGAATCGCGCGCCCCAGTGCCGCGGGGTGCGCGGGTCCTTCGAACCGGGCAGCAGGCGGGCGGGTACGGCCCGCAGGATGCCCTCCCAGTGCCGCAGCACCCGGTCGTTGTGCCGCTGCCCCGCCGGGGACTGCTGCCATCTGGCCTGGGCGAGCGGCTGCATGCCGGAGACCGGCGCGGTCTCCCGCGCCCCGACCTCGCGGAGCATGACCGCCCCGCCCATGGCGTCGGTGACCAGGTGGTGCATGACGGTGACCAGGTGGGTGGGCCTGCCGTGCTGCCGTACCGCGCCCATCCGGACCGGCCACTGGCCGGCGAAGTCGAACTCCTTGTCCCGGTAGTGCTGTTCGACCGCGGCGGCGACCTCGTCGGGGTCGGCGTCCGGGTCCGCGTCGTAGACGTCGAGCTCGATCCGGCCGGTGGCGAAGAGCCGTTGGGTCGGGCGGCCTTCCGCGTCGAAGCGCAGCCTGGTGCGCATCGACTGGAAGCGGCTCATCAGGTAGCGCAGTTCCTCGGCGAGGTCCTCGACGGTCGTTCCCGCCGCCAGCGGCGCCCGGCCGCCGATCGGCAGGGCGCTGCGCTGGCGGCACATCGCGTACCAGATCTCCCACATGCCCCAGGACATCTCGTCCTCGCCCTCGCCGTCCCCGGCGAAGTCGACGGCCACCCGCTCGGTGACGTCGGGCGCGGCGGACCGCTCGTCGGTCGTGTCGCCCATGTCACACCCCCGCCGTCTGGGCGCGGTGCCGCTGCCGCATCAGGAACTTCCTGACCTTGCCGGTCGGCCCCGTGATCAGGTCGGCCTCGGAGATGACCACGACGCTGCGCAGCGTCGCCGCCGCGCTGTCGGTCAGCGCGGCGCGGACCGCCGCGGTACGGTCGGCGGCCGGGTCCGCGTCGGCGTGCAGCGCGAGCAGCACGTCGGTGACCACCCGGCCGTCCGCCTCGACCGACACCACCGTGCAGTCGTGGACGTCGGGGCAGCGGGCGAGTATGCGCTCCTCCGACATGGCCGTGTAGAGCCATTCGCCGCCGAGGTCGACGGCGTCGACGGCCCGGTCGACGTGGAAGTAGTAGCCCTCCTCGTCCCGGTACATCAGGTCGCCTGTGAGGTAGTAGCCGTCGCGCCGGTTGCGGTAGGTGGCGCCGGAGTCGTTCCAGTAGCCGGGGGCCAGTGTCGGTGCTTTCAGGCCGAGTTGGCCGACCTCCCCGACCGGGACCTGCCGCCCGGTGGCCGTGTCGAGCAGCGCCACCTCGGCGAAGCCGTGCGGCACGCCGACGCAGCGCCCGTAGCGCTCGGTGGACCTGGTGTGGGTGATGTGGAAGGCGGAGTGGCCCATCTCGGTGGAGCCGAGGCCGTCGACGAAGCTGGAGCCCGGCACCCGCCGCACGCCCTCGCGGGTGGCCGTCTCGCGGGAGCCGACCGCGACCAGGCGGCGGATGTGCGGTTCGTGCGCGCAGTCACCGGTGTTGAACCACAGCGACACCGACCCCAGGTCCCTGGCGCTCAGGTCGTACCTGGCCAGCTGCGCCCAGGTGGCGGCGAATCCGAAGACCCCGCTCGGCTGCCAGCGCTCGATGGCGCGCAGCACCGCGGCCCCGTCGTTCTGGGTGGAGAGGAACAGCAGGTCGCTGCGCAGGCACAGGGCCATGTTCAGCGCCGAGATGCCGGCGGCGTGGGCGGCGGGCAGCGTGCTGAGGATCCGCTCGGCCCCTCGGGCGCGCGGCGCCGTCAGCCGGAAGAGCCGGGTGGCCGCGAAGAGACTGTGGCTGGAGTGCACCACGGCGGCCGGCATCCGGGTGGTGCCGGAGGAGTGGGTGATCGCGATCGGGTCGTCCCGGTGGTGCCGGTAGGGCGCCGGTGCCTGCGCCGGGTCCGCGCCGCCCGCCTCGGCCGCGTCGAGGTGCAGGGCGACACCGAGGTCGCGGCCGGCCAGCCGGTCGCGGTGCTCGGCGTCGGTCAGCAGGCCCGCGCCGCGCAGCCGCCGGATGTACTCGGCGGCGATGTCGCCGGGGAGCAGCGGGTTCATCAGCGCCGGGATCGCGCCGAGCCAGGCCAGGGCGAGGAAGTTGAGCAGGCAGTCGGCCGAGCCTGAGACGTGGACGGCGACGGGGTCGCGCGGGCCGATGCCCCGCGCGTGCCACCAGGCCGCCCTGGCCGCCACCCGTTCGCGCAGCTCGCCGAGGGTCAACTCCGCCCAGGCGGGGTGCCCGTCGACCGGGACGTCGAAGGCGGCGCCCGGTCCTTCGGGGTCGGCGCCGTGCTCGAACAGCTTGGACAGCACGTTGCCCGCGCCCAGTTCCGGGTCGGCGGCCAGCCTCGCTCGGATGTTGGTGCCGGTCACAGCGTTTCTCCTTCGTGTCGCCTTGTCATCCTGGGAGCCGGCCGGCAGGGGCCGGTCGTCGTCCCCCTGTCCTGCCGTGCCGCGCCGCCTGCCGTCCGCCGCCCCCGGCCGCCGGCGCTCACCCGGCGGCGACCGACTTCTCGACCGCCGCCCGCAGTTGGGCCCTGGTCGGCTGGCAGGCCAGGTCGAGTTCGCGGGCGAAGGGCAGCACCGCGCCGTCCGGCCTGGTGATCCGCCGGGGCGGTGCGACCAGCCGCATCTCCTCCGCCGCGGTGGCGACGATCTCCGCGCCGATCCCGCACGAGCGGTTCGAGTCGTCCACCACGACCAGCCGCCCGGTGCGCTCCAGCGACGCGGCGAGGCCCTGCCAGTCGAAGGGGTGGAGCGAGCGCGGGTCGAAGACCTCCACGGAGACCGACCCGGCGAGCTCCTCCGCCACCGCGAGCGCGTCGTGCACGAGATGCCCGACCGCGACGACGGTGACGTCGGTGCCGCTCCTGTGGATCCGGCCGACTCCCAGCGGCACCGGGGCCAGCCCGGCGAAGTCGACCTCCTCGCGCAGTCCGAGGGCGCCGGACGGCGCGAAGACGACCACCGGGTCGTCGTCCCTGATCGCCGTCACCAGCAGCCCGTAGGCGTCCGACGCGGTGGCCGGCACGACGGTCTTCACCCCGACGTGCGCGAACAGGCTGTACGGGTGGTCGGAGTGCTGGCCCGCCCAGCTGTCCCGCGAGCCGGAGCCCGGCAGCAGGTAGGTCACCGGCACCCGGGTCTGGCCGCCGGTCATCAGCGAGAACTTGTGCGCCTGGTTGGCGATCTGCTCGAAGGCCAGGAAGAGCAGCGCCGGGATCTGGAACTCGATCAGCGGGCGCATCCCGGCCATCGCCGCGCCGGTCGCGAAGCCGGTGAAGGCCTGCTCCGAGATGGGCGTGTCCAGCACCCGGTCCTTGCCGAACCTGCGCAGCAGGCCCGCGGTGGCGTAGGTGACGGCCACCCCGATGTCCTCGCCGAGGACGCAGACGGCGGGGTCGCGGTCCATCTCGTCGCCGATCGCGCGGTTCAGGGCCTTGAGGTAGGAGAGCTTCGGCATCACAGCGCCCCCGCTCTGGGACGCATCCCGGTGGCGTACAGGTGGTCCAGCGCGGTGGCCGGGTCGGGGTGCGGCCCGGCGAGGGCGAAGCGTACGGCCTCGTCCAGCCGGGTCGCGGTCTGCGCGTCGATCTCGGCACGGGTGGCGGCGGGGATCCGGGCGCCCTGGATCTCCAGCGGGTCGCGCGCCCTTCCCGCGGCCACCTCCTCGTCGGTGCGGTAGCGGGGGCGGGCGGTGTGCTCCCAGGTGTGGTGGGCGTCGAAGCGGTAGGTGACGCACTCCAGCAGCGTGGGACCCGCGCCCGACCTGGCCCGTGCGACGGCCTCGGCGGTGGCGTCGAGCACCGCCTGCGGATCCGCGCCGTCCACGGTGGACGCCGGGATGCCGAAGGCGGCGGCGCGCCCGACGACGGAGCCGGCCATCGCGTCCTCGGTGCGCATCGAGGTGGCGAAGCCGTTGTTCTCGCACACCAGGACCACCGGCACCCGCCACAGCGCGGCCAGGTTGAAGGTCTCCAGGACCACCCCCTGGCTGACGGCCCCGTCGCCGAAGTAGGCGAGCGCGACCCGGTCGGTGCCCGAGCGGCGGAAGGCCCAGGCGGCGCCCGCCGCGATCGGCACGGCCGCGCCGACGATCGCGTCGGCCCCGAGCACCCCCACGCCGAAGTCGGCCGCGTGCATCGAGCCGCCGCGCCCCCGGTTGAGCCCGGTGGTCCTGCCCGCCAGCTCGGCCATCATCCGGGCCGGGTCGGCGCCCTTGGCGAGTACGTGGCCGTGCCCGCGGTGGGTGCTGGTGATCACGTCGTCGCCGCGCAGCGCGGCGCAGGTCCCGGCGGCGACCGCCTCCTGCCCGGTGCAGGGGTGGATGCCGCCGCGGATCACCCCGGTACGCACCAGCTCGACCGCGCGTTCCTCGAAGCCCCTGATCAGGGCGACGGTCCGGTAGAGGCCGACCGGGTCGGCGCCCTGCTCAGCCACGGCCGGCCGGCTCTTCTGCACGCCAGAGCACCGGGCAGTAGTCGGGGTCGGCGTAGTCGGGGCGGCCGTCCGGCAGCCGCCGCACCAGGACGTCGTGGTTGTACGCGGCCTCCGTGCCGTCCCCGAGGGTGAAGGCGCGGTATTCGTTGCCGCCGTCCTGGAGGTGGAAGGAGATCGCGCGGCGCGGCCGTTCGCTGCGGTTGGGACCGCTGCCGTGGTAGGTCAGGCAGTGGTGGAAGCTCATGTGCCCCTTGGGGATGACCAGCGGCACCTTGCGGATCTCCGCCCCGTTGTAGGCGGCGTTCTCGGCGAGCACCCGCTCCAGGTCGTCCTTGTCCCGCTCGGCGAAGTGCCGGGTCATCGAGTCGTCGCGGCCGGTCTCCTTCCACCGGTGGCTGCCGTCGACGACGGTGAGGGTGCCCATCTCCTCGCCGCAGTCGTGGAAGGGCACGAAGGCGGTCAGCATCCGCTCCGAGGTGGAGGTGGACCAGTAGTGCTTGTCGAAGTGCCAGGGCACGATGTTGCTCGGCTCGCCGCTGACGGCCGGCTTGAGTATCAGCGTCGACTGGAAGACGCGGATCTCCGCCGCCCCCGCCAGCCGGGCGGCGACCGCGCCGATGAGCGGCTTGCGCAGGACGGCGGCCAGCGGGTCGCTCTCGTAGTGCACGTAGTCGTTGTGGCGCTGGACCGGCCCGTGCGAGGGCTGCCAGTACGCCAGCCGCGGCGGCCGGACCGGCAGCGTACGGCTGCGCTCCCCCGCGTAGTAGGCCTCGCTCGCCTCGGCCAGCCGGTCGACCTCCTCGTCGCTCAGCAGCTTCTTCGTCAGGTACCAGCCGTGCTCGGCGTAGAACGCGACATCGTCGTCGTCCGGCAGCAGCGCGGCCTCCTCCTCGGTGAGGACGAACCGCCCGGCCTCCTGGACCTTCCCTTCGCCGGCCATCACAGCGCCGCCTGCGTGGTGCGGCGGACTGCGGCGAGTTCGCGCTCCTTGGCCTCGTAGAGGGCCGGGATGTTGCTGGTGCCGAAGGTGCGGGCGCCGTGCCGCTCGATCAGCTCCCAGAAGAAGGTCCTGCGCACGTGCAGGGACTTGGCGAATATCTGGTACATCTGCCCCCAGTGGTCCCGGTCGACCAGGATTCCGCGCGGCCGCAGCCGGTCCACCGGCAGGTCCACCGCGCCCAGCCGGCCGTCGAGCGAGCTGTAGTAGCTGCCGGGGGTGGGCGCGAAGCCGACGCCCCGCTCGCCGAGCCGGTCGACGGCGGCGACGATGTCGTGGCTGCCCAGGGCCAGGTGCTGGACGCCGGGGCCGCCGTGCCAGGCAAGGAAGTCGTCGATCTGGCCTGGCGAGTGGCTCAGGTCGGGCTGGATCAGCGTGAGCGTGGCGCCGCCGCCCGGGCTCTGCACCACCTGCGAGAACATCCCCTGCCCGCCGACCTCGATGTACTCCTCGAAGATCAGGTCGAAGCCGAAGGCCTCGCGGTAGAAGCGCGTGGTCGTATCGAGGGTGCCGGGCTCCAGGCAGACCGCCGCGTGGTCGATGACGCGCAGCAGGTCCGGCTCCGCGGGCGGGGGCACGTCCTGCATCTCGATCACGCCGGGCAGGAGGTCCCCCGGCACACCGTGCCGTTCGACCAGCCGGTGCGCCACGTCGCCGAAGCCGGAGACGGTGGCCGTCAGCACCGAGGCGTCCTTGCCCGCGTACGTCCGCGGTGCCGCGATCGCGGTCGCGCCGCCCGCGACCGCCGCGGTGAACGCGGACTTCGTGTCGCTCGTGCCGAAGGCGACCACGGCCACCCCGTCACCGTGCCGGGACACGTAGTCCACCGCCGGGTGGTCGGGCAGCAGGCCCGACGTCAGCAGCACCCGGCAGTCGCCCTGGCCGAGCAGCAGGCTGCGCTGCCCCGGCAGACCCGTCTCGGGACCGCCCTGCCCGTAGAGGCGGAAGCCGAACGCGGAGGACAGGACGAACGCCGCCTGGCGCGCGTCACCCACGTAGAACTCGACATGATCGATGCCGAGGTAGTCCATTGCCGCTCCTTTGTCGATGACACGTGTCGATGACCCGTCGGGTCAGACCGCGCGGGTCAGCCGGGTGCCCGGCAGGCCGTAGACGAGGCTGACGTTGTGGCCGCCGAACCCGAACGAGTTCGACATCACATGGCTGATCCGCGGCGCCGGGCGCGGGCTCTTGCGGATGTGGTCGAGGTCGCAGGCCGGGTCCGGGTCGTCCAGGTTGTGGGTCGGCGGCAGCAGGCCGCTGCGCAGCGCGAGGACGGAGACCGCGGACTCGACCACGCCGGAGGCGCCGAGCATGTGGCCGGTGACGGCCTTGGTGGCGCTGACCGGCGGGGCGTCCGTCCCGAAGACCCGGCGGATCGCGACGGCTTCCGCGAGATCGCCGAGCTTGGTGCTGGTGCCGTGCGCGTTGACGTAGCCGACGTCCGCAGGTTCGATCCGCGCGTCGGCCAGGGCCTGGCGCATGCACGCGGCGGCGCCCTCGCCGTCGGGGTGCGGGGTGGTGGGGTGGTGGGCGTCGTTGGTGGCGCCCCAGCCGAGTACGGCCGCGTAGCCGGCGGCGCCGCGCGCGTCGGCGTGCTCGGCGCGTTCGAGGACCAGGACGCCGGCCCCCTCGCCCAGCACCAGGCCGTTGCGGCGGCGGTCGAAGGGGCGGCTGGCGCCGGTCGGGTCGGCTCCCCAACCGCGAGCCAGCGCACGGGCGTTGCCGAAGGTGTCGGCCAGCGTCGGGAAGAGCGGCGCCTCGCTGCACCCGCACACCACCACATCGGCCTCGCCGGTCCGCAGCAGCCGCAGGCCCTCGCCGACGGACTGCGCGCCGGCCGCGCACGCGGTGGCGATCGAGGAGCTGTAGCCGCGGATGCCGTGCCGGATGGCGACCCGGGCCGCACCCATGTTGGGCAGCATCCCCGGCAGCAGGTACGGGCTGACGCCCAGCCGGCCGCGCCGGGTCCTGGTGACGACCTGGGACTCCAGGGTCGCCAGGCCGCCGGTCCCGGAGAGGATCACCCCGATCCGGTAGGGGTCGACGTCGCGGCCCACCTCGACGCCCGCGTCGGCCAGCGCGTCGGCCGCGGCCCGCATCGCCATCACGATGTAGCGGTCCACCACCCGCGTCTCGGGTCCCGACAGCACGGACTCGGGGTCGATCGGCGGCCCGAAGGCGGCCACGTCGAGGCTGCCGTCGAGCAGGCTCCCTGCCGCGGGGCGGCTGAGCCCCGACCGCCCCTCGCACATCGCCGCCACGACCTCGGCGGCGCTGGTGCCCACCGGGGTCACCATGCCCATTCCGGTGATGACGACGTCGGCCCTGCTTGTCACAGCCGTTCTCCTTCGCGCTCTCGTGGTCCCAGCAGGACGGCGCCCGCCCGGTCGTGCGCCGCGGCGGTCGCCGCCTGGTCGACGCGGATCAGCAGTGCGTCCTCGGCGTCGCCGTCCTCCAGCAGAGTTGCGGCCACGCCGAGTCCTGCCGCGGTGTCGCCGACGCACACGACGGGCCCGGTCAGTCCCCAGCGGGCGGCGACGTAGCCGGCCACGGCGTTGGGCACGGCCTGGAAGAACATCAGCGGGCCCGGCCGCCCGCCGCCCTCGATGGCCTCGGCCACATGCACCGCCCCCGCCAGGTCGCCCAGCGCGCTGACCACGATCACGGCGGTGCGGGTGGTCCCCGCGCCGGCCGCGTCCGGGGCGGCTTCCGCGGGGTCGGGGCGGCGGGTGAGGCAGCGGCGGGCGGCCTCGGCGGCGAGTGGGCTGAAGGAGGAGACCACGAAGCCGGCGAGCGGCGGTGGTACCCGGTCGGCCGGCGACTCCGGCCAGTGTGCGGCCGCGAGCACCCGCAGCCCCGCCGCCGCGGCCTGCCCGGCCAGTGCCGCGGTCGGGGAGACCGGCGGGGAGGCCGTCGGGGACGCGGGGGCGGCGGTGCTGCCGGGTCCCGGCGGCGTGGTCAGGGTCATGGAGTACCCACCAGGAGTGCGGTGTTGGCGCCGCCGAAGGCCGTCGTCAGGCTGATGCCGTACGCGGAAGCGGTGCGCGCGGGCCGGTCCAGGATTAGGCCGAGCCTGCAGTCCGGGTCCTCGCCGAGGTAGCCCGCGTTGACCGGGAGCCGCCCGGCACGCAACGCAGCCATGGTGACGACCAGTTCGAGCAGGGCGCCGGCCTCGAGCGCCTGGCCGTGCACGGACTTGGTGGAGCTCACCGGCACCGTCGCGGCGTCGTCGCCCAGCACGCTGTGCAGCGCGGCGGACTCGGCGGCGTCGCCTGCGGGCGAACCGGAGCCGTGGGCGTTGACGTAGCCGATCTGCCCCGGCCGGAGCCGCGCGCGGTGCAGCGCGTCGGTGACCGCGCGGGCCAGGCCCGCACCGTCCGGCCGCGGCCTGCACACATGGTGGGCGTCCCCCGCCCGCCCCCAGCCGGCCAGCCTGGCCAGCGGCGCGGCCCGCCTGCCGCGGGCCGCGGCGGCGGACTCGACGACCACCGCGACGACCGCGTCGCCGAGCAGCAGCCCGCTGCGCCCGGCGCTGAACGGGCGCACCCGCCCGTCGCGGGCGAGGGCGCGGCCGGCGTCGAAGACCGCGAACTGGTCGGCGTCCACCAGGTAGCCGGCCGCCACCACGATCCGGTCCGCCCGCCCCCTGGCGATGGCCGCGGCCGCGTCGGCGACCGCGGTGCTCGACGCCACGCAGGCCGACGTGTACGCCCGCGCCGCACCGGACAGCCCGCCGCGGCGGGCGACGGCGCCGGCGAACGCGTCGGCGCCGTGCGCCTGCCGGTCCCGCTCCGGCACCCGGGGCAGTGCCGGGTCGCCGTGCACGGCCAGGTGCAGCGGGCAGCCGGCCCGCTGTAAGCGGGTCAGCCCCGCCTGGTCGCAGGCCTGCCCGATCATCCGGTCCAGCTCGTCGGCCAGCACCGGCGCGCCGGGGTGTGCCGCGGCGTGCCCGGCCCGCCCGCCGGCGACGCGGAAGCGGCTCACCGGCGCGAAGCCCGGCCGCCCTTCGAGGGCGGCGTCCAGCACCGGTCCGACCCCGTCACCGAAGGCGCTGAGCACCGCCATCCCGCTGACGACGACCTCCCTTTCCCCCCGCAGGACCCCGGCCCGCACCTCATCCATGCCCGAGCCACCCCCCGGCGGTCCCGGCAGCCCCGGGCCCGGTCACACCCGGCCCCGCGGCGGCCGAACCCTCGGCGCCGGCAGGACCGGAATCCCGCCGGTCGACGCCGGACCCGGCCAGATCGAGCGCGCCGGCGCCCAGCCCGCCGACACCCGGCCCCCCGGCAGCCGAACCCTCGGCGCCGGCAGCGCCGGAATCCCGCCGGTCGACGCCGGACCCGGCCAGATCGAGCGCGCCGGCCCCCGGCCCCCCGGCAGCCGAACCCTCGGCGCCGGCAGCGCCGGAATCCCGCCGGTCGACGCCGGACCCGGCCAGATCGAGCGCGCCGGCCCCCGG
>NZ_JBICTO010000012.1:174208-206574 GCF_043197715.1 Streptomyces sp. NPDC049040
CCCGCCGACACCCGGCCCCCCGGCGCCGGGCGCATCGGCGCCCGGCCCTGCCGTGGCGGACACGGTCGTGCCCGGCCCGCTCGGGCCGAGCCCCGCTCCGGGTGCCGCGCCGGCATCCGGCCCCCCGGCCGCCCCGGTCGGGTCTGACGCCACGGCGGCGGCCCGGTCGTGGAGGTCGGTGAGGACCTCCACGACGGCGGAGACCGAGGTCATCCGGACCAGCGCGGCATCGTCCACGGTGCCGCCGTAGCGCAGCTCGATCTGGTGGACGAGCCAGGCGAGTTCCATGGAGTCGATGCCCTCGGGGACCTCGTCCGGCGGGCGGTCGCCGAAGGCGGCGAGTATCGCCACGATCTCGGCCCGCCCGGGGACGGCCGGCACGCTCACTGGTTCGCGGCGGACGCGGACTCGATACGGGCGGCGAGCGCCGCGCCGAATTCGCCGACGGTCATCGTGCCCAGGAGCTCCGCCTCGTCCTCCTCGAACATGACGCCGAAGCGCTCCTCGACCCTGATGCCCAGCTCGGCGAGTGAGAGCGACTCCAGGTCGACCCCCGCGGGGCCGAGCGGGGTGTCGTCGTCGACGCCGGCGATGCTGTAGTTCATCTCGGTCAGCGAGGTGAGCACGAAGGCTCGGATCTCCTCAGTGGACATCGCGGTGGTTCCCTTCCCGGTGGGCCTGTTCCTGGACGGACGGTCGGTGCGGGGTGCGGTCGGTGGCGCGCAGCACTGCGGGGTCGCGCACCAGCTTCCCGGTGGCGGTGCGCGGCAATTGGTCGACGATGTGCAGCAGGCGGGGCCGTTTGTAGGCGGCGAGGCGTTCCGCGAGCGCGGCCTCGATCCGTGCCGCGCCCCCGGGTCCCGGCTCGCGCAGCACCGCGTACGCCTCGATCGAGGTGCCGAAGACGACGACCGCCGCGGCGACCTGCGGCAGCTCGGCGAGGGTGTGCTCGACCTCGGTGAGGTCGACCTTGAGTCCGCCGACCGACACCTGCGAGTCGAGCCGGCCAAGGACGCGGACCAGCCCGGTGTCGGGGTCGACGGTGCCGCCGTCCCTGGTGCGCAGCCAGCCGTCGGACCAGCGTGACGGGTCGTCGGAGCGGAGGTAGGGCGAGTGCTGCGTGGCGATGAGCAGTTCGCCGCCCGACTCCCTGACGGTGATGCCGGGTGCGGGGTCGACGGCGGGCCGGTGTTCGCCGAACAGGTCGGTGGCGATGACGCCCACCTCGGTCATCCCGTACATGCTGCCGAGGCGGACGCCGTAGCGGCCGGTGAAGGCGTCGTGGACCTGCGCCCTGACGAGTTCCCCGCCGGTGGTCATGCCGGTGAGCTGGGGGAGCCGGGGCGGTTCCTTGACCCAGGTCAGCAGCTCGATGTGGAAGGGCACCCCGAGCAGGGTGGTCGGCTCAGGCCCCGCGGCGACCGTGGCGAGGATGCCCTCGCCCGTGGTCCGCGGCGGGAAGGCGAGCCGCACCCCGGCGTGCAGGCTGTGCAGCAGGCCGCCGACGAGGCCCAGGACGTGGACCATGGACGCCATCGACACGATGCGCTCACCGGCTCGCGGGACGCCGTCGATCCGCGCGTATCTGCCGAGTTCGTCGATCAGGTCGGCCGCGTGGCGTCCGATGATCTTCGAAGGGCCGGTCGAGCCGGAGCTGAGCTGCACCAGGGCGTGCGAGGTGCGGGCGGGGCGGCCGGGGCGGGCGCGGACCGACTCGCGCTGGTCGTAGAAGCCGCGCGGCGGTCCTGCGGGGACCGGCGGGGCGGACACGACCACCTCGGTCTCCAGCCGGCCCAGCGCCCGCTCGGTCTCGAACGGCGTGAGCCGGTGGTCGAGTAACGCGACCTGCGCCCCGATCCGCCAGCCGGCCAGCAGGTTGGCGACCAGGGCGGGCGAGGGGGCCAGGCACAGCGCGGCGGAGCCGCCCCGGCGCAGGCCGGCCGCGGCGAGCGCGTCCTGCCGCTCGCGGACCATGCGGCGCAGCTCGTCCCTGCGGACCGGTTCGCCGAAGTCGAGGCAGATATCGGGGCCGGCACCCGCGAGGAGGACTTCGTCGACCCAGGAAGAATCGGGCGGCGGCGGTGCCGGGCCCTTCTGCGGAGTTGTCGAGGCAGCCTTCATGAAGAACCCGAACCTCTTTCCCGGTCTTGATGCCGAGCACAAAAGAACCGACTGAATTCCCACGCCGAACTTTCAACTCTGAATTGTCGGCTGTCAAGACCCGTCCACCGGGGCACATCATCCCAAGAATCTCTGGCGTATCAATCAGTCACACTGGACACAATTTCTCTCGTATTGACGACGGCAACACCCCACCGCTAGCATGGCGCCAATTGGCCAACTGCCGTGATCCGGCAGGTAGTTGCCAGCAGTGAACGACTGCACCACTTGTAGGTGACCCCTAGCCGTCCCTCACGGCCAGGCGGTTTCCTTTTCTTCCGGCCGACCTCCCGGCCTGCCCCTCGCGCCCTCCTGCGCGCGGCACCATGCACTTTGCGCACGCATCGCCACGCACCATCCGCACGTCCTGCTCCGGTGCAACATTTTCGCGTCCGCACGTCCCGCACAGCTCCTGTGGATCAGACCATTTACGGATCCGACGATCCGGGCCGACGGCTCTATTCGTGCTGCCTTGGTAATACGCATTCCTGCCTGCTTTCGAGGATTGGCCATCAGTGGAACCTGGGATCGGCGCCGGCCTGAACACGGCCGTGGAGCGCTACTACGACATCACTCTTGATCTGTACGAGGACCTGTGGGGCGAACACGTCCACCACGGTTTCTGGGACCCGGGAGAGATCCCGGGCGTCAATGGGGCGGACCGGCACGCGGCCACCGACCGGCTGGTCCGTGAGCTGGTGGAATTCACCGGCGTCCCGGCGGGGTCGAAGGTCCTGGACGTCGGCTGCGGCATCGGCGGGCCGGCCCTGCACCTCGCGGGGGCGATGGGCTGCACCGTCGAGGGCGTCACCCTGAGCGCCCGTCAGGCGGCCAGGGCGAACGAGAAGGCCCTCGCCGCCGGCGTCGCCGACCGCGCCCGCTTCCACCGGCTCGACGCGCTCGCCACGGGTTTCCCCGACGCGTCCTTCGACGTGGTCTGGGCGCTGGAGAGCCTGATGCACATCGCCGACCGGGAGGCCTTCTTCGCCGAGGCGATGCGGCTGCTGCGGCCCGGCGGCACCCTGGCCATCGCCACCTGGGCGGTGCGCGAGGGCGAATGGGACGACGGCGAGCGGGATCTCGTACGGCAGATCCTCCAGCACCAGGTCATGCCGGACTTCTCCTCCCTCGAGGAGCACGAACGGCTGGCCCGGGCTGCCGGCTTCGCCGAGGTCGCATCCGTCGACTGGAGCAGGGCCGTCGCCAACTCCTGGGACCCCTCCTTCGCCCGGATCAAACGCTTCGACCAGGGCAGGACGGTGATGCGCCGACTCGCCCGGGAGCGCGGCGTGGACGTGCTGGGCTTCTTCCACGCGGGCCCGCTGATGACCAGGGGCTTCGGCACCGGCGTCATCACCTACGGCGCGCTGCGGGCCACCAAACCGCACCCCGCCGACGCGGCGGCCGCCCTGGTCCGCCCGGTCGCCGACCTGCTGCGTGCGGTGCTCGGCGAGGACGACGACTGGCTGGACTCCGTCGTCCCCGCCAGCAGGATCGACGGCGACCTGCTGGTGGAGAGCCAGGAACTCGCCGCGTGGAGCCTCGCGCTGCGCGAACGGTACGGCGACGGCGTCGACCTCGCCGGATACGTGGCGGGCCTGGACATCGACGACATCATCGCGCTGACCGCCGCGGACGTGGCCGCGTACGTGGCCGCGCACACGTCGGAGCGCCCCGGCCGGCCGGACGGCGCCGCGCTGCCCGCAGACGGTGGCTGATGGGGCGCTACCTCTTCGTGTCGCTGCCGCTGACCGGCCACGTCCACCCGCTGGCCGCGGTGTCGGGCGAGCTGGCCGCCCGCGGGCACGACGTGCTCTGGGCCGGCTCGGAGTCCTTCCTGCGGCCGGTGCTCGGCCCGGACGCGGCGATCCACCCGATCCCGCTGCGGGCCCACCGCGGGCAGGCCGACCGGGGGATGGCCGCGGCCAAGTCGCGCTGGGACGGCTACATCGTCCCGCACGCGAAGGTCACCCTGCCGGGCATCGAGCGGGCGGTCGCCGCCTTCCGCCCCGATGTCCTGGCGGTGGACCAGCACGCCGTCGCCGGGGCGGTCGCCGCGCACCGGGCCGGGCTGCCGTGGGCGAGCCTGGCACCGACCACCATGGAGCTGACCCGCCCCTACCGCGCGCTGCCGAAGGTCGAGGCGTGGATCCACCGGCGGATGGCGGCGGTCTGGACCGCGGCGGGCATGCCCGGCGAACCCCCGCACGACCTGCGGTTCTCGCCGCACCTGCTGATCGCCTTCACCGGCACCGCGCTGACCGGCCCGCTCGCCTGGCCGGACAACGCCGCCCTGGTCGGCCCCGCGCTGGCCCCGCGCGCCGCGGGCACCGACTTCCCGTGGGACTGGCTGGACCCTGCGCGCCGCCATGTCCTGGTCACCGTGGGCACCCTGTCGATGGACCTGGCACAGGACTTCTACGCCCGGGTCCTTGAGGCGCTGCGCCCGCTGGCCGGCAGCGTCCAGGCGATCGTGGTGGCGCCGGACGACGCGGTGCCCTGCCCGCCGGGCCCCGACGTGCTGGTCAGGTCCCGGGTGCCGGTGCTGGAGCTGATGCCCCGGCTGGACGCGGTCGTCAGCCACGGCGGCCTGAACACCGTCTGCGAGGCGCTGGCCCACGGGGTGCCGCTGGTCATCGCCCCGATCAAGGGCGACCAGCCCATCAACGCCGCCCAGGTGGCGGCCGCCGGTGCGGGTCGCAGGGTCAGGTTCGCGAGCGTGCGGCCGGGGCCGCTGCGCGAGGACCTGCTGGCCGTACTCGACGACCCGTCCTACCGCGCCGCCGCGCACCGCGTGCGCGAGTCCTTCGCCGCCGCGGGCGGCGCGGCGGCCGCGGCCCGGCACCTCGAACGAATGGGAAACCGACGTGAAGACGCTCCGTGACACCTGGCTGGTCTTCCAGCGGCACATGCTCCTGCTGACCAGGTCACCGCTGTCGATCCTGCTGGGCGTGGCCCAGCCGGTGGTCTATCTGGCGCTGTTCGCGCCGCTGCTCAAACCGGCGCTGAGCTCCATGGGCGCGGACTCGATGACCGACGCCTACCGCATCTACGTGCCGGGCATGCTGGTCGCGCTGGCGCTCGGCGGCGGCCTCTACGTCGGCTTCGGCCTGCTCGCGGAGCTCGGCTCCGGCGTGATCGAACGGGCCAGGGTGACCCCGGTCAGCCGGGTGGCGCTGCTGCTCGGCCGGGCGCTGCGCGATGTGGTCGTCCTGGTGGTCCAGGCGGTCATCATCATCCTGCTGGCGATGCCGCTCGGCCTCTTCGTCCACGTGCAGGACCTGCTGCTCGCGTACGCGCTGCTCGCGCTGATCACGCTGAGCAGCTCCGCCGTCTCGTACGGGATCGCGCTCAAGGTCAGCGACCCCAACGCGCTCGGCCAGGTGGTGAACAACATCGCCCAGCCGCTGATGCTGCTGTCCGGCACCCTGCTGCCGCTGGCCCTCGCGCCGCTGTGGCTGCGCCGGGTCTCCGACTGGAATCCCTTCAGCAGGGCGGTCGTCGGCATGCGCGCGCTGTTCGCCGGGCACGCCGGCGACGCCTCGGTCTGGCAGAGCATCTCCCTGATGGCCGCCGTCGCGACGCTGGCACTGGCCTGGTCGGCCCGCCTGTTCGCCCGCTCGGTGCGCTGAACCGCAGGACCCACCCCGAACCTCCACCAGTAAGGACGCCTCGATGATTGAGACCAGGGGACTGCGGAAGTCCTTCCGCACCGGGCGGCGCAGCAAGGCCACGACCGTGGAGGCGGTGGCGGGCCTGGACCTGTCGGTGGCCGCGGGGGAGATCTTCGGCTTCCTCGGCCCGAACGGCGCCGGCAAGACGACGACCCTGCGGATGCTCGCCACCCTGCTCCCGCCCGACGGCGGCGAGGCCGTCGTCGCGGGGGCCGACCTGCGCACCGCGCAGGCCGCCGTCCGCCGCAGCATCGGCTACGTCGCCCAGGGCGGCGGCACCTGGGACGACGTGACCGCGCGTGAGGAGCTGGTCCTCCAGGCGCGGATGCACGGCGTCGGCAGGGCCGAGGCCCGGGAGCGGGCCGCCGCGGCGCTCGACGCCTTCGACCTGACCTCGTACGCCGACCGGCACTGCGGTACGTACTCCGGCGGCCAGCGGCGGCGGGTCGACATCGCGCTGGGCGTCGTCCACCGGCCGAAGGTCCTCTTCCTGGACGAGCCGACAGCCGGCCTCGACCCGCAGAGCCGCGCGCACATGTGGGACGAGATCCGCCGGCTGCGGGCCGACGGCATGACCGTCTTCCTGACGACGCACTACCTGGACGAGGCCGACGCGCTGTGCGACCGGATCGCCATCATCGACGGCGGCGGGATCGTCGCCGAGGGCACCCCCGCGGCGCTCAAACGGGCCATCGACGGCGAGGTGGTCACGCTGTCCGTCAGCGGCCACGCGGCGAAGGCGAACGACGTGCTGGCCGAGCTGGACTGCGTGCGCGAGGTCGAGGTGCGCGACGAGGGGGAGCTGCGGCTGTCGGTGGACGCGGGCGAGACGGCCATGCCGCGGATCATGCGGGCGCTGGCCGACGTCGGCATGGAGCTGGCGACCATCGAGCTGCACCGCCCGACCCTGGACGACGTGTTCCTGACCAGGACCGGCCGCTCCCTGCGGGAGTCCTGACCATGGCACGCGGTGCGACAGCGAAGGAGAAGGACATGGACGGGCCCCGTACGGTACGCCGGGCGGTCGTCACCGGCGGCGCCGGTTTCGTGGGGTCGCACCTGTGCGACCGCCTTCGGGCGGAGGGGGTGCGGGTGACCTGCCTCGACAACCTGCTCACCGGCAGCGAGGACAACGTCGCCGCCCGGTCGCACGACCCGGATTTCACCCTCGACGTGCGCGACGTGTCGGAGCCGTTCGACGTGCCGGGTCCCGTCGACCTGGTGCTGCACCTCGCCTCCCCCGCCTCGCCGCACGACTACACCCGGCACCCCATCGAGACGCTCAGGGCGGGCGCCCACGGCACGGCGAACGCCCTCGACCTCGCCCACCGCAAGGGGGCCCGCTTCCTGCTCGCCTCCACCTCCGAGGTGTACGGCGATCCGCTCGTCCACCCGCAGACCGAGATGTACTGGGGCAACGTCAACCCGATCGGCCCGCGCAGCCAGTACGACGAGGCCAAGCGCTTCGCCGAGGCGCTGACCACCGCCTACCGGACCACCCTGGGCGTGGACACCGTCATCGTGCGGCTGTTCAACACCTACGGCCCGCGGATGCGGCCCAAGGACGGCAGGGCGGTCCCGACCTTCATCACCCAGGCGCTCGCCGGCGAGCCGCTCACCGTCGCGGGGGACGGCTCGCAGACCAGGTCCATCTGCTACGTCGACGACACCGTCAGCGGCATACTCGCCGCTGCCACCAGCGGGCATCCCGGCCCGGTGAACCTGGGCAACCCGGTCGAGCTGAGCATCCTCGACCTGGCCCACCGCATCCGCGACCTGTGCGGTTCCGCGTCTCCCGTCGCCTTCGTCGACCGGCCGGTGGACGACCCGGGCCTGCGCAGGCCCGACATCTCGCTGGCCCAGTCGGCGCTGGGCTGGCAGCCGGTAGTCGACTTCGAGAAGGGCCTGGCGATGACCATCGACTGGTTCTCCCGGCTGCCCTGACCCGGGGCGGGCACCCTGCTTCCGCGCAGCTCACCGGCCCGCCCCAAGCAGGCACCAACCCGCCCTCCAGCGCGGGCCGAGTCTGCTCGCCGATGCTGGACGCCCGTACCCGGCACCCCACTGCCCCACCCAACACACCGCAGACGCCACGCACTTCACACGTCGGCCCCGCCGGGCGCGCCCGCGCACGCGGGAGGGCCGGCGGCGGCCCGAACTCCATCTACAGCAGCACGTCACATCTGACCTGAGGAAGCTCCCTCACGCACAGAAGGTGGATGGCAGCCATGCCGACGCTATGCAAGCCGTTCCTGCGGGACACGACCGCGACCGACCCGGTGCCGCCGGTCCACGCCGGCCAGGGCGACGTGAACGGGGTGCTCCGGTGAGCGGCGAACCCGTCGAGCTGTGCCTCGTCGGTGCCGGGCCGCGCGGGCTGTCCCTGCTGGAACGGCTCTGCGCGCAGGAGCGGGATTCGCCCCGCAGGCGTGCGGTGACCATCCACGTCGTCGACCCCGACCCGCCGGGCGCGGGCCGGGTGTGGCGGCCGACGCAGTCCCGTCACCTGCTGATGAACACCGTGGCCTCGCAGGTGACGGTCTTCACCGACGCCAGCGTCAGCATCGAGGGGCCGATGGAGGAGGGGCCGAGCCTCCACCAGTGGGCCAAGGCCCTGGTGCACATCGCCGAGGCGTCGGGCGCGACGTCCCTCGACGACGCGGCGCTGTCCGAGGCGCGGGCCCTCGGCCCCGACACGTACCCCACCCGCGCGCTCTACGGCCAGTACCTGACCTGGGCCTTCCGGCACGTCGCGGCCAACGCGCCCGCCCATGTGACGGTGCGGGTGCACGCCTCCCGCGCGGTGGGCCTCGCGGACGGCGACGCCGATCTCGGCACCGCGGGACCGCAGACCGTACTGCTGGAGGACGGCACCCTGCTGACCGGGCTGTCCGCGGTGATGCTGGCACAGGGGCACGTCCCGGTCCGCCTCACCCGCGCCGAGCAGGAGCTCGCCGACTTCGCCGCCCGCAGGAACCTGACCTACATCGCCCCCGCCAACCCGGCGGACGTGGACCTGTCGTCCATCGCGCCGGGCGAGAAGGTCCTGATCCGCGGGCTCGGCCTGAACTTCTTCGACTACATGGCGCTGTTCACGCACGGCAGGGGCGGCGTCTTCGAACGCGTCGACGACCGCATGGTCTACCACCCCTCGGGCCGCGAGCCGCACCTGTACGCGGGATCCCGTCGCGGCGTGCCCTACCAGGCGCGCGGCGACAACCAGAAGGGCGCCCACGGCCGCTACGCGCCCCGGCTGCTGACCGCCGAGTACGTCGCGGCGCTGCGCACCCCCTCCACCGCCCGCGAGCCGATCCGCTTCGGCACCGGCCTGTGGTCGCTGATCGCCATGGAGGTGCAGAGCGTCTACTACGAGACGCTGCTGGCCACCAAGGGGAGTTCGGCAGGCGCCGCCGACTTCGCCGGCCGCTACCTGTCGGCCGAGCCGGGCGAGGCCGAGGAGCAGCTGCTCGACGAGGCCGGCATCGACCCTGCCGAGCGCTGGGACTGGGAGCGGGTCGCCCGCCCCTACGACACCGGCGACCTGCGCGACCTGGCTGCCTTCCGCGCCTGGCTGCGCGGCTACCTCGACGAGGATGTGCGCAAGGCCCACGAGGGCAATGTCAGCGGCCCGTTCAAGGCCGCCCTCGACATCCTGCGGGACCTGCGCAACGAGGTGCGGCTCGCCGTCGACCACGGCGGGCTCGACGCCGCCTCGCACCGCGACGAGCTGGACCACTGGTACACCCCGCTCAACGCCTACCTGTCCATCGGCCCGCCCGCGTCCCGTATCGAGGAGATGGCCGCGCTGATCGACGCGGGCATCCTGGAGGTCACCGGGCCCGGGATGCACGTCGGCACCGATCAGGACGACCCCTGCTTCGTGGCCACGTCGAGCGTGATCCCCGACGTCCTGGTGCGGGCCACCACCCTGATCGAGGGCCGGCTGCCCGACATCGACCTGCGCCGCACCGCCGACCCGCTGATGAGCCAGCTGCTGGCGACCGGGCAGTGCCGCCCCTACCGCGTCCCCGGCACCGACGGCGACGACTACGAGACCGGCGGCCTGGCCGTCTCCGAGCGCCCGTACCGGCTGGTGGACGTGCACGGCAGGCCGCACCCGCGCCGCTTCGCCTACGGGGTGCCCACCGAGTCCGTCCACTGGGTGACCGCGGCGGGCATCCGGCCCGGTGTCGGCTCCGTCACCCTGGAGGACTCCGACGTCATCGCGGCCACCGTCCTGGCCCTGCCCGCGCCCCAACTGCCGCCCGCGCGGCTGCCCGAGCAGGTCGCGGGCACCCCCTACGACAGGGCCACCGGAGCGTCGGCGTGACGGACTCCCCCTACGCAGACGCCGGGCTGCTCTCGCCGGTCCGGGTGGGCACCCCGGTCGAGGCGGCGGTGGGCGACACCGCGTGGCTCCAGGCGATGCTCGACGCGGAGGCCGCCCTGGTGCGCGCCCAGGTCCGCTGCGGCACGGTCCCCGCGCACGCGGCGGAGTCGATCACCGCGGCGGCACGCGCCGAGCACCTGGACGTACGCGAACTGGCCCTGGCCGCACGCGAGACGGCCAACCCGGTCGTCGGCCTGGTGAAGGCGCTCACCGCGGTGGTGGCCGAGCGGTCCCCTGAGGCCGCCGAGTACGTGCACCGCGGCTCCACCAGCCAGGACATCCTCGACACCGGCGCGATGCTGGTGGCCGCGAGGGCGCTGCGGCTGATCGGCGCGGACCTGCGGGCCGTGGCCGCTGCGCTGGCCGAGACCGCCGCCGAGCACCGGGACACCGTCATGGCCGGCCGCACGCTGGCGCTGCACGCGGTGCCCACGACCTTCGGCCTCAAGGCGGCGGGCTGGCGCCAGTCGGTGCTCGACGCGGCCGAACGGCTGGACAGGGTCGCCGCGGGCGGCCTGCCGGTGTCGCTGGGCGGCGCGGCGGGCACCCTCGCGGGCTACCACCAGTACGCCGGCGAGGGCGCCGACCCCGCCGACGTCGTCGACCTGGTGGCCGCCTTCGCGGACGAGACGGGCCTCGCGGTGCCCGTCCTGCCCTGGCACACCCTCAGGACACCGATGGCCGACCTGGCCGCCGTGCTGGCCCACACCTCGGGCGTGCTCGGCAAGATCGCCGCGGACGTCCTGGTGCTGGCGCGCACCGAGGTCGGCGAGGTGGCGGAGCCCTCGGTCGCGGGCCGTGGCGTGTCGTCGGCGATGCCGCAGAAGCGCAACCCGGTGCTGGCCACCCTGATCCGCTCGGCCGCCCTCCAGGTCCCGGCGCTCGGCGCGGTCCTGACGCAGTGCCTGTCGTCGGAGGACGAGCGCGCCGCCGGCGTCTGGCAGGCCGAGTGGCAGCCGCTGCGCGAGTGCCTGCGGCTGACCGGCGGCGCCGCGCACACCGCCGTCGAGCTGGTCCGCGGCCTCACCGTCCACCCCGAGCGGATGCGTGCCAACCTCGCCTCGACCGGAGGGCAGATCGCCTCCGAGCGCCTCTCGGCCGTGCTGGCCCCCCGGCTCGGCAAGGTCGCGGCCAAGGAGCTGCTGGCGGCGGCGTCCCTGCGGGCGGCCGGGACGGGCCGCCCGCTCGCCGACGTGCTGGCAGGACTTCCCGAGCTGGACGGGGTGGTCACCCCCGAGGAGCTGGCCGCGCTGCTCGACCCGGCCGCGTACACCGGGGCGGCGGGACCGCTGGTGGACCGGGCGCTGAAGCACTGAGCGCGGCGCGGCCGTCCCCTCACGCCCCGCTGCCGCCCCCCGCCGGCCCCGCGTCCCCGAGCGGCGCGAACCGCTCCCCCGCGGGCTCCGCGTCCGGCGGCGGCGCGGGCCGCTCCCGCGCCGCTGAGGCGGTAGAGGTGCGGGGCAGGACCACGGTGGCGATCAGGACGGCGGCCACCAGGAGCGCGCCGCCCACCGTCAGGCCGAGCGCGTATCCGTCGCTGAGGGCGGCCGGCGTGACGGCGTCACCGGTGCGGTCGTGGGCGACGGTGCCGAGGGCGGCGAGCCCGAGCGAGGCGCCGATCTGGCGCGAGCTGCTGAGCAGCCCCGAGGCGCTGCCCGTCTCGTGCGGCGCGACACCCGCGGTGGCCGCGGAGGTGGCGGGCGCGAGGCAGATCCCGATGCCGAGGCCGGCGACGATCGAGGGGCCCAGCACGTCGGCGAGGAAGGAGCCGTCGGCGCTGATGAAGCCGAACCAGCAGAACCCGGCCGCGGTCAGCAGGCCGCCGCCGATCAGGAGGGTGCGGGGGGCGAAGCGGTAGCCGAGCCTGACGGCGAGCGCGGAGCCGGCGACCACGCCGAGCGCCAGCGGCAGGAATTCGACGCCGGTCCTCGCGGGACCCGCCCCGAGCACGCCCTGGAGGTAGAGGGAGGCGAAGTAGAAGGCGGAGGTCATCGCGGCGCCCAGCAGCAGGGTGTAGGCGTTCGCGGCGGCCACCGAGCGGTTGGCGAGCAGGCCGAGCCGGATCAGCGGGTCGCGGGTGGTGGTGCGCTCGACGTACCAGAAGGCGGCCAGCAGGGCGGCCGCCGCCGCCAGCGTCAGCAGGGTGACCGCCGAGCCCCAGGGGTGGCGGTCGGTGCGCACGACGCCGAAGACGAGCAGCGCCGCTCCCCCGGTGGCCAGCACGGCACCGGCCACGTCGGGCCGGCCGCGGCGGGCGGCGGACCTGTCGGCGGCGATGCCGCGCCAGGCCACGGCCAGCGCGACGGCGACCATCGGGACGTTGACGAACATCACCCACCGCCAGCCCGCGTACTGGGTGAGCAGGCCGCCGATCAGCACGCCGAAGGCGGCGCCCGAGGCGTTCATGGCGCTCCACACGCCGAAGGCCCGCACGCGCTGCCTGCCGGAGGGGAAGGTGGAGATCAGCACGGCCATCGAGGCGGGCGCCAGCAGGGCGGCCCCGACGCCCTGCACGGCCCTCGCGGCCACCAGATGGCCGGGTTCCTGGGCGAAGCCGCCGGCGAGCGAGGCGAGGCCGAACAGCGGCAGGCCGATCAGCAGCAGCCGCTTGTGGCCGTAGCGGTCGGCGACCTTGCCGCCGAGCATCAGCAGGCCGCCGAAGGTGAGGGCGTAGGCGTGGATCACCCAGGTGAGGCCGAGTTCGCCGAAGCCGAGGCCCGCCTCGATCCTCGGCAGTCCGACGTTCACGACCGACAGGTCCAGCGACACCATGAACTGCACGACGGCCACCGCGGCAAGGGTGAGTCCCGGCCGGCCGGCGGCGTTGCGTCCACGTGTCGAACCGAGGTCCTTCGTCACAGCGCTTGAATTTTCGAACATGCTCCGAAATTAACACCGGACCCCCCGGGTGTCGAACACGCAGGTCGCAGCGGCCGATTCGGCGGGACCGGGCATGATGGGACGGTGTCCCGTACTCCCGCACCGCACGGCCGCGTCGGCCGGCCGCCCGTCACCTCACGCGCGCAGATCCTCACCGCGGCCCGCCGGCTCATCGACCAGGACGGCTGGGAGAAGCTGACGATCCGCGGCCTGGCCGCCGAGATCGGCATCGGGGCGACGACCCTCTACCACCACGTCCGGGACAAGGAAGACCTGCTCTTCCTGCTGGTCAACGAGTACGCGGAGCAGATCCCGCACCCCGAACTGCCCAGCGAGCCGCGGGAGCGCATCATCGCGGCGGCCACCGCCATCCACGACGCCCTCGCCGCCTGGCCGTGGGCGGCCGAGGTGCTCACCACCGACGGGTTCATCACCCGCCTTGGCCACTCCGCCCTGCAACTGGTCGAGACGATCCTGGCCGCGGCCGTCGAGCTCGGGTGCACCCAGGAGCAGGCCGTCGATGTCTTCCGGGGCATCTGGTACTACACCGTCGGCGAGATCCTGGTCCGCGTCCGCGCGCACTACAGCAGGACCCAGGAGGACGTCGAGGAGGCCTCCAGGCGCGACGTCTTCCCCGACGGAGTCGACGCGTCGCAGCTGCCGCAACTCGCCGCGCTGCGCACCAGGTGGGCGACGCTCGCCTGGCGGGACACCTATCCGCAGGGCCTCAGGATCCTCGTCGAAGGTCTGGTTTCTGACGACTCGTCGGATCGGCGGGTCGCACGACCGGGTGATTGACAAGTCCTCTGTCAACTGCCGGACGCCACATGCCGTTATGCTCCGGCCCATCGTCATAAGATCGTTTCTTCAGATGGTTTGAGGGTGCTGATGGTCCGCGAGGAATCGCCGCCCGGAATCGCAGGGTTCGCGACGTTGCGCGTATGGCTGCTGCCGGCTGTGGTGACGGCGGCAGTCGCCGTACTGGTCGTCTTTCTGGTCCCGTCGTCGGCGCGCGTGCCGGTCGCCCTGCTCGGCGCGGTCGCCGTGGCCGCGGTGATCGCCGGCTGCATCGCCGTCCGCCGCGGCAGACAGATCGAGGAGCTGGGGGCCGTGGTGGAGGCCCACCGCGCCCTGCTCGCCCAGCAGGAGGCCGCCACCGTACGGCTGGCCGGCGTCGTGCTGCCCGAGGCGATGGAGCGGCTGCGCAAGGGCGAATACCACGAGGAGGTATTCGCCTCACTGAGCGCGGGCAACGTGCACGAGGCGGAGCTGACCGCCGAGTTCCAGGCGGCGCACCGGGCCGTGCTCAGGTCCGTACTCGACGCCGTGGTCGCGGAGGAGGACCTGCGCGAGTCCGCGCAGCGCGCCTTCGTCAACGTCGCCCGCCGCATCCAGGCGTTCGTCCACCAGCAGGCACAGGAACTGCGGGAGATGGAGGACCGGCACGGAAACGCGCCGGACGTCTTCGGCGACCTGCTGCGGCTCGACCACGGCAACTCGCTCATCGGCCGGCTCGCCGCGACCATCGCCGTGCTCGGCGGCGCGCGCCCCGGCCACCAGTGGCGCAAGCCCGTACCGCTCTACAGCGTGCTGCGCGGCGCGATGGGCCAGATCATCCCCTACCAGCGGGTGGACCTGCACTCGGTCTCCGAGGTCGCCGTGGTCGGCCCGGCCGTCGGGCCGCTCATCCACGCCCTGGCCGAACTGCTGGACAACGCGACCAGCTACTCGCCCCCGCACACCCGGGTCCACCTGACCACCGTCGAGGTGCAGTCCGGCATCGCCATCGAGATCGAGGACGGCGGCGTCAGCATGAGCGAGGAGGCCCGCAAGCGGGCCGAGCGCATGCTGCACAACGCCCAGCAGGGCATCGACATGGCGGACCTGGGCGAGACCCCGCGCCTCGGCCTCGCCGCCGTCGGCAAGCTCGCCCAGGCCAACGACTTCACCGTCTCGCTGCGCGAGTCCGCGTACGGCGGCGTACGGGCCGTGCTGGTGGTCCCGCAGAAGCTGATCACCACCACCACGACCGTGTCGGGCCTCGCGCTGGCGCACGGCATCGGCACCTTCTCCGGCCCCAGAGAGGTCCCCGCCCCCACGCACCAGACCCGCCAGACCACCGGCCCGGTGTCCACCGACGGCGCGGGCGAGGCCCCCGCCGGGACCCCGCGCCAGGACACCGGCCTGCCGCAGCGTCGCCGCAGAGCCCAGACCGCCCCTCGGCAGGCGCCCGCCCAGGCCGCCCCCGAGACGGCGTCCGCACCGCAGCCGGGTGAATGGCTCGCCGCCTTCACCAGCGGCGCATCCGGCGACACCGCGCCGCACGACACCTCGACCGGCTCGACCGGCAAGGGGGAGCAACAGTGATTCAGCAGGCCAACATGGACTGGATGCTCAAGGATCTGGCCGAGGGCGTCCCGCAGACCCGGCACGTGATCGTCCTGTCAGCCGACGGGCTGAAGATGGCCCAGCACAGCACCGAGACCGACACCGCGGACCGGCTCGCCGCCGCCTGCGCCGGGCTGCAGAGCCTGGCGGCCGCGGTGGCGTCGGAACTCCCCCACGGCTCGGGGAAGATGCGGCTGCTGGTCATCGAGATGGACGGCGGCTTCTTCTACCTGATGGCCGCGGGCGCGGGCGCGTACCTCGCGGTGCTGGCCGACGAGGGGGTGGACGCCGGACTGATGGGGCAGCGCATGCGGGACCTGGTGCTCAGGATCGGAGAACACCTCAACAGCCCGCCGCGACACAACCAGCCCGCCACGTGAGCGAGCCGGGCCGCGGCTGGGAGGACGACAGCCCGGAGCGGCTGTACGTCATCACCGGGGGCCGCAGCGGCTCGTCGACCCCCGGTCCCCTCGACCTGGTCACGCTGATCGTGGCCAGGTCCAGCCCAGCGCCTGGTATGCAGCCCGAGCACGCGGCGATACTGCGGATCTGCCAGTCACCGCTGTCGGTGGCCGAGGTCTCCGCCTACACCGCACTGCCGGTCAGCGTGGTCACCGTGCTGCTCAGCGACCTCATCGCCGAGCAGCACGTGATGGCGCGCCCGCCCATACCTCCCGCCCAACTCCCCGAACAGGCATTGATTAAGGCAGTGATCGATGGACTCCAGAAACTCTGAGCCGCCGCCCGAGGGACCGCGGCCGGAGGACGTACTGCCGGCCACCGCGGCCACCGCGGTCAAAGTGCTGATCGTCGGCGGATTCGGGGTCGGCAAGACGACCCTCGTCGGCGCGGTGAGCGAGATCCGGCCGCTGAAGACCGAAGAGACCATGACCCAGGCCGGCATCGGCGTCGACGACACATCGGGGATCGAGGGCAAGACCCACACCACCGTCGCACTGGACTTCGGCCGGATCAGCATCAACCGCGAGCTGATCCTCTACCTCTTCGGCACCCCGGGCCAGGAACGCTTCTGGTTCCTGTGGCGCGGCCTCTTCGAGGGCGCGCTCGGCGCCATCGTGCTGGTCGACACGGCACGGCTCGAGGTGAGCTTCGACGCCATGGGCCTGCTGGAGGAGCACGGGGTGCCCTTCCTCGTCGCCGTCAACACCTTCCCCGGCTCGCCCCAGCACGACGTGGACGACCTGCGCCAGGCCCTCGACCTGCCGGAACACGTGCCGATCCACTACTGCGACGCCCGCAAGCGCGAGGACGACCGGGACGTCCTGATCGCGCTCATGCGCTACCTGCAATCCCTCTCCGCGACCTCGGAGGCATCGTGACCACGTCCCCCGTCCCGCCCCCGGGCTGCCCGGCCCACGACCCCACAGGCGGCGGGGTGCGCCGGCTGTACGGACCCGAGGCCGACGCCGACCCCAAGGGCCTGTACGAGAAGCTGCGCGCCGAGCACGGCCCGGTGGCGCCGGTCCTGGTGCACGGCGACCTGCCGGCCTGGCTGGTGCTCGGCTACCGGGAGAACCTGGAGGTGGCCCGCACACCCTCCCGCTTCGCCCGCGACCCGCGCACCTGGCGCGACATGGCCCAGGGCAAGGTCCCCGCCGACCACCCGCTGGGCCCGATGGTCACCTGGTGGCCGGTGGTCAACTTCACCGACGGTCCCGTGCACGAGCGCCTGCGCGGCGCCGTCATCGACTCGCTCCAGGGCTTCGACCGGCGCGGCATCCGCCGCTACGTCACCCGCTTCACCCACCACCTGGTCGACGGCTTCTCCACGGCCGGCCACGCCGACCTGACCGCCGACTTCGCCGCCCAGCTGCCCACCCTGGTGATGACCCAGCTCATCGGCGCCCCGGAGGAGGCCGGTCCCCGGCTGGTGCGGGCCGCCCAGGACATGGTCAACGGCACCGAGACCGCGCTGGAGAGCGACCAGTACGTCACCTCCGTGCTCCAGCAGCTGGTCGAGGCCAGGACCGCCAACCCCGGCCGGGACATCACCACCTGGCTGCTGGAGCACGAGGCGGGCCTCGGCCCCGAGGAGGTGCTCGCGCACGTCCGGGTCATCCTCATCGCGGCCGTGCAGACCACGGCCAACCTGATCGCGAACACCCTGGAGATGGTCCTCACCGACCGCCGCTTCCGCGCCAACCTCTCCGGCGGCCACATGACGCTGCCGGACGCGCTGGAGCAGGTGCTGTGGGACCAGCCGCCGATCAACACGGTGCTGGGGCGCTGGGCGACCGGCGACACGGTGCTCGGCGGCCAGCAGATCAAAGCGGGCGACATGCTGCTGCTCGGCCTGGCCGCGGGCAACGTCGACCCCGACCCGGAGGTGCGCCCCGACCTGTCCGCGCCGGTGCACGGCAACCGCGCGCACCTCGCGTTCAGCGCCGGCCCGCACGAGTGCCCGGGGCAGGACATCGGCCGGGCCATCGCGGACACCGGCATCGAGGTGCTGCTGACCCGGCTGCCCGACCTGGAGCTCGCCGAGCCGCTGGGCGACCTCCAGCGCAACGGGTCGCTGATGTTCCAGCAACTGGCCGCGCTGCCCGTGGTGTTCAGCCCCCGCCCGGTGCGTGGCCCGGCCACGGCCGAGCCGCCCGCCTCCGCGCCGCTGCCGCCCACCTCCACGCCGCTGCCCACGCAGAGCGGGCCGCTGCCGCCGACATCGGCGCCGCCGGTGCCCGAGCAGGCGCCGGCCGCCGCGGCCCCGGCCGGGCGGCCCGGCCGGGCGCCCTGGTGGCGCAGGCTGCTGGCCCGGCTCCGCTGAGAGCCGCCCGTCCCGACACGGCGGGGGGGCGCGCCCCGGGGGGGGGGCCCCCCCCCGGCGCCGGGGGGGGGGGGGGGCAGCCCCCCGCCCCCCCCCCCCCCCCCCCCCCCCCGCCCCCCCCGCCCCCCGGGGGGGGGGGGGCCGGGGCCCGGCCCCCCCCCCCCCCCCCCCCCCCCCCCCCGGGGGGCCCCCGCGGGGGGGCCCGGCCCCCCCGCCGTGTCCGTGGCAGGCGGTTTCAGTCCGCCAGCTGCCGCCACCACCAGGCGAACGCCGGCACCGGCGGCGCCGAGGTGTCCTGGTCGCTCGGGGTGTCCCGCCAGGTCAGCTCGAACCGGGCACCGGGCACCGGGAGTTCGTTGCGGTTGCGGGGACTGGCGTAGCGCGGCGCGCGGCTCTGCCACTCGATGGCGCCTGCCACGTAGTGGCCCAGCGAGTCCAGGTAGCGGCGCAACTCCTCGTCGGCCCCCTCGGCGATCTGCCCGCACAGCCGCACCAGGAAGGCCATCACCCGGTCCCGCAGGGCAACGGCCGCGGGCACGGCCTCCAGCGGCGTGCAGCCGCGCTCGTGGGCGAGGACGTTGACCAGGTTCTGCTCCCAGGGCGTCTGGTCGTCGTCCTTGTCGTACGAGAAGAGGTCGTTGTCCGCGCTGACGATGAACCCCGCCGCGTCCGTGGCCACCTGGACGGGCGCCGAATACAGCACCTCGGCCGGCAGATGGATCCCGTTGGCGGCGTCCGCCCAGGTGAGGGAGAAGCGGGTGCCGTTCGCCAGCGCGCCGGTCGCCACGAAGTCGGCGAGGCTCGGCATCACGTCCCGCTCCGCGTTGGCGGTCTGCCAGACGGCGCCGAAGAGCCAGTCCCTTGCCCCCTCGGTGAACCTGCGCAGCTGGAAGGGCGAGAGCGCCGCCCTGGTCCTGGCCACCAGGTCGTCCAGCGCCTCGGTCAGCGGCCCCGGCGGCAGCATCGCGGAACCGGGTGCCTCGAGGGCGCGGGCCAGCCGGACGCCGTGGTCGGCGATGGCGGCCGTACTGGCGGGCGTGGAACCCGAGTCCTGCCAGTCGTCGACCGCGTTCGCCCAGTAGTTCCACTGGGCGAAGAGCGCCACTGCCTCGACGTCGCCGAGCGGGATGATGCGGCTGGAGAAGTCGGCGCTGTGCGTGGCCAGGCCCCAGGCCCGCTCCACGGCGTCCGGGTAGATGCCGAACCGGTCGGTCCACTCCACCGCCCGGGCCTCGATCTCCTCAGCCTTGGGGTGGATCAGCCGCTCGTTGAACGGGCAGTAGAAGGCGGGCAGTCGCGGCCCGATCCGGGACGGGCGGCCGTGCGCGGCAGTGGCGTCGGTCGTGTCGGTGGTGTCGGTCGTGTCGGTCACGTCAGCTCCCCGCGAGCCGGAAGAACAGCAGCCGGGTCTCCATCGCGTGGTCGCGCCAGATCCGGAACAGCTTGCCGTGCGCGATGGTCGACTCCCGCAGCCGGTCGCGCGACCACGCCGACGGGATGCCCGTCGCCTCGACCCGGTCCAGCTCCGCGGTGTTCCAGGCCATCGACTGCACCCAGAACTCCGTCACCCGGTCGGTGACGTCCTCGTCCTGCTCCAGCTCGAAGCCGGCCGCCTCGGCCGCGGTGATGTACTCGGTGAGGGTGCCGAGCCGGGTCTTGTAGTAGCCGTCGATGAACCCGGTCCACTCGGGTCGGCAGATGAAGTGCTCCTGGATGCCGAACCAGCCGCCCGGCTTCAACGCCCGCGCCACCACCTGGAAGAGGCGCTCGCGGTCCATGTAGCCGGAGCTCTCGTTGGCGTACGCGGCGTCGTACAGCCGCTGGTCGCCCAGCTCGTGGATGTCCGCGTGCCGCGGGGTCACGCGGTCGGCGACACCGGCCTGCCTGGCGAAGTCCCTGATGACCGGCAGGTGCTCGGGCGCGACGGTGAGGCCGGTCACCGTGGCGCCGTACTCCTGCGCCCAGTACAGCGACCCGCCGCCGACGCCGCAGCCGATGTCCAGCAGGTGCAGCGGCTCCCCGCTCGGGACTCCCCAACTGCGCGCCGCGTGGCTGAGTATCGCCTCCTGCGACGCGGAGATCCGCCGCTTGAGCACGGCCTGGCTGACCGTCGTGTTCAGCCGCGCGTCCTTCTCGAAGAGCCCCACGTGGAAGTGGACGCGTGGTCCTGGGCCGTACTTCTGGAGAATGTCGTTGGTCTTGCGGGAGTAGTAGAGCGGAACCTGGCTTTCATCGAAAGCCCGTTCGTTTGAGGGAGCCTGAATGAGGAGTCCGCTGTCCATCGTATGTTCGATCCCTCGCCATGGTGTAAGTGCCGACCAGTGACACTGCCCGGAACTGACCGACACTATTGATGAATTGTTCAACTTGCATGGAAGCGGAACGCATAAAGTCCCCGCATGTCCGCTTGATTCTGCACGGTGGCGCCTACGCTACGGCCAAGATGCCTCTGGCATAGTCCACTTGGCCTCTCGCGGAGTCAACTCTGCCTCGGTCAACGAAAGATGACGCCTGCGGGGGCACTTTTCAGCCACCCTGACGGCCGGAATCCCCGGGACCCGGACCCGGACCCGGACCGTGCAGCGGGCACGCGGTCAGGGGCGGTTCGGTTTCCTGGGGGTGAGCAGGCCGCGGTTGAAGGCCTCGGCCACGGCCGCCGCGCGGTCGCCGACGCCGAGCTTGCCGTAGACGTTCAGCAGATGGGTCTTCACCGTGGCCTCGCTGATCAGCAGGCGGGCCGCCACCTCGCGGTTGGTGGCGCCGGCCGCCACCCACTTCAGCACCTCGCCCTCCCGCGGGCTGAGCAGGCCGGGCGCCGGTGTCCTCACCCGGTTCATCAGCCGGGCCGCGACCGAGGGCGAGAGCACCGCCTCGCGGTTGGCGGCCGCCCGCACCGCCCGCAGCAGCTCGTCCCGCGGGGCGTCCTTCAGGAGGTAGCCGGTCGCCCCCGCCTCGATGGCCGGCAGGACGTAGCTGT
The DNA here is from genome assembly GCF_043197715.1 of Streptomyces sp. NPDC049040. Classification (NCBI taxonomy): domain Bacteria; kingdom Bacillati; phylum Actinomycetota; class Actinomycetes; order Kitasatosporales; family Streptomycetaceae; genus Streptomyces; species Streptomyces sp. NPDC049040. Next base: position 195,463 of record NZ_JBICTO010000012.1, read on the forward strand.
CGGAGTCGTAGGTGGTCAGGACCAGCACCCGGGCGGTGCAGCCCGCCTTGGCCAGCTCGGCGATCGCGGTCACGCCGTCCGTACCGGGCATGCGCAGATCCATCAGGACGACGTCCGGTTCGAGGCTCCCGGCCAACCGGACCGCCTCGGCACCGTCCGCCGCCTCACCCACCACCTCGAACCCCGGGTCGGCGGCGAACATGCCGCTCAGGCCGTCACGGACCACGGGGTGGTCGTCGGCGATCAGCAGCCGGATCGCGGCGGAGGCGGGAGCCGGCGTCGGCTCCGGGTGCGGACGGCTCATGCGCCGGCCTCCAGCCTTCCGTGCGGCACGCGGGCCGAGACGATGGTGCCCGCGCCGGGTTCCGACTGGACCCGCAGGGTGCCGGACAACCCCTCGATCCGCTCCCGCATCGCCTTCAGGCCGAAGCCACCGCCGGTGCCGGGGTCGGTGCCGGGCGCCGGGTCGGTGTGTTCCGCGGGGGCCGGGTCGGTGCCGGTGCCGGTGCCGGGCGCCGGGTCGGTGTGTCCCGCGGGGGCCGGGGCCGCCGTGAAGCCGCGGCCGTCGTCGCGTACGTCCAGGGTCACGTCGTCCTCCAGGTAGCCGAGGGTCAGGGCGACCGAGCCCGCCCCCGCGTGCCGTGCCACGTTGGCCAGCGCCTCCTGGGCCGCCCGCAGCAGGGCGAGTTCGGTCTCCGGCTGCATCGGCCGGGCCGTCCCCGTGGTGGTGACCCGGACGGCCACGCCGTGCAGGGCGGACCAGCGCTCGGCGACCCCGGCCAGGGCGTCCCCCAGCCCGGCCGTCTCCAGCGGCTCAGGCCGCAGTTCATCCACGGAACGCCTGGCCTCGGCCAGGCTCTCCCGGGCCAGCCCGGTCGCCGCCGTGAAGTGCTGCCGCCACCGGTCGGGGTCGCCGCTCGCCTGCTCGGCGGCCTGCAACTGCATGACGATCCCGATGAGGCCCTGGGCGAGGGTGTCGTGGATCTCCCGGGCCATCCGCTGCCGCTCGTCGAGGACCCCGGCCTCCCGGGCCTGGACGACCAGTTGCCGGTGCAGCCCGGCGTTCTCCGCCAGCGTCGCCTGTAGCCGGCGGTTCGCCTCCCGTACCTGGGCCAGGGCCGCGATCCGCTCCTGGTTCTTCCGGTCGGCGTCCCACCCCCACCAGGCAAAGCCGCACATGCAGATCACGTTGACGGCCAGGATCACCGCGAAGACGGTCCAGCCGACGGCACTGTCCTTGGACACCGGGTCGCCCTGGGCGGCCCCCGACTCCAGCGCGACCGCGGCGACCCCCGGAAGCCGCCACGGCCAGGGCAGGATCCCGAAAGCGTAGAAGTAGCACGCGGGAGTGAAGAGGCCGAACCACGGGTCCCGCACGACGAGGACGCCCACCAGCACGACCAGCCCGGCGAAGAACACCCCCGCCGGCCGCGCCAGGTCCCACCAGGAGGGGTGCCTGACGAACCACGCCATCCACAGGGACACCGCGGCGCACAGGCCCAGGTCGACCAGCAGGGAGCCGCCCTCCCCGCGCCTGGCGACCGCGGTCACGACGATGAGGACCGCCAGCATCGCGAAGGGCACTCTCGTCAGCAGCGGAAGCAGCCGCTCATCCTGCCCGCCCGCCCGGGCGAGCGCTGCCGGCGCGCCCAGGGGATGCCCTCCGGTCGAATCCACTCCCACCCACTCCCGCTCACTCCCCGTCACTCCCAGCGGAACAATCTAATCGCTGCCGCTCCGAAGACCACGGCGTAACCTGCCAGCGTGACCAGCTGCACGGTGTGCGGCCAGTGCCCCTGCGTCGCGTCCGTCAGCGCCTGCACGGCGGCCCCGAGCGGGGTGGCCCGGCTGATGCGCCGCAGCAGCGGGGGCATGGAGGCGATCGGGAGGAAGAGCCCGGCGAAGAACATCAGGGCGTAGAACAGCACCGCCCCCACGGTGTTCGCGACCCGCCCGTTGGGCGAGGCCGCGGCGACGAACAGGCCGATCGCCATGAGGGCGAGCGCGGCAAGCACGATGGCGGCCGCGTATCCGGCGGCCTGGCGCGGCAGCGCCACCCCGAACGCGAGCCGGGCCACCAGGAGTACGGCGACCACGGCGACCGCCGCGGTCGCCAGATTGACCAGCAGCTGTGCGGCCAGCACCCGGGCCGGGCCCACCGGGGTCGTCCGCAGCCGGCGCAGCACCCCCTTCTCCCGGTAGCCGGCCAGTACCGCGGGCACCACGTTGAACGACAGCGTGGCCAGGACGAAGGCGGCCAGGATCGGGACGTACTGGTCCAAAAGCGTGTGGCCGCCGAAGCTGTCCCGGCGCTGGTTGTAGAAGGGGATGTTGCCGAAGACGACCAGCAGCGCCAGCGGCAGACCGACGGCGAAGACCGGGCCCACCCGCTCCCGGACGAAGAGCTTCAACTCGGTGAGCGCGAGCCGTCCCAGCACCGGGCCCCGGGCTGCGGCGGCGGGCGCGGGCCCGGCCGGGGTGACGACCGACATGGCGTACTCCTCCTGCGTGATCGGCTGGACGTTGTCGGCTGGACGTGGTCGGCTAGACGTGGTCGGCGGCGTCGGCTTCGCGGGTCCCGCGCGCGCCGGGATCACGGGCGCCGCCCGGGTCCGCGGTAGGTGTCCGGGCGGTGCCGGCGTCGGGGGTCCGTTCCGCGTCGGGGCCACGGGCGCCAGCGCCGGACTGCTCGCCGGTCAGCGCCACGAACGCGTCCTCCAGGCTGGGCTGGTCCACCCGCAGGTGCTCCGCCAGGATGTCGTTGCGGGCCAGCACGGAGGTGATCGCGTTGAGGGCGTTGCCGGTGCCGGTGACGACCACGACGTCGCCCTGCCGGGTGAGGCCCGTGACGTCGGGCAGGCCGGTCAGCAGGCCGTCCGCGAACGGAACGGACGGCCGGAAGCGGATCCGCTGCCCGTCCGGGACACGTTCGGTCAGGGCGGCCGGGCTGTCCACGGCGACGACGCGGCCCCGGTCGATCACCGCCACCCGGTCGCACAGCCGCTCGGCCTCCTCCATGAAGTGGGTGACCAGCACGATCGTCACCCCGCGGGAGCGCACGTCCTGGATCAGGCCCCAGGTGTCACGGCGGGCCTGCGGGTCGAGCCCGGTGGTGAGTTCGTCGAGTACGGCCACCTCCGGGCTCCCGATCAGCGCGAGCGCGATGGAGAGCCGCTGCTTCTGGCCGCCGGACAGCCTGGCGTAGGGGGTCCTGCGCCTGCCGGCCAGCCCGAGCACGTCCATCAGGACCTCCCGGTCGGCCGGCTTGCGATAGAAGGAGCCGTACAGCCCGAGCGCCTCGTCGACCGTCAGCCGGTCGGGAAGCCGCCCGTCCTGCAACTGCACCCCGAGCCGCTGGGTCAACTCGGCCCGGTCGCGCAGCGGATCGAGCCCGAGCACCCTGATCTCGCCCCGGTCGGCGGTACGCAGGCCCTCCACGCACTCCACCGTGGTGGTCTTGCCCGCGCCGTTAGGGCCGAGGATCCCGAAGATCTCGCCCCGCTCCACGGTGAACGAGACGTCGTCGACCGCCACCTCGGCGCCGTATCTCTTGTGCAGGTGCCGCACCTCGATCACCGCCGGCATGCGTGGCGCCCCTTCCAGCCCCGGAACCTCCGGGTCACTGGTACGAGCCTCGCAGCGGCGCCGTCCCCGCGGCATCGGCCACCCGGCCCTGCCCGTCCCGCCCCGGCCGATCCCCCGGACGGCCCAGCCCCCTCAACCGATCGGCTGATCCGGCTCCACGGAGGGGACGTCGGGCACGTCGGGGACATCGACGAGGCCGGGGACGGTGTCCTGGGGTGCGGCGGTGCCGCCTCGGTCTGTCAGTGCGGCATGAGGGTCCACTCGTCACAGCCCGGCAAGCAGTCGTAGTCCGGGCGGTCGACGTCGGCGCTGAGGCGGAAGGGGGTGCCGTCGTTGTCGACAACGAGGGTGCCGTGCCGGTCGCCGCTCGACCAGTCGAGGGTGAAGTTCCAGCGGACGTCGTGCGCCTTCGTGTGCACCGTGACGTAGAAGACCTCGGGGTCGGACTCGGTGACCTTGTAAGGGAAGGCGCGCGAGCTGTTCTTGACGGTGGCGGTGGGGATTCCGCGGTCCAGGTCGACGTCGAAGGACTGGGTGGCCACCTTGCCGCCGCACTCGGTCGATTCGTACTCGTTCCAGGCGAGCGGCGCGTTCCTCGAGACGATGCCGACGTGCAGCCCTTCGAGGACCACGGTGTGCGCGCCGGTGCCCTGGACCGTGATGGCGATGCGCTCGCTGTCCGACGCGACGGCGCCGTTCGCCTCCGCCCAGCGCGGCGCGTCCTCCTCGTTCGGGGGCGGCCCGACCTGCTCCGGCGCGCTGTCGACAAGGAAGCGCTGGCCGCAGATGGTCTCGAAGACGTACGGGCGGGTGTGGACGGTGAGGGGGGCGGCGTCGGTGCCGCTGCCACCGGTGGCACCGGCCGAGGCGGGATGCCCGCTCCGGGGGGACCCCGTGGCGGAAGCCGGCGCGGACGGTGTGCGACCCGGGGCGCTCGTCGACGGTGCCGCTGACGACGCGGTGGCGGACGGCTTCCCGGTGCCGGACGCCTCCCCGGTGCCGGACGTCCCGCTGCTCGCGGTGGCGCCGGCCACCTGCTGGTCTCCGGCGCCGTCCCCGGCGCCGCCGCGCCACGGATGCGCGACAAGCACCGCGGCCACCACGACGGCGGCCATCGCGGCGGAGCCGGCCACCATGCTCCGGCGCCGCCGCGGCGACGCCGGGGCCCGCGGCATGCGTTCGACGACCGGTTCGTCCTCGGGAGGAGTGGGGTCGGTTGAACCCGCCCCCTGCGGCGAGTCCTGCGCCGGGGCCGCTTCCGCGGCCGTTTTCGCGACCGCTTCAGCGACCGGTTGCACAGCCGGTTCAGCGACCGGTTCCACAGCCGGTTCAGCAACCGGTTCCACAGCCGGTTCAGCAACCGGTTCAGCGACCGCCTCAGCGACCGCCTCAGCGCCGGCGACGTCCGAGGCGGCGGCCTTCAGCCGTGTCGCCGCCGCGCGGTCCTCCCGCGGCTTGCGTGCCGCGTCCGCCAGGATCCAGCGCCGGTGCACCTCGACGAGTTCCTGCGGCGTCGCCCGGCACACCCGGCAGAGGCGCTCCACCGGCGCGTAGTCGCTCGGAACCGCGGTGCCGTTGCAGTAGCGGTGCAGCGTCGACGTGCTCATGTGCAGCCGCTTGGCCAGTGCCCCGTAGCTCAGTCCCGAACGGTCCTTGAGCTCCCGCAGCAGCGTCGCGAAATCCTCGGTCTCCCTGCCCCCTGCTCCCCCCAACACCTGTGCCTCCCCTTCGCCGTGTTCCGTTCCGCCGTTCCAGAGGCCTTCAATCTCCCCTGGTCACAGCGCGTTTCACCATTCCAACGTCCCGAACTGCCCGCCGTACGTGGCGACTGGGACGGATCCCCCCACAAGCTCTGGTCATCCAAGCACCACACCGGTCGGAACAGTGAAGAGGTAGCGTCCCATGTCCAGCACTCGAAACCTCCGCAAGCGGAACTCCGCCACCCGTCTCGCCGAGGTCGTCGGCGTCGTCGCGAGCGTCGTCCTCGGCGGGACGCTGCTCGTACCCGCCGCCCACGCGGACAGCCCGGAGGCGCCCCTCACCCTCGCGGTCGGCGACGTCACCCACAACACCATGACCCGCGGGAACGGCACGAACAGTTTCACCGTGACCGTCACCAACACCTCAAGCACCACGCAGCCGTTCACCGGAGACGCCCTCGTGTGGCCGGGCAACAGCGGGCCGAGCCCGCTGGAGATCGACCAGGTACGGACACAGGTCACCCCCATCCACGCACCGGCGACCGACGTTTCGGTGGACGGCCAGAACCCGGGCATGAACGTCGTGTTCTTCCCGCACGGGGGGACCGCGACCTCGGGCTTCCAGATCCCCGCCGGCGCCGGCTACAGCTGGAGAGTGACGATCAGTGCCGCGGCGGACTTCCCCGGCAATGACGACGGCCTCGACATCGATCTCAAGTCGATTGTCAGCGAGGTCGTGGCGCCCGGCCACGTCCACTTCGCCGTCGGCCCCGCGCTGCCGGACGGCCACCTCACCGAGAGGTTCAACCACTCCGTGACCGTCTCACCCGGCGCCCCCGGCAAGACGACCCTCAGCCTCTACGACGGAGCGGGAGGTACCTTCACCAGCCCGCTGAGCACCATGGTCGAGGTGGAGTCGGCGGCGTCCGGCCTGAGCCTGGAATACCGCAGCGGCAGCGGGACATGGAAGCCGGCCACGGTCGTGGAGTCGGGCAGGAGCTGGCTGCTCGCCCCGGTCCCCGCCGGCTTCGCCTACCAGCAGACACACAGCTACCAGCTGCGCTTCACGGCCGCGGAGCAGCCGGCCGCGGCGCGGGACCTGCGCCTCAGCTCCCGAGTGGTGCTCGGCGGAGAGATCGCGAGCGCACAGAGCACCCTGCACCTGCGGCCTGCCTCGACGCCGACGGCGACCGCGACGCCCTCGTCGGCGCCCACGTCCGCCCCTGTCCCGGCCGGGGACGTCACCACGGCCGGCACCGCGGCCGGCGGCGCGACTTCCGGGGCGGCCACGTCAGGCGGCTCCACCTCGTCCGCCCAGCTCGCCAGCACCGGTTCGTCGCACATGGGCCTGATCGCCGGGCTCGCGGCACTGCTCGCCGCGGCGGGAGCGTTCGTGACGATGTCGGTCACCCGTCGCCGCCGCGCCGCCTGACCACCGACCGCGCCGCCCGACCCGCGAAGGCCGCATTCACCACACCGTGGTGGAGGCGGCCTTCGCGGGTCGGACGGCCCAGCAGGGCGGAAGCGGCGGCGGGTGGGACCGGTGGCCGCCCGCCATGAGGCGGACCCCTCGTCGAGCAGACGGTAGGTGAGCGCGGCCACCGATCAGCCGCCCGAGCTTGCCAGCACCCGGGGGCTCCGCGAACCTACCCGGCCGCCTTCCCCCCGCGACAGCGGATTTCCGGGCTCACCGACGCCCGCACCGCGTAAGGCGCCCAGACCCGATCGGGCCCAGGCCGCCAGCGGTTCCGCTACCGGGGCAGCCGCCTGGTACCCGCCGGCTCCCCCGCCGCTGCCTGGCAGGCGGTGAGGAGGAGCCGTCCGTCCTCGTCCCCCGCCATGACGACGTCGACGTGCAGCATGCTGCCGTCGTCGAAGCGCAGCGTGAAGACCGGATCGAGCACCATCAGGAAGTCGAAGCCCTCGCGGTCCTCCGCGGACAGCGGCAGTTCGAACCGCGCGCCACACGTCCAGTCGTCACCGGTGACGCGGACGACGACCCGCACATCGGTCCGAGCCAAGCAGGTCGACGAGTTGGCCCACCACTCGAGCGCCGCGGTGCCCTCATGGCTGTCCACCCCTCGAGTCTCCCAGCCGGACGGCCCGTCCGTTCGCACCGCTGGCGAAAGAAGCTGACGCTACTCGGGCCCGTCGGCGGTCAACGGGGCGAGCGGTGCATGTCCCAGTGCTTGGCGAGCCCGATCAGGTCGTCGCTCGTCAGGGATATCGCCAGCCGTCTGCCGTGCAGCTCGGCGTAGTGCGGGAAGCCCGCGAGGTCGCTGACCACATCCAGGGTCTGGCCACGTGGATCGACGGCGATCTGCCCCAGGTCGAACAGAGAGTACAAGTCCCGTCGCAGCAGCAGGCCACCGCCCACCGGAAGCTTTCCGTTGGCGGTGTAGCTGTAGAGCTGGGCCACTTCCAAGGCAGGCGCCGGCACGGGGCCCGTAAACGCGCAGGTCTCCCCGAACGCTTCAAGCAGCCGCCGACGCACGGCCGGTCCTCCCACGCGCGCCCGAACGGTGTCAGTACGGTGGCCGCCACCGATGACATCCTGGGTACTGTCCACGATGTGCAGCGGGATGTGCCTCCCGCTCTTGGCGACGGCTTCCTGAAAGGCGCCCCAGCGCAGCCTGCGCAAGCTGTTCTGTGACTTCGGCTTCTCGCACAAGGTGCGGAGTTGGCCGCCACTCAGCACACCTGGCAGCCCGACCCAGCCCGCCTCATGGCGATCCCGGTAGGTGGTGACGTGCTTGTCGATCCACAGCGGCTCGTCGAACTCCCGGCGGCAGGTCGGGATCCAGCACCTGTACTTCGGTGTCATCGTCTTGCGCGCGGCCACATCCGCTTTTCCGCAGAACGGGCAGGACGGCGTTCGCTTGTCAGCCTCGCCGACCTCGATCGACTCGATCACCGAAACCCCGAGCAGCATCTCGGTGTCCCACAGCACGATCACGTCTCCCGGTCGCAGGGCGGCCGAGTTCGGGACGGTGCTGTCCCAGCTGTAGTAGCGGGCGACGTCGTCGTCATAGCCCGCGCCCGCCTTCTTGCCCTCATCGGTCGCGATCACCAGCCACGCGGTCATCGGCACCCCCACCCACCCCATCACCGCCACACCCGCGTGACGCCTCAGGCCCCCAACGTACCGGCCGCGTCACGTCCCCAAGCGGTTCCTCAACTACAGCCGGCGCGAGGTCAGATCCGGCCGAGGCCGACCTCCACCAGGAAGGGAGCCACAGTCCTGACGGCACCGCCCGACCCGTTGAGCACCACAATGGCCAGCCCGCCACGGAGCGTCGCGCGGAGCAGGCTGGCCAATAACAATTCATTTGTCATAGTGGCGGCATGACCACACCTCCCGCTCCCGGCGAGGGCCCCACCCGGCCGGTTTCCGTCTCGCTCCACGAGGGCACCATCGCAGCGCTCCGGGAGCGCACGGGCAAGCGCGGCATGTCCGCCTATGTCGAAGCGCTCATCCAACGGCAGCTGGAACGGGAGCGGGTGCGTGAGCTGATCGAGGACGCGGAAGCCGAACATGGTCCGGTCGACCCGGCGGCAGTAGAGGCCAAGCGCGCGATCCTGCGGGGCGACAGCGCGGGCTCGGCGGATGCCGCGTGAGCGGAACCCTCATCCTTGACTGCGACGGACTGTCCGAACTCGTCCGGCGAAACCGCGAACTCACCGAGTGGCTGGCCGCCGCAGAATCCGAGGACATCCGCGTGGTCGCCAGCTCCGTCACGCTCGTCGAAGCGCGGGATCCCAAGACGAACCAGGCCCGGTTCGACTATGCCGTGTCCCGGGTCAACATCGTCCCGCCCACCGGGGCCATCGCACACCACGCAGCCCGCCTCCTGTGCGCGGCAGGCCTTCACGGTCACAAGCACCCACTGGACGCCATCGTGGCAGCCACCGCACTGACCTCGCCCTCCCCCGTCACCATCCTGACCACGGACCCAGAGGACATCACGATGCTCTGCGGTCCCAGCGTCCGGGTGACCAAGATCTGAGATCGACAGTCGCGGTCGCGAGTTCGCCCGGTGCCCCGAGTAATTCCGCGTCGGGAAAGCGCTGCGGGTGTGAAGCACGAGTGAGTCGTCAGTCCGGGCGCCCCGGTCCCCGCCCGACTCGTGAGGGCGAAGCGGAAGAAGCCAGAGGGTCAGGTCCCGAGTTCCCTGAAAGGGCCGGATCCGGCACCCGCCTCCGTGCAGCGCCAGTTCAACCACCCCACCCCGGCAACCCCCCTCCTGCGGCACCCGCAAGGCGCGCCCTGAATATCATCGGGGCGGAAAAGCACCGGCAGGAGGAGCCCCAGTGACCAGACCACCGTCCCCGCGCTCCACCGTGGTCCTCTACACGGTGTCCGCGACATGCGCCGCCCTTGGCGCCCTGTTGTGGATCCGCGACCGGGCGGCCGACACACCCCCCAGGGTCTACGGGGACGTCCTGGTGGCCGAAGGTCACACAAGGTCGGCCTGGCGCATCTGGTCCCAGGCGGTCACCGAGGAACGCCTGGGCCTCTACCTCGTCGCCGCCGGCCTGGCCCTGGCCATCGCAACGCGCGTGCTCTCCGCCCGGCGGGACTGACCGCCCCGTTCCGCACCTCAAGGGTCGACCAACGCAGAAACCCCAGGTCAGAGGTTGACTTGGGGTTTGCCGTGGATCCGCCTTCGGGATTCGAACCCGAGACCTACGCATTACGAGGGCTGGCAAGATCGTGACGGCAGGTGGTGGACGGTGCCACGAGTTCCTGTTTCGGCTGGTCAGAGGCTCGCGAACTTGATCATCGTAACGGCCGGTCCACGGCGGTGCCGTCCCGTCCGCTCACGCAGCGCTCACGCAAGCCGAGATATCCACGCCGCCATGAAGACACCTCAGCGGCGCCACGCCGAGATCAGATCTGGCCGAGGTCGACCTCCATCGGGAAAGGGGCCACGACCTTGACGACACCCGTGAAGACGTCCCCGTTCCGGTAAGCCGTGTTCGCGGGATCGAGAACATATGTGTACACCAAGGGAACCCCGGTCGCGGCCTGCTCGACCCGCCAGTAGAAGGCGATACCGGCCTTGGCGTACTGGTCGGTCTTCACGATCCGGTCGGTGGTCTCCGACCCCGGCGAGACGACCTCCACGACCAGCAGCACGTGCTCGGGACGGGTGGGCACGATGTCGATCGTGTCGGCGCGGTACACCACCACATCCGGACGACGATTGGTGAGCGGGATGTCCTGAAGCCGGACATCGAAGTCGGTGTCGGCATTCCAGTCCGGCCCGCCGGCGGCCTCCAAGGCATTCGCCAAGATCCGGGCCAGCCGATTATGGCGCTTGGAGGCGCTGGGGCTCCCGACGACCATCCCGTCCACGATCTCGATCCCCGCACACTGCTCCTCGGACCAGGAGTCGTACTGCTCCGCCGTGATCTGCTCGTGCATCCACGCAGGGGCTGCCGTCTCGGCAGTCATGACGCACCTCCCGAACACCACAGGAGCGGGCCAGAACCCGCCGAGTCCAGCCTACTGTCTCAGCCCCGCCCGACACGTTGAGCACCACAACGGCCAGCGCGGCCAGACGCCGCGCTGCGGCTGCAGACAGACATGGCCGCGGCCGCGGGCGCCATGCCCGGGATGGCGGCACCTCCATCCCGCCGCCCATGGCCCGTACCGAGACCAGGACTGAGACCACCGGCAGCAAGTCTGCACGCGCTCAGCGCCGACGCCCGCATCCGCTGAAGGAGTAAGAAGCTGTTGTCTTTCCGATGGTGCTCGCTGCGTTTCCGCTGGTCAGGTGTGATGTCGGTGGTTCGGCGGCAGGAGTGACGTGTCGTGTCGTCT
>NZ_JBICTO010000013.1:0-172652 GCF_043197715.1 Streptomyces sp. NPDC049040
CCGGGCGTCACGCCGCCTCGCCCGCGGGGGGGCGGGGGGGGGGGGCGGCCCCCCCCGGGGGGGGGCCCCCGGGGGGGCGGCGGGGGGGGGGGGGGGGGGGGGGGCCCCCCGGCCGCGCGGGGCGCCCCTCCACCGGATTTCTACCGTACGGACGCGGTCAGCGGCCCGCGGGGGGTTGCTCCCGCCGGGGCTCGAGCCGGATGAGGACCGACTTCGCCGCAGGCGTGTTACTGGTGTCGGCGGTGTGGTCCAGCGGGATCAGGACGTTCGTCTCCGGGTAGTAGGCGGCGGCGCAGCCCCTCGGGGTCGGGTAGTGCACCACCCGGAAGCCGTCCGCCCGCCGCTCGCTGCCGTCGGTCCACTCGCTGACCAGGTCGGCGTGGTCGCCGTCGCCCAGACCCGCGGCGGCCGCGTCGTCTGCGTGCACCAGGACCACGCGGCGGCCGCCCTTGATGCCGCGGTAGCGGTCGTCGAGGCCGTAGATCGTGGTGTTGTACTGGTCGTGCGAACGCAGCGTCTGGAGCAGCAGCCGGCCCTCGGGCACCTCGGGGTATTCCACCGGCGCCGCCGTGAAGTTGGCCTTGCCGGTGGCGGTGGGGAAGGTCCGCGAGTCCCGCGGGGCGTGCGGCAGGGTGAAGCCGCCGGGGCGCCGCACCTTGGCGTTGAAGTCGTCGAATCCGGGCACGACGCGGGAGATGCGGTCCCGTATCAGGTCGTAGTCCGCCTCGAAGTCCGCCCACGGCACCCCGCTGCGGTTCCCGAAGACCGCCCTGGCCAGCCGGGAGACGATCGCCGGCTCCGACAGCAGCTGCGGGGACGCGGGCTTCAGCCCGCCGTGGGAGGCGTGCACCATGCCCATCGAGTCCTCGACGCTGACGAACTGCTCGCCGCCTGCCTGCACGTCCTTCTCGGTGCGCCCCAGGGTCGGCAGGATCAGCGCGCGGGCGCCGGTCACCACGTGCGAGCGGTTCAGCTTGGTGGACACGTGGACGGTGAGCCTGGCGCGGCGCATCGCCGCCTCGGTCACCTCGGTGTCGGGCGAGGCGGCCACGAAGTTGCCGCCCATCGCGAAGAAGACCCTGGCCTCGCCGTCCCGCAGCGCCCGTATCGCGCGCACCACGTCGAAGCCGTGCCCGCGGGGCGGCTCGAAGCCGAACTCCTTGCCCAGGGCGTCGAGGAAGGCCGCGGCGGGCCGCTCGAAGATGCCCATCGTGCGGTCGCCCTGCACGTTGCTGTGGCCGCGCACCGGGCACACCCCGGCGCCCGGGCGGCCCACATTGCCGCGCAGCAGCAGGAAGTTGACCACTTCGCGGATGGTGGGCACGGAGTGCTTGTGCTGGGTGAGGCCCATCGCCCAGCACACCACGACGCTCTTCGCGCCGAGCACCAGGGCGTGCAGCTTCTCGATGTCCGCCCGGTCGAGCCCGGTCGCGCGCAGCACCTCGTCCCAGTCGGTGGCCAGGGCCGCGGCCTCGTACTGAGCGAAGCCGTGCGTGTGCTCCGCGATGAAGTCCCGGTCCAGGGCCCCGTCCTCGATCAGCAGCCGGCCGAGGGCGCGGAAGAGCGCCTGGTCGCCGCCGAGCCGGATCTGCAGGAAAAGGTCGGTCAGCACGGTGCCGACGCCCGCCAGGCCCGCGGCCGTCTGCGGGTTGCGGAAGCGTTCGAGGCCCGCTTCCGGCAGCGGGTTGACGGTGACGATCGTCGCGCCGCCGCGCTTGGCCTTCTCCAGCGCCGACAGCATCCTCGGGTGGTTGGTGCCCGGGTTCTGGCCCGCGACGATGATCAGCTCGGCGCGGTCGAGGTCGTCCAGCAGCACGCTGCCCTTGCCGACACCCAGCGTCTCGGTCAGCGCCGACCCCGACGACTCGTGGCACATGTTCGAGCAGTCCGGCAGGTTGTTGGTGCCGAACTCCCTGGCGAAGAGCTGGTAGAGGAAGGCGGCCTCGTTGCTGGTGCGGCCCGAGGTGTAGAAGACGGCGCGGTCGGGGGAGTCCAGGGCGTGCAGCTCCTCGGCGACCAGCTCGAAGGCCCGCTCCCAGGGCACGGCCTCGTAGTGCTCCGCGCCGTCCGCGAGGTACATCGGCTGGGTGATCCTGCCCTGCTGGCCCAGCCAGTAGCCGCTGCGGCGGGCCAGGTCGGCGACCGGGTGCGCGGCGAAGAAGTCGGGGGTGACCCTGCGCACCGTCGCCTCCTCCGCGACGGCCTTGGCGCCGTTCTCGCAGAATTCGAAGGTGTGCCGGTGCTCGGGCTCCGGCCAGGCGCACCCGGGGCAGTCGAAGCCGTTCTTCTGGTTGACCTTGAGCAGCGTCAGCGTCGCCCGTCTCGCCCCCATCTGCGCCCCGGCCGCCTTCACGGTGTGCCCGATCGCGGGCAGCCCGGCGGCAGCCTGCTTCGGCGCGGTGACACGCGGTGCGTCCTGTACGGGGTCCCCTGCGGGCGGCTTCTTGGGCATGGGCCGATCCTGCCACCGTTTCCCGCCACGGGCGCCGGGCCTGTCACGGAGGGGAGGGACGGGAATGTCGGTGGTGCGTGGGAGGATCCGTACGTGGCAAAGAACGCATCGAAGACGACGAACGACCGCCCCCGCCTGATGCTGCTCGACGGGCACTCGCTGGCGTACCGGGCGTTCTACGCGCTGCCCGTGGAGAATTTCAGCACCGCCACCGGGCAGCCGACGAACGCGATCTACGGCTTCACGTCCATGCTGTCGAACACCCTGCGTGACGAGCAGCCGACGCATCTGGCGGTCGCCTTCGACGTCTCGCGCAAGACCTGGCGGTTCGACGAGTATCCGGAGTACAAGGCGACCAGGTCCAAGACGCCCGACGAGTTCCGCAGCCAGGTGGAGCTGATCGGCGAGCTGCTGGACGCGATGGGCGTGAACCGCTTCGCGGTCGACGGGTACGAGGCGGACGACGTCATCGCCACCCTGGCCACCCAGGCCGAGGAGCTGGGGTACGAGGTGCTGATCGTCACCGGCGACCGGGACGCCTTCCAGCTGGTCAGCGACCACGTCACCGTGCTGTACCCGACGAAGGGCGTCTCGGAGCTGACGCGCTACACCCCGGCGAAGGTCGAGGAGAAGTACGGCCTGACGCCTCGGCAGTATCCGGACTTCGCGGCGCTGCGCGGCGACCCCTCGGACAACCTGCCGGGCATCCCCGGCGTGGGCGAGAAGACGGCGGCCAAGTGGATCACCCAGTTCGGCTCCTTCGCCGAGCTGGTCGAGCGGGTCGACGAGGTGAAGGGCAAGGTGGGCGAGAATCTGCGCGCCCACCTGGACGCCGTCAAGCTCAACCGTCGGCTGACCGAGATGGTGCGGGACGTCGAGCTGCCGCTGACCCCCGAGGGCCTGGCACGGGTGCCGTACGACCGGCAGACGCTGGTCGGCGTGCTCGACGTGCTGGAGTTCCGCAACGCGAACTTCCGCGAGCGGCTGTTCGCCGCCGATCCCGGCGCCGAGCAGGAGGAGGCGGAGATCGCCGAGGGCGTCGCCGTCGAGGGCACCGTGCTCGCGGCCGGCGACCTGCCGGACTGGCTGGCCGCGCACAGCGCGGTGCCGCTCGGCCTGGCCAGCGTCGACACCTGGGCGCTCGGCTCCGGGAGCGTCACCCAGGTCGCGCTGGCGTCCGCCGACGACGCGGCCTGGTTCGACCCGTCCCAGCTGGACGAGACCGACGAGCGGGCCTTCGCCGGCTGGCTCGCCGACCCTCAGCTTCCCAAGGTGCTGCACAACGCGAAGAACACCGCCCGGGTCTTCGCCGAGCACGGCTGGTCGGTCGCAGGGGTGTCGATGGACACCGCGCTCGCGGCCTACCTGATCAAGCCCGGCCGCCGGTCCTTCGCGCTGGACGTGCTGTCGGTGGAGTATCTGGGCCGCGAGCTGGCGCCGGTCGACTCCGGCAGCGGGCAGCTGGCGTTCGGCGAGGAGAGCGAGGACGAGGGCGCGGCGGCCGCCGGTGCGCTGATGGTGCAGGCGCGTACGGTCCTCGACCTCGGCGAGGTCTTCGGCCTGCGGCTGCCCGAGGTCGGTGCGGCCGGGCTGCTGCACGACCTGGAGCTGCCGACCTCGGAGCTGCTGGCCCGGATGGAGCGGGCCGGGATCGCGGCCGACCGCGCCCATCTGGAGGGCCTGGAGCAGCAGTTCGCGGCCGCGGTGCAGCACGCGGTGACCGAGGCGCACGCCTCGGTGGGACACGAGTTCAACCTGGGCTCGCCCAAGCAGCTCCAGGAGGTGCTGTTCGGCGAGCTGAATCTGCCCAAGACCAAGAAGACCAAGACCGGTTACACGACGGACGCCGACGCGCTCGCGTGGCTGGCCGCGCAGACCGACCACGAGCTGCCGGTGATCATGCTGCGGCACCGGGAGCAGGCCAAGCTGCGGGTCACCGTGGAGGGCCTGGTCAAGTCGATCGCCCCGGACGGACGGATCCACACCACCTTCAGCCAGATCGTGGCCGCGACCGGGCGCCTGTCGTCCACCGACCCGAATCTGCAGAACGTGCCGGTCCGCACCGACGAGGGCCGGGCCATCCGCCGCGGCTTCGTCGTCGGCGAGGGGTACGAGTCGCTGCTGACCGCCGACTACAGCCAGATCGAGCTGCGGGTGATGGCCCACCTGTCCGAGGACGAGGGCCTGATCGCGGCCTTCACCACGGGCGAGGACCTGCACACCACGGTCGGCTCGCAGGTCTTCGGTGTCGGCAGGGACGCGGTGGACGCCGAGATGCGCCGCAAGATCAAGGCGATGTCGTACGGCCTGGCGTACGGCTTGTCGGCCTTCGGCCTGTCCCAGCAGCTGGCGATCGAGGCGGCCGAGGCGCGGGCGCTGATGGAGACCTACTTCGAGCGGTTCGGCGGGGTGCGGGACTACCTGCGCCGGGTCGTGGAGGAGGCCCGCGGGACGGGGTACACCGAGACGCTGCTCGGCCGCCGCCGCTACCTGCCCGACCTCAGCAGCGACAACCGGCAGCGCCGGGAGACGGCCGAGCGGATGGCGCTGAACGCCCCGATCCAGGGCTCCGCCGCCGACATCGTGAAGCTCGCGATGCTGCGGGTCGACGAGGGGCTGACCCGGGAAGGTCTCGCGTCCCGGATGCTGCTCCAGGTGCACGACGAGATCGTGCTCGAAGTCGCCCCCGGCGAGCGGGAGAAGGTCGAGGAGCTGGTGCGCCGCGAGATGGCCGGGGCCTATCCGCTGCGGGCACCGCTCGATGTGTCGGTGGGTGACGGCGCGGACTGGGAGTCGGCCGCGCACTGACCGCCGCGGGACGCCACGGCCGGCGCCCGGACGGTCGGGGCACGGGCGGTCGGGGCACGGGCGGCCGGCGGCCGGAAAGTGCGGGCCGGCGGGGGCTGGTGAGGGCATGCCGGGCCCGTCGCAGGGGCAGCGCACGCTGCCCCTGCGACGGGCGGGCGGCCACCCGCCGCGGTGCGCGCCCGGCCCGACGACCTGCGGATGACCAGCAGGGAAACGCTGCGCGGTGACAAGCGAACGGTGCCCGTTTGCGCACATTTTGAGCATGCCGACGCGGTGGTCACGTGATGCAAGTTGCCGTAGGGTCGGTCGAGTTGTGGCGCCGGGAACGGCGCGTTCTCACACATGGGAGGGGACCGCTCTATGGCAGCGCGGCGTTATGGCCGGAGGCTACGCAGGGGAGCGGCAGGCACCGCGGTCGCCGCCGCGGCGATGGCGGCGCTCAGCGCGTCACAGGCACCGGGCTTCCTCCCGGTCGCCCATGCCGCCGCCGCGGCGGAGCAGCAGGACCGCACGGTCGTCACACCGCCGCCCGGGCCGCCCATCGACGGCGGTTCGCCGTACATCACGGACCTGCCCCCGCTGAACACCCCGACGGGCCCGCCGCTGGCGTCCCCCACCACCACACCCGGCAGCCAGACGGTGAACGTGCCAGGCGGCGCGGGACTGCCCGCCTCGGTGCTCGCCGCCTACCGGCGGGCCGAGGCGTCCGTCGCCCAGAGCGACCCCGGCTGCCACCTGCCGTGGCAACTGCTGGCCGCCATCGGGCAGGTGGAGTCCGGCCAGGCACGCGGCGGGGCGGTCGACGCCGACGGCACCACGTACTCCCCGATCCTCGGGCCGGTCCTGAACGGCAACGGCTTCGCGAACATCAGCGACACCGACGGGGGCCGCTACGACGGCGACCCGGTGCACGACCGGGCCGTCGGCCCCATGCAGTTCATCCCCTCGACGTGGGAGCACTGGGGCGCGGACGGCAACGGCGACGGGATCGACAACCCCAACAACGTCTACGACGCGGCGCTCGCCGCCGCCCACTACCTGTGCGCCGACGGCCGCGACCTGTCCGTGCCGCAGCAGATGGACCGGGCGATCCTCGGCTACAACCACTCGCAGGCCTACCTGAACCTCGTCAGGTCCTGGTACGACCACTTCGTGCAGGGCGGCGCCGTGTCGGTGCCCGACCGCTCCGGCACGCCCGGCGGCCCGGCGGTCTCCCCGACCGGCACCCCGGCCGCGCCGCCCACCACACCGGCGGGCACCCCCACGCCGTCGACCAGCCTGACGCCGCTTCCGCCGCGGACGCATCCGAGCGGCCCGTCCAAGCCCAGCACCGGCCCCACGACCGGCGAACCGAGCACCGGCCCCAGCACCCCGCCGACCGGTCCCACCACGACGCCGCCGACCGGCGACCCCACCGACCCGCCGACCACACCGGCGTGCCCCTCGCCGTCCGCGACCGGGACGCCGACGGCCACAGCGACCCCGACCCCGACGGACACGCCCACCGACGACCCCTGCGCCACCCCGACGCCGTCGGACTCCGCGACGCCCACGCCGACCGGCAGCGGTGCGGCGACCCCCGACGCGGCACTCTCCCCGGCGCCCTGACCGCGCCCTGACCACAGCCAGGACCGGCGCGCTCCGAACTGAGCGCGCCGATCCTGGGGGTTCGGCTCCTGCCCGCCGCCGCGCCGGCCGTTCCGCGAAAGCCGGCCACGACGAGGCCGGCGGCGGCATCGTCCCCGAGCAGCCCGCCGCCAGGGCCCGATTCCCGGTCGCCGGCCGGTGCGCTCCCGCTCGCACCCGCCGGCCGGCGCGCGCCGATCCGCGGGCTCAGCCGCGCCTGGTGTTGGTGCGCCGGGTCGGCGGGGCCGTCGACGGGTCCTCCGGCCAGGGATGCCGGGGATAACGGCCGCGCAGTTCGGCACGCACCGCGCGATAGCCCTCACGCCAGAAGGACGCCAGGTCCGCGGTCACCGCGGCCGGGCGTCCCGCGGGGGACAGCAGATGCACGAGCACGGGCACCCCGGCGACCCGCGGGGTGTCCGCCAGGCCGAACAACTCCTGCAGCTTCACGGCCAGTACGGGCTGCTCGCCGCCGTAGTCGACCCGGATCCGCGAGCCGCTGGGCACCTCGATCCGCTCGGGCGCCAGCTCACCGAACCTCGCCGCCGCGCCGCTCGCCCACGGCAGCAGCCGGGGCAGTGCGGCGCCCGCGTCGATCCGCTCCAGGTCGGCGCGGCGGCGAGCGGTGGCGAGTTCCTGGCCCAGCCACTCGCCGGCCCTGGCCAGCAGCGCGTCCTCCGCGACATCGGGCCACGGGTCGCCGAGCACCCGGTGGAGGAACGCCATCCGCTGCCTCAGCTCCCGGGAGTCCCGGGTCCACCGCAGCAGCCCGGTGCCCTCGGCCGCGAGGCCGTCGAGCAGCGCCGCCCGCACCGCCTCCCGGTCGGGGGAGCGCAACGGCGCAGCGCTCAGCTCCACCGCCCCCAGCCGCTCCACCCGCCTGGCCACCACATCGCCCTGCGCCCAGCGCACCTCCTCGTAGCGCTCGAGCGCCCAGGCCGCCGCCGTACGCGCCGTCTCCTCGTCCACCACCGCGGCCAGCCGCACCCGCGCCGCCGCCCGCCCTACACCGCGATCGGCCACGGCCACCGCGATCCACTCGGCCCCGCCGAGCCCCGCACCGACCTCGGCGCCGGTGCCGGACACCATCAGATACGCGCCTTCCGCCCGCCGCCGCGCCAGCCGCTCGGGGAAGGCCAGCGCCACGACGAGGCCCGCGGCGGCATCGTCGCCGAGCGACGCGCCGCCGGGGGAGGAGTCCCGCTTGCCGGTCAGCGCGCTCCCGGCCGGTGAGCCGCCGGCCGGTGAGCCGCCGTCCGGTGAGCCTTCGGCCGTGCGCAGGGCGGTCGACAGGCGGCGGGTCTCGGTGCGCCAGCGCGCGCCGTACGCGTCACCGGCGCGGCGGGCCGCGTGCCAGGCGGCGCTGAGGTCGGGCCCGTAGCCGGCAGGTACCTCCTCGGAGAGCAGCGCGGTGACCTCGGCGGCACGTTCTGCGCCCAGCACCGGGGCGGCGTCCAGCAGGGCGCGCGCGAGCCGCGGGTGCAGACCGAGCCGGCCGAGACCGCGCCCGCGTGCCGTGGCGCGGCCCGCCGCGTCGACCGCGCCCAGCGTGCGCAGGGTGCCGCGGGCGGCCGCCAGCGCGCCGGGCGGCGGCGGGTCGAGCAGGGCAAGGCCGGTGGCGTCCGGCTCGCCCCAGCACGCGGCCTGGAGCGCGAAGCCGGTGAGGTCGGCCAGCGCGATCTCCGGCGCGGGCTGCCGGGCCAGCCGGTCGTGCTCGCCCTGCGACCAGCAGCGGTGGACCGTGCCCGGTGCCTCACGCCCGGCGCGCCCGGCCCGCTGCTCGGCCGCGGCCCGCGACACCCTGACGGTGGTCAGCGCCCCGAGGCCCCTGGCGTGGTCCATCCGCGGCTCGCGGGCGAGGCCGCTGTCGACCACGGTCCGCACCCCGGGCACGGTCAGGCTGGACTCGGCGACCGAGGTGGCCAGCAGCACCCGGCGGCGCTCTCCCGGCGCCAGCGCCGCGTCCTGCACCGCCGCCGGCGCCCGGCCGTGCAGTTGCAGGACGTCGACCCCGAGACCCGACAGCATCCCGGCCACCCGGGCGATCTCCCCGACGCCGGGCAGGAAGCACAGCACGTCCCCTTCGCCCTCGGCCAGCGCCCGGCGGACGACCGCCGCCACATGGTCGAGCAGCGCCGGGTCGACGCGCATGCCGTGCGGCGGCCGGACCTGCCGGGGCGGCGGCGCCCAGCGCACGGCCACCGGGTGCAGGACGCCTGCCGCCTCCACCACGGGGGCGTCGAGCAGCGCGGCCCAGGCCGCCGTGTCCGTCGTCGCGGACGCGGCGACCAGCCGCAGGTCCGGCCGCAGCGTGGCGCGCACGTCCAGCAGGAAGGCCATCGCGGTGTCCGCGTCGAGGTGCCGCTCGTGGCACTCGTCGAGCACGACGGTGCCGACGCCTGCCAGTTCGGGGTCGCGCTGCAGCCGCTGCAGCAGCACACCGGTGGTGACGACCTCCACGGCGGTGGCCGCCGACACCCGCCGCTCGCCGCGCACGGTGAAACCGACGGTCCCGCCGACCTGCTCACCGAGCAGCCAGGCCATCCGCCGGGCGGCGGCCCTGGCCGCCATCCGGCGCGGTTCCGCGACGATCACCCGCCCCGCGGGGCGCCCGTCCGCACCGGCCAGCAGCAGCGGCACCAGCGTGGTCTTGCCGGTGCCGGGCGGCGCGGCCAGCACCGCGCAGCCGCGGTCCGCGAGCGCGTCGAGCAGCGCGGGGACGACCGCGGCCACCGGCAGCGCGCGCCCCTCGGGCCTGATCGCCAGGCCCCCGGCGCCGCCTGCTCCCGCCCCGCCGGCTACCGGCCCGGCCACGGCACCGCCCGGCCTGCGGCGGCCCGCGCACGGGCGCTCCGGCCGCCGGCGGCCCGCGGTCGGGCTTTCCGGCCGCTGACGGCTTGCGTACCGGCGCGACGCACCCGGGCGTCCCGCGTACCGGCAGGCCGCGTACCGGCAGGCCGTTTACCGGCGCTCCGCCCGGCAGGCGCCGCGCCCGTACGGCCGGGTACCGTCATTCCGCCACGCAGACGAAGATCGCCGTGCCCGGCAGCAGCCGGCCGCGCAGCGGGGACCAGCCGCCCCACTCCTGCTCGTTCCACGCCGGCCACTCCGGTTCGACCAGGTCGACCAGCCGCAGCCCGGCGGCGGCGATCTCACGGACCCGGTCGCCCAGCGTGCGGTGGTGCTCGACGTAGACGGCGAGGCCGCGGTCGTCCTGCTCCACGTAGGGCGTCCGGTCGAAGTACGAGGAGGCGGCGGTCAGCCCCTCCGCGCCCGGCTCGTCGGGGAAGGCCCAGCGCACGGGGTGGGTGACCGAGAAGACCCAGCGCCCGCCCGGCCGCAGCACCCGGCGCACCTCGCGCTGCACCCTGCCGGTGTCGGCCACGAAGGGCAGCGCCCCGTACGCCGAGCAGGCCAGGTCGAAGGAGCCGTCGGCGAAGGGCAGGAAGGCGGCGTCGGCCTGCACCAGCGGCAGCGGCTCCGCCCCCTGGGCCTCCTCGGCCTCCAGGTCGATCCGCCGGGCGTGCTGGAGCTGCCGCCGCGACAGGTCGAGGGCGACGGGGAGGGCTCCCTGGGCGGCCAGCCAGCGCGAGCACTGGGCCGCGCCGGCGCCGATCTCCAGCACGGCGAGCCCCTTCAGGCCGGCCGCGGGGCCCAGCAGCCCGGCATCGGCCTCGTCCAGCCCCTCGGGGCCCCAGACGAAGCGGTCGTCGCCGAGGAAGTCGCCGTGCTCGACCTGGTAGTCGTCGGCATTGCGGTCCCACCAGCCACGACTGGCCCGGCTGCTCTCCGTGACCCCTGCATTGCGCCGGGTGGCTTCGGGTTCAGGTCCTTGGATCATCGCGGTAGTCGTCGTACTCTCTGAAAAGACCTGTGGTCGTGGGACTTACGCCGGTTTGGTTCGTTACGCGCCCGGTGCGGTCTTCGTGCATTGACCGTGCCCGGCTGCCCCCGTATGCTACAAGTTGCGCTGCGAGCCTGCGCGCCTCAGACGGAGCAGGCCACGCTCGAATCTGTTGCAGATCCCACAGCCCCAGGCTGGCGGTATCAGGGCAGGACCGAAAAAGGCTCCCGGCGTAGCTGTACCTACGACTTACTGTCCGTACCGGAGTCCTTTCCCTAATGACGAGCAGCACCGAGGCCCCTCGTACCACCCCGCAGGTGGCGGTCAACGACATCGGCAACGAGGAAGCCTTCCTCGCCGCGATCGACGAGACGATCAAGTACTTCAACGACGGCGACATCGTCGACGGCGTCATCGTGAAGGTCGACCGGGACGAGGTCCTGCTCGACATCGGTTACAAGACCGAAGGTGTCATCCCCTCCCGCGAGCTGTCCATCAAGCACGACGTCGACCCCAACGAGGTCGTCGCCGTGGGCGATGAGATCGAGGCCCTGGTCCTCCAGAAGGAGGACAAGGAAGGCCGCCTGATCCTCTCGAAGAAGCGCGCGCAGTACGAGCGCGCCTGGGGCACCATCGAGAAGATCAAGGAAGAGGACGGCATCGTCACCGGTACCGTCATCGAGGTCGTCAAGGGCGGCCTCATCCTCGACATCGGCCTGCGCGGCTTCCTGCCCGCGTCGCTGGTCGAGATGCGGCGCGTCCGCGACCTCCAGCCCTACGTGGGCAAGGAGCTCGAGGCCAAGATCATCGAGCTGGACAAGAACCGCAACAACGTGGTCCTGTCCCGCCGTGCCTGGCTGGAGCAGACCCAGAGCGAGGTCCGCCAGACCTTCCTCACCACCCTGCAGAAGGGTCAGGTGCGCTCCGGCGTCGTCTCCTCCATCGTCAACTTCGGTGCGTTCGTGGACCTCGGCGGTGTCGATGGTCTGGTGCACGTCTCGGAGCTGTCCTGGAAGCACATCGACCACCCCTCCGAGGTCGTCGAGGTCGGCCAGGAGGTCACGGTCGAGGTCCTGGACGTCGACATGGACCGCGAGCGCGTCTCCCTGTCGCTGAAGGCGACCCAGGAAGACCCGTGGCAGCAGTTCGCCCGCACGCACCAGATCGGGCAGGTCGTGCCCGGCAAGGTCACCAAGCTCGTTCCGTTCGGTGCGTTCGTGCGCGTCGACGAGGGCATCGAGGGCCTGGTCCACATCTCCGAGCTGGCCGAGCGCCACGTGGAGATCCCGGAGCAGGTCGTCCAGGTCAACGACGAGATCTTCGTCAAGGTCATCGACATCGACCTGGAGCGTCGCCGGATCTCGCTGTCCCTCAAGCAGGCCAACGAGTCCTTCGGCGCCGACCCGGCCTCGGTCGAGTTCGACCCGACCCTCTACGGCATGGCCGCGTCGTACGACGACCAGGGGAATTACATCTACCCCGAGGGCTTCGACCCCGAGACCAACGACTGGCTCGAGGGCTACGACAAGCAGCGCGAGGAGTGGGAGGGCCAGTACGCCACGGCCCAGACCCGCTTCGAGCAGCACCAGGCCCAGGTCATCAAGTCCCGCGAGGCCGACGAGCAGGCGGCGGCCGAGGCCGGCACCGCGGCTCCGGCGCCCGGCGGCGGCGGTGGCACCGGTGGCGGTTCGTACTCCTCGGAGTCCGACGACACCTCCGGCGCCCTTGCCTCCGACGAGGCCCTGGCGGCCCTGCGCGAGAAGCTGGCCGGCGGCCAGAGCTGACCGCTTGCCACCAGCAGTCGCGGCCCCGCTCCCCTTTCCGGGGGGCGGGGCCGCACCGCGTGGTAGGCCCCGCGCCGCCCGGTGGTGGCCGCACGGCGGGAATGGCGGGCCCCCGCCGTTCGTTGTGGTGACCAGATAACGAGGAGGACGATCATCGTGCTGGATCCGCAAGGGCTGTATGAGTACGTGCCGGGCGGGGCCGAGGCCGTGGACGAAGCGGTCGGGGACGCAGGTCCCGTGCTGCTCTACCACTTCGAGGGGTTCATGGACGCCGGCGAGACCGGCGAACAGATCAGCCAGCAGCTGCTCGACCGGCTCGACAACCAGCTCATCGCGCGTTTCGACGCCGACCGGCTGGTGGACTACCGGGCCCGCCGCCCGCTGATGACCTTCGAACGCGACCACTGGACCTCCTACGAGGCGCCGGAAATCGACCTCTATCTGGTCCGCGACACCACCGGCACCCCGTTCCTGCTGCTCACCGGCTCCGAGCCGGACGTGGAGTGGGAGCGCTTCGCCGGCGCGGTCCTCGAGGTCATCGAGCGCCTCGGCGTCCGGATCGCCATCAACTTCCACGGCATCCCGATGGGTGTTCCGCACACCCGCCCGGTCGGGCTGACCCCGCACGGCAACCGGGTGGACCTGATGCCCGGTCACCGCGCCTGGTTCGACGAGGCCCAGGTGCCCGGCAGCGCATCCGCGCTGGTCGAGTTGCGGCTGGCCGAGGCAGGCCGTGACGTGCTGGGCGTCGCCGCCCACGTGCCGCACTACCTGGCACGCTCCCCCTACCCGGACGCGGCCCTGGCCGTGCTGGAGGCGATCACCGCCGCCACCGGGCTGGTGCTGCCCGAGATCGCGCACGCGCTGCGCAACGAGGCGCACACCGTCAGGGTCGAGATCGACCGGCAGGTCGCCGAGGGCGACGGCGAGCTGGTGTCCGTGGTGCGCGGCCTGGAGAGCCAGTACGACGCGGTCGCCGGGTCCCAGTCCCGCGAGAGCCTGATCGCCGAGCCCGTCGACCTGCCTTCGGCCGACGACCTCGCGGCCGAGTTCGAGCGCTTCCTGGCTGACCGTGAGGACGACGGCGGCCGCTGAGTAGGCTGGCCGCCATGCTGACAGTAGGCCTGACCGGCGGAATCGGGGCCGGCAAGAGCGAGGTGGCGCGCCTGCTGGCGTCCTACGGGGCGATCCTGGTGGACTCCGACCGCATCGCCCGCGAGGTGGTCGAGCCCGGTACCGAGGGGCTGGCCGCGGTGGTCGCCGAGTTCGGCGCCGGTGTGCTGGCAGCCGACGGGTCGCTCGACCGGCCGAAGCTCGGCGCGATCGTCTTCGCCGACGAGGGCCGCCGCAAGGCACTCAACGCGATCGTGCACCCGCTGGTCGGGGCCAGGTCGGCGGAAGTCCAGCGCAGCGCGGGCCCAGGGGACATCGTGCTGCACGATGTGCCGCTGCTTGCCGAGAACGGCCTGGCCCCCCACTACGACGTGGTCGTCGTGGTGGACGCGGATTCCGGCACCCGTCTCGACCGCCTGGTGGGGCTGCGCGGCATGACGCCGGACGAGGCCCGGTCCCGGATGGCCGCCCAGGCGAGCCGGGAGGAGCGGTTGGCCGTCGCCGACCTCGTGATCGACAACGACGGCCCGCTCGACGCGCTGGAGCCGCAGGTGAAGGCGGTGTGGGCGCGGCTGCGCGAGCGGCTGCGGTCGCGGGACGGGGCATAGCCGCCCCGGGGTGGCGGCCGTATGGGGGGAATGCGGTTGCCGACCGTCGCGTTGGGTATGTCTGACCAGACGATCATTCGTCCCCGTACCCCGATGTCAGGGAGGCGGACGTGCCCGAGCGCACCCCCGAGACCGACGTGATCGACTTCCGTGCCGCCGAGCAGCTGCTCGCGGCTCGCGACCCGCGCGGCGCGGTCAAGCTGCTTGACCCGGTCATCGCGGCCCACCCGGAGAACACCGCGGCGCGGCTGCTGCGTGCCCGCGCCTTCTTCCTCGCCGCGCAACTGCGCCCCGCGGAGCTGGAATTCCAGATCGTGCTGGAGCGCGAGCCGGACAACGCGTTCGCCCACTTCGCGCTCGGCCGCACCCTGGAGCGCGCCGACCGGGCCGACGAGGCGAAGCGCCACTTCAGGCTGGCCGCGGCCCTCGAACCCCGCCCCGACTACCTCGCCGCGGCCCGCTTCGACGCTTAGGGCCCGCCGTCCGGATCTCCCGCCGGGGCTGATCGCGCGGCCTGCCGACGGCTCGTCAAAGTCCTGTCAAGAAAGCGCCCTCCGGTAGGCAACCGGCGGGCGCCGCCGTTATCTTCACACCCTTGACCGAGGGGAGCGGGGGGACATGGAAGTCGTCGTGGTGCTGGTGGTCATCGCAGCGGTGGTCGGCCTGATATCGCTGGTGAGCGGCGTCCGGGTGGTCAAGCAGTACGAACGCGGGGTCGTCTACCGCTTCGGCCGGGTCAGCGCGCTGCCCAAGGAGCCCGGGCCGCGCCTGCTGGTGCCCTTCATGGACCGGATGACCAAGGTCAACATGCAGGTCGTCACCATGCCCGTCCCCTCGCAGGAGGGCATCACCCGCGACAACGTCTCGGTCCGGGTCGACGCGGTGCTCTACTTCCGGGTCGTCGACCCGGTCAGGGCGACCGTGGACGTGCAGAACTACCAGTTCGCGATGCTCCAGGTCGCGCAGACCTCGCTGCGTTCGATCATCGGCAAGAGCGACCTGGACGACCTGCTGTCCGGGCGGGAGAAGCTGCACGAGGGCCTGGAGCTGATGCTGTCCACTCCCGCCACCGGCTGGGGCGTGCACATCGACCGGGTGGAGATCAAGGATGTGGCGCTGCCCGAGTCCATGAAGCGCTCCATGGCGCGGCAGGCGGAGGCCGACCGCGAGCGGCGGGCCAGGATCATCACCGCCGACGGCGAGCTCCAGGCCTCGCACAAGCTCTCCGAGGCGGCCAGGACCATGGACGCCAACCCGGCGGCTCTGCAACTGCGGATGCTGCAGACCGTGGTGGAGGTCGCCGCGGAGAAGAACTCGACGCTGGTGCTGCCCTTCCCGGTGGAACTGCTGCGCTTCTTCGACCGTGCCTCCCAGGGCGCGGCCGCCGCCGCACCGGCGCCTGAGGCGGGCCGGGAGCCGGCCGTGGAACACGAGCCCGCGGCGGCCGAAGGGCCCGCCGAGGTCGAGCAGGCCGCAGGCCGCACCGAGCTGCCGGGAGCCGCCTCCCCGCTGCCGATCCCCGACCCCAGGGCATCGGAGGAGTGACCGCGCGCCGCCGTGCCCCGCGGTCGCCATGACCCGGGGCCTGGCCGGCGCGGCACGCGCCGGCCCGGCGGCTCTGCGCGCAGGCCCGCGCACCCTTCGTACCGCCGGTGGCGCCGGTCAGAACAGCGGCGCGGGCAGTACCCCTTCGAGTGCCAGCAGGCTCCGCTTGATCTCCAGGCCGCCGCCGAAGCCGCCTATGCCCCCGCCGCTCTCGATCACCCGGTGGCACGGCACCACGACCGGCAGCGGGTTGGCGCCCATCGCGCCGCCCACCGCACGGGCCGCGTCCGGCTCGCCGACCCGGTCGGCCAGATCCTGATACCCCACCACCGTGCCGTACGGCACACCCTCGGCGAGCTCGCGCAGCACCCGCCGCTGGAAGCCGGTGATCAGCGACCAGTCGAGCGGCAGGTCGAAGCCCTGGCGCGTGCCCGCGAAATAGCCGTCCAGCTGCGCGGTCACCGGGGCGAGCCGCGCGGCGTCCTCGACCGGGGTGCAGCCCAGCCGGCGCCCGAGCGCCGCCACCGCCCGCGCGGCGGTCTCCTCGTCGGCCCTGAAGACGACGAGGAGAAGGCCCTGCTCGGTGGCCGCGAGCAGCAGCGGTCCGATGGGCGCGTCGTACATGGTCCAAGCGGCACTCGTCATGTCGGCAACCCTAGGCGCAGGGTCTGACAACGCGTCGGGTGGCGAGGCGGCGGCGGCAGGGGCCGGGCCGCAGGACCGGTCGGGAGGCCGTGCCGCCCTGGCCTCTCACGTTCGGTCGCCGGATGGTCACCTTCGGTCAGGCGCCGGCCGCGATCGGGGCCGGGTGCGCCGGCGCGGTCGCGGCGCGTGTCCGGGGCGGGGCGGCCCGGCGCGCTGCCGTGGTGGCGGCCGGGCGGCCGTGCCGCGGCCCGGCGCGCCGCCCGTGGTCCCGCGGCCCGGCCGATTGTCGGTGGGTGGTCGTACCGTGGTGGGATGCGGCCCGTTTCAGACATCGAACGTACTGTGGCGCCTTTCGAGGTCGTCAGCCCCTTCCAGCCCAGCGGCGACCAGCCCGCTGCCATCGACGACCTGGAGCGGCGGATCCGCGCGGGCGAGCAGGACGTGGTGCTCCTCGGGGCCACCGGCACCGGCAAGTCGGCCACGACGGCCTGGATGATCGAGCGGCTGCAGCGCCCCACCCTGGTGATGGCGCCCAACAAGACCCTGGCGGCGCAGCTGGCCAACGAATTCCGCGAGCTGCTGCCGAACAACGCGGTCGAGTACTTCGTCTCGTACTACGACTACTACCAGCCCGAGGCGTACGTCCCGCAGACCGACACCTACATCGAGAAGGACTCCTCGATCAACGAGGAGGTGGAGCGGCTCCGGCACTCCGCCACCAATTCCCTGCTGACCAGGCGCGACGTCGTCGTGGTCGCCTCGGTGTCCTGCATCTACGGCCTGGGCACCCCGCAGGAGTACATCGACCGCATGGTGCGGCTCAAGGTCGGCGACGTCATCGACCGCGACCAGCTGCTGCGCCGCTTCGTTGACATCCAGTACACGCGCAACGACCTGGCCTTCACCCGCGGCACCTTCCGGGTGCGCGGCGACACCGTCGAGATCTTCCCGGTGTACGAGCAGCTGGCCGTGCGGATCGAGATGTTCGGCGACGAGATCGAGGCGCTGTACACCCTGCACCCGCTCACCGGCGAGGTCATCACCGAGGACGAGCAGATCTACGTCTTCCCCGCCACCCACTACGTGGCCGGTCCCGAGCGGATGGAGCGGGCCATCGCCGGGATCGAGAAGGAGCTGGAGGGCCAGCTCGCGCAGATGGAGAAGCAGGGCAAGCTGCTGGAGGCCCAGCGGCTGCGGATGCGCACCACCTACGACATCGAGATGATGCGGCAGATCGGCAGCTGCTCCGGCATCGAGAACTACTCACGGCACATCGACGGCCGCGAGCAGGGCAGCGCCCCCGACACCCTCATCGACTACTTCCCCGAGGACTTCCTCCTGGTCATCGACGAGTCGCACGTGACCGTGCCGCAGATCGGCGCGATGTACGAGGGCGACGCGTCCCGCAAGCGCACCCTGGTCGACCACGGCTTCCGGCTGCCGTCCGCGCTGGACAACCGCCCGCTGAAGTGGGAGGAGTTCCTGACCAGGGTCGGCCAGTCCGTCTACCTCTCGGCGACTCCCGGCCCCTACGAGCTGTCCCGCGGCGACGGGGTGGTCGAGCAGATCATCCGCCCGACCGGCCTCATCGACCCGGAGGTGGTGGTCAAGCCCACCGAGGGCCAGATCGACGACCTGGTGCACGAGATCAGGCTGCGCACCGAGAAGGACGAACGGGTCCTGGTCACCACGCTGACCAAGAAGATGTCGGAGGACCTCACCGACTACCTGCTGGAGCTGGGCATCCAGGTCCGCTATCTGCACAGCGACATCGACACGCTGCGCCGGGTGGAGCTGCTCCAGGAGCTGCGGGCCGGCGAGTACGACGTGCTGGTCGGCATCAACCTGCTGCGCGAGGGCCTCGACCTGCCCGAGGTGTCGCTGGTGGCGATCCTGGACGCCGACAAGGAGGGCTTCCTGCGGTCCGGCACCTCGCTGATCCAGACCATCGGCCGCGCGGCCCGGAACGTGTCGGGACAGGTCCACATGTACGCCGACCGGATCACGCCCGGCATGGAGCGGGCGATCGAGGAGACCAACCGCCGGCGCGAGAAGCAGATCGCGTACAACACCGAGCGCGGGGTCGACCCGCAGCCGCTGCGCAAGAAGATCGCCGGCATCCTCGACTCCTTCGCCCGCGAGGACGCCGACACCGAGGAGCTGCTCGGCTCCGGGCGGCAGCGCTCGCGCGGCAAGGCGCCGGTGCCCGGCCTGTCGGGGAAGGCGGGCAAGCGCGCGTCGGGGTCGGTGCCGGCCGAGGAGCTGGCCGACCTCATCGGGCAGCTGACCGACCAGATGCACGCGGCCGCGGCCGAGCTCCAGTTCGAGGTGGCCGCCCGGATCCGGGACGAACTGGGAGACCTGAAAAAGGAGTTGCGCCAGATGCGGGAGGCGGGAATGGCGTGACGGCGGCCGAAATCGCCGCAGGACGAACCGGGATACGGTCGGTCCGCGTCTTGTTAGGGTGCGGGCAGCAACCGCACACATCAGGTGACGGGTGAGAGGGGCAAGCGCGTGACGGTCAACATGACCAAGGGCCAGAAGATCAGCCTGAGCAAGGCCGACGGAGGCTCGTTGACGGCGGTCAGGATGGGGCTCGGCTGGAAGGCGGCGCCGCGCCGCGGGCTGTTCGGCAGCCGCACCAGGGAGATCGACCTGGACGCCTCCGCGGTCCTCTTCGCCGACAAGCAGCCGGTCGACGTGGTGTTCTTCCGCCACCTCACCAGCGACGACGGTTCCGTCCGGCACACCGGTGACAACCTGGTCGGCGGTGTCGGCCAGGGCGGCGACGACGAGTCCATCATCGTCGACCTGTCCCGAGTCCCCGTGCACGTCGACCAGATCATCTTCACGGTCAACTCGTTCACCGGCCAGACCTTCGCCGAGGTGGAGAACGCGTTCTGCCGCCTGGTCGACGAGACCAACGGGCAGGAGCTGGCCCGCTACACGCTGACCGGCGGCGGCGCGTACACCGCCCAGATCATGGCGAAGGTGCAGCGCGGCGCGACCGGCTGGTCGATGACGGCGATCGGCACCCCGGCCAACGGCCGGACGTTCCAGGACCTGATCCCGGCCATTCTTCCCGCGCTCTGACGGCGGGTCCGGCCGGACGGCCGTAGCAGTTCACCTACACAGGAAGACGGGGGCGGCGGACATGGCGGCCGAACTGGTCCGGGGACAGAACCACCCGCTGCCCGGCAACCGGCTGGAGATCCGGGTGTCGGCGGGTACACCGGTAGTGGCCGCGGTCACCCTGGGGGACGAGGCGGGCCGGGTCGTCGGCGACGGCGAATGGATAGCCCACCCCGGTGAGCCGCAGCTCGCCGGGGTCGAGGTGCCGCGGCAGGCCGCCGCGGACCACCGCCTCGCCGTGGACCTCGGCGCCATGCCGCCCGCGGTGCACCGGGTGCACGTGCTGCTCGCGCTGCCCGGTGCCGCGGCCCGCCCGGGCGCGCCCGCCGACTTCGGCGCCGCCCCCGCCCCCCGGCTCGCCGTCACCACACCGGACGGCAACGCCATCGCCGGCTTCACCATCACCGGGCTCGGCGCCGAGACCGCCCTGCTGGCCGTCGAGCTCTACCGCCGCCAGTCCGCCTGGAAGGTCCGCGCGGTCGGCCAGGGCTACCGGGGCGGCCTGCCCGCGCTGTTCCTCGACCAGGGGGTGCCGGACCCGCGGGGTACCGCCGAGGCGGTGCACACCGCGGTGGACCGCGAGCAGGCCCGCTCGATCGACCTGCCCGCGCCGCCGCCCACGGGCGGATCAGGCGTGGGCTACCACCGGGCGGACCGCGGCGCCGCCGGCGGCGCGAACCGCCCGGGCACCTCGGCGTACAGCGACGGGCGCGGAACCGGCGCGGGCGCCGGGGCGGGGGCACCGCAGACCTCGGGGCCCGGCACCGAAGCCGGGACACCGGCGGCAGGCGCGGCGGGACCCGTGGACTACCGGCACCCCAGGCGCCGCAACGCGCCCCCCGCGGCGCCGCGGGACACGCCCGCGCGCCCCGCGCAGGTGCCGCCGCCGCGGGAGACCGCACCCGGGCAGGGCTACCCGCCGCCGCCCGCGCAGGCGCCCCGGGTGCCGGTCGCAGGCGACGCGGCCGGGCGCTCCATGGAGGAGCGGCTGTACAACCAGGTCTGGGGCATGTTCGAGGACCTCTCGCGGACCGTGGCTGCCTACCGCAGCGCCGCGGACTTCGCCGAGTCCCGCTTCGAGCAGGAGCTCGACCGGCTGCTGGCCGACCCGCGCACCCGGGGCGGCCCGGCGGCGGAGGCGGCCCGTGAGGCGGCGCAGGGCAAGCAGGCGGCACTGGTCGACCAGGCCAGGGCGGTGCTCGACCGGGACCTGGCGCAGCTCGCCGCGGAGGCGGAAGCCGTCGAGCCGGCGCTGCCGCCGGAATTCGCCGGCTGGGAGAATCCGGCCTGGCACGGCTACCGGGTGCCGGGCCGGCTGCCGCTGGCGGTGCGGCTGGGGAGCCTGTGCCTGCCGGAGGCGCCCGAGCTGCGCATCCCGCTGCTGAGCCGGCTCCCGCTGGAGCGCGGCCTGTGGGTGGACAGCTCGGAGAACCGCCGTGCGGCCATGGAGGTCGCGGTGTCGACAGCGGCCAGGCTGCTGGCCTCGCATCCGGTGGGCAGCTTCGCGGTGCACGCCCTCGACCCCGCGGGTTCCGGCGCCACGGCACTCGCCCCGCTGCACGCCGGCGGTGCGCTGGTGCTGCCGCCCCCGGCGGCGGGCGCGGCAGGGGTCAATGATCTGCTGACCCGGCTCACCGAGCGGGTCGACCTGATCCAGATGGCCAGGCGCGGCGGGGCGGCCGACGACCTGCCGCCCGGTTTCGACACCGCGGAGCAGCTGCTGATCGTCAACGAGTTCCCGTACGGCTTCGACGACCGGTCGGTCAACCTGCTGCGGTATCTCGCCGACGAGGGCCCGTCGGCGGGTGTCCACCTGCTGCTGGTGGCCGACCGGGAGGACGCGGCGGCCTACGGCCCCGTGCTCGATCCGCTGTGGCGTTCGCTGCTGCGGCTCACCCCGCTGCCCAGCGACCACCTGGCCGACCCGTGGGTGGGGCACGCCTGGACGTACGAGCCGCCGCTGGTGCCGGCGGGCAGCCGGATCCTCGGCGACGTGCTCAGGCAGCTGGCCGCAGCACGCCCGGCGTACGGCACCTGACCTGCGTTTTTACTTCCTCCTTTACCATTTCTTGGTTATTCGTGTACGGTTCTTTGACTGAGTCGTTTCGACCCGCCGGAGGACCTGTGGACGTCTCCCTCGCCCTCTGGGTGCTGACCATCGCCGGATTGTGCGCGCTGATCGGCGCGGACTTCCTGGTCGGTCGCACCCCTCACGACGTGTCCGTCCGCGAGGCGGGCCTGTGGACCGCGGTCTGGGTGGTCCTCGCCGCCCTCTTCGGCCTCGGCCTGATGATCTTCTCCGGCGGGCAGCCAGCCGGGGAGTTCTTCGCGGGCTACATCACCGAGAAGTCGCTCAGCGTCGACAATCTCTTCGTCTTCGTGCTGATCATGGGCAAGTTCGCGGTGCCCTCGCAATACCAGCAGCGCGTCCTGCTGGTCGGTGTGCTGATAGCGCTGGTGCTGCGGGCGGTCTTCATCGCCGCGGGTGCCACGATCGTCGCCAGCTTCTCCTGGGTGTTCTTCGTCTTCGGCGCCTTCCTGATCTGGACCGCCTGGAAGCTGGTCAAGGAAGCCCGCACCGAGTCGCAGGACGACGACGAGTTCGAGGAGAACCGGCTGCTGAAGATGGTCGAGAAGCGGGTGCCCGCGACCGACCGCTACCACGGCACGAAGCTGTTCATCACCCGCAACGGCAAGCGGCTGATGACCCCGATGCTCGTGGTGATGCTGGCCATCGGCACCACCGACGTGCTCTTCGCCCTGGACTCCATCCCGGCGATCTTCGGCCTCACCCAGGACCCGTACATCGTCTTCACCGCCAACGCCTTCGCCCTGATGGGCCTGCGCCAGCTGTACTTCCTGATCGGAGGCCTGCTCAAGAAGCTGGTCCACCTGTCCTACGGGCTGTCGGTGATCCTCGGCTTCATCGGCGTGAAGCTGGTGCTGCACGCCCTGCACGAGACGGGCGTCCACGTCCCGGAGATCTCCATCCCGGTCTCGCTCGGCGTCATCGTCACCGTCCTGGCCGTCACCACCGCCACCAGTCTGCTGGCCACCCGCGGCGCCCCCGCGCCCGGTGAGGCCGCGGAGATCAGCGGGGCCGCGGAGGCCGGCGGGGCCGCGGAGATCGGCGGGGCCGACGACGACAGCGACACACCGGCGGACACGTCCGACCAGCGGATAGAGGCCTGACCTCCCCCTGCGTGCCGCGCACCGCCCGCCGGGGTCTACCGTTGCCCCGTATCGGACGGTAGACGTGGAAAGGCGCGGATGTGGCGAGCCCCCAGGCCCTCCCCGAGCTGACCGGAGCCCGGTATCTCGACACCTGGCAGCTCGACTCGGTGGCCCTGGTCGCCGTCCTGCTGCTCGGTGCCTGGTACGCCCACGGGGTGCGCCGCCGGAGACGCGCAGGGGAGCGCTGGCCGCTGTGGCGTAGCGCCGCCTTCTACGTACTGGGGCTCGGCACGCTGGTCGTCGCCACCATGTCCTCGCTGGCGGTCTACGACCGGGTGCTGTTCTGGCCGGCAGCCGTGCAGAACATCCTGCTCGACCTCTTCGCACCGCTCGGCCTCGCCCTCGGCGACCCGCTGGGGCTCGCCGACCCGGGCGGCCGGCTGCACCGGGCCTTCTCCTCCCGGCCGGTGCGCGCCCTCACCTATCCGCTGGTCAGCTCGCTGCTGGTGCTCGCCTCCGAGCTGACCATCTACTTCACGCCCTACTTCGCCACCGCGCTGGGCAACCCGCTGGTCCGCCAGCTGATGCACCTTCAGCTGCTGCTCACCGGCAGCCTGTTCGTCCTGCCGATGCTCAGCCGGCAGGAACTGCTGCCGCGCTGGTGCACCCACCCGGTGCGGGCGGCGCTGGTCTTCCTCGACGGCCTCTTCGACTCGGTGCCGGGCATCGTGGTGATGACCAGCGGCACCCTGGTCGCGGGGCACTGGTACACCGATCACCCCCGCAACTGGGGGCCCAGCGTGGACCACGACCAGATGCTCGGCGGCGGGCTGATGCTGACGCTGGCGGAACTCGTCGGGCTGCCCTTCATCCTGCTGGTCTTCCTGGAGTGGTGGCGGGCGGAACGCACCAAAACCGCGGAACTGGACGCCCGGCTGGACCGCGAGGCACTGGCGGCGGTCCCGCCCGCCGCCGCGCCCGCGGCGGCCACGGCCGGTGCCCCCGCGGCTGCCCCCGCGGCGGCGGCCCCCGCCGCGGCGCCCGCCGTGCCCGGCATGACCAGGCCCTGGTGGGAGACCGACCAGGGGGAAGTCGGCGAACGGATGCGACGGGGCCGCTGACCGCCCCCTCTTCTGCCCGCAGGAGCGTTCGACCGGCCACCCGGCCGGTGCACCGGGCTCACCTGATCAGGTGAAACGCTCGGTCATCTGCCCACATCGCGCAACTGCGGCCCGGCGTGGCACGTCACTCAGAGTGCATCATTCGTGACTCAAGTGACGGTATGGGGTGGGGACCATGGACACGGTCATCGTGCAGCTTCCCGAGGCGCGCGGGCTGCGGCATGCCGAGCGGCCGGGCCGGCCGCGGCTGCTCAGGCTGGGGCCGGGGGAGACCGCCGACTTCGGCCGCGGCACCCCGGGGCGCCCGATGCCGATCCCGCTCACCGACCCCGGGGTGTCCCGGTGCGCCGGGCAGATCACCGCGGCCGAGGACTACTGGCGGCTGTCCAACTACAGCCGTACCGCCACCTACGTGGTGGAGAACCTGGAGGGCGCCGGCGAGCACATCAAGGTGGCGCCGGGGCGGCTCGGCGCACCCGTGCCCTTCGAGTTCGCCCGGGTCGTGCTCCCCTCGGAGGGTGCCGGGGCCGGCTTCAAGGTCTTCGCGCCGCAGCACGCCTACCGCGACGACCCCGGCGGCGGCCCGGCCGGCGGGGAGCACACCGTCATGCCCTTCGCCCTCGACCCGACCGCGAAATACTTCCTCGTCCTGCTCGCCCTGTGCGAGCCGAGGCTGCGCAACGCCTCGACCGGCGCCGTCCCCCGGGTCGGCGACGTCCTGGACCGGCTGCGCCCGCTGGAGAGCTGCCGCGACCTGACCCGGTCCGCCGTCAACTACCACATCGACTACCTCGCCTCGGCCAAACTGCGGCTGCGCGACGAGACCGCGGACCAGGACACGGACACCCTCGCCGGCGGCAAGCGCGCGGAGCTGGTGGCCTTCGCCCTGCGCTTCGACCTGGTCAGGGAGGAGCACCTGGCGCTGCTGCCGCCGCGGCTGCCCACCCGGTCGCCGTCCGCCGCCCGGCAGCCCGCCGGGGCGGGCTGACCCGTGCCCGAGCGCGAGCGCACAGCGGAGGGCGCCAAGGGTCGCAGGCCGCCGGTCGACGTGCCGGACGGCTACCGGGTCGGCGACTGGACCGTCACCGGGCTGATCGGGTCGGGCAGTTGGGGCAGCGTCTACACCGCCGACGGCGCGGACGGCACCCCGGCCGCGGTGAAATTCCTCGGCACCTCGCTGCTGAGCCCCGGCCAGCAGGCCGCGATGGCGGACCTCGTCGGCCGGGAGGTGCGCTTCAGCCTGGCCGCACACCACCCGCATCTGATCCGTACGGTCGAGGCGCTGACCGTCCGCGACAGCGCCCACCCCGGCCTCGACGGCTGCACCGCCCTGGTCATGGACCGCGCCGAACGCAGCGTCCAGGACGTCCTCGACACGGTCGCCGCCGGCCGACCGCCCGCCCGGGCCGAGCGGATCCTGCGCGGTGCCGCCGCCGGGCTGGCGCATCTGCACCGCCAGGGCTGGGTGCACGGCGACCTCAAGCCCGCCAACATCCTGCTGGGCCCGCGGGGCGAGGTGTGGCTCGCGGACTTCGGCCTCACCGCGGAGCTGGACGGCACCCACGCCTACGTCCCGCCGATGGGCACCCTCGACCACCTGCCACCGGAATGGTGGTCGGCCCGCACCGGCAGCCAGGGCACCGCCGTCCGCCCCACCGCCGACATCTGGGCCTACGGGGTGCTCGCCCACGAGGTGCTGTGCGGCGGGCTGCACCCCTTCCCCGGTGCCACCGCCCGCGCCCGGGCGCTCGCCGCCCAGTCCTACGCCCGCGGCGCCGCCCCGCTGCGGCTCGACTCCTCCCTTCCCGACGACTGGCGCCGGCTCATCACCGACTGCCTGGCCCCCGACCACGCCGCCCGCGCCGGGCTGACCGCCGACCTGCTCGCCGAACGCGTCGCGGCACTCACCCCCACCGGCGCAGGAGGCCTCGGGGACGCCCTGGCCCAGGACGCCCTGGCCCAGGCCAGCGGCCCCCAGGGCGGCGCGATCCCGGCGGGCGGCGCCCCGGTGCGCAGGGTCCGGCGCCGGGTCCTGTCGTGGGCAGCCCTGGCCGGGGTGCTGCTCGCGACAGGCGCGGGCCTGCTGCTGACGGACGGAGGGCGCCCGGCCCGCCCGGCGGCAGGGACGGGCGCGCCGCCCGCGGTCACGGCCACCCCGCTCGGCGACACGCTCCCCGCCCACTCCGACATCCCGGCCGCCCTGCGCCCGTCCATCGACCAGGCCGCCCGGCTGTGCGCGCAGCCCGAGGTGTCACCCGCCCTGGTCGCCGCGATGCTCAAGGCGGAGAGCGGCTTCGACGTCGAAGCCCGCCGCCCGGCCACCGACGAGTACGGCGTCGCCATGTGGACCCCGAGGGTCTTCAAGGCCTGGGCGGTCGACGGAGACCTGAACGGCACCAAGGACTACATGTCGCCGCCGGACGCCATCGCCACCATGGGCGTCTACCTCTGCTGGGTCGACCAGCAGCTGAAGCAGGACGGCATGCGCGGCGATCTCCCCTCGTGGATCGCCGCCGCCTACCGCACCAGCGTCCGCACCGTCGTCGACGCCGGGGGTGTACCGGCCCGTGTCCGGCCCTATGTCGACGAGGTCCGCCGCAATCTGGCCGGCTACACGGGCCGCCCGACGGCTACGGCCGGTCCAGGGTGATGGAGTTGACCGGGGTGAGGTCGGCGCGCACTCCGTGCTGCGCGGCCATGTCGTAGTTGCAGTCGGTGCCGTTGTAGCCGAGGCAGAGCCGGGCGTGGGCGCCGCCGGTCTGGTTGTTGAGCACCCAGTGCCAGCCGACCTGGTTGCTCAGGTTGTGGGCGCCGTAGCTCCAGTAGACGGCGGTCGGTGTCACGGCGTCCGCGTCCTGCGCGTAGACGCACACCGCGCCGGACGGGCAGCCGTCCCACGAGTCGCCTGCCGCCTGCGCGTTGGTGATGCCCGCCGTGGTCGCGACGCCCGCCGCGAACGCCAGTGCCGTGACCATCCTGGTGATCTTCCGCATGGTTCTTTCCCTCCGTGAGGGCCGGCGGTGCTGCCGGCCACCAGAAACGTAACCGGCGGCGACTACGCTCCGCTCCTGACGGATGACAGGGTGTGTGGGGGTGTGATCGGCGGGTCACTGCTGGTAGGCCGCGGCGAGCGCGCGGGCCGTGGCCCCGAGGCGGTCCCGCAGTTCCCGCGGCGCCAGCACCTCCGCCTCCGCGCCGAGCGACAGGAAGAACGAGTGCGCCTGATCCGGCGACTCGGTCGGCAGCGTCGCGCGCGTCCAGCCGTCGGGCTCGGCGCTGCCGGTCGCCTCCAGCGCCCGCGCGGCGGGTCCGGTCAGCCGCGCCGCGGCGGCAGGGGAGAGCCGCACCACCGCCTCACCGCGGTGCAGCCGGGCGTGGAAGTCCTCCTGGTATCGCCGCCAGTGGTCGGCCAGGTCGAAGCCGGCCGGCACCTCGAAGCGCTCGTCGCCCACGGCCAGCCGCAGGATCTGGTCGACGCGGTAGGTGCGCGGCCCGGGACCCGCCACCGCGTACCAGCGGCCCGCCTTGAGCACCAGGCCGTAGGGTTCGAGCCGCCGGTCGACGTCCGTCGGCTCCTTCCAGCGCCGGTAGCGCACGTGGAGGACCCTGCCGTGCCACACCGCGTCGGCGACCTGCGGCAGATACGGCACCTCGGCGTCCGCGGCGTACCAGCCGGGCGCGTCCAGGTGGAAGCGGGTGCGCATCCGGTCGGCCTGCTCGCGCAGTTCCGGCGGCAGCGCGGCCCGCAGCTTGAGCTGGGCGGCCGCAAGCGCGGGACCGAGCCCCAGCTCGGCGGCGGGTCCCGGCGCGCCTGACAGGAAAAGCGCCTCGGCCTCGCCGGCGTTCAGCCCGGTCAGCCGGGTGCGGTAGCCGGCGAGCAGCCGGTAGCCCCCGCTGTGCCCGGCGTCGCCGTACAGCGGCACGCCGGCCGCGTGCAGCGACTCCACGTCCCGGTAGACGGTCCGCGGCGACACCTCGAGCTCCGCCGCGAGTTCGGCGGCGGTCATCCGGCCGCGGGTCTGCAGCAGCAGCAGGATCGACAGCAGGCGGCTCGACTTCACTGACACAAGGTGTCAGTGAAGTCGCCGTACGGTCCAGTCATGGCTTTCCGCGAGAAGTTCCTCACGGTGCCGCCGCCGATCGAGGTCGCGGGCCGGCACGTCAAGCGCTATCACGTCACCGCGGACCCGGACGGCATCGCGCCCGACGTCGAGAAGGCGGCGTACGCGATCCTGCCGGACCTGCTGCCGGAAGCCGACGGCACACCGGGCGCGGCCTTCGTCGTCCTCCACAGGGGAGGGGACGACGGGGCGTATCTCAACGCCTACACCTGGGCGTGGGACAACGCGCTGCACTTCGCGGGAGCCACGGCGGGGCAGCCCTTCCTGGGCTGCCCCGACCGGGACCCGACGCATTTCGTACCGCTCGAGTCGCGGCTGATCGGCTGCGTCTGGGAGCTGCCGCCGATCCTGCACGAGCGCGACGCCTGGGTCAGGCACGTCCTCACCCCCGATCGCCCGGACCTGGCCGGCTGGCTCCACGACTCGCTGCCCGCGGGCAGCACGGAGGACCGCACATGAACGACTTCGACTTCCTCACCGGCACCTGGGACGTCGCCAACCACCGGCGCACCGACTTCCTCGACCCGGACAGCGCCTGGGAGGAATTCCCCGGTGTCAGCACCGCCACCCGGCACTTCGACGGCGGCGCGAACTTCGACGAGATCGCCTTCCCCACCAAGGGCACGGCAGGGCTGACGCTGCGGCTGTACGACCCGTCCCGCGACGAGTGGTCCCTTTACTGGTCGAGCAGCAGCACCGGCCGGATCTTCCCGCCGGTGACCGGCCGCTTCACCGGCGGCGAGGGGGTCTTCCACGGCGACGACACCCACGACGGCAAGGACGTCAGGGTGCGCTTCGTGTGGTCCGGCATCACGGGGGAGGCCGCCCGCTGGGAGCAGGCCTTCTCGGTGGACGGCGGCGACACCTGGCTGACCAACTGGGTCATGGAGCTGACCCGCCGATGACGCCCGTGCCCCTGACTGGCATCATCGCCCCTTTGACCGAGCGTCAGCTGACGCGATGTGAACCCAGGGGGACCCTTTGCCGTACGCCCGGACGTCCGCGGCCTGCCTCGCCACCGTGACCGCCGCAGTCGCGGTGGTCGCGCTCACCGGCTGCGGCGGCGGCTCGCACGACAAGAAGACCGGCGTCACCAGGATGCTCCCCAGCCTGACGGGGGACACCCTGGACGCGGCGAGGACGGCCGCGTCGGGGGCGGGCTTCAGGAATGTCAGCGTGACCGACGCGACGGGTGCGAAGCGCTCGGCCTCGTCGGCCGCGGACTGGAAGGTCTGCTTCCAGAATCCCGCGTCCGGCGAGGCCGACACCGGCATATCCGTGCGCCTGTCCGTGGCGAAGGTCGCGGAGAGCTGTCCCGCCAAGGACGGCGGCGGGTCGACGGCGACCACGACGCGCCGGGCCACCCACCGCCCGGTCGCGACCCGTCACGCGTCGTCGCCGCGCAGGAGCCGCACCCGGCGCCACTGACGCCACCGCCCCGCCGGGCGGTTCACCAGCCGCGTGCGCGCCATTCGGCGAGGTGCGGCCGCTCGGCGCCGAGGGTGGTGTCGTCGCCGTGGCCCGGGTAGACCCAGGTCTCGTCCGGGAGCCGGTCGAAGAGCTTCGCGGTGACGCCGTCCAGCAGCGAGGTGAAGGCGGCCGGGTCGTCGTGGGTGTTCCCGACGCCACCGGGGAAGAGGCAGTCGCCGGTGAAGACGTGCGGGTGGCCGTGCGGGTCGTCGTAGACCAGCGCGATGCTGCCCGGGGTGTGTCCGACCAGGTGGCGGGCGGTGAGGGTGATCCGGCCGACGCCGATGGTGCCGCCGTCGTCGAGGGGCACGTCGGTGGTGACCGGGATGCCCGACGCGTCGTCGCGGCCCGCGTACGTGCGGGCACCGGTCGCGTCGACCACGGCGCGCAGCGCCTGCCAGTGGTCGCCGTGCTGGTGGGTGGTGACCACCGAGGCCAGCCCGTCGGAGCCGACGAGGTCCAGCAGGGTGGCCGGTTCCTCCGCGGCGTCGATGAGCAGCTGCTCGCCGGTGGCCCGGCAGCGCAGCAGATACGCGTTGTTGTTCATCGGGCCGACCGCGACCTTGCTGATGATCAAGTCGCTGAGTTCGTGCACGTCGGGGGCCCCGCCCACCGTTACCTGTCCGCTGTACGCCATGGCGTCAGCCTAGCGGCGGCAGCACCGGCAGCGGGTGTCCCGCGGGGCTGACGTCGAGCCCTTCGCCCCGGCCGCGGCCGCAGACCCAGGCGAGCAGGGCGCGGGCGGGCCCTGAGACGGTCAGCTCGGGCTCCGCCGCGGCGCCCAGATCCCAGGAGGTGCCGGAGCCGGTGTCGTGCAGCCGGACGGGGGCCACGCCCTCGTGGGCGGTTAGGCCGTCGACGGCCCAGGCCAGCTGGCGGTCGGCGAAGCCGGCCGGCAGGTCGTCGGCGGTGTGGCCGGTGCCGAGGTCGATGTGGTGCAGCCGCACCTCGACCAGCCGCCGCCAGGGGACCTCGGCCGCGGCGATCACCCGCCCGGAGCGCATGGCGACCTGGCTCGCCCAGGCGGCGGGCGGCATGGCGGCGACGGCCGCGGCGAAACGGTCCGCGGACTCCCGCAGGTCGTCGGCCTGCTCGGCGGGCGGCCTGCCGGCGCCCGCCTCGATCTCGCGGTCGCGGGTGGCCGCGTCCGGGTACATCGGGGTCTCCTCGCCGGTCTCCGCCCAGGTCAGCAGATTGCCCAGGGCGTCGGCATTGCGGGCGAGGTGGGTCAGCACATGGCCCCGGGTCCAGCCGGGCAGCAGGGAGGGGCCCGCCAGGTCCTCGGCGGACAGTTTGGCCACGGCTTCGAGCAGCTGCTCCGTCGCCTCCGCCAGGTCTGCCGCATCGCGGTCGGGGTCGGGTCGTTGGACGGTCACAGGCGCTCCCGGTGGGTTCGGCGGGCTTACGGCATCAGGTTTCCGTATGCCCTGCGGCACGCACCGCGATGCGCACCACACGATCGGGTGAACGTGGCAGCCGTATCCGGTAAATCGAATGCGCGTGCTATATGGTCCTTGTGTCGCAACCACCGCGACAGGAAGAAAACCCGAGCGCACCCCGTTTAGGCTGACTGGGGGGTGTGGTCTCTCCCCCCGTTTCTAGGAAAGGTGCGCACTGGCGTGGCCGATCGACTCATCGTCCGTGGCGCTCGCGAGCACAACCTGAAGAACGTCTCGCTGGAGCTCCCCAGGGACTCGCTCATCGTGTTCACCGGTCTGTCCGGTTCCGGCAAGTCCTCGCTGGCTTTCGACACGATCTTCGCCGAGGGCCAGCGCCGCTACGTCGAGTCGCTGTCGTCCTACGCGCGGCAGTTCCTCGGCCAGATGGACAAGCCGGACGTGGACTTCATCGAGGGTCTGTCGCCGGCCGTGTCGATCGACCAGAAATCCACCTCGCGCAACCCGCGGTCGACCGTCGGCACCATCACCGAGGTCTACGACTACCTGCGGCTGCTCTTCGCCAGGATCGGCAAGCCGCACTGCCCCGAGTGCGGCCGCCCGATCACCCGGCAGTCGCCGCAGGCCATCGTGGACCGCGTGCTGGAGCTGGAGGAGGGCAGCCGCTTCCAGGTGCTCTCGCCGCTGGCGCGCGAGCGCAAGGGCGAGTTCGTCGACCTCTTCGCCGATCTCCAGACCAAGGGGTACAGCAGGGCGAGGGTCGACGGCGCGACGATCCAGCTCACCGACCCGCCGAAGCTGAAGAAGCAGGAGAAGCACACCATCGAGGTGGTCGTCGACCGCCTCACCGTGAAGGACTCCGCCAAGCGCCGGCTCACCGACTCGGTGGAGACCGCGCTCGGCCTGTCCGGCGGCATGGTCATCCTCGACTTCGTCGACCTGCCGGAGGACGACCCGCAGCGCGAGCGGATGTTCTCCGAGCACCTGTACTGCCCGTACGACGACCTGTCCTTCGAGGAGCTCGAACCGCGTTCGTTCTCCTTCAACTCGCCCTTCGGCGCCTGCCCCGACTGCACGGGCATCGGCTCCCGGATGGAGGTCGACCCGGAGCTGATCGTCCCCGACGACCAGAAGACGCTGAAGGAGGGCGCGATCGCGCCCTGGACCGGCGGCATGTCGAAGGGGTATTTCGAGCGGCTGGTCGACGGCCTGGCCACCGAGCTGGGCTTCCGCACCGACATCCCGTTCGCCGGGCTGCCCGCCCGGGCCAAGAAGGCGCTGCTCTACGGCCACAAGTCCGAGGTCAGGGTCGCCTACAAGAACCGCTACGGCCGTGACCGCGTGTACAACGCGCAGTTCGAGGGCGCGGTGCCCTTTGTCAAGCGCCGGCACCAGGACTCGGAGAGCGACTCCAGCCGGGAGCGCTTCGAGGGCTATATGCGGGAGGTGCCCTGCCCCACCTGTGAGGGCAGCAGGCTCAAGCCGATCGTGCTGGCCGTCACCGTGCAGGACCGGTCGATCGCCGACGTCGCCGCGATGTCGATCAGCGACTGCGCCGAGTTCCTGGGCGCGATGAAGCTGGACGCCAGGGACCGCAAGATCGCCGAGCGGGTGCTCAAGGAGGTCAACGAGCGGCTGAGGTTCCTGGTCGACGTCGGCCTCGACTACCTCTCGCTCAACCGGGCGGCGGGCACCCTCTCCGGCGGCGAGGCCCAGCGGATCCGGCTGGCGACCCAGATCGGCTCCGGCCTGGTCGGCGTGCTCTACGTGCTGGACGAGCCGTCCATCGGCCTGCACCAGCGCGACAACCACCGGCTGATCGAGACCCTGGTCCGGCTGCGCGACCTGGGCAACACGCTGATCGTGGTGGAGCACGACGAGGACACCATCAAGACCGCCGACTGGGTGGTGGACATCGGCCCAGGCGCCGGTGAGCACGGCGGCAAGGTCGTGCACTCCGGTTCACTCAAGGAGCTGCTGGTCAACGAGGAGTCGCTGACCGGGCAGTATCTGGCCGGCAAGCGGGCCATCCCGACGCCGGACGTGCGCCGCCCGATCGACCGCAAGCGGCAGCTGACCGTGCACGGTGCCCGCGAGCACAATCTGCAGGACATCGACGTGTCCTTCCCGCTGGGCGTCCTCACCGCGGTCACGGGCGTGTCGGGCTCCGGCAAGTCCACCCTGGTCAACGACATCCTCTATACCCACCTGGCCCGCGAGCTGAACGGCGCGCGCAGCGTGCCCGGCCGGCACACCCGGGTGGAGGGCGACGACCTGGTGGACAAGGTCGTGCACGTCGACCAGTCGCCGATCGGCCGCACCCCGCGGTCCA
This sequence comes from Streptomyces sp. NPDC049040, assembly GCF_043197715.1. Taxonomy (NCBI): domain Bacteria; kingdom Bacillati; phylum Actinomycetota; class Actinomycetes; order Kitasatosporales; family Streptomycetaceae; genus Streptomyces; species Streptomyces sp. NPDC049040. The sequence goes on from NZ_JBICTO010000013.1 coordinate 33,173, forward strand.
ACCCGGCGACGTACACCGGGGTGTTCGACCATGTGCGGCGGCTGTTCGCCGAGACGATGGAGGCCAAGGTCCGCGGCTACCTGCCCGGCCGCTTCTCCTTCAACGTCAAGGGCGGCCGCTGCGAGAACTGCGCGGGCGACGGCACGATCAAGATCGAGATGAACTTCCTGCCGGACGTGTACGTGCCGTGCGAGGTCTGCCACGGAGCGCGCTACAACCGGGAGACCCTGGAGGTGCACTACAAGGGCAAGTCCATCGCCGAGGTGCTGGACATGCCCATCGAGGAGGCGCTGGACTTCTTCGAGGCGGTGCCCACCATCGCCCGCCACCTGCGCACCCTGCACGAGGTCGGCCTGGGGTACGTACGGCTCGGACAGTCCGCGCCGACGCTGTCCGGCGGTGAGGCGCAGCGCGTCAAGCTCGCCTCCGAGCTGCAGAAGCGCTCCACCGGGCGGACCGTGTACGTGCTGGACGAGCCGACCACGGGGCTGCACTTCGAGGACATCAGCAAGCTGATCAAGGTGCTGTCGGGACTGGTCGACAAGGGCAACTCGGTGATCGTCATCGAGCACAACCTGGACGTCATCAAGACCGCCGACTGGGTCGTCGACATGGGCCCCGAGGGCGGCAGCGGCGGCGGTCTCGTGGTCGCCGAGGGCACCCCCGAGCAGATCGCGGGCGTCCCGGCCAGCCACACCGGCAAGTTCCTGCGCGACGTCCTGGCGGCCGAGCGGATCAGCGACGCGGCCGTGCCCGCGCCGAGGAAGCGCGCGGCGGCCAAGAAGACCGCGGCGCCGAAGAAGGCGGCCGCGCCCCGGAAGAAGGCCGCCAAAGCGTAAGCACAGGCAGGGGACGTAAGGTACGGGTCGCACGGGATCGTGCGCACCCGTACCACCTGGAGCACGTATGACCAGCGAACTGCCCGCCTGCCGCCGTACCGTCCTGCGGGGCGCGGCACTGGCCGGGGCCGCCGGAATCGGACTGACCGCGTGCGGCGGCAAGAACGGCTCGGCCGCCGGGCCCGCCAAGGCGGTGGAGCTGGGCGCGGCGAGCGAGGTGCCGGTCGGCGGCGCCAAGCTCTACCGCGAGGACAAGGTCGTGGTGTCGCAGCCGCAGCAGGGCGCCTTCAAGGCGTTCAGCGCGGTGTGCACCCACCAGGGCTGCGTGGTCGACTCGGTGGAGGGCACGACCGTCTCCTGCCCCTGCCACGGAAGCCAGTTCGACGCCGAGACCGGAGCCGTCGTCCAGGGCCCGGCGACCAAGGCGCTGCCCGCCGTCCACGTCACGGTGGCGGGCGGCAAGATCACCGCGGGACCCGCGAGCTGACCCGTCGGCCGGCCGGACCCCTGACCCCGGACTCCGGGGTTCCGGGAGCCCGAGCCTGACCCCGGTTTGTCGCATCCCGCCAGTAGGGTGGGAGGCATGGCAGACCCCAGCAGCTACCGACCGAAGCCGGGCCAGATCCCCGACTCTCCCGGGGTCTACAAATTCCGGGACGAGCACGGCCGGGTGATCTATGTCGGCAAGGCCAAGAGCCTGCGCCAGCGGCTGTCCTCGTACTTCCAGGACATCACCAACCTGCACCAGCGCACCGCGACCATGGTCACGACCGCCGCCGCGGTGGAGTGGACGGTGGTCTCCACCGAGGTCGAGGCGCTCCAGTTGGAGTACTCCTGGATCAAGGAGTTCGACCCGCGGTTCAACGTCAAATACCGCGACGACAAGAGCTATCCGTCGCTCGCCGTCACGATGAACGAGGAATTCCCGCGGGTCCAGGTGATGCGCGGCCCCAAGCGCAGGGGCGTCCGCTACTTCGGCCCCTACGCCCACGCCTGGGCGATCCGCGAGACCGTCGACCTGCTGCTGCGGGTCTTCCCGGTTCGCACCTGCTCCGCCGGGGTGTTCAAGCGCTCCGCCCAGATCGGCCGGCCCTGCCTGCTCGGCTACATCGGCAAGTGCTCGGCGCCCTGCGTGGGCCGGATCAGCGAGGCCGACCACCGTGAACTGGCCGAGGAGTTCTGCGACTTCATGGCCGGCCACACCGGCACCTATCTGCGCAGGCTCGAACAGCGCATGAAGGACGCCGCCTCCGAGATGGAGTACGAGCAGGCGGCGAGGCTGCGCGACGATCTGGAGGCGCTGCGCCGCGCCATGGAGAAGAACGCGGTGGTGCTCGCCGACGCCACCGACGCCGACCTGATCGCCGTCGCCGAGGACGAACTCGAAGCGGCCGTGCAGATCTTCCACGTCCGCGGCGGCCGGGTCCGCGGCCAGCGCGGCTGGGTCACCGACAGGGTCGAGGCGGTCGACACCGCGGGCCTGGTCGAGCACGCGATCCAGCAGCTCTACGGCGACGAGCAGGGCGACGCGGCGCAGTCCGGCGGCAGCGGCGGCGTGCCCAAGGAGGTGCTGGTCCCGGCGCTGCCCAGCCCCGCGGAGCCGCTCGCCCTGTGGCTGTCGGACCGGCGCGGCTCCCAGGTCAGCCTGCGGGTGCCGCAGCGCGGCGACAAGAAGGACCTGATGGCCACCGTGCAGCGCAACGCGCAGCAGGCGCTGGCCCTGCACAAGACCCGGCGGGCCTCCGACCTCACCACCCGCTCCCGGGCGCTGGAGGAGATCGCCACCGCACTCGACCTGGACACCGCGCCGCTGCGGATCGAGTGCTACGACATCAGCCACCTGCAGGGCGACGACGTGGTCGCGTCGATGGTGGTCTTCGAGGACGGGCTGGCCCGCAAGAGCGAATACCGCCGCTTCCAGATCAAGTCCTTCGCGGGGCAGGACGACGTCCGCTCCATGCACGAGGTGATCTCCCGCCGCTTCCGGCGCTATCTGCTGGAGAAGCAGAAGACCGGCGAGTGGGAGCCGGACCAGCAGCGGACCGCCGCAGAGCCGGGGAACGGCGTCCACGACCAGGCCCCGGAAGGCGCCCGGCACGACGCCCGGCACGACACCGAGGACGGCTCGCCGCACGGGGCGGACGAGGCCGCGGGCGAGCCGGTCGGCGGCCCGATCGATCCGGACACCGGCCGCCCCCGCAAGTTCGCCTACCCGCCGCAGCTCGTCGTCGTCGACGGCGGGCAGCCGCAGGTCGCCGCCGCCCGCCGGGCGCTCGACGAGCTGGGCATAGCCGACGTCTTCGTCTGTGGCCTGGCCAAGCGGCTGGAAGAGGTCTGGGTGCCGGGCGACGACGACCCGGTGATCCTGCCGCGCAGCAGCGAGGGCCTGTATCTGCTCCAGCGGGTCCGCGACGAGGCCCACCGCTTCGCCATCGGCTACCAGCGCAGCAAGCGCTCCAAGTCGATGAAGTCCGGCGCGCTCGACGCGGTGCCGGGCCTCGGCGAGACCCGCAGGCAGGCACTGCTCAAGCACTTCGGTTCGCTCAAGCGGCTGCGTGCGGCGACGGTCGAGGAGATCTGCGAGGTCCAGGGGATCGGCCGCCGTACGGCGGAGACGGTCGCCGCGGCCCTGGCGTCCGCGGCCCCTGCCGCTCCCGCGGTGAACACCGCGACCGGAGAGATCATCGAAGAGGACGACCGTACGGCCGCCGGCACCGCGCAGGCGGCGGCCGGCCCACAGCATCGGGGGAAGAGCACATGAGCGAGCAGGACGAACAGGACAGTACGCATATGACCAGCGGCGGAGCGGGCGAGGCCGGACAGGCCATCCCCGAACTGGTGATCATCTCAGGGATGTCGGGAGCGGGCCGCAGCACGGCGGCGAAGTGCCTGGAGGACCTGGGCTGGTTCGTCGTCGACAACATGCCGCCCGCGCTGATCCCGACCATGGTGGACCTCGGCGCCCGTTCCCAGGGCAATGTGGCGCGTATCGCGGTCGTGGTGGACGTGCGCGGCCGGCAGTTCTTCGACAACCTCAGGGAGTCCCTGGCGGACCTGGCGACCAAGCACGTCAAGCGCCGGGTGATCTTCCTCGAAGCCTCCGACGAGGCGCTGGTGCGCCGCTTCGAGTCGGTGCGCCGCCCGCACCCGCTGCAGGGCCAGGGGCGCATCGTGGACGGCATCGTGGCCGAGCGCGACCTGCTGCGCGAGCTGCGCGGCGACGCCGACCTGGTGGTCGACACGTCGAGTCTGAACGTGCACGAGCTGCGCGCCAAGCTCGATGCGCAGTTCGCCGGCGAGGAGGAGCAGGAACTCCGGGCCACCGTGATGTCGTTCGGATTCAAGTACGGGCTGCCGGTCGACGCCGACCTGGTGGTGGACTGCCGCTTCCTGCCGAATCCGCACTGGGTACCGGAGCTGCGCCCCTTCACCGGGCTCAACGACGAGGTGGCCACGTACGTGTTCAACCAGCCCGGCGCCAAGGAGTTCCTCGACCGGTACGCCGAGCTGCTGCACATCATCGCCGCCGGCTACCGGCGCGAGGGCAAGCGGTACGTGACGATCGCGGTCGGCTGTACCGGCGGCAAGCACCGCAGCGTGGCGATGTCGGAACGGCTGGCCGCGCGGCTGGCGGCGGACGGAGTGGAGACGGTGACGGTGCACAGGGACATGGGGCGCGAGTGATCATGACGGGTCGGCGGCAGCGCCGCACCGGCCGTACGGGTACGGGCCGCGGCCGCGGTGTGCCGCCGAAGGTGGTCGCCCTGGGCGGCGGCCACGGACTTGCCGCCTCGCTGGCGGCGCTGCGCCGGATCACCGGCGACCTCACCGCGGTGGTCACCGTCGCCGACGACGGCGGGTCCAGCGGGCGGCTGCGCAGCGAGATGGGGGTGCTGCCGCCCGGTGACCTCCGCAAGGCGCTGGCCGCCCTGTGCGGGGACGACGAATGGGGCAGGACCTGGTCGCAGGTGGTGCAGCACCGTTTCGTCAGCGGTGGCGACCTGCACGGCCACGCGGTCGGCAATCTGCTGATCGTCGCCTTGTGGGAGCAGCTGAACGACGAGGTCGCCGCCCTCGAATGGGTGGGAAGGCTGCTCGGCGCGCACGGCCGGGTGCTGCCGATGTCCGCCGTCCCGCTCGACCTGCACGCCGTCGTCAGGGGCCACGACCCGGCAGAACCGGACGCGGTCTCCACGGTCCGCGGCCAGGCCACCGTCGCCCTCACCCCCGGTGAGGTGCAGGAGGTGATGCTGCTGCCCGCCGACCCGCCGGCGGTGCCGGAGGCGGTCCAGGCGGTGCTCGACGCCGACTGGGTGGTGCTCGGGCCCGGGTCCTGGTTCTCCTCCGTGATCCCGCATCTGCTGGTCCCCGAACTGGCCGACGCCCTGATGACCACCAGGGCGCGGCGCGTCCTCACTCTCAATCTCGCGCCGCAACCAGGCGAAACCGCCGGATTTTCTCCGCAGCGTCACTTGGAGGTTTTGGGGCGACACGCCCCTAAACTCACCATCGACGTGGTTCTCGCCGACGAGGCCGCCGTCCTGGACCGTGACAGCCTCGAAGAGGCGGCTCTGCGGTTGGGCGGCACGGTCGAGCTGGCTCCTGTCGCAGCCCCCGACGGGCCGCGGCACGACCCGGAGCTGTTGGCCGCCGCGTATGACCGGATTTTTCGTATGCGTGGAAGGATCGGCCCATGGCGATGACGGCAGCGGTGAAGGATGAGATCTCCCGGCTCCCCGTCACCCGGACCTGCTGCCGCAAGGCGGAGGTCTCGTCGATCCTCCGCTTCGCCGGCGGCCTGCACCTGGTGAGCGGCCGGATCGTGATCGAGGCGGAGCTGGACACCGGGATCGCCGCGCGGCGGCTCCGCAAGGACATCCTGGAGATCTTCGGCCACTCCTCCGACCTGGTCGTGATGGCACCGGGCGGCCTGCGCCGCGGCAGCCGCTACGTGGTCAGGGTGGTCGCGGGCGGCGACCAGCTGGCCCGGCAGACCGGCCTGGTGGACGGCCGCGGGCGGCCCATCCGCGGGCTGCCCCCGCAGGTGGTCTCCGGCGCCACCTGCGACGCCGAGGCCGCCTGGCGCGGGGCCTTCCTCGCACACGGCTCCCTCACCGAGCCCGGCAGGTCGTCCTCGCTCGAAGTGACCTGCCCCGGCCCCGAGGCCGCCCTCGCCCTGGTCGGCGCCGCCCGCCGGCTGCAGATCCCGGCCAAAGCGCGCGAGGTGCGCAACGTCGACCGGGTCGTCGTGCGCGACGGCGACGCCATCGGCGCGCTGCTGACCCGGCTGGGCGCCCACGACTCCGTGCTGGCCTGGGAGGAGCGCCGGATGCGGCGCGAGGTCCGCGCCACCGCGAACCGGCTGGCCAACTTCGACGACGCCAACCTGCGCCGTTCCGCGAGGGCCGCGGTCGCCGCGGGCGCGCGGGTGCAGCGGGCGCTGGAGATCCTCGGCGACGAGGTGCCCGAGCACCTCGCGGCCGCCGGGCGGCTGCGGATGGACCACAAGCAGGCGTCCCTCGAGGAGCTGGGCTCGCTCGCCGAGCCGCCGCTGACCAAGGACGCCGTCGCCGGCCGGATCCGGCGGCTGCTGGCCATGGCCGACAAGCGGGCCTCCGACCTCGGCCTGCCGGGCACGGAGGCCAACCTGACCGACGAGATGGTGGGCTGACCTCTTCGCGTGCTCGGCCCACCACCGGCCGTCGTGCGGCAACAGGCGGCCGCCACCCAGGGGTGCCGGGGCGCCCCCGGGCGAAGCACTGGGGGCGGAACCGCGCGCGCAACGGACCACCGGCCGGTGGTCCGTATACGACAGCGACAGCCGCCCTCGGGCCGGTGGCGACCCGTGCGCCCGGTGGGGGCCGGCCGCGCAGTTCCCCTCGCCCCTGATGGGCACCCCCTGACGTAAGGGGAGCGTCGGCCCCCCGCGGCGGCGGGAGAGGCACCCCCTGCCGCGGGGGAACCCCGGACATCGCGCGGCGGCGGTGGGGCGCCCCTGTCCTGAGGGGGGCGGGTGATGTCACCCGGGGGACACAGTCGCGGTAGGGTCGGGGGTGGTCGGGGACATCCCATATTTCGCAGCCGGAGTGGATTCCGGCGACTGAGCGAGGAGATCGGTTCGTGACGATCCGGGTAGGCATCAACGGCTTTGGCCGCATCGGTCGTAACTTCTTCCGCGCCGCCCTGGAGCAGGGCGCGGACATCGAGATCGTGGCTGTCAACGACCTGGGTGACACCGCGACCACGGCGCACCTGCTGAAGTACGACACCATCCTGGGACGCCTCAAGGCCGAGGTCACCCACACCGCAGACTCCATCACGGTCGACGGCAAGACGATCAAGGTGCTGGCCGAGCGCGACCCCGCGGCGATCAAGTGGGGCGACCTGGGCGTCGACATCGTCGTCGAGTCGACGGGCATCTTCACCAAGGCCGCCGACGCGGGCAAGCACATCGCGGGCGGTGCCAAGAAGGTCATCATCTCGGCGCCCGCCACCGACGAGGACATCACCATCGTCATGGGCGTCAACCAGGACGCGTACGACGCCGCGAACCACCACATCATCTCCAACGCCTCGTGCACCACGAACTGTGTGGCGCCGATGGCGAAGGTGCTGCTGGAGAACTTCGGCATCGTCAAGGGCCTGATGACCACGGTCCACGCGTACACCAACGACCAGCGCATCCTGGACTTCCCGCACAAGGACCTGCGTCGCGCCCGCGCCGCCGCGGAGAACATCATCCCGACCACCACGGGTGCCGCCAAGGCCACCGCGCTGGTCATCCCGCAGCTCAAGGGCAAGCTGGACGGCATCGCGATGCGCGTGCCGGTCCCGACCGGCTCGGTCACCGACCTGGTGATCGACCTGGAGCGCGAGGTCACCAAGGACGAGGTCAACGCCGCGTTCCTGAAGGCCGCGCAGGGCCAGCTCAAGGGCATCCTGGAGTACACCGAGGACCCGATCGTGTCCTCCGACATCGTCAACTGGCCGGCCTCCTGCACCTTCGACTCGTCCCTGACCATGGCGCAGGGCAAGACGGTCAAGGTCATCGGCTGGTACGACAACGAGTGGGGCTACTCCAACCGCCTGGTGGACCTGACGGTCTTCGTCGGCGGCCAGCTCTGACCGGGTAACCGGCAGCCGGCAAGCAGCCGACACCGCACAGCGATGTGAGGGACAGGGTCCGTACCGGGCGCAACGGAGCGCCCGGTACGGACCCTGTCTCCGTGCCAGCCCACTCGTAGCAGACCGGAGATACCGCAGAAGATGAAGACGATCGACGACCTCATCGGCCAGGGGCAGGTGGCGGGCAAGCGGGTGTTCGTCCGCGCCGACCTGAACGTGCCGCTCGCCGGGCAGACCATCACCGACGACGGCCGGATCAGGGCCGCAGTACCGACGATCACCAGGCTCGCCGAGGCCGGCGCCCGGGTGATCGTCGCCTCGCACCTGGGCCGCCCCAAGGGCGAGCCCGACCCGCAGTTCTCCCTCGCGCCGGTCGCCGCGCGGCTCGGCGAGCTGCTGGGCAAGCCGGTGGCCTTCGCCGCCGACACCGTCGGCGACAGCGCCCGGGAGACGGTGGCGGGCCTGGCCGACGGCCAGGTGGCGCTGCTGGAGAACCTGCGCTTCAACGCGGGCGAGACCGCCAAGGACGACGCCGCGCGCGGCGCCTTCGCCGACGAGCTCGCCTCGCTCGCCGACACCTACGTCGGCGACGGCTTCGGCGCGGTGCACCGCAAGCACGCCTCGGTCTACGACCTGCCGGCCCGGCTGCCGCACGCGGCGGGCGGTCTGATCGCCACCGAGGTCGGGGTGCTCAAGAAGCTCACCGAGGACGTCTCGCGGCCCTACGCGGTGGTCCTGGGCGGCTCCAAGGTGTCCGACAAGCTCGGCGTGATCGACCACCTGCTGGAGAAGGCCGACCGGATCCTGGTCGGCGGCGGCATGGTCTTCACCTTCCTCAAGGCCCAGGGCCACGAGGTCGGCAAGAGCCTGCTCCAGGAGGACCAGCTCCCCGTGGTGCGCGAGTACCTGGAGCGGGCCGCGGCCAAGGGCGTGGAGTTCGTGCTGCCGGTCGACGTGGTCGGCGCCACGGAGTTCCCCGACATCAAGGCCCAGGCGCCGACCTCGCCGGTCGCCGCCGCCGTGGACGCCATCCCGGCCGATCTGATCGGCCTGGACATCGGCCCGGAGTCCCGCAAGATCTTCGCCGCCTCGCTGGCCGACGCCGCCACCGTGTTCTGGAACGGCCCGATGGGCGTCTTCGAGCACCCCGACTACGCCGAGGGCACCCGTGCCGTCGCCCAGGCGCTGATCGACTCCCCGGCCTTCACGGTCGTCGGCGGCGGCGACTCGGCCGCGGCCGTCCGCACCCTGGGCTTCGACGAGAACGCTTTCGGCCATATTTCCACCGGCGGCGGCGCGAGCCTGGAGTACCTCGAAGGCAAGACCCTGCCCGGCCTGGCTGCGCTGGAGGGCTGACGCCCGAGCCCCCGCCGCGGCCGGCCGGCGCCGCCCCTCCTGCCCGACGGCGGGCGGGGCGTGCGGGGCCGGCCGCGCGGGTGGGGGCATCTCCCGCCGACGGCGGGGGAGAGCAGGAAGTCCGACAGAAGAGCTGGAGAAGTGACGAATCCGATGACAGAGCAGACCCGTACCCCGCTGATGGCGGGCAACTGGAAGATGAACCTCAACCACCTCGAGGCCATCGCGCACGTCCAGAAGCTCGCCTTCGGGCTCAACGACAAGGACTTCGCGGCCGTCGAGGTCGCCGTCCTGGTGCCCTTCACCGACCTGCGGTCGGTGCAGACCCTGGTCGACGGTGACAACCTGAAGATCAAGTTCGGCGCGCAGGACATCTCCGCGCACGACTCCGGTGCCTACACCGGCGAGATCTCCGGCCCGATGCTGGCCAAGTTCAAGTGCAGCTACGTGGCCATCGGTCACTCCGAGCGACGGCAGTACCACGGTGAGGACGAGGAGGTCGTCAACGCCAAGGTCAAGGCCGCCTACCGGCACGGCCTCACCCCGATCGTGTGCGTGGGCGAGGGCCTGGACGTCCGCAAGGCCGGGCAGCAGGTGCCGCACACCCTCGCGCAGCTGGACGGGGCGCTCAAGGACATCCCGGTCGGGCAGGCCGCCACGATCGTCATCGCCTACGAGCCGGTCTGGGCGATCGGCACCGGCGAGGTGGCCACCCCCGAGGACGCCCAGGAGGTCTGCGGGGCGATCAGGGGCCGGCTGGCGGAGCTGTACGACCAGGAGACCGCGGACGCCGTCCGCATCCAGTACGGCGGCTCGGTCAAGTCCGGCAACGTGGCCGCGATCATGGCCCAGCCGGACGTCGACGGCGCCCTGGTCGGCGGCGCGGCGCTGGATTCCGACGAATTCGTGAAGATCGTCCGCTTCCGCGACCAGTGATGTCCGCGGCGCTGTGAAGTACTCTGGCGGGGCCGAACCGTGTAGCCACACCGTTCGGCCCCGTGCCGTTGTCTTGTAGTCGAGAGAGTTGGTCCAGCCGTGGTCATCGGGTTCTCCATCGCCCTCATCATCTTCAGCCTGCTGCTCCTGCTGCTGGTGCTGATGCACAAGGGGAAGGGCGGCGGCCTGTCGGACATGTTCGGCGGTGGCATGCAGTCCTCCGTCGGCGGCTCCTCGGTGGCCGAGCGCAACCTCGACCGGATCACCGTCGTGATCGGTCTGCTGTGGTTCGCGTGCATTGTCGTGCTCGGTCTGGTGATGAAGTACCAGAACTGAGCCCCGCCCCGGCTCCGCGTCCGACTCCCGCGCATCCAGGGTGAACTGACGCCTCGTCGCCACTGCGGCTTACTATGGGAAGACGTCTTCGGGGGGCGGGTCGTGCGCCTGCCACTGGACGGCACGTAAGGTCCCCGTAAACTGGGCGATCTGGCAGCACCATCACGCAGGGAGTTACGACCGTGGCAAGTGGCAACGCGATCCGTGGCAGTCGGGTCGGAGCGGGGCCGATGGGAGAGGCCGAGCGCGGCGAGTCCGCGCCGCGCCTCCGCATCTCCTTCTGGTGCTCCAACGGACATGAGACCCAGCCGAGCTTCGCCAGCGACGCGCAGATCCCGGAGACCTGGGACTGCCCGCGCTGCGGATTCCCGGCCGGCCAGGACGAGGAGAACCCGCCGGCGCCGCCGCGGACCGAGCCGTACAAGACCCATCTCGCCTACGTACGCGAGCGGCGCTCCGCCGCGGACGGCGAGGCGATCCTCGCCGAGGCGCTGGCGAAGCTGCGCGGGGAGATCTGACCGCGCCGCCCCTTCCACCGCAGAGCCCGCTCCTCCAGGGTGCCGCGCCCTCGTTCCGCAGCGTCATCAACTAGCGTTGATCCCGCAGCGAGGACGAGGAGAAGTGGACTGATGTCCGAAACCAAAGCGCAGAGCCGGAACCGTCTCGACCAGCGCCCCGAATGGCATGCGCTCGGCAAGCACCGCGAGGAAGCGGCAGGCACCCACCTGCGGGAGCTGTTCGACGCCGACCCCGGCAGGGCCGACCGCTACACGCTCCGGGTGGGAGACCTCCACCTGGACTACTCCAAGCACCTGGTGACCGACGAGACACTGCGGCTGCTGCGCGAGCTCGCGGCGGCGACCGGTGTCTTCGAGCTGCGGGACGCGATGTTCCGCGGCGAGCGGATCAACACCACGGAGGACCGCGCGGTGCTGCACACCGCGCTGCGCGCCCCGCAGTCCGCGACGATCGAGGTCGACGGCTACAACGTGGTGCCGGCCGTCCACGCGGTGCTCACCAAGATGGGGGTCTTCGCGGACCGCATCCGCTCGGGCGAGTGGACCGGCCACACCGGCAAGCGGATCCGGAACATCGTCAACATCGGCATCGGCGGCTCCGACCTGGGCCCCGCGATGGCCTACGAGGTGCTGCGCTCCTACACCGACCGCGACCTGACCGTACGGTTCGTGTCCAACGTCGACGGCGCCGACCTGCACGAGGCGGTCCACGACCTGGACGCCGCGGAGACGCTGTTCATCATCGCGTCCAAGACCTTCACCACCATCGAGACCATCACCAACGCCACCTCCGCGCGGCAGTGGCTGCTGGGGCAGCTGGGCGCCGGTGACGACGCGGTCGCCAAGCACTTCGTGGCGCTGTCGACCAACGCCGAGAAGGTCACCGACTTCGGCATCGACCCGACGAACATGTTCGAGTTCTGGGACTGGGTCGGCGGCCGCTACTCCTACGACTCGGCCATCGGCCTGTCCCTGATGCTGGCGATCGGCCCGATCGCCTTCCGCGACATGCTGGCCGGATTCCACCTGGTCGACGAGCACTTCAGGACCGCGCCGCCGGAGCAGAACGCGCCGCTGCTGCTGGGCCTGCTCGGTGTCTGGTACGGCGGCTTCCACGACGCCCAGTCGCATGCGGTGCTTCCCTACAGCCACTACCTGAGCAAGTTCACCGCCTACCTCCAGCAGCTCGACATGGAGTCCAACGGCAAGTCCGTGGACCGCGACGGCAATCCGGTCGACTGGCAGACCGGGCCGGTCGTGTGGGGCACCCCGGGCACCAACGGGCAGCACGCGTACTACCAGTTGCTGCACCAGGGCACCAAGCTCATCCCCGCGGACTTCATCGGCTTCGCCCGGCCGATCGCCGAACTCGGTCCGCTGGCGGGGCAGCACGACCTGCTGATGGCCAACTTCTTCGCGCAGACCCAGGCGCTGGCCTTCGGCAAGACCCCGGACGAGGTCAGGGCGGAGGGCGTCCCCGAGGAACTCGTCCCGCACAAGACCTTCCGCGGCAACCACCCCACCACGACGATCCTCGCGAGCGAGCTGACGCCGTCGGTGCTGGGGCAGCTCATCGCGCTCTACGAGCACAAGGTCTTCGTGCAGGGCGCGATCTGGAACATCGACTCCTTCGACCAGTGGGGCGTCGAGCTGGGCAAGGTGCTCGCCAAGCGGATCGAGCCGGCTCTGACCGAGGGCGCCGAGGTGCCGGGCCTCGACCCGAGCACCACGCGCCTGGTGGCCAGGTACCGCGAGCTGCGCGGCCGCTGAGGCCGGCGGGCTGGGCGGGCCCCGGGCGATCACGCCGAAGAGCGCGGCCCCCGGCACCGGACGGTGCTGGGGGCCGCGCTCTTTCGCGTGGTACGGCCGGACTACGAGGAAGCGTGCGGGTAGAGGTCAGGCGGGAGCTTCGCTGCGGCCGCCCGGTCGAGCAGCCACAGGGTGCGGGACAGGCCCTGGGCGCCCGAGGCCGGGGCCTGGAGCTCCCCTGGCGCCGACAGGGCCAGGGCGACCGCACCGGCCTTGTCCTCGCCCGCGGCGAGCAGCCACACTTCGTGCGCCGCCCTGATGGCCGGCAGGGTCAGCGAGATCCTGGTGGGCGGCGGCTTGGGCGAGCCGTGCACGCCGACCACCGTACGGGTCCGCTCCCGCACCGCCGGGTGCTCGGGGAAGAGCGAGGCGACATGGGTGTCGGGTCCGACGCCGAGCATCAGCACGTCGAAGGCCGGCACCCGGCCGTGGTCCCCCGGCCTCGCGGCGGCCGCCAGCTCCGCCGCGTAGGCCTCGGCCGCCGCCTCCACGTCGGAGCCGTAGGGGCCGTCGGACGGCGCCATGGGGTGGACCCTGGCCGGGTCCAGCGGGACGGCGTCCAGCAGCGCGGCCGCCTGGGTGACGTTGCGCTCCGGGTCGCCGTCCGGCAGGAAGCGCTCGTCGCCCCACCACAGGTCCAGCCGCGCCCAGTCCACCGCGTCACGCGCGGGGGACTCGGCGAGCGCGGCCAGCAGCGCGTTGCCGTTGCGGCCGCCGGTGAGCACCACGGAGGCGCTGCCCTTGGCCGCCTGGGCGTCCACGATCCGCGTGATCAGCCGGGCCGCGGCGGCCTTGGCCATCAGCTCCTTGTCCCGGTGGACGACGACCTGGGGGGTGCTCACTTCGACGTCGCCGCCTTGCCTCCCGGGGCCGCCTTCTTCGCGGCCGGAGTCGCGCGCGCCGCGGCGGTCGGGGCGCCCTCGGCGGCCTTGCCGTTCTTGGCGGTGCTGATCAGGTGCTTGACCCCGAACCGCACCGTGGAGCGGTATATGTCGTCGGGGTCGAGCCTGCGCAGCTCCTCCGCGATCAGCTCGGCGGTCTCCCGCCGCTTGAGCGCTACGTGCCGGTCGGGCTGACCCGGCACCGACAGCTCGGCCAGCCGGCCGTCGGAGCGGTCAAGCGCGATGTCGCCGTCGGTGGTGAAAAGCCGCACCGCGGTGATGCCGGGACCGTCGGAGACCTTGCGCTCCACCTCGATGCCCAGCCGGTCGGCCAGCCACAAGGCGAGCAGTTCGGTGCTCGCGTTGTACGGCTCGCCCTCGACCGACGCCGAGGCGATCGTGGAGTGCTTCTGGTCCAGGGCCGCCGCCAGCATCGAACGCCACGGGGTGATCCGGGTCCAGGCCAGGTCGGTGTCACCCGGGGTGTAGGAATCCGCCCGCACCGCGATGGAGCCGACCGGGTCCTCCGCGGAGGACGCGTCGGTGATCCGGCGCTGCGCGAGCCGCCCCAGCGGGTCCGCGCCCGGGTTGGCCGGAGCCTGGTCGGGCCACCAGCACACCACCGGAGCGTCCGGCAGCAGCAGCGGCAGCACGACCGACTCGGCGTGGTTGGCCAGCTCGCCGTGCATCCGCAGCACCACGGTCTCGCCGGTGCCCGCCTCGGCGCCCACCACCACCTCGGCGTCCAGCCGGGCCCCCGCCCGCTCACGGGGGGAGCGGCCGGGCCGCTTGATGACGACGAGGATCCGCGAGGGGTGCTCCCTCGACGCCTCGTGGGCCGCCCTGAGCGCGTCGTAGGCGCTGCCCTCGTCGGTGACGATGACGAGGGTCAGCACCATGCCGACCGCCGGGGTGCCGATGGCCCGCCGGGCGTCGATCAGCCCTGCGTTGATGCGTGCGGACGTGGTGTCCGTGAGGTCGATCTTCATGGCCGGCGCCAGCTCCTGCCGTCTCGTGCGAGCATCTCGTCCGCCTCGGCCGGTCCCCAGGTGCCGGACGCGTACTGCGCGGGCTTGCCGTGCTTCTCCCAGTAGGCCTCGATCGGGTCGAGGATGGTCCAGGACAGCTCGACCTCCTGGTGCCTCGGGAAGAGGTTCGCGTCCCCGAGCAGCACATCGAGGATCAGCCGCTCGTACGCCTCGGGGCTGGACTCGGTGAAGGACTCCCCGTAGGCGAAGTCCATCGTCACGTCCCGCACCTCGGTGGAGGTGCCCGGCACCTTGGAGCCGAACCGCACGGTCACGCCCTCGTCCGGCTGCACCCGGATGACCAGGGCGTTCTCGCCCAGCTCCTCCGTCGCCCCGGACTCGAAGGGCAGATACGGCGCCCGCTTGAAGATCACCGCGATCTCGGTGACCCGGCGGCCCAGCCGCTTGCCGGTGCGCAGGTAGAACGGCACCCCGGCCCAGCGGCGGTTGTTGATCTCCACCTTGATCGCCGCGAAGGTGTCGGTCTTGGACTTGGGGTCGATGCCGTCCTCCTCCAGGTAGCCGAGCACCTCCTCGCCGCCCTGCCAGGCGTGCGCGTACTGCCCGCGCACGGTGTGCTTGCCGAGGTCTTCCGGCAGCTGGACGGCGCCCAGCACCTTGAGCTTCTCCGCGGTCAGCGCCTTGGGGTGGAAGGAGCCCGGCTCCTCCATCGCGGTCAGCGCCAGCAGCTGGAGCAGGTGGTTCTGGATCACGTCACGGGCCGCGCCGATGCCGTCGTAGTACCCGGCACGGCCGCCGATGCCGATGTCCTCCGCCATGGTGATCTGCACGTGGTCGACGTACGACCGGTTCCAGATCGGCTCGTACATCGTGTTCGCGAACCGCAGCGCCAGGATGTTCTGGACGGTCTCCTTGCCCAGGTAGTGGTCGATCCTGAAGACCTCGTTGGGCGGGAAGACGTCGTGCACGATCCGGTTGAGGTCCTGGGCGCTGGCCAGGTCGTGGCCGAACGGCTTCTCGATGACGGCACGCCGCCACGACTCGCCGGTGCCCTGCGACAGCCCGTGCTTCTTGAGCTGCTGCACCACGTTGGGGAAGAACTTCGGCGGTACGGACAGGTAGAAGGCGAAGTTGCCGCCGGTGCCGCGGGCCTTGTCCAGCTCCTCGATGGTCTCCTTCAGCGTCTCGAAGGCCGCGTCGTCGTCGAAGTCGCCCTGCACGAAGCGGCAGCCCTCGGCGAGCTGCTGCCACACCTCCTCGCGGAAGGGGGTGCGGGCGTGCTCCTTGACTGCGTCGTGCACCTCCTGCGCGAAGTCCTCGTTCTCCCAGCTCCTGCGGGCGAAGCCGACCAGGGCGAAGCCCGGCGGCAGCAGGCCGCGGTTGGCCAGGTCGTAGACGGCCGGCATCAGCTTCTTGCGGGACAGGTCACCCGTCACGCCGAAGATGATCAGGCCGGAAGGGCCGGCGATCCGGGGCAGCCGGCGGTCCAGCGGGTCCCGCAGCGGGTTGCCGCCCTGCGCCGAGTTCGGTGTGCTCACCTCAGGCCTCCGAAGGAGCGAGCCGTTCGAGTTCCGCCTTGGTGGAGTCCAGCAGTTCGTTCCAGGCCGTCTCGAACTTCTCGACGCCCTCGTCCTCCAGCAGCTGGACGACGTCGTCGTACGGGATGCCGACCGCCTCGATGGCGTCCAGCTCCGCCCGGGACTGCTCGTAGGTGCCGCGGATGGTGTCGCCGGTGACCGTGCCCTTCTCTGCGGTGGCGTCCAGGGTCGCCTCCGGCATCGTGTTCACGGTGTTCGGCGCGACCAGCTCGGTCACGTACAGCGTGGCCGGGTAGGCCGGGTCCTTGACGCCGGTGGAGGCCCACAGCGGGCGCTGCTTGTTCGCGCCCGCCTTCTCCAGCGCCTCCCAGCGGTCGGAGGAGAAGACCTCCTCGTACGCCTGGTACGCCAGCCGCGCGTTGGCGACCGCGGCCTTGCCCTTGAGGGCCTTGGCCTCCTCGGAGCCGATCTTCTCCAGCCGCTTGTCGATCTCGGTGTCCACCCGGGACACGAAGAAGGACGCCACCGAGTGGATCTTGGAGAGGTCGAGGCCGCTCGTCCTGGCCTTCTCCAGGCCCGTCAGGTAGGCGTCCATCACCTCGCGGTACCGGTCGAGCGAGAAGATGAGCGTGACGTTGACGCTGATACCGCGCGCGGTGACGTCGGCGATGGCCGGCAGGCCCGCCTTGGTCGCCGGGATCTTGATCAGGGTGTTCGGCCGGTCAACCAGCCAGGCCAGCTGCTTCGCCTCGGCGATGGTCGCCCGGGTGTTGTGCGCCAGGCGCGGGTCCACCTCGATGGAGACCCGGCCGTCCTGGCCCTCGGTGGCGTCGAAGATCGGGCGGAAGATGTCCGCCGCGTCACGCACGTCGGCGGTGGTGATCATCCGCACCGCCTCGTCCGGGCTCAGGCCGCGGGCGGCCAGGTCCGAGACCTGCGGGTCGTAGAGCGCGTCGCCGGAGATCGCCTTCTGGAAGATCGACGGGTTGGTGGTCGCGCCCACCACGTGCTGCTGGTCGATCAGCTCGGCCAGGTTCCCGGACGTGATCCGCTTGCGGGACATGTCGTCCAGCCAGATCGCGACGCCTTCGTCGGAGAGGCGCTTGAGTGCGTCTGTCATGAGAGTTGCATCTCCTGATGTGTCGTGTACCTGCGTCAGCGATCAGCGGCGGCGAGAGATTCCCGCGCCGCGGCGGCCACCGCCTCCGCGGTGAACCCGAACTCACGGAACAGCACCTTCGCGTCCGCCGAGGCACCGAAGTGCTCCAGGCTCACGATGCGTCCCGCGTCGCCCACGAAGCGGTGCCAGGTCAGCCCGATGCCGGCCTCCACCGCGACCCGGGCCTTCACCGAGGGCGGCAGCACGCCGTCCCGGTACGCCTGGTCCTGCTGCTCGAACCACTCCACGCACGGCATCGACACCACCCGGGTGGGGATGCCCGCCGCCTGCAGCTCCTCACGGGCGCCGACGGCCAGCTGCACCTCGGAGCCGGTGCCGATCAGGATCACCTGCGCGGGGCCGCCCTCGGCCTCGAACAGCACGTAACCGCCGCGCGCCGCGTCCTCGTTGCGCTCGTACGTCGGCACGCCCTGCCGGGTGAGCGCCAGACCGTGCGGGGCTCCCTTGCCGAACTCCTTCGTCCAGCGCTTGAAGATCTCGCGCCAGGCGATCGCCGTCTCGTTGGCGTCCGCGGGACGGACCACGTTCAGCCCGGGAATGGCCCGCAGCGACGCGAGGTGCTCCACCGGCTGGTGCGTCGGGCCGTCCTCGCCGAGGCCGATCGAGTCGTGCGTCCACACGTAGGTGACCGGCAGGTGCATCAGCGCGGACAGCCGTACCGAGTTGCGCATGTAGTCGGAGAACACCAGGAAAGTGCCGCCGTAGACACGGGTGTTGCCGTGCAGCGTGATGCCGTTCATCTCGGCGGCCATCGAGTGCTCGCGGATGCCGAAGTGGATCGTGCGGCCGTAAGGCTGCGCGCCCGGCAGCGGGTTGCCCTCGGGCAGGAATGACGAGGTCTTGTCGATCGTGGTGTTGTTCGAGCCCGCCAGGTCCGCGGAGCCGCCCCACAGCTCGGGGACGACCGCGCCCAGCGCCTCCAGGACCTTGCCTGAGGCCGCCCTGGTGGCCAGCGAGGAACCGGTCTCGAACGACGGCAGGTGCGACTCCCAGCCCTCGGGCAGCTCGGCCGCGTCCACGCGGTCGAAGGTCGCCGCGTGCTCGGGATTGGCGGTGCGCCAGGCGGCGAAGGACTTCTCCCACGCGGCCCTGGTCTCGCGGGCGCGGTCGCCGACGGCACGGGTGTGTGCGATCACATCGTCCGACACCTCGAAATGCCGCTCGGGATCGAAGCCCAGCACCTCCTTGGTGGCGCGGACCTCGTCCTCGCCCAGCGCCGAGCCGTGCGCGGCCTCGGTGTTCTGCGCGTTCGGGGCCGGCCAGGCGATGATCGAGCGCGCCGCGATGAAGGACGGCCGGCCCGTCTCCGCCTTGGCGGCGAGCAGGGCCTCGTAAAGGGCGTGCGGGTCGAGGTCGCCGTCGGGCAGCGGCTCGACGCGCTGCACATGCCAGCCGTACGCCTCGTAGCGCTTGATCGTGTCCTCGGACACCGCGGTCTCGGTGTCGCCCTCGATGGAGATGTGGTTGTCGTCCCACAGCAGCACCAGATTGCCGAGCTTCTGGTGGCCGGCCATCGAGGACGCCTCGGCGGAGATGCCCTCCTGGAGGCAGCCGTCACCGGCGATCGCCCAGATGGTGTGGTCGAAGGGCGACGTGCCCGGCTCCGCGTCCGGGTCGAACAGGCCGCGCTCGTAACGGGCGGCCATCGCCATGCCCACCGCGTTGGCGACACCCTGGCCCAGCGGGCCCGTGGTGGTCTCGACGCCCGTGGTGTGGCCGTACTCCGGGTGACCGGGGGTGCGCGAGCCCCAGGTGCGGAAACCCTTGAGGTCCTCCAGCTCCAGGCCGTACCCGGCCAGGTAGAGCTGGCAGTAGAGAGTCAGGCTGCTGTGGCCCGCGGAGAGCACGAAACGGTCGCGGCCGGTCCAGTCGGCGTCCGCGGGGTCGTGCCGCATGACCTTCTGGAACAGCAGGTAAGCGGCGGGGGCCAGGCTCATCGCCGTGCCGGGGTGGCCGTTGCCGACCCTCTGCACGGAGTCCATGGCCAGGACTCGGGCGGTGTCAACGGCCCGCCGGTCCAGATCTGTCCAGTCAAGGTCTGCGGTGGTCGGCTGCTTGCTCACCCTGGGTCAGGGCTCCTCTCAACAAATACGTCGAAATGCGCCGGTGACGTGGTGCCTACCCGACGCCGCTGAGCCTACCGCCGAGTGCGCGCACCTTTTCGATCCTGCCCCCGTACGTCCGTATTCGCCTCCCGAACGCCGTTGACGCCTGGTGAACGGGCGCTGTGCAACACGATCCACCCCCGGAAGCAACCGGGGTATTCCCTGCGTCTAGAGTGGCGTGGTACGCGCAGGCCGCACCGTGGCCGGCCCGCCGGTGAAGCCGGCGGCCGGATGTTCCGCCGCCTGCTTGACTCATCTCTCTTGGGGTGTTCGTGACGGCCGTCGAATCCCGACCCGCAGGGGTCATCGGGACGGGCTCAGGTCATCGGCCGCTGCAGGCCCGTGTCATGGGGTTCGTGGCACTGACCAAGCCGCGGATCATCGAGCTGCTGCTCATCACGACGGTTCCGGTGATGTTCCTCGCGGCAGGCGGCGTGCCCGACCTGTGGCTGGTGCTCGCGACCGTGGTCGGCGGCTACCTGTCCGCCGGCGGCGCCAACGCGCTCAACATGTACATCGACCGCGACATCGACGCGCTGATGCACCGTACGGAGCAGCGGCCGCTCGTCACCGGCCTGGTCTCGCCCCGCGAGGGCCTGGTCTTCGGCATCACCCTCTCCGTGGCGTCCACGGTGTGGTTCGCGGTGCTCGTCAACCCGCTGTCCGCGGGACTGTCGCTCACCGCGATCCTCTACTACGTCTTCGTCTACACCCTCGGCCTCAAGCGCCGCACCTCCCAGAACATCGTCTGGGGCGGTGTCGCCGGCTGCCTCCAGGTCTTCATCGGCTGGTCCGCGGTGCGCAACGAACTGGCCTGGGCGCCCTTCGTGCTCTTCCTGGTCCTCTTCTTCTGGACGCCGCCGCACTACTGGCCGCTGTCGATGAAGGTCAAGGACGACTACGAGCGGGTCGGGGTGCCGATGCTCCCGGTGGTCGCGGGCAACCAGGTGGTGGCCCGGCAGATCGTCCTCTACAGCTGGGTGATGGTCCTGACCTCCATGACCCTGTGGTGGCCGCTGGGCGAGACGTCCTGGTTCTACCCGCTGGTCGCGGCGGTGCTCGGCGGCTTCTGGCTCAAGGAGGCGCACGGGCTGCACTCCCGGGCCAAGGCCGGGGTGACCGGTCCCAAGCTCAAGGAGATGCGGCTCTTCCACTGGTCGATCACCTACGCCACGCTGCTCTTTGTCGCCGTGGCCGTGGACCCCTTCCTCCACTAGTCCCTGCGGGCGGCTTTTCGGGGATTCGGGGGGGGCGGCCCCCACGCGCAGTCCTCCGCCGACGGGCGCGGTGCGGGCGGCCCCGTACGCGCCGCCACGCGGGGCCCAGCGCCCCTGGAGGGCACCCTCCTGGCGGAGGGGCCGCACAACGCCCTTGGCCGGGGAGGGCTTGCTCTCTTGGCGACGAACGGTCACCCCTTCAGGGGCGCGTGGGGGCGCCCTCCAGGCGCAGCCCTGGGGGAGAACGGCGCGACCAGCCCCCACCGGGGCGCGGGTCGTCACCGCCCCGAAGGGGCTGTTGCTGTCGCACCCGGACCACCCGCCGGTGGCCGGTTGCGCGCGCCGTTCCGCCCCCAGGGCTTCGCCTGGGGTACCCCCAGCGCCCCTGGGGGTTGCCCTCTTCCGCAAGGGGTACCCCCGGGCGAAGCTCTGGGGAGAACGGAGCGGACAAGCCACGTATGGCCGTCGTGTGGACGACACCGCCACCACCCCAGGGGCGCGGGGAACTGCGCGACAAGCCCCCACTGGGGGCGCGGGTCGTCTCCGGCCCAAAGGGGCTGTTGCTGTCGCACACGGACCACCCGCCGGTGGCCGGTTGCGCGCGCCGTTCCCCGCGCCCCTATGGTTGCCCTCTTCCGCAAGGGCGCCCTTCAAGGGGTGCGTGGGGGTGCCCGCAGGCGAGGCTCTGGGGGAGAACTGCGAGCTTCGCGGGGGTACCCCCAGCGCCCCTGGGGGTACCCCCTTCCGCAAGGGGCACCCCAGGGTTGGCGCCGCACGAGGCATGTGCACCCCTGGCCCGCGCGCGGGTTCTTGGTCGGGGAGGGCTACTGGCAGGTAATGTGCGGGGTATGAGCGAGAAGAGTGAGGCACGCAGGGTCGGCCGGCTCGGGCGGCAGGCGCGGGCGTTCGCGCACAGGCACGGAGGAGCCGACGCCTGCGTCGAATACCTCGGCCGGCGCGGAGCGCGCCTGGTGCTGGTCGGCAAGGACGGCCAGTGGGGCGACCTCGTCGCCCCGACCTACGCCGTCGCCGAGGCGGCAGCCGCCTCGGCGGAGCTGACCGTCCACGAGGAGTTCGGCGGGGAGTTGGCCGCCCAGGTCGGCACAGGGCCGTACGAGTGGCGGCGGATGGCCGGAATTCAGATCGGTGGCAGGCCCAACACCTGACGCCGCCGCTCACCGTTAGGACCATGGCAGGGTCGTGACGGACGCAGGGTGGCGGGAGGGGCGGCGGATGGCCGGGGCACGGGGACACCTGGTGGACGCGTATTGCCACGGGGTGCTCCCGGGCGATCTGGGCATCGGCGCCTTCGAGGCCCGGCTGCCCGGTGCGGCGGCGCCGCGTACGACGCTGTTCGACAGTCCCGCCGGTTTCGCGGTGCGCCGCTGGTGCCCGCCGCTGCTGGGCCTTGAGCCGCACTGCGCCCCGGCGCGCTATCTGGCCCGCCGCCGCGAGCTCGGCGCGTACGAGGCGGCCCGGCTGCTGCTGCGCGGCACCGGCATCCGCTCGTACCTGGTCGACACCGGTGAACCCGGCGATCTGACGCCGCCCAAGGAGCTGGGCGCGGCGGGCGGCGCGGCGGCGTACGAGATCGTGCGGCTGGAACCGCTGGCCCAGCAGGTGGCCGACACCTCGGGCACGGTGGACGGATTTCTGGCCAATCTCGCGGAGTCCGTGCACGGCGCCGCGCTCAGCGCCGTGGGCTTCTCCTGTGCGGCGGGGCCGCTGGCGGACGGCTCCGGGGCCGCGCACGGGCCGCCGGGGCCGGTGGAGGTGCGGTACGCGGCCGCGCACTGGCTGGCGACCCGGCGGGTGGGCGAGCGCCCCGCGGGCCCGGTGCTGGTGCGCCACCTGCTGTGGCACGCGGTGGCGGCAGGTCTGCCGCTGGTGCTGCGGCACCGCCAGGACGGGCCGGGTCCCGCCGCGGTGGCGGGTTTCCTGCGGGCCACGGAAGGCCTCGGCACGGATGTGGTGCTGCTGCCGGGGCCCGTGCACGAGAGCGCGGCGGCCCGGCTGGCCGCCGACCTTCCGCACGTCTACCTGGCGATCGGCACCGATCCGGCGGCGGTGCTGTCCCGCGCGCCTTTCGGGAAGGTCCTGTACGCGGGCGCCGCGGTCGGGCTGCCGGAGCTGTACGTCGCCGGCTCGCGCGGCTTCCTGGCGGCGATGGACCGGCTGGTCGGCGAGCGGGTCGCTGCGGGGGAGTGGTCAGCGGCGGACGGGCAGCGGGTCGCCGCCCTGGTCGGCGAGCGGAACGCGCGCCGCGTCTACCGGCTGCCTGACCAGGCCGGCCCGCTCCTGGGCGGCCGCTGACGGGGTGTCGGGGCCGGCCGCCGGCCGCTCCCTGAAGGCCAGCAGCACCCGCAGGGTCGCGATCCACACCAGGCAGGCGCCGAACATGTGCAGGTCCACCAGCGCCGCGGGCAGGTGGGTGAAGTACTGGACGTAGCCGATGACGCCCTGCCCCATCAGCACGCAGAACAGCTCAAGGGACCTGCGCTGCGGGCCGGGCGGCGCGTCCACGGCGCGCAGGACGAACCACAGCGCGACGGTCAGCCCGACGACCACCCAGGCGAAGTCGGCGTGCAGCTGGGCGATGGTGCGCCAGTCGACCTCGATGCGCTGCATCTTGTACGCGGTGCTGGAGTCCCCCGGGTGCGGGCCGGCCCCGGTGACCAGGGTGCCCACCACGATCAGCACCGCCGCGGCGGCGGCGAGCAGCTGCCCGAGCTGGCGCACCGGCTTGCCGACCAGCGGCCGGGGCGGGGCGTCGCCCTCGGCCACCCGCTGCCAGGTCAGCACGGCGACGGTGATCAGGGCCGCGGAGAGCAGGAAGTGCAGCGAGACCACGTAGGGGTTGAGCTTGGTCAGCACGGTGAGGCCGCCCCACACGGCGTTGCCCACCACGACCCAGAACTGGGCCCAGGCCAGCCGGTACAGGCCGGTGCGGCGCGGCTGCATCGCCCGGATCGCGATGATCGCCCAGCCGACGGCGGCGCACAGGACGTAGGTCAGCATGCGGTTGCTGATCTCGATCGCGTGGTGGACGCCCATCTCGCGGGTGCCGAGCAGGCTGTCGCCGCTGCAGGTGGGCCAGGTGGGGCAGCCGAGCCCGGAGGCGGTCAGCCGGACCGCGCCGCCGGTGATCACGATGACCACCGACATCGCCAGGGCGGCGAGCGTCGCGCGGCGGACCGTCACGGGGTCCGGCGTCCACCGGGCGGCGATGAAGGCGAGAGGGTTTCGCGCGATTTCGGGCAGCTTCGGCACGGACACATGGTAGGCGCCGCCCTTGTGCGCGTTTTCACGAGGGTGCCCCGGGCGGCTTTTCCGGGCGCCCCCGGTTACTCCCAGCGGAAGAACCGGCCTGCCGCGGCCAGCCCGAACGCCGCCCACACCGCGAGGATGCCCAGGTCGCTCCAGGGCATCGCGGCGCCGTGCTGCAGCACGTCGCGCAGGCCGTCGGACAGCGCGGAGACCGGCAGCAGCTCCAGCACGGACCGTACCGGCCCGGAGAACTTGTCCATCGGCACGATCACCCCGCCGCCGACGAGCAGCAGCAGGAAGACCAGGTTGGCCGCGGCGAGCGTCGCCTCGGCCTTGAGGGTGCCGGCCATCAGCAGCCCGAGCCCGGAGAAGGCTGCGGTGCCGAGCAGCAGCAGGACCAGTACGGCCAGCGGGTTGCCGTGCGGCGACCAGCCGAGCGCGAAGGCGATCACCGTCAGCAGGGCGATCTGCAGCAGCTCGGTGACCAGCACGGAGCAGGTCTTGGCGGCCAGCAGCGCCCAGCGCGGCAGCGGCGAGGCGCCCAGCCGCTTGAGCACCCCGTAGCGGCGCTCGAAGCCGGTCGCGATGGCCTGCCCGGTGAAGGCGGTGGAAAGTACGGCGAGTGCCAGGATGCCGGGGGTCAGGAAGTCCACCGACTTGCCCGCGCCGGTGTCCACGATGTCGACGCCGCTGAAGACGACGAGCAGCAGGGCCGGGATCACCACGGTCAGCAGCAGCTGCTCGCCGTTGCGCAGCAGCATCTTCGTCTCCAGCACGGCCTGCGCGCGGATCATCGCGGCGGTGCGGGCGGCGCCCGGCGCAGGTGTGAAGGAGCCGGCCGCGTACGCCGTCCCCGTGGTGGTGCCCGTGGTGGCGGTCATCCGCGCAGCTCCCTGCCGGTCAGTTCCAAGAAGACGTCCTCCAGGGTGCGGCGCTCCACCGAGAGCCGGTCGGGCAGCACGCCGTGCTGGGCGCACCAGGAGGTGACGGTGGCCAGCAGCTGCGGGTCGATCTTGCCCTCGATGCGGTAGCTGCCGGGCCCGAGCTCGGCGGCGGCGCTGTCCGCGGGCAGCGCCTTGAGCAGGGACGCCAGGTCGAGGCCGGGGCGGCCGGAGAAGCGCAGGGTGCCCTCGGCGCCGCCGCGGCACAGCTCCTCGGGGGTGCCGCGGGCTATCGACCGGCCGCCGTCGATGATCACCACCTGGTCGGCGAGCTGTTCGGCCTCGTCCATGAAGTGGGTGGTCAGCACCACGGTGGCGCCGTCGGCGCGCAGCTCGCGCACCAGGTCCCAGGTGGCGTGCCTGGCCTGCGGGTCAAGGCCCGCGGTCGGCTCGTCGAGGAAGACCAGTTCGGGGCGGCCCACCACGGCCATGGCCAGCGCGAGCCGCTGCTGCTGCCCGCCGGACAGCCGCCGGTAGGTCGTGCGGCCGCAGGATTCCAGGCCGAGGCGCTCCATGAGCAGCGCCGGGTCGATGGGGTGGGCGTGCAGCGCGGCGGTGTGCCGCAGCATCTCCTCGGCGTGCGCGCCCGGGTAGACGCCGCCGGCCTGGAGCATCACGCCGATCCTGGGCCGCAGCGCCGCGCCCTGGGTGACGGGGTCGAGCCCGAGCACCCGTACGGAGCCGCCGTCGGGGCGCCGGTAGCCCTCGCAGACCTCGACGGTGGTGGTCTTGCCCGCGCCGTTGGGGCCGAGCACGGCGGTGACGCTGCCTCGGGGCACGGCCAGGTCGAGGCCGTCGACCGCGGTCCTGGTCCCGTACCGCTTGACCAGACCGGTCACCTCGACGGCGGGCTCGTTTCGCATGCGGACGAGTCTAGGGAGCCGGGACGGGCGTTTCGGCGGCAGGGCGGAATTAGGTGACCCTAAGTGATGCAGCACACCGTGCCCGGCAGCGGAGCGGCTTGCTTGGCTCTGATGAATTACGCAACAATGGGGTTGTGAAATACGTCGGTGGTGCCGCTCAGGGGGCGGCGGAGGAGCAGACGACCGGGGAGCGGCGCACCCGCAACCGGGTCGCCCGATCCATCCTGGACCACGGACCGTCCACCGCGGCCGACCTGGCGCAGCGGCTCGGCCTGACCCAGGCCGCCGTCCGCCGCCATCTGGACGCGCTCGCGGCTGAGAATGTGGTGGAGCCCCGCGACCAGCGGGTCTACGGCCACCGCGGCCGCGGCAGACCCGCCAAGGTCTTCGCACTCACCGACTGCGGCCGGGACGCGTTTGACCAGGCCTACGACGTACTCGCCGCCGACGCGCTGCGCTGGATCGCCGAGTCCGCCGGAGGCGGGCAGGACGGCCAGGCCGCGGTTTCGGCCTTCGCCCGTGCCCGCGTCGCGGGGCAGGCGGAGCGCTACCGTGCGATTGTGGACGCGGCGGCCCCGGAGGACCGCACCCGGGCACTCGCCCGTGCGCTGTCCGCCGACGGGTACGCTGCCACCACCCGCAGCGCCCCCGGTTCCGCCGGTGAGCAGCTGTGCCAGCACCACTGCCCGGTCGCCCATACGGCCGAACAGTTCCCCGAGCTGTGCGAGGCGGAGGCCGAGGTCTTCTCCCGCCTGCTCGGGACACATGTCCAGCGGTTGGCCACCATCGCGCACGGCGACGGCGTGTGCACCACCTTCGTGCCGCAGGCCCCGCACCCGACCGGTCCCGATCAGACCGTTCGGCCGGCTCGACCCGATCAGACCCAGACCACCGACCAGGCATCTGCCAGCACGTCCGGGAGGAACCCCGCATGACTGCTCCCACGGAGACCACTCACCCGGAGCTCGAAGGCATCGGCACGTACGAGTACGGCTGGGCCGACTCCGACGTCGCGGGCGCGGCCGCACAGCGCGGCCTGTCCGAGGCCGTCGTCCGTGACATCTCCGCGAAGAAGTCCGAGCCCGAGTGGATGCTCAAGCTCCGGCTCAAGGGTCTGCGGCTGTTCGGCAAGAAGCCCATGCCGACCTGGGGCTCGGACCTGTCCGGCATCGACTTCGACAACATCAAGTACTTCGTGCGGTCGACGGAGAAGCAGGCGGAGTCCTGGGAGGACCTGCCCGAGGACATCAAGAACACCTACGACAAGCTCGGCATCCCCGAGGCCGAGAAGCAGCGGCTGGTCGCCGGTGTCGCGGCCCAGTACGAGTCCGAGGTCGTCTACCACCAGATCCGCGAGGACCTGGAGGAGCAGGGCGTCATCTTCCTCGACACCGACACCGCGCTGCGCGAGCACCCCGAGCTGTTCCAGGAGTACTACGGCACGGTCATCCCGGCCGGCGACAACAAGTTCGCCTCGCTGAACACGGCGGTGTGGTCCGGCGGCTCGTTCATCTACGTGCCGAAGGGCGTGCACGTCGACATCCCGCTGCAGGCCTACTTCCGGATCAACACCGAGAACATGGGCCAGTTCGAGCGGACGCTGATCATCGTCGACGAGGACGCGTACGTCCACTACGTCGAGGGCTGCACCGCGCCGATCTACAAGTCCGACTCGCTGCACTCGGCGGTCGTGGAGATCATCGTGAAGAAGGGCGGCCGCTGCCGCTACACGACGATCCAGAACTGGTCGAACAACGTCTACAACCTGGTGACCAAGCGCGCCGTCGCCTACGAGGGCGCCACCATGGAGTGGGTCGACGGCAACATCGGCTCCAAGGTCACCATGAAGTACCCGGCGGTCTACCTGATGGGCGAGCACGCCAAGGGCGAGACGCTGTCCATCGCCTTCGCCGGCGAGGGCCAGCACCAGGACGCCGGCGCCAAGATGGTGCACATGGCGCCGAACACCTCGTCGAACATCGTCTCCAAGTCGGTGGCCCGGGGCGGCGGCCGTACCTCCTACCGCGGTCTGATCGAGATCGGCGAGGGCTCGGCCGGATCGAAGTCGAACGTGCTGTGCGACGCGCTGCTGATCGACACGGTCTCCCGCTCCGACACGTACCCGTACGTGGACGTGCGCGAGGACGACGTGTCCATGGGCCACGAGGCGACCGTCTCCAAGGTCTCGGACGACCAGCTCTTCTACCTGATGAGCCGCGGCATGACCGAGTTCGAGGCGATGGCGATGATCGTGCGCGGCTTCGTCGAGCCGATCGCCAAGGAACTGCCGATGGAGTACGCCCTGGAGCTCAACCGGCTGATCGAGCTGCAGATGGAAGGCGCCGTCGGCTGACACGGCCCCCCATCACCCCGTCCGCCCCCTACCCCCGGGTTCCACCGGTGAGCGAGCCGAAGGTCGCGCCGGTGTCGAAAGGGAGAACGCGCGGAGGTCCCCGAGGAACGAGGGGATCGAGCACGATCGACCGTCGACACCGGATCCGAGCGACCGGAGGCGAGCGAACACAATGAGAGAGAGCTGTACGACAAGCCATGGCTGACAACACCCCTGCGGGCAGCACCACGGACGGTGCCATCACGGTGGGACAGCCCGCCGACGCCCGGGTCAGCGCGGCCCCGTCCTATGACGTGGCCGACTTCCCGGTGCCGCACGGCCGCGAGGAGGAGTGGCGCTTCACTCCGCTGGAGCGGCTGCGCGGCCTGCACGACGGCACCGCCGAGGCCACCGGTGGCCTGCGCGTCGAGGTGGCCGCGCCGGACGGTGTCACGGTGCAGACCGTGGACCGCACCGACCCGCGGCTCGGCAGGGCGGGCAAGCCGGTCGACCGGGTCGCCGCCCAGGCGTTCAGCTCCTTCGAGAAGGCCTCGGTCATCAGCATCCCCAAGGAGTCGATCCTGACCGAGCCGGTCAGGATCGCCATCCACGGCGACGGCGGCACGGTCTACGGCCACCAGGTCATCGAGGTCGGAGCCTTCGCCGAGGCCGTCGTCGTCATCGACCACACCGGTGAGACCACGATGGCCGCCAACGTCGAGTACCTGATCGGCGACGGTGCCAAGCTCACCGTGGTCTCGGTCCAGGACTGGGACGACAACGCCGTGCACGTCGGCCAGCACACCGCGCTGATCGGCCGCGACGCCACCTTCAAGTCGGTGGTCGTCACGCTCGGCGGCGACCTGGTGCGGCTGCACCCGAGGGTGGTCTACGGCGCCCCCGGCGGCGAGGCGGAGCTGTACGGCCTGTACTTCACCGACGAGGGCCAGCACCAGGAGCACCGGCTCTTCATCGACCACGACACCCCGCACTGCCGGTCCAACGTGGCCTACAAGGGCGCGCTCCAGGGCCAGGACGCCCACGCGGTGTGGATCGGCGACGTGCTCATCAGGGCCGAGGCCGAGGGCACCGACACCTACGAGCTGAACCGCAACCTCGTCCTCACCGACGGCGCCCGGGTCGACTCGGTGCCGAACCTGGAGATCGAGACCGGCGAGATCGTCGGCGCGGGCCACGCCTCGGCGACCGGCCGCTTCGAGGACGAGCAGCTGTTCTACCTGCAGTCCCGCGGCATCCGCGGCGACGAGGCCCGGCGCCTGGTGGTCCGCGGCTTCTTCGGCGAGCTGGTGCAGCAGATCGGCGTCGCCGACCTCGAGGAGCGGCTGATGGCCAAGATCGACGCCGAACTGGAGGCGTCCGTCGGATGACCACCACCGACTCGTACGTACGCGTCTGCGCGCTCGGCGACCTGGCGGAGGACACCCCGCACCGGGTCGAGATCGACGGTGTGCCGGTCTCCGTGGTCCGTACCTCGGGCGATGTCTTCGCGATCAACGACATCTGCTCGCACGCCAACGTCTCGCTCTCCGAGGGCGAGGTCGAGGACTGCCAGATCGAGTGCTGGCTGCACGGGTCGAGCTTCGACCTGCGCACCGGCAAGCCGTCCGGGCTGCCCGCCACGCGGCCCGTCCCCGTATACCCCGTCAAGATCGTTGGGGACGACGTGCTCGTCTCCGTCACCCAGGAGTCCTGAGTCACCCATGGCAACGCTTGAAATCAACGACCTGCACGTCACCGTCGAAGCCGACAACTCCACCAAGGAGATCCTCAAGGGCGTCGACCTGACCGTGAAGCAGGGCGAGACCCACGCCATCATGGGCCCCAACGGCTCCGGCAAGTCCACCCTCGCCTACTCGCTGGCCGGGCACCCCAAGTACACCGTCACCGGCGGCACCGTCACCCTCGACGGTGAGGACGTGCTCGCGATGACCGTCGACGAGCGCGCGCGGGCCGGCCTCTTCCTCGCCATGCAGTACCCGGTCGAGGTGCCCGGCGTCTCCGTCTCCAACTTCCTGCGGACCTCCGCCACCGCCATCCGCGGCGAGGCCCCCAAGCTGCGCACCTGGGTGAAGGAGGTCAGGGAGGCCATGGAGCGGCTGAACATGGACCCCTCCTTCGCCGAGCGCAACGTCAACGAGGGCTTCTCCGGCGGTGAGAAGAAGCGGCACGAGATCCTGCAGCTCGAACTGCTCAAGCCGCACATCGCGATCCTCGACGAGACCGACTCCGGTCTCGACGTGGACGCGCTGCGCGTGGTCTCCGAGGGCGTCAACCGGGTCCGCGAGGGCGGCGAGGTCGGCACCCTGCTGATCACCCACTACACGCGCATCCTGCGGTACATCAAGCCCGACTTCGTCCATGTCTTCGCAGCCGGCCGGATCGCCGAGTCCGGTGGTGCCGAGCTGGCCGACAAGCTGGAGGAAGAGGGCTACGAGTCCTATGTGAAGGGCGGCTCCGCGTGACAGTGAGCCCGTCGGCAGGCCGGGTCTTCCCCGGCCTCCTCGACACCGAGGCGATCCGCAAGGACTTCCCGGCCCTGGACCGGGTGGTCCACGACGGCAGGAAGCTGGTGTACCTGGACAACGCGGCGACCTCGCAGAAGCCGCGCCAGGTGCTCGACACGCTCAACTCGTACTACGAGCGCTCCAACGCCAACGTCCACCGCGGTGTGCACGTGCTCGCCGAGGAGGCCACCGCGCTGTACGAGGGCGCCCGCGACAAGGTGGCCGCCTTCATCAACGCGCCCAGCCGCGACGAGGTGATCTTCACCAAGAACGCGTCGGAGTCGCTGAACCTGGTGGCGAACATGCTCGGCTGGGCCGACGAGCCCTACCGGGTGGACCGCGACACCGAGATCGTCATCACCGAGATGGAGCACCACTCCAACATCGTGCCGTGGCAGCTGCTCTCGCAGCGCACCGGTGCGACGCTGAAGTGGTTCGGGCTCACCGACGACTTCCGGCTCGACCTCTCCGACATCGAGCAGGTCATCACCGAGAAGACGAAGATCGTCTCCTTCGTGCTGGTGTCCAACATCCTCGGCACCGTCAACCCGGTCGAGGCCATCGTGCGCCGCGCCCAGGACGTCGGCGCCCTGGTGCTGATCGACGCCTCGCAGGCCGCCCCGCACACCGCGCTCGACGTGCAGGCGCTCGGCGCCGACTTCGTGGCCTTCACCGGCCACAAGATGGTCGGCCCGACCGGCATCGGGGTGCTGTGGGGCCGCCAGGAACTGCTGGAGGACCTGCCGCCCTTCCTCGGCGGCGGCGAGATGATCGAGACGGTCTCGATGCACTCCTCCACCTACGCCCCGGCGCCGCACAAGTTCGAGGCGGGCACCCCGCCGATCGCCCAGGCGGTCGGGCTGGGCGCGGCCGTGGACTACCTGTCGGCGATCGGCATGGACAAGATCGCCGCGCATGAGCACGCGCTGACCGAATACGCGCTCGAAAGGCTGCTCCAGGTCCCCGACCTGCGGATCATCGGCCCGACGACCGCGCAGGACCGGGCGGCGGCGATCTCCTTCGTGCTGGGTGACATCCACCCGCACGACGTCGGCCAGGTGCTCGACGAGCAGGGCATCGCGGTCCGGGTGGGCCACCACTGCGCCCGTCCCGTGTGCCTGAGGTACGGAATTCCTGCGACCACGCGGGCGTCGTTCTATCTGTATTCAACCCCTGCCGAGGTCGACGCCCTGGCCGAGGGGCTTGAGCAGGTCAGGAACTTCTTCGGGTGATGGTGGTGCTGCTGTGAAGCTCGACTCGATGTACCAGGACGTGATCCTGGACCACTACAAGCACCCGCACGGGCGCGGCCTGCGGGACGGCCAGGCCGAGGTGCACCACGTCAACCCCACCTGCGGTGACGAGATCACCCTGCGGGTGCGGCTCGACGGCGGCGTGATCGGCGACGTGTCGTACGAGGGCCAGGGCTGTTCGATCAGCCAGGCCAGCGCCTCGGTCCTCAACGACCTGCTGGTCGGCAAGGACGTCGCGGACGCGCAGAAGATCCAGGAGACCTTCCTGGAGCTGATGCAGTCCCGCGGCCGGATCGAGCCCGACGAGGCGATGGAGGAGGTGCTGGAGGACGCCGTCGCGTTCGCCGGCGTCTCGAAGTACCCGGCGCGGGTCAAGTGCGCGCTGCTGAGCTGGATGGCATGGAAGGACGCGACGGCGAAGGCGCTGTCCGGCACCACACCCGAGGAGACCGCATGACTGACAGCACAGAGGTCGCTCTCAAGCCGGCCTCCGAGGAAGAGATCCGCGAGGCGCTCTACGACGTGGTCGACCCCGAACTGGGCATCGACGTCGTCAACCTGGGCCTGATCTACGGCATCCACGTCGACGACACGAACGTGGCCACCCTGGACATGACCCTCACCTCGGCCGCGTGCCCGCTCACCGACGTGATCGAGGAGCAGGCGCAGACCGCGACCGAGGGCATCGTCAGCGCCCTCAAGATCAACTGGGTCTGGATGCCGCCGTGGGGCCCCGACAAGATCACCGACGACGGACGCGAGCAGCTTCGCGCGCTCGGCTTCAACGTCTGAGCGCCGCCCCCGCGGACGGGGGCGAGCACTGCCAGGGGCGCGGGAGACCGCGCCCCTTCGTCATGCCCGGGTCCATGAGCCGCAGGTGCCCGTCCGCGGACGGCCGTTGACGGCATCCGCCGAAGTTGCGAAAGTTGTCGCAACATCAACCGGAGGGCGGTCCGCATGACCTCGGCGGCACCAGGCGGCGGCACGACCGCACGCGAGGAGATGCGGGCCTACGCGACGGGGCTGGCCGACGCGCTGCCCCCGTACGCGAGCCAGGGCGGCGCCCGGATCCGGCTCGGCGTCAACATCGCCCACCACGACGACACCGCGGCCGACCTGGAGGGATACGCCCGCCCGCTGTGGGGCCTCGCCCCGCTGGCGGCCGGCGGCGG
Organism: Streptomyces sp. NPDC049040; assembly: GCF_043197715.1. Taxonomy (NCBI): domain Bacteria; kingdom Bacillati; phylum Actinomycetota; class Actinomycetes; order Kitasatosporales; family Streptomycetaceae; genus Streptomyces; species Streptomyces sp. NPDC049040. The sequence goes on from NZ_JBICTO010000013.1 coordinate 66,355, forward strand.
CGACTTCGCGCACTGGGACCTGTGGGCGCGCGGCCTGGCCGCCGGCACCGACCCCGCGCACCCCGAATACTGGGGCGCCCCCGAGGGCATCGACCAGCGCACCGTCGAGTCCGCCGCCCTCGGCTTCGCGCTGGCGCTGGCGCCGGACAAGCTCTGGGACCCGCTCAGCGGCGAGCAGAAGGACCGGGCAGGCGCCTGGCTGGCCCGCTTCCTCGACGCCCGCACCCCCGAGAACAACTGGAACTTCTTCCCCGTCATGGTCTCCCTCGGCCTTGACCGGGTCGGCTACGCCCACGACCGCGAGGCCCGGCACGCGCGCCTCGACCGGCTGGAGACCTACGCGCTCGCCGACGGCTGGTACAGCGACGGCCCCACCGAGCAGCGCGACTACTACATCCCCTGGGCCATGCACTTCTACGGCCTGATCTACGCCGCGCTGGCCGGCGACGAGGACCCGCGGCGCAGCGCCCGCTTCCGGCAGCGGGCAGGAGAGTTCGCCCTCGGCTTCCGGCACTGGTTCGCCGACGACGGCTCCGCCGTGCCCTACGGGCGCAGCCTCATCTACCGCTTCGCGCAGGGCTCCTTCTGGGGCGCCCTCGGCTACGCCGACGTCGACGCGCTGCCCGCGGGCGAGGTCAAGGGCCTGCTGATGCGACACCTGCGCTGGTGGCGCGACCGCTCGGCGTCGACCTCGCCCGAGGGGCTGCTGACCATCGGCTACGGCTACCCGCAGCCCGCCGTAGCCGAGCAGTACAACGGGCCCGCCTCCCCGTACTGGGCGATGAAGGCCTTCCTGCCGCTCGCGCTGCCCGAGAGCCACCGCTTCTGGACCGCGCGGGAGCAGCCGCTGCCCGACCTGCCCGACACCCTCGTGCAGCCGCCCGCAGGGGCCGTCCTGCTGCGCTCCGGCGGCGACGTCACCCTGCTCAGCGGGCGCCAGCACAACACCTGGGCGCGCGGCGGGCCCGCCAAGTACGCGAAGTTCGCCTACTCCACCCGCTTCGGCTTCAGCCTGCCGGCCGGTGAACTCGGCCTGGTCCACGGGGCGTACGACTCGGTGCTCGCCGTCAGCGACGACGAGGGCGAGCCGGTGCACTTCCGGGTGCGCGAGACCTGCGAGGACCCGGCCGCCTCGGGCGCGGACGGCGCCAAGGAAGGGATCGAGGACGACGGCACGGTCCGCAGCACCTGGCGGCCGTGGGCCGACGTGGAGATCACCACCTGGCTGTCCGCGGCCGCGCCCTGGCACCTGCGCACCCACCGCATCCGCACCGGCCGGGCGCTGCACACCGCGGAGGGCGGCTTCGCCGTCGACCGCGAGGGCGGCCTCGGCGCCCGGGAGGAGGACGCCGGGCGCGCGCTCGCGGTCGGCGCGGGCGGCGACCTCAGCGGGCTGCTCGACCTCGGGCCCGACGCCGCCCGGCAGGGCCGCGTGATCGAGGCGCTGCCCGGCACCAACGTGCTGGCCCGGCGCACCGCCCTGCCGACCCTGCTGGCCCACCTCCCGCCGGGTGAGCACTGGCTGCGCTGCGCCGTCCTCGGCGCGGGCCCCGCGGAGGCGGCCGCGTGGCAGGCCGCGCCGCCTGAGCCGCAGTACTGACCGCTCAGCCGTCCAGCGCGTGGCCCGTGGTGGCGTCCACGTGGTCGGGGACCTCCTCGTGGCGGTCGCCGACCGACAGCGTGCCGGTCGGCTCGAAGACCAGGATCGAGGCGCCCGACGGTGACGAGGGCCGGTGCTCGGTGCCCCGGGGGACGGTGAAGACCGAGCCGCGGGGGAGCAGCACCGTACGCTCGCCTGCCGGCTCGCGCAGCGCGATGTGCAGCTCGCCGTCGAGTACCAGGAAGAACTCGTCGGTGTCGTCGTGGGCGTGCCACACGTGCTCGCCCGCGACCTTGGCGACCCGCACGTCGTAGTCGTTGACGCGGGTGACGATGCGCGGGCTCCACAGGTCGTCGAAGGAGGCCAGGGCGGTGGCGAGGACTGTCGGTTCGTTGCTCATGGTTCATCCTGACCCGGTCCGCCGGCGCTGCGGGAGTGCTAGGAATTGCACATGCCGCAAGAATCCTTGCACCGGGTCGTGGTCGTGGTCGACGACAACTCCAACCCCTTCGAGCTGAGCTGCGCCATCGAGGTCTTCGGCCTGCGCCGGCCGGAGCTCGGTCGCGACCTCTACGACTTCACCCTCTGCGCGGCGCGCCCCCGCACCCGGATGCGGGACGGCTTCTTCACCCTCGGCGCCGTCCCGGGCCTCGAGGCCGCGGACACCGCGGACACGCTGATCGTCCCCAACCGGCCCGACGTCGACGTGCCGCGACCCGCCGCCGTACTCGACGCGATCCGGCGGGCGCACCGGCGCGGCGCCCGCCTCATCGGCTTCTGCAGCGGCGCCTTCACCCTGGCGGAGGCCGGCGTGCTCGACGGGCGCCGCGCCACCGCCCACTGGCAGTGGGCCGACGACTTCAGGACCCGCTACCCGGCCGTACGGCTGGAACCCGACGTGCTCTACGTGGACGACGGGGACATCCTCACCGCCGCGGGCAGCGCGGCCGCGCTCGACCTCGGGCTGCACGTCGTCCGCCGCGACCACGGCGCCGAGGTCGCCAACTCGGTCAGCAGGCGCCTGGTCTTCCCCGGCCACCGGGACGGCGGCCAGCGGCAGTTCGTGGAGCGGCCGGTGCCCGACCTGCGCGACGAATCCCTCGGGCCGGTCCTTGCCTGGGCGCTGGAAAGGCTCGACACCCCCCTGACGGTCTCGGACCTGGCCGCCCGCGCGGCGGTCAGCCCCGCCACCGTGCACCGCCGCTTCCGCGCGCAGCTCGGCACCACCCCGCTGGCCTGGCTCACCGGCGAACGCGCCGCCCTGGCCTGCCGCCTCATCGAACGCGGCGAATCCCGGCTCGACCTCGTCGCCCGCGCCAGCGGCCTGGGCACCGCGGCGAACCTGCGCGCGGTCCTGCACCGCGCCACCGGCCTGTCCCCGTCCTCCTACCGCCGCCGCTTCGGCCCCGCCGCGGGCTGAGCGGACGGGCGTGGCGGCCGGGGCACCGCGGCCGCGGCGGGCCGGGTGCGCGCATCCGACGACGACGCGTTAGCGTCATCCGTATGAATGACTCCCGTGCCTCCGGCGCCATCGGCGTCGGACTTGCCACCGTCGCCGACGACGGCACCGTGCTCGACACCTGGTACCCCGCCCCGCAGCTCACCGCGGAGCCGGGCCCCGCGGGCACCGTGCGGCTGACCGCGGAGGAGGCCGCGCAGGCCCTGGGAAGCGCTGCTCCCGCCGCGCTGGGTCCCGACCCGCGCCGCGGCGTCGAGGTGGTCGCCGTCAGGACCGCCATCGCCTCCACCGACGACAAGCCGCTCGACGCGCACGACGCGTACCTGCGGCTGCACCTGCTCAGCCACCGCCTGGTCCGCCCGAACCAGCAGAACCTGGAAGGCCTGTTCGGCGTGCTGGCGAACGTCGCCTGGACCTCGATCGGCCCGGTCCCGGTGCCGAACCTGGCCGCCGCCCGCCTCGCCGCCCGCGCCGAGGGCCTGCACCTGGCCGTGTACGGCGTCGACAAGTTCCCCCGCATGACGGACTACGTCGCCCCTTCCGGCGTGCGTATCGCCGACGCCGGCCGGGTGCGGCTCGGCGCGCACCTCGCCGAGGGCACCACGGTCATGCACGAGGGCTTCTGCAACTTCAACGCGGGCACGCTGGGCACCTCCATGGTCGAGGGCCGTATCTCGCAGGGCGTGGTGATCGGCGACGGCTCCGACGTCGGCGGCGGCGCGTCCATCATGGGCACGCTGTCCGGCGGCGGTACGCAGATCGTCTCGGTCGGCGAACGCTGCCTGCTCGGCGCCGAGTCGGGCCTGGGAATCGCGCTCGGCGACGACTGCGTCGTCGAGGCCGGCCTCTACGTCACCGCCGGCACCCGGGTGACGCTGCCCGACGGCCAGATCGTCAAGGCCGTCGAACTGTCCGGCGCGGACAACCTGCTCTTCCGCCGCAACTCCACCACGGGCAAGGTCGAGGTGCTCCAGCGCACCGGCTCGTGGGGCGGCCTCAACGCGGTGCTGCACAGCCACAACTGAGGGCGCGGCCGTACGCGACGGCCCCGGGCGCGACGTCAGCCGTAGAGGCGCTGGAGTCCGTAACCGGGGCCGTAGTACTCCTCGAGCGCCGCGAGGTCCTCGTCCTTGCGGTCCTGCCCGTGCGCGATCCGCGCCCGGGACGGCGCCGCGTCGGGCTGCCAGCCCTCCGGCTTCCACAGCGAGCTGCGCAGGAACGCCTTCGAGCAGTGGTAGAAGACCTCGTCGATGTCCACCAGCACCGCGAGCGGCGGCCGGTGGCCCTTGACGGTCATGCGGTCGAAGAAGTCCGCGTCGCTCACCAGCCGGGCCCGCCCGTTGATCCGCAGCGTGTCGCCGCGGCCGGGGACGAGGAAGATCAGCCCGACGTGCGGATTGGCGAGGATGTTGTGGAAGCCGTCGGCCCTGCGGTTGCCCGGCCGGTCCGGTATCGCGATCGTCCGCTCGTCGAGCACCAGCGTGAAGCCCGCGGGGTCGCCCTTGGGCGACACATCGCACGAACCGTCCGCCGCTGAGGTGGCCATCAGCAGGAAGGGCGTGGCCGCGAGCCACGCCCGGTCCAGCGCGTCGAGCTCCCGCCGCACCTTCCCCGCGTCCCGGGCGGTCGGCTCCCCGAGCAGCTCACGCAGCTCGGCTTCCCCGGTGATCTCGCGCATCCCTTACCCCCTGGGTCCGTCGTTCTCCCTGCACCGACCATATCCGCGCTCATCCGTGCCGGTCCCGTGCGAGCGGGATTCCCACCTGCTCAGCGCCGCCGGGTGCCGCCCCGCAGGGACGACACGACGAGGCGGCCGTAGCGCGTGGTGAGCGCGGCGGCGGTCGCGCCGAGCGAGGCGGTCAGCGCGAGCACCAGGTGCCAGGGGCGGGAGTCGCCGAGCACCTGGAGGATGGAAAGGGCGGTGCCCAGCGGCAGCCCGAGCACGGTCAGCACGCCGAGCGCGCCGGCGATCTGCTGGCTCTCCTGGGTCTGCACCAGCCGCGAGTAGTCCGCGGCCTCCGCGAGGATCTGCTCGAAGCGCTCGGCCAGCCGGTGCTTGTCCTGGAAGGCGAGCAGCAGGCCGTTGGCCGGGCCGTGGGCGCTGAGGTGCTGGCGCCAGTAGGTGCTGCGGAACAGCGCGATGCGCTGTTCGAGGGCGGCGACCCGGCGCGCCAGCCCGGGGCCCTCGAAGACGGCGGACAGGTCGTCGGTGAGCTCGTCGATGTGGTTGCGCTGGGCGGTGCCGAGCAGCAGCGCGTCGAGGTAGACGGTACGGGCGTTGTACTCGGCCCAGTCGTAGAAGTCACCGGCGCCGGTGTCGGGCCGGTGGCCGAGGAACGCGGCGCCCTGGCGGAGCACGAGCGCGCTCCAGTCCGCGGATATCCGCCGCACCTCGGCCCGCATCTCCGGCACCGACTCGGGGGCCGCCGGGAGGTCGTCCGGCACCGAACGGGAGGCCAGTGAACGCAGGAACTCGTCCGCCACGGGTGGGAGTTCACCGCTCTCCTCGTCACGCAGGGCGAGCGGCCCGAGGCCGGGTCCAGGGGCCAGGAAGGTCACGGTGTACGGCCGCGACAGCGCGAAGGGGCCGGCCGGGGCGGTGGTGTCGGCGACCCCGGCGAGCAGCGCGGACGGCGCCATCGCGCCGCCGAGCGGGTCGGTCTGCCCGGCCTGCCTGCGGTGGCTGAGGGCCCGCAGCAGCGGCAGCACGGGTGTGCCGCCCTCGACGGTGAAGTGCAGCACCGCGAGGGCCTGCCGGGCGGCCCGCGCGGTGGGGGTGCGCAGCAGTTCCATGCCGTCCAGCCGCAGCGGGTCGGCCGTGTGCGAGGTCCACAGGTGCCAGCGGTGCTCGTACAGGGCGCGGGCGGCCGCCGGGGTGAACAGCCCGCGCCTGCCGTCCGCGTCGGCGACCTGCCGCCCCACCGTGAACGGCAGCGGCCCCGCCGCCCAGGGCGGATCCTCCGCGAGCCGCACCGGCAGCAGCACGGTGATGTGCTGCCGCTCACCCGCGGCCGCCCCCTGCGCCGCCGAAGCCAGCCGCCGCGCTTCCCTCGCACTCACCCCCTCACCCTCCCACCGCCGGCCGCGGTCCCGCGCCCTGTCCGCGCAACGGGCCCGCCCGGGCCGACTCCCGGTGCCGGGGCTGTCGCGCGGAGCCGGCGGCGGCGCGGGGCCGCGGCGGCGGCCTTGTCACCCCCGGGGGGACACCGCCCGTGGGGAATCCGGCGCTCCTGAGGGCCTACGCTGAGTGCGCGCGGCGGCGCGGTCCGCCGTCGTCCTGGAGCCCGCACGCCGAATGGGAGCTGTCCCGATGTCCGCAAGTCCTCTCGTCCTGCCGCCCGTACGGCTGCTTCCCGCGGACGAACTGGCGCAACAGGCGCTGGCCGTGCCGCTGCTCGACCGCGCACTACGGCTGGCCCGGTGGGCGGCGCCGGAGCGGGCGGTGGACGCGATGGGGGAGCTGCTCGACGCCGATCTGGTGGCCGCCGCGGAGGAGTTGGGGCTCGCCGAGGGGGACGGGGACGGCGAGGAGGACGGGCTGGGGGAGGCCGCGCAGGCCTGGGCCGTCGCCGTGGACACCGGACTCGTCGACCTGGAGATCGACGAGGAGGCCGAGGAGTCCACCCCGCCGGGCGAGGCGGCGGGCCGGGCGGTGCAGGGCGAGGCGTACGAGCGGGTGACCGCGGGTGACCCGCAGGACGTGCTGGAGCTGTGGCTCGCCGCGGCCGAGGCCGCGCTCGCCGAGGCCGCCTCGCCGGACCTGGAGCAGCTGCGCGACCTCGTGGACGACGGCGAGGGCCCGGCCGGGGAGGAGCCCGAGTGGGACCCGGACGAGGAGGCGGAATTCCTCGACACCGCGCTGGCCAACCTCTACACCCTGATGGCGCTCGACGACGGCACGCAAGCCGACCAGGGCGCCGTCCCGCTGCCGGTGCTTGCCGCCTCGCTCGTGGTGCCGGACGAGATGGAGCAGCCGAGCGACGCGGTCCTCGAAGAGGTCACCGAGGTCATGATGCGGCTCGACGACCACTTCCGGCTGCTCGCCCCGGCCGGCCTGCTCGACTACCAGCCGGTGGACGAGGCGCTGATCGAGGAGCACGAGGAGTCGGGGCCGCCCGAGCCGGGCGAGGAGCTGGACCCCGAGGAGATCTCCCGCTACGGGCTGGTGCGGCTGACCCCGCTCGGCGTGCACGGCCTGCGCCGGCTGCTCGTCGACGCGGGCGCGTCGGCGCCCGTGGTGGGCGACCTGGCGGGCGCGGGCGGCACCGAGCTGCTGGACGCGATGGCCGGCTACCCGGACCACGCGGCCCGCGCCGAGGCCGAGTCGTGGCTCGCCGACCGCAAACCGGTCGACGCGGCACGTGAGTTGCTGGCCGCGGGCCGCGGCGAGGACGAGGGCGCGCCGTCGCGGCGGCTGATGTGCCAGCAGACCCTCACCCTGGTGGGCGCGGAGGCCGAGCCCGCGCTGCGCGAGGTGCTCGACGACCGGCAGCTCGGCGGCCTCGCCCGGGTCTGGCTCACCGAGAGCGGCGCGTCCGACGTCCCCACCCCCGACGCCGACATGATCTTCTGGCTGACCATCGACACCCTGGCCGCCCAGCTGGCCGCCGACGACGACGTGGAACTGCTGTCCGACCTGGTGCGCGACCTGGTGGCGCGGCACGACGGCTTCTTCGACACCGCCTGGCGCGTGGAGCACCCGGCGACCGCCGACGTCCTGGAGGCGATGGGCCGGCTGCACCCGGACCGCAAGGCCGCCAAGGACGCCCGCAAGGCCGCCTTCAAGGCCCGCTCGCGGGACGGTTCCTGAGCACGGCGGACCGCGGGCGGCCGTGGGGCACACGGCGGCCGGGCGTACCGGCCACGGCAGGCGGGGCGACCCGGGCGCACGGTCCCGGCTGCCCCACCTGCCCCGTGTCTTGAATCCCCCTTTACGAGTTCTTGGGCCGACTATGGAGCCGCCCCTCGCCGTATCCGCTGCGTTCACCGGGAGTTGGCCGCCGGGCGGGAGTGTGGCCGCCGCACGCACGCGACGTCGCGACCCCAGGGAGCCACCGTGCCGCTCAGCCGCAGAGACTTCGTCCACCGTTCCGCGATCACCGGTGCGGGCGTCGCCCTCGCCGGCGCCGTCGACGTCCTGGCCACCGCACCCGGCGCGCTCGCCGCCGAAGCCCCGGCAGGGCACGGCGACCACCACGACGACGACCACGGCCACCAGCACGGCCACCAGCACGGCCACTGCCCGGAACTGGGCTACGGGCCGCTGATCGCCGACCCGGCAGGGCTGCTCGCGCTGCCGGCCGGCTTCGCGTACCGGATCGTCACCCGTACGGGGACGACCACGCTGGACTCGGGCGAGACCACCCCCTCCAACCACGACGGCACCGCCGCCTTCGCCGGTGAGCGCGGCGCCACCCTGCTGGTCAACAACCACGAGATCGGCGGCCCGCTGACCGCCGCCGCGCACCCCGTGCCGCACGTGGCGGGGCTGGTCTACGACCCGGCGGCGGCCGGCGGCTGCACCGTCGTGGAGGTGCCCAGGCACTGGCGCGGGGACGAGGCCGGCCGTGGCAAGGGCCACGCGGAGCCGGTCACCGAATGGGTCGGCATCGCCGGCACCGCCACCAACTGCGCCGGTGGCGCGACCCCTTGGGGCACCTGGCTGACCTGTGAGGAGACCGAGGACAGGGCCGGCTCCAACGGCATGACCAAGGACCACGGCTACGTCTTCGAGGTCGACCCGCACGACCGGCGCGCCAACCGCGACCCGAAGCCGCTCAAGGCGCTGGGCCGTTACGCGCACGAGGCCGTCGTGGTCGACCCCAAGCGCGGCCACCTCTATCTCACCGAGGACGCGGCCGGCCCCAACGGGCTGCTCTACCGCTGGACCCCGCCGCACGGCTTCCACCACGGCCGCGGCCGGCTCGCCACGCTCGGCGACACCGACGGCGTGCTCCAGGCCTTCCGCTGCTTCGACTCCGGCGGCCGCTTCGTGGACGACCTGTCGCGTGCGACGAAGATCGGCACCCGCTACGGCGTCGACTGGGTCGACGTGCAGGACCGCGACGCGAAGACCACCTCGGTGCGCAAGCAGTTCACGGAGGGCCAGGTCACCAGGGCGCGCAAGCTGGAGGGCATGTGGTGGGCGGACGGCGGCACCTATGTCGTCTCGTCCTTCGCCCGCGCGGAGAGCCCGGTCCAGCACGACGGCGCCGTGTGGTTCTACGACCCGTCCCGCCGCACCCTGACCCTCAAGGTGCTGCTCGGCGTCAACGCCACTCCGGAGCAGGACGGGCCGTTCGACGGGCCCGACAACATCACCGTGTCGCCGTACGGCGGCCTGATCATCGCCGAGGACGGCGTCGGCGTGCAGCACCTGTTCGGCGCGCTGGACGACGGCCGCACCTATCCGCTGGCGCGCAACGAGCTGAACATCGGCACCGAGGAGGAGCCGGAGTACAGCGAGTTCACCGGTGTGACCTTCTCGCCCGACGGCGACACGCTCTTCGCCAACATCCAGACGCCGGGCATCATGGTCGCCGTCACCGGGCCGTGGCGCCGGCAGACCGCCCGCCGCTGACCCGCTGACCTACGGGCCCCGCTGACCCGCGGGCCGGACGGCCGCCCCGGAGTGCGCCTCCCGGGGCGGCCGTGACGTTTTTCCGCGGCTTCAGCAGCCGTTGAGGACCGAGCTGAGCGCCGACTTCTCCGCGCTGTCCACGGTCAGCCCGTAGTAGTGCTTCACCTGCACCCAGGCGCGTGCGTAGGTGCACTGGTACGAGGCGCGGGGCAGCCACTCGGCCGGGTCGTCGTCGCCCTTGGAGCGGTTGGACGACGCGGAGACCGCGATGAGCTGGGGGCGCGTCACGTCGTTGGCCAGGCCCTGCCGCTGGGCGGTGGTCCAGGCCCAGGCGCCGGAGGCCCAGGCCTCGGCCAGCGGGACGACGTGGTCGATGTCGAAGGTCGACGGGTTGGTCGTCGTCGCACCGTCGTAGGCGCTGGTCCAGTTGCCCGAGGTGGACTTGCAGGAGCTGTCGGTCACCACGCCGCTGCCGTCGCGCTTGAGCACGTACTCGCGGGTGTCGCAGGTCCCCGAGATGGTGATCCAGGTCGGGAACAGGTCTCGGTTGTAGGTGGAGGCGTGGCTCTCCGCGGTCGCCGTCATCCCCGAGAGGTAACTGCGGGCGGTGGAGGCGGCGATGGGGGTGGGCAGCGCGGCCTGCGCGGTGCCGCTTCCGGCCAGCAGGGCGGTGGCGGCGAGCGCGGCGGCGCCGGCGATCGAGCCTATTCGGTACGCGAGACGGTTTTCGGGCATGGCTGAGCGCTCCCGTGGCTAGGGGTGGGGGTGGTGCGGGCATGCCTCACCAGCGTCCCGGCCAGGGGTCTATGCGGGTAGACGGTCAGCGGTAAAATTTAGGTGACCATGACATTTACAGGCATCGGGCAGGAGAAGTGCATGCCAACGGCCCGGCTCCGCGGGGGAGTCCGGGCCGTGGCGGGTCGTCGTCGGTCGTGGTCGGGCCGTGGCGGGAGGCGCTCAGAGAGCGGCGGCCCCCGGTTTGACCAGGGACTTGGCGGTGCGCGCGTCCACGAAGCTGCCGAGCGCGGTCATCTCCCACTCACCGGAGAACTGCTTGACCAGCTTCGCCATCAGCACTCCTGTGCGGGCCTCGCCGCTGGTGAGGTCGAAGCGCACCAGTTCCTCGCCCGAGGCGGCGTCCAGCAGGCGGCAGTACGCCTTCGCGACCTTGTTGAACTTCTGGCCCGAGTACGAGTTGACGGTGAAGAGCAGCCCGGTGGCCTCGGGAGGCAGCCCGCCGAGGTGCACGGTGATCGACTCGTCGTCACCCGAGCCGTCGCCGGTGAGGTTGTCGCCCGAGTGCTGGATCGCGCCGTTGAGCACGGTGAGCCGGCCGAAGTAGCAGGTCTCCAGGTGGTTGCGCTGCGGACCGTAGACGATCACCGAGGCGTCGAGGTCGATGTCCCGGCCGCCGAAGGCCGGCTCCCAGCCCAGGCCCATCCGGACCGAGGACAGCAGCGGCTTGCCGCCCTTGACCAGCGACACCGTCTCGTTCTTCCGCAGGTTGACCCGGCCCTTGTCCAGGTTGATCCGGGCGGGTGCCGCGGGCGGCGCCGCGGGGGCGGGCGGCGCGGCCGGCGGGGGCGGCAGGTGCGCGGCGGCAGGACCCGAGGGCGGGGCGGCCTGCGGGGCTGCCTGCTGGGCGGGGGCCGCGGCCGGCTCCTCGACGTTCACGCCGAAGTCGGTGGCGATGCCCGCGAGGCCGTTCGCGTAACCCTGGCCCACGGCGCGGACCTTCCAGGCGCCGCCCCTGCGGTAGACCTCCACCACCACGAGGGCGGTCTCGGGGCCGAGGCCGGACGGGGCGAAGGTGGCGATCACCGAGCCGTCGTCGGCATTGCGCACGGTGGCCGTCGGGACCGTGCCGGCGAACGCGCCGCCGCCGTCGAGGCTCGCCGTCACGACGATCTTCTCGATGCCGGCGGGCACCGCCTCGGTGTCCACCGTGATGGCGTCGGGACCCGACCCGCCACCCGAGCGGTGTGTCACCCCGGGGCCGCCCTGCGGCTGGTTGTAGAAGACGAAGTCGTCGTCGGAGCGCACCTTGCCGTCGGCGGTCAGGAGCAGGCCCGAGACGTCGAGCCGCACCGGTGCGGCCACGTCGACGGCCACACGGGGAACGGACAGCGGCACATTCGAGCCAGGCGTCATTGCGGTCATGTCCCGCTAACGACCGACTCGGCTTTGCGGTTCCATTACCCGGCCGCAAGGGGGGCGGCCCGCAACTCCAGGCCATCGGTGGACCGCGCGGGCAGCGCGAACGCCGAGGCGGCCTCCGGCGGGAGCGGGCGCAGGCCGAGCAGGCCGTGCACCACGGAGGCGGTCAGCGCGTGCCACAGCCCGGCGTGCCGCAGCATCGCGTGGTCGCCGCCGTGCACCACGAAGCGGCACACCTGCGCGCCCGCCGCTCGCGCGCGTACCGCGGCGTGCAGCGAGTCCCGCGGTGCGGTGATCCGGTCGGACGTCGCGTGCACGAAGACCAGCCGGCGGCCGGCCAGCTGGTCGACCGGGTCCTGCGGCGGGCACCAGGCGGCCAGGGCGACCACGCCGGCGACATCCGGCTCGGAGGCGATCCGCAGCGCGGCCCGTGCGCCCATCGAGTGGCCCAGGAGCACGGTGGGGAGGCCGCCGGTGCGCTGCCGCAGCGCGGCCAGCGCGGCCGCCGCGTCCTGCGCGGCGTCGGCGCGGTCGCCGTTCCATCCGCGGTGCCGGTAGCGGGCCTCGGCGACGACCAGCCCACCGCCCGCCGCGACGGCCTTCACGAACGGCCGCATCCGCCAGGAGGGCGGGTTGAGCCGGGAGGGGTGGCGCATGCCGTTCTCCGCGCCGCCGTGCAGCACCAGGACGGCGCCCTTCGCGTCGGGCGCGGCCGCGCGCATCACGATCCGGGGATCCATCCCCGTACGGTGTCACACTCGCGGTGCCCGCACCGGGCGGTGCCCGCGGGCCCCCGGGCCCGGGTCAGTGGGGCCAGAGCGGGGGAGCGGTGCAGAAGGCGCCGCCCAGGTTGGCGTGGGCGGGGTCGGCGGGGTCCAGGGGGCCCTGGGCGGCGAGCAGCGCGGGGGCGAAGGCCTCGGAATCGTCCTGGGGCTCGTAGCCCAGCGCGCGGGCGGGTCCGAGGTCCCACCACAGCCGCGTGTTGGCCGAGCTGCCGTAGACCACCGTGTGCCCGGTGACGTCCGCGGTCAGCGCCGCGTCGAGCAGCCTGGCACCGTCCGCGGGGCTCATCCAGACGGACAGCATCCGGACCGTGGTGGGCTCGGGGAAGCACGACCCGATCCGGATCGACACGGTGTCGATCCCGTGCAGGTCGGCGTACAGCTGGGCCAGGTCCTCGCCGAAGCACTTGGACAGCCCGTAGAAGGTGTCGGGGCGCCGGGGCGTGTCGATCGGGATGAGCGGGTCGTCGCCCTGCGGGCGCGGGGTGAAGCCGACCGCGTGGTTGCTCGAGGCGAAGACGATCCGCCGCACCCCTTCCTCGCGGGCCGCCTCGTAGAGGTTGTGGGTGCCCTCGATGTTGGCCCGCAGGATCTTGTCGAAGGTGGACTCCAGCGAGATGCCGGCGAGGTGGACGATGGCGTCGACCCCGCGGACGGCCGCGCGCAGCGCGTCGCGGTCCGCGAGGTCCGCGGTGATCGCGTCCGGCTCGCCGTCGATCGGCAGCATGTCGAGGAGCCGGAGCCGGTAGCCGTGGGCGGGCAGCAGCGCGCGCATGAGGGTGCCGAGACCGCCGGCGGCGCCGGTGAGCAGAATGGTGCGGGGAGTGGGCATGGGGAGGTCTCCTCGGTCTCACCGGCCCCGGGGGGCCACGGGCATGGCGTGCGCGGGCGGTCGCCGCCGGTGCGGTCGGCCGGCGGCGGTGCCGCGGGGAGTATATCCGTGGCTCGGGTTCAGGTATATGGACGAGGGGGATCCTTCGTGCACGCGTCTGACCTGTGCTCGTCGGCTTGACCCGCGTACGGATGCTCGCTTAGCGTGGCAGCGTTCATGAATATAGACGTGAATCATATGCGCGCACAGACCGGACCTTCAGGGGGAACCCGATGACCTCACCCTCACTCGCCGAGCGTCTCGACGGGCTGCTGTTCTTCCCCGTGACGGCCTTCGGCCCCGACGGCGGGCTGGACCTGGACGCCTTCAGGGCGCACGTGCGCGCGGGCGTGGACGCGGGCGCCGCGGCCGTCTTCGCCTGCTGCGGCACCGGGGAATTCCACGCGCTGACGCCGGAGGAGTTCGGCGCGTGCGTGGCCGCGGCGGTCGAGGAGACCGCGGGCCGGGTGCCGGTGGTGGCCGGCGCGGGCTACGGGACGGCCCTGGCGATCCAGTACGCAGGGATCGCCGAACGGGCGGGCGCCGACGGGCTGCTGGCGATGCCGCCCTACCTCGTCGTGCCCGACCAGGAGGGCCTGCTGCGGCACTACACCGCGCTGGCCGCCGGCACCGGGCTCGACGTCATCGTCTACCAGCGCGACAACGCTGTCTTCGCGCCCGCCACCGTCGTCGAACTCGCCAAGGTGCCCAACATCATCGGCCTCAAGGACGGCCTCGGCGACCTGGACCTGATGCAGCGCATCATCAGCGCGGTCCGCACCGAACTGCCCGGCGACGGCTTCCTCTACTTCAACGGCCTGCCCACCGCGGAGCTGACCGGGCTCGCCTACCGCGGTCTGGGCGTGACCCTCTACTCCTCCGCCGTCTTCGCCTTCTCGCCGGAGATCGCCCTCGCCTTCCACCAGGCGCTCACCACCGGCGACGACGCCGTCGTCGACAGGCTGATCGACGGCTTCTACCGCCCACTGGTCGACCTGCGCAACCAGGGCCGCGGCTACGCCGTCTCGCTGGTCAAGGCGGCCGTACGGCTGCGCGGCCTCGACGTCGGCGAGGTCAGGCCGCCGCTGTCGGAACCCTCCGCGGCGCATGTGAAGGAACTGGCCGAACTGATCGAGCAGGGCCTCGCACTGCTGGGAGAGCGCTGACATGCGGGCCTCCGCCTTCGTCTACCCCTGGGACGTGATCGGCGACCCGGCCGCCGCCGGGCGGATCGCGGAACTCGGCGTGCAGCAGGTCACGCTGGCCGCCGCCTACCACTCCACCCGGGCGCTCACCCCGCGCCACCCCCGGCACCGGGTGGTCACCGCCGCGTACGCCGCCGCGCTCTACCCGCCGGACGGGAAGCGCTGGCAGGGACGCGAACTGCGGCCGTACCCCGCGGGCGGATGGGCCGGGGCGGATGACGCCTGGGCCGCCGCCGCTGCGGAACTGCGGGCGGCCGGCCTCGACGTGCACACCTGGGTGGTGCTCGCCCACAACTCCAGGCTCGGCGCCGAGCACCCGGACACCAGCGTCGTCAACGCCTACGGCGACCGCTACCCGTGGGCGCCCTGCATCGCCCGGCCGGCGGTCCGCGAATACCTGCTGGACCTCGCGGCCGAAGCCGCCGTACGCCCCGGCGCGGGCGGCACGGAACTGGAGTCGCTCGGCTGGTACGGCCTGGCGCACCTGCACGCCCACGACAAGATCGGCGGTGTGCCGCTCGGGGACGCCGCCCAGTACCTGATGTCGCTGTGCTTCTGCCCGTCCTGCCGGGACGGCTACGCCGGTCTCGGCGCCGACCCGGAGGAGCTGGCGGCGGCCGTCCGCGGCGCGATGGAGCCGGTGTGGGCGGACGGCAGCGACGCGGCGGGGCTGCCCGGCATCGAGCGGCTGCTCGGCGCCGAGCGGGCCGCGCTGACCCTCGCGTGGCGTACGGAGACGGCGGCCTCCCTCCAGG
This sequence comes from Streptomyces sp. NPDC049040, assembly GCF_043197715.1. NCBI lineage: Bacteria > Bacillati > Actinomycetota > Actinomycetes > Kitasatosporales > Streptomycetaceae > Streptomyces > Streptomyces sp. NPDC049040. The sequence continues at coordinate 81,764 of NZ_JBICTO010000013.1, forward strand.
AGCAGGCCGTCGCCGCGGTCCGTGCGGCCGCCGCCCCCGGCTTCCAGGTGCTGATGCACGCCGATCCGGCCGTCCACCGCTGCGGGGCCAACGCCGGTGTGCGGGCCGACCGGATCCTCGGGCACGTGGACGGCCTGGTGCTGCCCTGCCCCGGCGGCCCGGCGGGCGCCGCGGGCCGCGAGGCGGTGCTCGCCCCGGTCGCCGCGCACGCGGGTCCCGGCACCGTCGTGGCCGCCAACTTCGCGGTGGTGTCCGGCATGGGCGGCAGCCCCGGCACGCTCGCCGCCGACGCCGCGCACGCCGCCGGGCTCGGCGCCACCCAACTGCGGCTCTACCACGCGGGACTTGCCTCGGACGCCGACCTCGCGGCGGTGCGCGCGGCCCTGCTCGCCGGTTGACCGGAGCGCGGCGATCATGGGGGTACCGCCGCGCCCCGGAGCATCACCGGCCGGTGAGGCAGGGGGGTCGTGCATACCCAAGTCGCCACCGGGGCATGGGAGGTTGCCGTGTTCCCCGGATTTATTTCCGGGATATTTCCCGGCGCCGGGGCGGGACGGCTCAGAAACCGCCGCCGACCGTCACCGTGGCGCCCGATCCGTAGCCGGCCGTCACCGTGTAGCGGTCGCCGTCGGTGCCGCCCTGGCCCTGGTCGTGGTTGAACTGGCCGGAGAAGGTGTACGTGCCGGGGCCCAGGGTCTGCCCGGCGTCGAGCGTCCAGCGGTAGACCAGGTCCTGGCCCTCCACCGTCGTGCGGGGCGCGGTGCGGTCCGACACCGACGTCCACGAACCCGTGCTGGTCTCGCCGTTGTGCACGGCGATCCGCAGCTCCACGGTCAGCGACGTCAGGACCTGACTGGTGGTCAGCTCGATGTCGCTCTGCGTCCAGTAGTCGTTGCTCGCGGCCGCGATGCCGCCGTTGGACGACAGCGGCCCGCTGCTCGCCGCCGGCGCGGACCCGCCGGCCGGTGCGCCGGGGGTGCCGGTCGCGGTGCCGTGGGTGCCGGCCGGCGGCGGCTGCGAGGTCGGCGCCGCCGGGGGAGTACGTCCGGCGGCCGTGCTGTGCGGCGCGGAGGTCTTGTGGCGCCCCGAGGCCGTACCGCTGTGCCGTGTGACCGGTGCCCGCGGGACCGCGCTGCCCGAGGTGCCGGAGGCGGCGGGGGGCGGCTGGGTGGTGCCGGTGTCGCCCGAGGTGACGACGGAACCGCCCGGCTGGCTGCCGCCGGTCACGGCGCCCACCGCCAGGCCCCCGATGCCGATCGCACCCGCCACCGCCGCGGTCACCGCGGTCACCCGCATCCAGGGTGCGGCGGGCGGCCGGTCGTGGCCCCTGGCGCCGGACTCGTGCGCGCCGCCCCCCACGCCGTCCTCGGCCATGGCGTGCTCGACCCTGGCCAGCATGCGTTCCCTGTCGGGCCGGTGGGCGTCGGCCGCGTTCCGCAGCCGCTCCGGCAGATCGGTCATCACATTCCCCGTCCCGTACGAGTACGAGCACGAGTCACAGGACCCGCCGCACCCAGCAATCGCTGTGCGCCCGGGCCGATTTCACCCGCAGCGCCGTTTGCCGCGCCGGCCGGGCCGTCCGGTTGCCCGGCGCGCGGCAGGCGTTCAGGACCGGCGGGATCCTGCACGGCCGCCGATCCGGCTCCCTGCACCGTACCGGCATCGGCCGGCCAGGGTTCGAGCAGCCTTTCCAACTCCGCGATGCCGCGGGACGTCTGGCTCTTGACCGTGCCGACCGAGATGCCCAGCGCCGCCGCCGTGTCACGCTCCGACAGGTCGAACGCGTGTCGCAGCACCACGCACGCCCGCTTGCGGAACGGCAGCCGCTGCAGCGCCTCGCGCAGGTCGAGCACCGCCGGCAGGTCGGGCCCCTCGGTGCGCTCCGTGCGCTGCGACCAGAACTGCGCGACCCGGCGCCGCTCGCGCACCGCGCTGCGTATACGGGAACGCGCCAGGTTGGCCACCACGCCGCGTGCGTACGCCACCGGGTGGTCGGCTGTCCGCACCCGGTCCCAGCGCCGCCACAGCGCCACCAGGGCGTCCGCCGCCAGGTCGTCAGCGGCGTCCGCCTCCCCCGTCAGCAGGTGTGCCAGACGGGCGAGTTCGGCGTAATGCCGTTCGAAGAACGCGTGGAACGCGGCGGCATCGTCGTCGACGGCAGTGCCCACGGTCACCTCTTCCTGCCCGGACCTCCCCGCCACGGCGCGGCGAGAGCGTAGCAGCGGGGAAAGGCTCTGGGCAGAGGTCCGGAATCACAACTTCCCGGCGGTAACCGCTGGTGAACGCGGTGTGATCAGGAGATTGCCGGTGGCATCAGCCGCCGGCACGTACACAGCGCTGGACCCGGGTCACCAGCCGGAGGTCGAACTCGCCCTCGGACGTCTCGGGTCGCGAGCGCAGATAGGCCCTGATGCGGTCCTTGACCGCCTCGCGCTCGGCGTCCTCCATCACCAGCAGGTGCGAGTGGGTCGCCACCGTCGCGACCAGCGATTCGGCGGTACGCCGCAGCGTGTGCGGGAAGTCGGCGTCCTGCGCGGCGGAGAAGGCCGGGTGCGGCTCGATCCTGCGGGACGGGTTCGCGGCCCAGCCGAGGAAGGACACCTGGCTCGGCGAGACCTCGCCGAGCCCCGCGATCCACTCGACCCGGTCGTCGTCGGCGTTGGACAGCGTCGCAAACGGGCCGCCGGGCCGCAGCACCCGGGCGATCTCGGGCAGCGCGCGCTCCTGGTCGAACCAGTGGATGGCCTGACCGACCAGCACCGCGTCCACGGACGCGTCCGGCAGCGGGATCCGCTCCGCCGTGCCGACCAGCGCGGTGGCCTGCGGCACGTCGCGGCGCAGTTCGGCGAGCATCGCCCGGTCGGGTTCCACCGCCGTCACCCGGTGGCCGAGCGCGATCAGGACACGGCTCAGCTTGCCGGTGCCCGCGGCCAGGTCCAGGACGTCGAGGCCCGCGTCCGGCTCTCCTGCCGCGGGCGCCAGCGCCCACGCGACGGCCTGCGCGGGGTAGTCGGGGCGGTGCGCGGCGTACTCGGCGGCCGCCGCCCCGAACGAGGCGCTGCGCTTGGCGTACAGCTCCGGGTCGTACCCGGTTCCATCGTTGCCCATGCTCCGACCCTACGGCGGGGCTCCGCAGCCGCCCCCGAGGGGCCCGGTCACAGGCGCCTGGTGGCCAGCAGGAGGCGGTCGCGCGCGTCGAAGAGGGCGTCCTTGATCATCTGCTCGTGCCCTGAGGTGAGCCGCGCCACCGGCACCGAGCAGCTGACGGCGTCCCGCGCGGGCGTCCGGTAGGGGACCGCGATGCCGAAGCAGCGCAGCCCCAGCGTGTTCTCCTCGCGGTCCACCGCGAAGCCCTGCTCGCGGATGACCGAGAGCTCCTCGATCAGCTTCTCCCGGTCGGTGTGGGTGTGCTCGGTGAGCGGTTCCAGCGTCTCCGGCAGCAGCTTGCGCACCTGCTCGTCCGTGTAGGTGGCGAGCAGCGCCTTGCCGAGCGAGGTCGAGTGCGCGGGCAGCCGGCGGCCCACCCGGGTGAACGGGCGCAGGTAGTGCTGCGACTGCCGGGTCGCGAGGTAGACCACGCTCGTGCCGTCCAGGCGCGCCAGGTGGATCGTCTCGCTGGTGTCGTCGGACATCCGGTCCAGCGTGGGCCGGGCGGCGGCCACCACCTCGTCGCCGTCGATGTAGGACGTGCCGACCAGCAGCGCGCGCACCCCGATGCCGTACCTCGTGCCGGTCGCGTCGGTCTCGATCCAGCCCAGGTCGACCAGCGTGCGCAGCAGCATGTAGAGGCTGGACTTGGGGTAGCCGACCGACTCCTGCACGGACGCCAGGCTGTGCATGCCGGGCCGGCCCGCGAAGAACTCCAGCAGTTCCACCGTGCGGACCGCGGACTTGACCTGGGAACCGGCTCCCTCGGCAGCACCCATTGCGCTCGACCCCTCTTGTTCGGCCGGGAGGCCCGGACGTAGGCTCCCCTGAGATTCACATGTGAAGACGTCGTTCAGTATATAGAACGACGACGGTATGCAGTACGGAAATGTGGAGGTTATTCCGGTGGCAGTACCAGTCTGGAGCGTCGACCCCCGTAGCGGGAAGCAGCACGAGCAGGTCGCCGTCGAGGCCACGGCGGAGGATGTCGACGCCGCCGTCCGCGCCGCCGCCGCCGCGATCCCGGCCCTTGCCGACCGCAGCGTACGCTCCCGGCTGCTGCGGGCCGCTGCCGGGGCGCTGGAGGAATCGGCCGCCGAGGTCGTCGCCGCCGCCGACGCCGAGACCGCACTCGGCGTGCCCCGCCTGACGGGCGAGCTGGCAAGGACCGCCTACCAGCTGCGCGCCTTCGCCGACGTCGTGGACGAGGGCGCCTTCCTCGACGTGATCATCGACCACGCCGACCCGGCCGCGCAGCCGATCCCGCGGCCCGACCTGCGCCGGATGAAGATCCCGCTGGGCGTCGTCGCCGTCTACGCCGCGAGCAACTTCCCGCTGGCCTTCTCCGTCCCCGGCGGCGACACCGCCAGCGCGCTCGCCGCGGGCTGCCCGGTCGTCGTCAAGGCTCACCCCGACCACCCGGCCACCTCCGCGCTCTGCGCCGAACTGCTGCGCGGGGCCGCCGTCTCGGTCGGACTGCCCGCCGACACGGTGGTGCTGCTGCACGGCTTCCAGGCCGGTGTCGAGCTGGTCCGCCACCCGCTGGTCGCCGCCGCGGGCTTCACCGGCTCCGTGCCCGGCGGCCGCGCCCTCCACGACGCGGCCGCCGCCCGCCCGCAGCCGATCCCCTTCTACGGCGAGCTGGGCAGCCTCAACCCGGTCGTCGTCACCGAGGCCGCCGCCGCCGAGCGGGCCGAGCAGATCGGCAGCGGGCTCGCCGGGTCCTTCACCCTGGGCGTCGGGCAGTTCTGCACCAAGCCCGGCCTGCTGCTCGCCCCGGCAGGCCAGGACGGCGACCGGCTGCTGGCCGCGCTCACCGCGGGTGCGGCCGACGCGCCGGCCGGCGTGCTGCTCGACGCCCGCATGCGGGGCAGGTTCCTCGAAGGCGCCGCCGCCCGCGCCGCGCTGCCCGGCGCCGCCACCCCGGTCGCCGCCGCAGGCGACGGCGACACAGGGGTACGTCCCGGCTTCGTCACCGTCGCCGCCGCCGACCTCGCCGACCTCCTCCTCGAAGAGTGCTTCGGGCCGCTGACGGTCGTCGTACGGTACGGGTCCGCCGATGAGCTGGCCGGTGTACTCGACCGGCTGCCGGGCAACCTCACCGCGACCGCGCACCTCGGCTCCGCCGAGGCCGAGGAGGAAGGCGGCGCCGCGGCCGCCCTGCTCTCCCGGCTCACCGCTGTCGCCGGACGCGTCCTGGTCAACGGCTGGCCCACCGGCGTCGCCGTCGCCCCCGCCCAGCACCACGGCGGGCCCTACCCGGCCACGACCTCGACGTCCACCTCGGTCGGCGGCACCGCCATCGAGCGATGGCTCCGCCCGGTCGCCTACCAGGACACGCCTGCGGCCCTCCTCCCCGCCGAGCTGCGCGAGGGCAACCCCCTGGGCGTCCCCCGCCGCGTCGACGGAGCCCGCGCATAACGGCTGCGGCCCCTGCCGCCGCCGGGGGAGGGCGGCCCTGTCGCGTCCAGGGGCTGCCCGCCCCGCGAGCCGGACGGGCGGCGCGGCGGACGGGTCCCGTGCCGTAGGGCCGGCGCCCGCGCACGGGGCCTGCGGCCCCGCTGGTGGCGGTGGACCGTGCCCGCGGGTCCCCGCGCCGGGTGGGCCAGGCCCGCCGGGGGAGAGCCGCGCGGGCGGCCCGCGCGGCTGGGCGCCGTCACACGGTGTGCCGGGGGCCGCGCAGGGCGACCGCCGTGGCGACGGCCGTCAAGGAGACCAGCCCGGCCGCGATCAGCAGGCTCAGCCGCATGCCGGACAGGAAGTGCGCGCGGTCCGCGACCAGTGAGCCGAAGAGCGCCACGCTCAGCGCGCCCGCGACCTGGCGGCCCGCATTGAGGACGCCGGCCGCCAGCCCCGCTCGTTCGGCCGGCACCGCCCCCATCGCCGCCGCGGTCAGCGGCGGCACCGCGAGCGCCCCGCCCAGGCCCAGCGGGACCATCGCCGCGGCCAGCAGGCCGGCCGGTGTCCCCTGACCGACGGGAAGCAGCAGCAGGAGCCCGGCCGCCATCAGCGCCTGGCCCGCGATCATCGGCACCCGCGGCCCGTAGCGGTTGGACAGCCGCCCCGAGATCACGTTGACGCTGGAGATCAGCACCGTCATCGGCAGGAACATCAGCCCGGCGGTGAGCGCGGACATCCCCCGCAACTCCTGGAAGAACAGGCCGAGCACGAAGAACATCCCGAAGAAGCCCACGCTCAGCGCCGATCCCGCCGCGATCGAGACGGTGACGACGGGATTGCGGAAGAGCCCGAGCGGCACCACCGGGTGCGGGTGCCGGGACTCGATCACGAAGAAGGCCGCGCCCGCGACCGCCGCCACGCCCGCGGCGGCCCAGCCGGCCCTGCCGCCCTCGATCACCGCGAAGGTCAGTGCGGCCAGCGCGAGCACCGCGGTGAGCTGCCCCGGCACGTCCAGCGGCGCCGGGCGGCGGGCGGCCTGCCGGGCGCGGGATGCGAGCAGCAGCGTGAGCACCGCGAAGGGCAGGTTCACCAGGAAGATGCCGCGCCAGTCCCACGCCGTGGTCAGCGCCCCGCCGGCGACGGGTCCCAGCGCGACGGCCGAGGAACCGCCCACCGCCCACAGCGAGATCGCCCGGGCCCGCCCGGCGGCGTCGGGGTAGGCCTGCCTGACCAGGGCTAGCGACGACGGCAGCACGACGGCCGCCGCCGCCCCCTGTAGCACCCTGGCCCCGATCAGCACCCCGAGCCCGGGGGCGGCGCCGCAGGCCAGCGAGGCGGCGGCGAAGACCGCGACGCCGCCGGTGAAGGCCCGCCCGGCCCCGATCCGGTCGGACAGCGCGCCGGTGGACAGCATCAGCGCGGCGAAGGCCAGCGTGTAGCCGTCCACCACCCACTGCAGCGCGGAGAGTCCGCCGTGCAGGTCGCCGCCGATCGCGGGCAGCGCCACGTTGACGACCGAGGCGTCGAGGGTGATGAGGAAGAAGCCGAGCAGCGCCGCGGCCAGGGTGCGGCCGGCGGACGCGGGTCGCCCGGCGGGTGCCACGCCCCTGGTGGGGGAGGGGAGTTGCCCGGCGGGTGCGGTGAGGTCCTGTGACATGCCCATCAGCCTGGCCGCGCCCGGCGTCGTACAGTAGTGGCCGCAATGCCAAACACCCGGAGGTTCTGGCCATGCCTGTCGCCGCCCACCGTCCGCACCGCGTCGCGGTCATCGGGGCCCAGCCGGTGTCGATGTTCAACCTCGCCGTGCCCGACATGCTCTTCGCCAAGGTCGAGGTGGACGGCAGGCCCGGCTACGAGGTCGAGCTGTGCACCCCGGAGCCGGGCGTGGTCGGCACCAGCGGCGGCGCGGACGTGGTCATCCGCAGCGGTCTCGAAGCGCTGGACCGTGCCGACACGGTGATCGTGGCGGGCACCGGCTCCAAGGCCGAGCCCGACCCGCGGGTGCTGGCCGCGCTGCGCGACGCCGCGGCCGCGGGCAAGCGGGTCGCCTCGATCTGCACCGGCGCCTTCCTGCTGGCCGAGGCGGGCCTGCTCGACGGCCGCCGGGCGACGACCTACTGGACCTACACCCGCGAACTGGCGGACCGCTACCCGGCCGTGGACATCCAGCCCGACGTCCTGTTCGTGCAGGACGGCCAGTTGCTGACATCCTCCGGCTACGCGGCCGGCATCGACCTGTGCCTGCACATCATCCGCACCGACTACGGCGCCGCCATCGCCAACAGCGTCGCCCGCCACGCCCTGGTGGCTCCGGTACGGCCGGGCGGGCAGGCGCAGTTCACCGAGACACCGCTGCCGGCGGAGAAGGGCACGTCCTTCGCCGACACCCGCGCCTGGGCGATGACCAGGCTCGACCAGCCGCTCACGCTCACCGACCTGGCCCGGCACGCGGCGGTCAGCGTCCGCACCCTCACCCGCCGCTTCCACGCCGAGACCGGTCTCAGCCCGCTCCAGTGGCTGCTGCACCAGCGCGTCGAACGGGCCCGCGAGCTGCTGGAGACCACCACCTTGCCGGTGGACCAGGTCGCCAGGGCCAGTGGCCTGGGCACCGCGGACTCGCTGCGCCAGCACCTGCTGCGCCGCGTCGGCCTGACGCCCAGCGACTACCGCAGCGCCTTCAGCAGGGTGACCGCGGCCTGACCGCCGCCCGCCGGTGCCGACCTCGTACAGTGCCGTCATGGGCGACGTGCTGCACATCAGGGGCCGGATCCTGGCCGGACCGGACGACGTACGCGACGAGCTGTGGGTGGTCGGCGGCCGGATCACCTACCTGCGGCCGGCCGCGGAGGCCGTCGCGGTCGACGGCTGGGCGCTGCCGGGCCTGGTCGACGCGCACTGCCATGTCGGCCTCGACGCGCACGGGGCCGTCGACCACGACACCGCGGAGAAGCAGGCGCTCGCCGACCGGGAGGCCGGTGCGCTGCTGCTGCGGGACGCCGGCTCGCCCAGCGACACCCGCTGGACCGACGAGCGCGACGACCTGCCGCGGATCATCAGGGCGGGACGGCACATCGCCCGCACCCGCCGCTACATCCGCAACTACGCCCACGAGATCGAGCCGGGCGACCTGGCCGCGTACGTACGCAGGGAGGCCAGGCGCGGCGACGGATGGGTCAAGCTGGTCGGCGACTGGATCGACCGCGACAAGGGCGACCTCGCCCCCTGCTGGCCGGCCGACGCGCTGGCCGAGGCGATCGCGGCCGCCCACGAGGAGGGCGCCAGGGTCACCGCGCACTGCTTCGCGGAGGACTCGCTCGCCGACCTGGTGGCCGCCGGCATCGACTGCGTCGAGCACGCCACAGGGCTCACCGACGACACGGTGCCGCTCTTCGCCGAGCACGGTGTCGCCATCGTGCCGACCCTGGTCAACATCGCGACCTTCCCCCGGCTCGCGGACTCGGGCCAGGCCAAGTTCCCCCGCTGGTCGGACCATCTGCGCCGGCTGCACGCCCGCCGCCACGAGACGGTGCGCAACGCCTACGACGCGGGCATCGCCGTCTACGCCGGAACGGACGCGGGCGGCAGCCTCCCGCACGGGATGATCGCCGCCGAGGTCGAGGAGCTGGTCACCGCGGGCCTGCCGGTCGAGGCGGCGCTGTCCGCGGCGACCTGGGGCGCCCGCGAGTGGCTGGGCCGGCCGGGCCTGACCGAGGGCGCGCCCGCCGACCTGGTCGTCTACGAGACCGACCCGCGCGCGGACGTGCGGGTGCTGGCCGCACCGCGCCGGATCGTGCTGCGCGGCACCGTGGTGGGCTGACCTGGCGGCGATTGCGCAGGCGGGGGCGGGTCGTGCGGTACGCCGCCGCCGCCGTGTGCGGGCGTGCTGTTGACCGGCCCGTGACGCCGCGCCCGCACCGGGCGTTGAGCATCCTCCGCGCGGACCTGGCGGCACGGTACGTCAACCCGGCCGCGGCCGGTCATCCCGCCGGACGGGTGGTGCGGGGGAACGGCCGTGCCAGGTGATTCGAAGACGCGCACGGAAACCACCCTTATGGGTGAACTGGCAGCGCGTAGCCGCGGATTCACTCTCAGTGCGTAAACATTGCTGCCTTAGCGCCCCGGCAGCTGTCCCCAACTTCCACCTGCGGCCGGGGAATCCATCTTTTCCGCATGCCACCCGTGGGGGTCCCACACCGTGTACCGCACCAACAACCACCGCCTGCCCGTCCGCCGTCCGGCCGCCGCCATCGGCGCGGCCGTCGCCCTCGCCGCGGGCGCCGCGGCCTTCGCACCCGCCGTGCAGGCGACACCCTCGGGCGCCGCGGGCGGCGGCACGTCCAGCGCGGTCGTGCTGCGCGCCGGGCTGGACGTCTCGCTGCTCGGCAGGACCGTCGACGTCCCCGTGAACGTCTCGCTGAACGACGTGCACGCGCCCGCCGACGCACGACAGACCACGCTCACCGTGAAGGTCGGCAGCGGCGTGGAGCACGGCCACGGCGTCAGCATCCTGCGGGCCGACGTCGCCACGGCGAACGCCACCGCCGACGCGCACAAGGCCGAGGGCTACGCCGACGTCGTCCACGCCCAGGTGCATGTGCCGGGGCTGCCGCTGCTGGCCCTGGTCAAGGTCGACACCATTACCGCCAAGGCCACCTGCCAGGCCGGCCACCGGCCCACCGCGCATGCCGAGTTCGCCGGTCTCACGGTGCTCGGAAGGCATATCGCGGTCAGCGCGACCGGCACCACGGACCTGGCGGTGCCCGGGGTGGGCCGGGTCAGCCTGGACCTCAGCAAGACCTCCACCACCTCGGACACCGCGGCGGCCACCGCGCTGCGGCTCAAGGTCCGCCTCAACCCGCTGGCGCTGGGAGTGGCCCAGGTCAGCGGCGAGGTGACGCTGGCCCAGGCGGCCTGCAAGACCCCGCACAAGGGCGGCTCCACGTCGGGCGGCTCGACCACCGGTTCGACGACCGGTTCCACGACGGGTTCGACCACTGGCTCCACGACCGGTTCCACCACTGGCTCGACGACGGGCTCCACGACCGGTTCCACGACCGGTTCCACGACGGGTTCGACCACTGGCTCGACGACCGGCTCCACCACCGGTTCGACGTCGGGCTCCACGACCGGGTCCACCACTGGCTCGACCACCGGCAGCACCACCGGCTCCACCTCCGGCGGCAGCACGGCCGGTTCCACCTCCGGCTCGACCACCGGTTCCACCACCGGCAGCGGCACCTCAGGCTCGACGGGATCCGGCGGTTCCACCGGCGCGTCCGGCTCGGCAGGCACCTCAGGCGCCCTCACCCAGACCGGCCCCGACACCGGCAACCTGGCCGAGACCGGAGCCAGTTCCAGCACGCCCTACCTGGCGATCGGCGCCGCGGGCCTGGTGGCCGCGGGCGGTGCCACGTATCTGCTGACCGCCCGGCGCCGCAGGACCGCGGGCGCCGCCGATTCGCAGGACTGACCGGACGGAGACCGACCCGTAGCAAGGTCACAAGGGGGGAACGAAAGGCAGGAGGGCGGCGCCGTACCACACGCGCCGCCCTCTAGGCTTTGCCCTGACCGGCAACTCGTCCGAGGTCCTGATGAGTTGACGTACGTGTATCCCAGTTCGGCGCTGGGGGCCAAGGACACAGCGGGCGCTGAGCGCACAGGCGGGCGGGGCGGGCATGACGGACGGGCTTTTCGCGGGACGATACGAACTGGCCGAGTTGCTCGGCGCAGGGGGTATGGCCCGTGTCCACCGGGCCCACGACACCCGGATGGGCCGCACCGTCGCGGTCAAGACGCTGCTGCCCGACCTGGCGGGCAATCCTGACGCCCGGCGCCGCTTCGCCCGCGAGGCCCAGGCGGCCGGCGCGCTCAACCACCCCGGCATCGTGACCGTCCACGACCAGGACGAGGTCCGCGACGGAGACGAGGTGGTGCCGTTTCTCGTCATGGAGTACGTGCGCGGCGGCACGCTCTCCCAACTGGTCCGTCAGGCGTCCCACTTCAGTCCGGAGCGGGCGGCGCGGATCACCTGCGACATCCTCGACGCGCTCGCCCACGCGCACAGCCGCGGCACCGTCCACCGCGATGTGAAGCCCGCCAACGTGATGGTCACCTCGGAAGGCGTCGTCAAGGTCGCCGACTTCGGCATCGCCCGGGTCCTGGACGCCGACGCGCGGCTGACCACGACCGGGTCGGCGATCGGCACCCCCAGCTACATGTCGCCCGAGCAGATCAACGGCGCCGAGGTCGACGCCCGCAGCGACGTCTACGCCGTCGGCTGTGTGCTGACCGAACTGCTCACCGGCAGACCGCCGTTCACCGACGGCAACCCGCTCAACCTGATGTACTGGCACGTCCACACCGCGCCCCCGGCACCCTCCAGCCGCAACTCCGGGGTGCCGCAGGAGCTGGACGCGCTGGTGCTCACCGCGCTCGCCAAGGACCCGGCGGCCCGGCATTTCGACGCGGCGGTCTTCCGCGACCGGCTGCGCTCCTGGCTGACCCTCGCCGGCCACGCCGCGCTGCTGGCCGGGCCCGCCGTGCCGCCCGAGGGTGACAGCGCGACCCGGCCGCTGGGCGGCGCGGGCGCCGACCCGCGGGCCACCTACGGCGCCGGGCTCCCGTCCTTCCCCGCCGCCGCACCGGCCGCGGCGCAGCCCGGCACCCCGCCCGCGCCGCACACCCCGCCCGCTCCCGCCACGCCGAATCCGTTCGGCGCCGCCCCGGAGTCGACCCCGCCGCCGGCGGTGGCCGTCGAGCACCCGGCGTACGCGCTCAAGCCGCAGGTGCCGCTGCCGCCGCCCTACCAGCCGAACACCCCGCCGCCGATCAACGGCACAGGCGGCAGCGGGCAGTTCGACCCGGCACGGCGCAGGAAGCGCCGGTGGATAGCCGCCGGGTCCGGGGTGGCCGTCGCCGCCGTCGCCGTGTCCGTGACACTGGCCTTCGCCCCGCTCGGTAGCAAGAAGGACAAGGCAGACCCGACGCCGCCCACCCAGCGGCCGACGACGACGCTCGGCCAGAGCACCGCGCTGAGCAGGCACGGCGGCAAGGAGGGCTCGGGATTCGGCGGCGGTCTCGACGGCGTGGTGCACCCCTCGGACAAGAAGGGCGGCACCCTGAAGATCGCCCAGTCCAACCCCGAGGAGGCCATGCTCGACCCGGCGGCCGTCTACACCCAGCCCTCGTGGAATCTGCAGCGCCTCTACCTGCGCAAGCTGGTGGACTACGCGCCGCAGCCGGGAGCCGGCGGCCGCGAACTCGTCCCTGACCTCGCGACCGACACAGGCAAGGTCAGCTCGGACGGCCGCACCTGGACCTTCCGGCTCAAGCCGGGGCTCACCTTCGAAGACGGCTCGCCCCTCACGTCCAAGGACGTCAAGTACGGGGTCGAGCGCACCTTCGACCGTACGCTGTTCAGCGCCGGTCCCAGCTACCTGGTGGACCTCCTCGACCAGGGCCAGCACTACCCCGGCCCCTACCGCGACTCCGACCCCGACAAGCTCGGGCTCCGCTCGGTGACCACCCCCGACGCCTCCACCGTCGTCTTCAAACTCGCCAAGCCCTACGCGGACTTCCGCTACGTACTGGCGCTGCCCCTGGGCGCGCCGGTCCCCCGGAGCGCCGACACCGGCGACGGCAAGGACTTCCAGAAGCACCCGATGGGCAGCGGCCCCTACCGGGTCGACAACTACGACGCGGGCAAGTCCGTGCACATGGTCCGCAACACGCACTGGAACCCGGCCACCGACCCCATCCGCTCCGCGCTGCCCGACACCATCGACGTGGAGCTGTACACCAGCCAGGAGACCGTCGACCAGGCCCTGCTGTCCGGCAGCGTCGACCTGGACCTGAACGGTGCGGCGCTGTCCGATTCCGGCGAGGCCAAGGTGCTCGCCGATCCGTCGCTGAAGGCCGGCGCCGACCTGATCTCCACCGGGATCACCCGCTACCTGAGCCTCCAGACGAGCGTGCCCCCGTTCGACAACGCGGCCTGCCGCCAGGCGGTGCAGTACGCCGTGGACCGGTCCGCGATCCGCACCGTCTACGGCGGGGCGAACGGCGCCGATGTCGCCAACACGATGCTGCCGCCGGTCGTCGACGGCTACGACCCGCAAGCCCACCCGTTCGGCTCCGCCGACGGCAAGCCGGACCTGGCCAAGGCCCGGCAGGAGCTGACGGCGTGCGGCAAGCCCGGCGGATTCGACGTCACCCTCGCCGCCTCGAACAGTTCGCCCACCTCCCAGGCGGCCCAGGAGGCCCTCCAGCACTCGCTCGCCGCGGTCGGCATCAAGGCCAAGATCGTCCAGCTCCCCGCGGGCACCTTCTACGAGACGCTGTACTCGCCGGCGAAGGTGAAGCAGGCGGGCTGGGGCATGATCCTCAGCGCCTGGGCAGGCGACTGGCCCACCGGTGGCGGCTACCTGCGCGCCCTGATCGAGCCGGGCAGCATCTACAACTACGCGGCGCTCGACGACAGCGACCTGAACGACCTGGTCGAGCAGGCGGACGCCGCCGCCGACCCCGCCGACGGGGCCACCAAGTGGAAGGCCGTCGACGCCGCCGCCACCCGCGACTCCACGCTGGTGCCGCTGATCCACCAGCGGCACCTGGTCTACCGCGGCAGCCGGCTCACCAACGCCTACGAACAGCAGGTGTTCGGCGGGCTCGACGTCACGGCGCTGGGAGTTCAGCCGTAGCGGTGGCCAAAGCGTTGGCGAAACCGTCGGTGGTACGCCGGTCGCGGACCGCCACCCGCAGCCAGTCGGGGCCGAGTCCGGGAAAGGTGTCAGCCCTGCGCACCGCGTAGCCCAGCGCCCGCAGCCGCGTCCTGACCTGCCCCGCGGCCGGCATCCGCAGCAGCACGAAGGGCGCGGCGGGGGAGTCGCCCGCGACCCGCACCGCGGGGAAGTCCCGCAGCCGGGACAGCAGGTACGCCCGGTCGGCGGCCGCCTCCACCGCCGCCGCGGCCGCCTCGGCGAGCGCGTCGGCGCCCACGCACGCCCGCGCCGCCGCCAGCGCGGGCGTGGAGACCGCCCACAGCGGCTGCGCCCGCTCCAGCGCGGCGATCGGCTCCCGCGCACCGAGCACGTAGCCGATCCGCAGCCCGGCGAGCCCCCAGGTCTTGGTGAGGCTGCGCAGCACCAGCAGCCCCGGCACGTCACGGGCCGCCGCCAGCGACTCCGGCTCGCCCGGCACCGCGTCCATGAAGGCCTCGTCCACCACGAGCGTCCGCCCGGGCCGCGCCAACTCCCGTACCAGGGACGCCGGATGCAGGACCGAGGTCGGATTCGTCGGATTGCCGAGCACCACCAGGTCGGCGTCCGCGGGCACCGCCGCCGGGTCCAGCCGGAAACCGTCGGCGGCCGCCAGCAGCACCCGGTGCACCGGGTGGCCAGCGGCCCGCAGCGCCGCCTCCGGCTCGGTGAACTGCGGGTGCACCACGACCGCGTGCCGCGGCCGCAGCGCCCTGGCGAGCAGGACGAAGGCCTCCGCCGCGCCCGCCGTCAGCAGTACTTCCCGCTCGTCCGCCCTGCCGTGCCGCAGCGCGACGGCCCGCCGGGCGGCCCGGCCGTCCGGGTAGGCGGCAAGTCCGCTCAGCGAGGCGGCGATCCGCTCGGCGAGCCACGGCGGCGGGGTGCCCGCGCGGACGTTGACCGCCAGGTCGACCAGGCCCTCGCCCACCTCTGCGTCGCCGTGGTGGGCCAGGTCGTACCCGCCGCCGGCGGCCTGCGCGCCGCGCTCAGTGGGTGTGAGCATGGTGGTGACCGTGGCCGTGCGGGTGGGACGGGTCCTCCGGGTGGTGGTGCGGCTGCTGCGGCTGACCCACCCGGTCCTCGAACCCCGGCATCCGCACCCGGTAGACGCAGCTGTCGCAGTTCATCCGCAGATCGCCCTCGACGGTCTCGCGGTAGCGCTCCATCACCAGCTCCGCCAGCTCGTCCGCGGGGCCGATCACGTCGGCGCACCGCACGTCGACGCCGTCCTGCCCGGCCGCCCACCCCGCGGCCTGCTCCCGCACCCGGTCCGGCAGCACCCCGCTGAACAGGAAGTACGGCAGCACCACGACCGTACGCGCGCCCAGCAGCCGGCAGCGTTCGAGGCCCGCGGGCACCGAAGGCTCGGCCAGCGACACGAAAGCGGTCTCCACCGCCGCGTAGCCCCTGCCCTCCCACAGCAGCCTCGCCACCTTGAAGACCTCGGCGTTCGCATCCGGGTCGGTCGAGCCGCGCCCGACCAGCAGCACCGTCGCGCCCGCCCGGTCGGCGCCCGCGAGAGCCTCGTCGACCCGCCGCTCCAGCACCGCGAGCAGCCCGGGATGCGGCCCCAGCGGCCGCCCGTACGCGTACGACGTGCCAGGGTGCCGCTGCTTCTCCCTGGCCAGCGCCGCCGGGATGTCGCCCTTCGCGTGCCCCGCCGAGACCAGCACCAGCGGCACCGCGGCGAAGTCCCGCACCCCCGCGGCCGCCATCCGCGCGACCGAGTCGGCCAGCGGCGGCGGCGACAGCTCGATGAAGCCGCCGCCGACCGGCAACTTCGGGTGTGCGGCGCCCAGTTGCGCCACGAAGGAGCGGAAGGCGGTCGCGCCCGCCTCGTCACGGGTGCCGTGACCGACGAGGAGGAGTGCGGGAGGCTTCACTGGGGGTTCTCCTTGGCTTCGTGTGCTGCGGCGGGGGTGTAGAGGAGCGCGTTGAGCGCGGCGGCGGCCACCGCGGAACCGCCCTTCTCCGAGATGTTGCTGACCGCGGGCAGGCCCGACGCCCGCAGGTGCGCCTTGCTCTCCGCGGCGCCCACGAAACCCACCGGCAGGCCGATCACCAGCGCCGGAGCGGCGTCCAACACGAGGAGTTCCTCCAGCGCGGTCGGTGCGCAGCCGATCACCCACACCGCGCCGGGGCCGACCTCCTCGTAGGCGAGGCGGACCGCGTGCGCGCTGCGGGTCAGCCCGTGGCCCGCCACCGCGTCCGCGAGCCGGCACACCGCCCGGCGGCCGGTGATCCCCGCGGCGACCATGGCGACGTCCGCCACGATCGGGGCGCCGGCGTGCAACGCGGTGTGCGCCGCGGCCAGTTCCGCCTCGTCCGCGACCAGGTCGTCGGCGTAGCCCAGGTCCGCGCTGGAGTGGATCACCCGCTCCAGCACCGCCCGGTGCAGCCGGGGCAGGGCCGAGGTGTCCAGGCGGGAGCGCAGGATGCGGAAGGACTCCTGCTCGATGGGGTGGACGGTGCGGTTCACGCGTCGCCTCCGGTCCGGGGGCCGGCCTGCCAGCGGTAGCCGCGCGGCGTCACCATCCGGCCCGCGACGATCCGCGAGGCGGTGTTGCCGACCGTGACCACCGAGACCATGTCCACCGTGGAAGGGTCCACGTCGGCGAGCGTGCTCACCGTGACCTCCTCGTCCGGGCGGGACGCGGCCCGCACCACACCGACCGGTGTCCCCGGTTCGCGGTGTTCCGCCAGCAGGGCCAGCGCCTTCGGCAACTGCCAGTCGCGGCCCCGGCTGCGCGGGTTGTAGAAGGTCACCACGAGGTCGGCTTCCGCCGCCGCCCGCACCCGGCGCTCGATCACCTCCCACGGGGTGTGCAGGTCCGACAGGCTGATCGAGACGTGGTCGTGGCCGAGCGGCGCGCCGAGCAGGGCCGCCGCCGCGAGGGCCGCGGTCACCCCGGGCACGCCGATCACGTCGATGTCGTCCGCGGCCTCCGCCAGCGCCGGTGAGGCCATCGCGTACACGCCCGCGTCACCGCTGCCGATCAGCGCGACCGCGTGCCCCGCGCGGGCCTCGGCCACCGCGGTGCGGGCCCGCTCCTCCTCGGCGCCGAGGCCCGAGGCCAGGATCCTGGTGCCGGGCAGCAGCAGGTCGCGGATCTGCGCGACGTACTGGTCGAGGCCGACGATCACCGAGGCCCGCCGCAATTCCGCCGCCGCGCGGGGCGTCAGCAGGTCCCTGGAGCCAGGCCCGAGGCCCACGACCGCCAGCCGGCCGCGCGGCCTGCGCCGTGCCAGCGCGACGGTGGCCATCGCGGACTTCCGCTTCTCCAGGGCGAGTCCGCCGCCCGGGCCGGCCGCGCTGAGGGCCGCCGCCTCGGCGACCGACGGTGTGCCGACGGCGGCCAGCGGGGCCGCCGAGGGGTTCGGCACGGCGACCTCCGCGAGGACGGCCGCCGCGAACGTGACCAGCGGCACCCCCAGCAGATCCGCCGCCGCCACGATCCCGGCCTCGCCGGCCTTCGCCTCGACGGTGGCCATCGTCCACACGCTCGCCTCCGCGATCCCCGCCTCCGCCAGGCACTCCCTGACCAGGGCGATCACTTCCCCCGCGGTGACCCCCCGGCTCCCGCCGACGCCCACGGCCACGGAGGGCGGCCGCACCACGACGGCCCGCTCCCCGCCCTCGACCACCCGGTCCGTCACCCACACCACGTGGGCTCCCGCCGGGCCGGGCAACGACGCGGCGCTTTCCGGCCGCGCGGGCTCCGCGCCACCGGCGGTCCCGGCGTCGCCCGTGTCGCCCTCGCCGGTCCCTGCGGGCGCGGAGGCGGGGGCGGCGGCGGAGCCGGGCTGCGGGGTGCTTCCGCCCGGGGGCGGGGTGGTCGGCAGCGGGGGGAGCGGCCAGGCGGAGTCCTCGTGCAGGTGGACGGGAATGCCGTCGAGCAGGGCGCGGGTCACCGCGGGGATCGCACCCTCTGCGGGGTAGGGCAGGGTGTCGAGCGCGGGCGTGCCGGTCGCGTCGGTCGCGGTGGTGATGACCGGTGTCGTCGTCAGCACCGTGGACACCGCCTCCGCCAGGGCGTTGGCCCCGGCGGCATGGCCGCCCAGCAGGGCGATCGCGTGCCGGTGCGCCTCGTCCACCGTCACCACCGCGGGGTCGGACTCCTTGCCCGCGAGCAGCGGGGCCAGCAGCCTGACCGCCGCACCGGTGGCGAGGAAGACGACCAGCTCGTCGCATTCGGCGAAGGCGGTCGCGAGCAGGTCGCGGACGGGGGCGCCGTCGTAGCGGCGGGTGTTCCACGGCCACGCGGCGGCGAGCCGGTCGCAGCCGGTCCTGCCCGCCGCGGTGGCGGAGATGAGGCCGATCACGCGAAGACTCCTTCGGTACGGGACGCGGGCCGCTCGGCCCACAGGACGAAGACGGGGTTGGCCGCCGCGAGCCGAGTGACCCCGCCGGGCAGCGGTGCGAGCCGGGAGGACTGGAGCAGGACGCCGTCCGCTTCCAGGCCCGCCGCCCCGAGCGCGGCACGCACCTCGGCGACCCGGTCCACCGCGGCGAGGGTCACGACCACCGCGCGCCGGGCGCGCCGGGCACACGCGGCCACGACGGCCGCCACGTCGGACCCGCCGCCGCCGACGAAGACCGCGTCGGGGTCGGGCAGTTCGGCCAGGACGCCGGGCGCGCCGCCCACCACCGCCGCCACGTCCACCCCGTGGACCGCGGCGTTGGCCCGCACCCGGTCCACCGCCTCCGCGGACTTGTCGACGGCGATCACGGCCGCGCCGAACCGCGCGCACTCCACGGCCACCGAACCGGACCCGGCCCCGACGTCCCACACCAGTTCACCGGTACGCGGCCCCAGCCGTGCAAGGGCCAGCGCCCGTACCTCGAACTTCGTGACCATGGAGTCCCGGTGCGCGAACTCCTCCTCGGGCAGCGCCCATCGCGCGGGCGCCACCGCGGGCCCCGCGACCGTCACCGCTGCCGACGGCACCGGGTCCGGCCGCAGGCACAGCACCACACTGACCGTGTCGCCCCAGTCCCGCCCGGCCGCCTCCCGCGGTGAGACGGCGACCACCGTCTCACCGCCGGTGCCGAGCCCGGCCGCCACCACGAGGGTGCGGGCCACTCCGGTACGCGCCAGGGCCGCACCCAACTCCGCGGGGCCGGCGCCGGGCCCGGTCAGCACGGCCGCCTTCGGATGCGCACGGCACACGTTGACCGCGGTGCGCAGATCCCGCCCGTGCGCGCTGACCACCACCGCGTCGTCCCAGCTCAGCCCGGCCCGGGCGAAGGCGACGGCGACCGAGGGCGCCGACGGCCGCACGTCGAGCGCCGCCGCGCCGAACCGCGCCCCCAGCGCCCTGACGATGCCGAAGAAGCCGGGGTCGCCGGAGGCCAGCACCGCCACCGGGCGGCCCTCGGCGACGTAGGATCCGATCACGTCGAGTGCGGGAGCCAGCGGCCCGAGGACCAGCCGCGCAGCCCCGTGCGGGATTTCCGTCGCGTCGAGGTGGCGCGCGGCGCCGACCACCAGGTCGGCGGCGCCGATGACCGCGGGCGGGCCGCCCGTTCCGGTGCCGACGACCGTGATCACCGCGTCAGCCACGGGACTTGCGCAGTTCGCGCCGCGCGTCGGGGTCGGCCCGCCGGAAGCCGTGGAAGTGCCCGGGGTGGTAGAGATGCGACCGGGTGCCCGACGCGGACAGCGCGGGACCGACCAGGAAGAGCGTGTGCTTCCACAGCCGGTGCGCCTTGACCGTCTCCTCCAGCGTCGCGATCGTGCAGTGCAGCAGCAACTCCTCGGGCCAGCTGACCTGGTGGGCGACGATGACCGGCGTGTCCGTGGGGTAGCCGCCTTCGAGCAGTTCCGCGGCGAGCTGCCCCGACCTGGCCGCGGACAGGAAGACCGCCATCGTCGTACCGTGCCGGGCGAACTCCCGCACCTCCTCGCCGGGCGGCATCGGGGTCTTGCCGCCGCCCAGCCGGGTCAGCACCACCGACTGGGCGACCTCGGGGATCGTCAACTCCCGCCCCGCCACCGCCGCGACCGCGGAGAACGAGGACACGCCCGGCACGATCTCCACCTCGATGCCGATCTCCGCGCAGCGGTCGACCTGCTCCTGCGTGCCGCCCCACAACGCCGGGTCGCCCGAATGGATGCGCGCGCAGCGCAGGCCCTCGCGCCGGGCGCGCTCGTAGACCGCGACGACGTCCTCCAGCGACATCGTCGCCGAGTCCAGGATCTCCGCCTCCGGCCTGGCGTGTTCGAGGACGGCCGCCTGCACCAGGCTCGCCGCCCAGATGACGATGTCGGCCGCCGCGATGGCGGCGGCCGCCCGGAAGGTGAGCAGGTCGGCGGCGCCGGGCCCCGCTCCCACGATCGTGACCTTGCCGCTCATCGTGTCCATCCGTTCGCTTCTCCGCTCGCGCGGCGCCGGCCGGGGCCGGGCGCCGGGTGACGTCCGATCGCCGTGATCACAGCTTTCCTCCTCTGCCGTCCCGCCGCGCGGGCGCGATCAGCGTCGACAGATACGGCAGCGGGCCGTCCAGCAGCCGGGCGGCGGGGCGGATCGACTCCCCGGGCAGGCCCAGCGCGCTGCCCCAGACCGCGCCCTCGGTCCTGCCGGTCGCGTCGAGCGCCGCGGCGACCTCCGCCGCGAGCCGGCCGAACTTGTAGGCCACGACCGTGCCTGGGCCTTCGAGCGCGGCCTTGAGCACCGCGGCCCCCGCGGTCACCGGCACCAGGGTCAACGGCTCGGTGCCCTCGGTCAGTACGGCCCCGCTGCGGGCCGCCAGGTCCTGCATCGCGGTGATGCCGGGCACCGTCGCGACAGCCGTCCCCGGCAGCAACTCGCCGATCGTGTGGGCGAGGTAGGTGAAGGTCGAGTAGACGTTCGGGTCGCCGATCGTGGCGAAGGCCACCGAGCCGTGCACGCGCAGGAGTTCGGCCACCCGGGCCCCTGCCGCGTCCCAGGCGGCCTCGCGGCGGGCCCGGTCGGTGCGCTCGTTCAGCGCGAAGACCACCCGGACGACCCGGGAGGCGTCCACGTAGTGCAGAACCGTCGCCTCGGCGCGGCCGGTCTCGCCGGTGTCCAGCACCGGCACCACCACCGCACCGGCCGCGCGCAGCGCGTTCACGCCCTTCACCGTCACCAGTTCCGGGTCGCCGGGGCCCACCCCGACCCCGGTCAGTCGCAGGTCCATGCGGCACACCTCTCGACGAAACGGGTCGCGAGCGACGGCTCCGCGGCCCAGTGCAGATGCAGATAGGAGGCGTGCACGGACCCGTCCACGAACCCCTCGGTCCTGCGCTCCGGGTGCGTGAAGCCCCACGCGGCCTCCGTGCCCCGCGGCGGGTCCACCGCGGTGCGGTGGAATTCGTGCCCGCGCAGCCGGGTGCCCGGCGCCGCAAGCGGGCTGTCGGTCAGTGCCACGGCCTCGCGGTAGCCGAGGGTGAGGCGGCCGGTCATCGTGCCGGTGACCGGCAGGCGGCCGCACATCTCCTCGCCGTCGAGGTCGCGGGCCAGGTAGAGCAGGCCCGCGCACTCCGCGGCCAGGGGGCCGCCGAAGCCGGCGACCTCCTTGCGGAGGGCGGCGTTGGCGGACAGCTCCCGCGCGTGCAGTTCGGGGAAGCCGCCGCCGAGTACCAGGCCCGCGGTGCCGGCGGGCAGCGACTCGTCCCTGAGCGGATCGAACTCCACGACCTGCGCGCCCGCCGCCCCGAGCAGTTCGGCCTGCTCGGCGTACCGGAAGGTGAACGCGGCACCTGCGGCCACGGCCACGACGGGCTTGCGCGCCGCGTTTCGTGCGGCTTTGTCCACCGACCCGCTCGTCGTCGAAGGCCGGACAGGCCGGGCCCGCTCGACCTCCCGCGCATGCGGCCCGCCCGGCTTCCGGGGACCGGGCTCCGGAGCGGGGCCCGGGGTCCGGGAAGGGGTGTGGTCGGGAAAGGAGGCACCGCGGGCCGCCACCTCGGCGGCCGGGTCCCACGGCTCCACCTGGAGGGCGGGGGCGCTGCGCGCCAGCGCGAGGAGGCCCGGCAGGTCGCAGGCCGCACGCACGCGCGCGGCCGCCGCGCGGACGAAGAGCCGTGCGGCATCGTCGCGTTCCGCGGCCGGCACGAGTCCGAGGTGCCGCGAGGGCACGACGAGGTCGTCCCCTCGCCCGAGCGCTCCGAGGCACGGCACCCCCACCTCCTCCAGCGCGTCCCGCAGCACCCGCTCGTGCCGCGCGGAGCCGACCTTGTTGAGGACGACCCCGCCGATCCGCAGCCGCGGGTCGAAGGACGCGAAGCCGTGGACGAGCGCGGCCACCGAGCGCGCCTGCGCCGACGCGTCCACGACCAGCACCACGGGCGCCCGCAGCAGGGTGGCGACCTGCGCGGTGGAGGCGAGTTCGCCGTGCCCCGAGGCGCCGTCGAACAGGCCCATCACCCCCTCCACGACCGCGAGTTCGCAGCCCGCGGCGCCGTGCAGGAAGAGCGGGGCGATCCGCTGCGGGCCGCACAGGTACGGGTCGAGGTTGCGGCCGGGGCGGCCGGTGGCGAGGGCGTGGTAGCCCGGGTCGATGTAGTCGGGGCCGACCTTGTGCGGGGACACGGCGAGGCCGCCGTCCGCGAACGCGGCCATCAGGCCGGTGGCGACGGTGGTCTTGCCGCTGCCCGAGGCCGGCGCGGCGATGACGAGGCGGGCTACCACTCGATGCCCCTCTGCCCCTTCTGGCCGGTGTCCATGGGGTGCTTGACCTTGGACATGTCCGTGACGAGGTCGGCGGCGTCGACCAGCGCGGGCGGCGCGTTGCGCCCGGTGATCACGACGTGCTGCGCGCCGGGCCGCTCCCGCAGCACCGCCACGACCTCGGCGGTGTCCACCCACCCCCAGTGCATGGGGTAGGCGAACTCGTCCAGCACGTACAGCCGGTAGGTCTCCGCGGCCAGGTCACGCTTGACCTGCTCCCAGCCCTCGCGGGCGGCCTCCTCGCTGCTCTCCATCGAGCGCTGCACCCACGACCAGCCCTCGCCCATCTTGTGCCAGGCCACCGTGCCGCCCTCGCCTGAGGCGCCGAGCACCCGGAGCGCCCGCTCCTCGCCGACCTTCCACTTCGCGGACTTGACGAACTGGAAAACCCCGACCGGCCAGCCCTGGTTCCAGGCCCGCAGCGCGAGGCCGAAGGCGGCCGTCGACTTCCCCTTGCCGACCCCGGTGTGCACGATCGTCAGCGGCCGGTTGCGGCGCTGCCGGGTCGTCAGGCCGTCGTCGGGTACCACACTCGGCTGTCCCTGCGGCATCAGGCGGCCCTCCGTACATCCTTGACCAGGGCGGACACCGTGTCGGCCCGCAGCTCCTCCAGCGTGACGGCGACCCCGGCCAGGTCGGCGGCAAGCGCGCCCGCCAGGCCGAGGCGTACCGGCCCAGACTCGCAGTCCACGACCACCGCGGCCGTGCCGGAGGCGGCCAGCAGCCGCGCCGCGCGGGCGCCGAGCGCCACCGGTTCCGGGCCTCCTGTGGCCCGCCCGTCGGTCACCACGACCAGCAGCGGGCGCCGCGACGGATCGCGCAGCCGCTCGATCCGCAGCACCTCGTGCGCCTTCAGCAGGCCCGCGGCCAGCGGCGTACGGCCCCCGGTCGGCAGCTTCTCCAGCCGTGCCGCCCCGGTGTCGACCGACGACGTCGGCGGCAGCACCAGTTCCGCGCCGGTCCCCCGGAAGGTGACGAGGCCGACCTTGTCACGCCGCTGGTAGGCGTCGAGCAGCAGCGACAGCACCGCGCCCTTCACCGCCGACATCCGCTGCCTGGCCGCCATCGAGCCCGAGGCGTCGACCACGAACAGCACGAGGTTGCCCTCACGGCCCTCCCGCACGGCCTGCCGCAGGTCGTCCCTGCGCAGCACGAGTCCCGGCCCGCTGCGGCCCCTTGCCCGCTGGTGGGGCGCCGCCGCCTGCACGGTCGCGGCCAGGTGCAGCCGGCCGAGGGCGCCGTCGGGGCGCCGGGCCCCGGTCGTACGGCCCTGGGCGGTCCGCGCCCGCGAACGCCGGCCCGCCGCGCCCTCGCCGAGTCCCGGCACGGTCAGCGTCCGCGCCTTGAACGGCTCCGCGGCCGGCGTGGCGGGCTGCTCGCGCGGCCCCTCGCCGCCGGCCGGCTGCGGCCCCTCGCCGCCGGCCGGCTGCGGCGCGTCGCCCGCGGGGCCGTCCCCTGCGCCCTGCGGCGCCGGGTCCCGCGGTCCGTCCCGAGGCGGTTCCGGCTGCCCGCCGCCCCCGCCGCCCCCGCCGTCCGGGCCGGGATCGGGGTCGGGGTCGCTGTCCCCGCCTCCGTCCCCGTCGCCGCCATCGTCCGCGGACCCGGGCTCGGACCCCGACCCGGGCTCGGGCTCGGACTCCGCCCTGGCCTGCTCCAGCGTCTCGTCGAGCTTGCCCTCGTCGAGTCCCGGCGCGTCGAAGGGATTGCGCCGCCGCCGGTGCGGCAGCGCCAGCAGCGCCGCCTGCCGTACATCCTCGGCCAGCACCACCGTGCGGCCCGCCCACGCGGCCAGCGCCGTCGCGGTGCGGGCCATCACGATGTCCGCGCGCATGCCGTCGACCTCGAAGGCCGCGCAGGTCGCGGCGATCTGCCGCAGTGCGGCGTCGCCGAGCCGCACCTCGGGCAGCAGCAGCCGGGCGGCGGCGATCCGCTCGCGCACCTCCTGCTCCTGCGGCGCCCAGCGCGCCGCGAATCCCGCCGGGTCGGCGTCGTAGGCCAGCCGCCGCCGCACCACCTCGACCCGCTCGTCGGTCTCGCGGGACGCCGCCACCTCGACGGTCAGGCCGAAGCGGTCGAGCAACTGCGGGCGCAGCTCGCCCTCTTCCGGGTTCATGGTGCCGACCAGCAGGAAGCGGGAGGCGTGCCGTACGGAAACGCCCTCGCGCTCCACGTAGCTCGCGCCCATCGCCGCAGCGTCGAGCAGCAGGTCGACCAGGTGGTCGTGGAGCAGGTTGACCTCGTCGACGTAGAGCACCCCGCGGTGCGCCGCGGCGAGCAGGCCGGGCTCGAAGGCCTTCACGCCCTCGGCCAGGGCGCGTTCGATGTCGAGGGCGCCGACCAGGCGGTCCTCCGACGCGCCGACCGGCAACTCCACGAGCCTCGCCGGGCGTTCGGCGCCGCCGTCGGCGTGAGCCGGGTGCGGGCCGTCGGGGCACTCAGGGTCCGCGGCCCCCGGCTCGCAGGAGAACCTGCACCCCGGTACGACCCGCAGCCCCGGCAGCAGCGCCGCCACCGCCCGGACGGCCGTGGACTTGGCGGTGCCCTTCTCACCCCGTACCAGGACGCCGCCCACGGCGGGCGACACCGCGTTGAGCAACAGCGCGAGCCGCAGGTCCTGCTGCCCGACCAGTGCGGTGAACGGATACGCGGCGCTCACGTGTCCCCCTCCTTGCGGCTCCGTGCCGCGCGTCGTCCTGCCGGTCGCGGCCGCGTGAGAGGGGCGGCCTCCCTCGGGCATGCGCGCGGGCCGCGCAGGGGCAGCCCGTGACGCCCTGGGCGGACGGGGCGGGGGTCGGGCAGAGCCGCCTCGTCCGGCGTTCGCGGACGCGCCGGGCGGGCGAAGCCGGGCTTGCGCGGTGCCGGCCAGTCCTGCCTTCGAGGACCGGGGGCCGGGGCGGGGCCACGGCCGGGGAGAAAGCACGCTGCAGACGGGTTCATCAGGCGTCGCCCTCCAAGTCGCCCTCCAGGGCCAGGTAGGTGTCACGCAGCCGGGCGAGCGTGTCCGGGTCGGGCGCCGCCCACAGGCCGCGGTCGGCCGCTTCGAGCAACCGCTCCGAAATGCCCCGCAGCGCCCACGGGTTGGACTTCCGCATGAATTCCGCGTTCTCCGCGTCGAAGACGTACTCAGACGCCAGCCGCTCGTACATCCAGTCGTCGACCACCCCCGCGGTCGCGTCGTAGCCGAAGAGGTAGTCGACGGTGGCGGCCATCTCGAAGGCGCCCTTGTAGCCGTGCCGCCGCATCGCCGCCATCCAGCGCGGGTTGACGACCCGCGCGCGGAAGACCCGGTGCGTCTCCTCACCGAGGGTGCGGGTCTTGACCTGGTCGGTCAGCGCGCTGTCGCCGACGTACGCCTCGGGCGAGGACCCGGTGAGGTGGCGGACCATGGCCACCATCCCGCCGTGGTACTGGAAGTAGTCGTCCGCGTCGACCAGGTCGTGCTCGCGGGTGTCGACGTTCTTGGCCGCCACCTGGATACGGCGGAAGGCGGCCTCCATGTCGCCGCGTGCGGGCCGTCCGTCCAGGCCGCGCCCGTACGCGAAACCGCCCCACACCGCGTAGACCTCCGCGAGGTCGGCGTCCGAGCGCCAGTTGCGGGCGTCGATCAGCGGCAGCAGGCCGGCCCCGTACGCGCCCGGCTTCGAGCCGAAGATCCGGGCGGTGGCCCGCCGCCGGTCGCCGTGCAGGGCGGTGTCCTGGTCGGCGTGCGCGCGGACGTGGTTGACGTCGGCGGGTTCGTCCAGTTCCGCGACCGCCCGTACCGCGTCGTCCAGCAGGGACACCACGTGCGGGAAGGCGTCGCGGAAGAATCCGGAGATGCGGACGGTGACGTCGATCCGCGGCCGGCCCAGCTCGTGCGCCGGGACGATCTCGAATCCGGTGACGCGGCGCGACGCGTCGTCCCACACCGGGCGGCAGCCCAGCAGCGCGAGGATCTCCGCGATGTCGTCGCCCTGGGTGCGCATGCACGACGTACCCCACACCGTCAGGCCGACCGACGCCGGGTAGCTGCCGTTGTCGGCGAGGTGCCGGGCCAGCAGCGAGTCGGCGAGCGCCGTGCCGACGTCCCAGGACAGCCGCGACGGGATGGCCTTGGGGTCGACGGAGTAGAAGTTGCGGCCGGTGGGCAGCACGTTGACCAGGCCCCTGGTGGGGGAGCCGGACGGTCCCGCGGGGACGTAACCGCCGCGCAGCGCCCGCAGGATGTGGTCGATCTCGTCGGTGGTGCGGGCCAGCCGGGGGACGACCTCCGCCGCGGCGAAGTCCAGCACCCGCACCGCCGCGGGGACCGCCGCCCCGCCGAGCACGTCGTCCACGGCCTCCGCGGCCGCGCCGGCGGCCCAGCCGCGCAGCTCCATGGTCTCGGCCAGCCGCCTGGCCAGCTGCTCCAGCAGGTCGACGGCGTCCGACGCGGTGCGCGCGGGCCCCTCCGCGAGCAGGGTCAGGGCCGCGGGCACCGCTGCGGGCGCGCCCGGCTCGGCCAGCAACTCCTTCTCGACCAGCCCGAAATGCTCGGCCAGCGCGGCCCGCAGTCCGGGCAGCGCGTCACCCGCGCCGCCCCACACCTGCGCGGAACGCAGCACCGCGAGCACCAGGTTGACCCGCGCCTCGCCGACCGGGCCGCCGCCCAGGATGTGCAGGCCGTCGCGGATCTGCACATCCTTGATCTCGCAGAGCCAGCCGTCGACGTGCAGCACGAAGTCGTTGAAGTCGCCCTCGCCCGGCTGCTCGTCGACATGCAGGTCGTGGTGCAGCTCCGCCGTCCGCACCAGCTCCCAGATCCGGCTGCGGATCGCCGGGGCCTTCGCCGGGTCCAGGTCGTTGACCAAGGCGTACTCGTCGAGGAGCTGTTCGAGCTTGGCGAGGTCGCCGTAGGAGTCGGCGCGGGCCATCGGCGGCACCAGGTGGTCCACGACGGTGGCGTGGCCGCGCCGCTTGGCCTGGGTGCCCTCGCCCGGGTCGTTGACGATGAAGGGGTAGACCAGGGGGAGTTCGCCGAGCACCGCGTCGGGCGCGCAGCCCGCGGACAGCCCGAGTCCCTTGCCCGGCAGCCACTCCATGGTGCCGTGCTTGCCGAGGTGCACGATCGCGTCGGCGCCGAAGGTGTGCTCCAGCCAGCGGTAGGCGGCCAGGTAGTGGTGCGAGGGCGGCATGTCGGGGTCGTGGTAGATGGCGATGGGGTTCTCGCCGAAGCCGCGCGGCGGCTGGATCAGTACGACCACGTTCCCGAACCGCAGCGACGCCAGCACGATGTCGTCGCCGTCCACGTAGAGCGAGCCCGGCGGTTCGCCCCAGTGCCGCAGCATCCCGGCCCGCAGGTCCTCGTCCAGGGTCGCGAACCACCGCTGGTAGTTTGTGAGCGGCACCCGGGTGGGAGAGGCGGCCAGCTGCTCCTCGGTCAGCCACTCCACGTCGTGGCCGCCGGCCGCGATCAGCCGGTGGATCAACTCATCGCCCCCGGCCGGGTGTTCCCCCGTCCGGTAGCCTGCGTCGCGCAGCGCCTCCAGCAGCCGTACGGCCGAGGCGGGCGTGTCGAGGCCCACCGCGTTGCCCACCCTGGAGTGCTTGGTCGGGTAGGCGGTGAAGACCAGCGCCAGCCGCTTGTCCGCGTTCGGCTTGTGGCGCAGGGCCGCGTGCCGGACCGCGATGCCCGCGATGCGCGCGGCCCGCTCCGGGTCCGCGACGTAGACCGGCACATCGCCCTCGCCGGTCTCCTTGAACGAGAACGGCACCGTGATCAGCCGCCCGTCGAACTCCGGGATCGCCACCTGCATCGCCGCGTCCATCGGCGACAGCGCCGCGTCGGACTCCTGCCAGGCCTTGCGGGACGAGGTCAGGCACAGGGCCTGGAGCACCGGCACGTCGAGATCCGCGAGGGCGCCGATGTCCCACGCCTCGTCGCTGCCGCCCGCCGACGCGTCGGCCGCCACGGTCCCGCCGGACGCCAGCACCGTCGCCACGATCACGTCGGCCCGCCCCAGCAGCTCGTAGAGCCCGGCGTCGGCAAGGCGGAGCGAACCGCAGTAGACGGGCAGTGCGTTGGCGTCGCGCGCCTCGATCGCCGCGCACAGGGTGTCCACGAAGGCGGTGTTGCCCGACAGCTCGTGCGCCCGGTAGAAGAGCACCGCGACCGTCGGGCGGTCCGTCCGGTGGGCTGGCTCGCCGTGCACTCCGAACTGCGGCATCGCGCGCGGCGCTTCGAAGCCCTCGCCGCTCATCAGCACCGTGTCGGACAGGAAGCGCGCCAGCTCCGCCAGGTTCTCCGGGCCGCCCTCGACCAGGTAGCGCAGCGCCTCGGCGACCACGCCCGCCGGCACCGTGGACAGCGCCATCAGCTCGGCGTCCGGGACGCTCTCGCCGCCCAGCAGCACCGCCGGGACTCCCGACGCGGCGATCACCGCCAGGCCCTCCTCCCAGGCCCTGCGTCCGCCGAGCAGCCGCACCACGACCAGGTCGGCGCCCTCCAGCAGCGCCGGCAGCCCGCCTTCCGGGTCCACTCGGGACGGGTTGCCGATGCGGTAGACGGCGCCGCCGGGCCGTGCGGCCATCGCGGCGCGCGCGGCCAGCAGGTCGGTGTCGGCGGTGGACAGCAGCAGAAGGGTGGTCATGGTGCCCCCGGTGGGACGAAGGGGAGTCCGGCGGGAGCGCCGTCCTCGATGAGCCGCAGCAGCGCGGCGGTGTCCAGGTGCTCTTCGACCAGGTCGCCGAGCCGGTCGAGTTGTGCCTCGCGGAGTGCGGCGAAGCCGGTGTCGGGCGCCGGTACGAAGCGGCGGCCCGCGGCGGCGGCGACCCGGCGCAGGAAGGCCCGGCGGAAGCCGTCGCTCTCCAGCGAGCCGTGCCAGTGGGTGCCCCACACCGCGCCGACCCGGCAGCCGTCGAGGAAGTCCTCGTCGCCGCCGAGGACTTCTGCCACCCCGTGGTGGATCTCGTAGCCCTCCACCGGTTCGCCGTAGGCCGTGCCGGTGGGCCGGGCCAGCGTCTTGGCGGCCGCGAAGCGGATACGGGCGGGCAGCAGGCCGAGGCCGGTGACCGTACCCGCCTTCGACTCGACGTCGTCCTCGATGCGCTGCGCCAGCAACTGGAAGCCGCCGCAGATGCCCAGCACCGGGCGGCCCTCCGCCGCCCTGCGCCGCACCGCGGCGGCCAGGCCGCGTTCGCGCAGCCACTCCAGGGCCCTGACCGTGCCGCGGGTGCCGGGCAGCACCACCAGGTCGGCGTCCGCCACGTCCTGCGGCCGGTCGGTGAAGCGGACCAGAACGCCGGGCTCCGCCGCGAGCGCGTCCAGGTCGGTGAAGTTCGACATCAGCGGCAGCGCCACCACCGCGACCCGCAGCACGTCCTCGCCGTGCGGGCGCCCCACCTCGGACTCCCTGACCCGCAGGCCGTCCTCCTCGTCGATGCCGAGGCCGCGCGCGTACGGCAGGACGCCCAGGGTCGGGCGTCCGGTGAGCTGCCGCAGCATGTCGAGGCCGGGTTGCAGCAGGCCGACGTCGCCGCGGAACTTGTTGACCACGTAGCCGGCGATCAGCGCCTGGTCCTCGGGCGCGAGCAGCGCGGTGGTGCCGAAGAACGACGCGAAGACGCCGCCCCGGTCGATGTCGCCCACGACGAGGGCCGGGATGCCGGCCCTGCGCGCCAGACCCATGTTGACGATGTCGGTGCGGCGCAGGTTGATCTCGGCCGGGCTGCCGGCCCCCTCGCAGATCACCGCGTCGTACGAACGGCCCAGCTGCGCCAGGCAGTCCGCGACGATGTCGAGCAACTCGCCCTGGCGGCCGCCGTGGTAGCCGCGTGCCGACATCTCACCGACGGCCTTCCCCAGCAGCACGACCTGGCTGCTGCGGTCGCTGCCGGGCTTGAGCAGCACCGGGTTCATCAGCGCGGACGGCTCCACGCGTGCGGCCTGCGCCTGCATGGCCTGCGCGCGGCCGATCTCGGCGCCGTCGCGCGTGACGAAGGAGTTGAGCGACATGTTCTGGCCCTTGAAGGGCGCGACCCGCACGCCGCGGCGCACCAGGAAGCGGCACACCCCCGCGGTGACGACGCTCTTGCCCGCGTCCGACGCCGTGCCCGCGATCATCAGCCCGCGCATGGGGGTGTCACCCCCGCCTCGTGCCGTGCCGCCCGCGGCGGGAGAGCCGGCGGGAAAGGGCGTCCGGCAAAAAGCGGCGCCCGTGCCTGAGCCGCCGCAGGGGAGGTGCGCGCCGCCCGCGGCGGCAGGAGCGGGAGGAACCGGGGGAGGAGGAGCGGCGGGAGCACCGTCAGCGCGAGCGAGAGGCCGCAGACGCGGCGGGACAGGGCGACGGCGCGCGGGATGTCGGCCGCCGTCGGCGCCGGGAAGGCGGCACCGAGGACGGGGCGGTGCTCCGTGCGGCCGCCGTAGGACAGGGTGCCGCCCAGGCGGAGCCGCAAGGCCCCGGCGAAAGCGGCCTCGACGGGTCCCGCGTTGGGGCTGGGATGCGCGGCGGCGTCGCGGCGCCAGGTGCGCAGCGCGTCACGCGGATGCGGGCCGGCCAGCGCCGCGAGTGCCGCGGTGAGCCGGGCGCCGGGCCATCCCAAGGTGTCGTCGAGCCGGGCGGCGGCCCAGCCGAAGCGCAGATGCCGCGGCGAGCGGTGCCCGACCATCGCGTCGAGCGTGTTGACCGCCCGGAAGCCGGCGAGCCCCGGCAGCCCGAGGACCGAGCCCCAGACCAGGGCGCCCACCACCGCGTCCGAGGTGTTCTCCGCGACCGACTCCACCACGGCCCTGGCGATCTGGCCCGCGTCCAGGTTCTGCGGGTCGCGCCCGCACAGATGCGGCAGCCTGGCCCTGGCGGCCTCCAGGTCCCCGGCGTCCAGCGCCGCGGCGACCGCCCGCGCCTCGCGGGCCAGCGAGGTGCCGCCCAGCACCGACCAGGTGCAGGCCGCGGTCAGCCCCGCGGACAGCGCGGCGGAGGGCCGCACCGCCCGCCCGGCGAGGGCCGCGGCGCCCGCCACGGCCCCGGCGCACAGCGCCGTGTACGCCGCGCCGCTGAGCCTGTCGTCCCGCCACGTCCGGCGTTCGAGCGCACCGGCCGCGCGCCCGAACGCGGCGACCGGATGGCCGCGGCGCGGGTCACCCGCGACGAGATCGCCGAGAAAGCCGAGCGCGGCGCCGTACGCGTATACGCGATCGGCACGCATCAGCTCAGACCGCCGTCACACCCCGGGGGGACGGCTTGCAGGAACACGTACCGGGAGGGAAGAAAATGGCGCCGGGCATGGCAGGAGTCCTCACTCAGGGTCCGCGCCCTGGTTCGACGTGACCGGCGGTGAGAGTCTCCTGGCTCCCGGATCTACGCACTCCCGGTCTTCCAACCGGCGAACCGGCCGTGACGTACGGGTTGGGAGTGCACTCCCCGGTGACAGTGGCGGGACCGCGCCGGATTCGCACCGGACTTCCTCTCCTGCCGCCGTATGGCCCCCGCAGTCCACCACGTGCGGCTGACCCCGTCAACCAGCCCTTGACCTGCGGCGACGGAGTGTGGTGAGGTCCACACCCCGCCGCGGGCGCCGGCTACTTGGCGACGATGAGCCAGATGCCCCAGGCCACGGCCGCCGTGCACGCGGCGAAGCAGGCGTACGCCCCGCTCCTGGCGAGCACCGCGCCCGGCCGGGACACGCCGACCACGCCGAGGGTGAAGACGCCGACCAGGCCGACGGTGGACAGCAGGGTGACGGCCAGGACCGTGCCGAGGGCGTGCCAGTCGATGCTCATGCGGGGCTCCTTCGGGTGGTCACGCGGTCGCGGTGGACGGGGCGGCGGGTCCCGAAGGCCCGGCGGGCCCGGCGGGAGCCGGCGCCTGGACGACGCCGGCCGGCGGCTGGATCACCGCGGCGATGGCCGCGGTCACCGCGCCCTGCGGCTCGGCGGGGAGGTCGTCGTTGACGTTGGCGTGGGTGACCGGCCGGCGGCGGGAGGCGGTACGGATCGTGGCGCAGATCGCCAGACCCGCGACGGCGACCGTGGCCACGCCCCAGCCGCCCTGGTCGGCCAGCAGCGCCGCCGCGGCGGCGACGAGGCCCGCGGCGGGCAGCGTCAGGGCCCACGCGGCGACCATCCGCCCCGCGGTGCTCCAGCGCACCACCGCGCCGCTGCGGCCGAGTCCCGCGCCCATCACCGCGCCCGAGCACACCTGGGTGGTGGACAGCGCGAAGCCCAGGTGCGAGGAGGCCAGGATGGTCGCCGCGGCACCGGTCTGCGCCGCGAAGCCCTGCTGCGGCTGGATGTCGGTGATGCCCTTGCCCATGGTGCGGATGATCCGCCAGCCGCCTATGTACGTGCCCAGTGCGATCGCGGCGCCCGCGGAGCAGATGACCCACAGCGGCGGGTCGGAGTTCGGGGCGACGACGCCGCCGGTGATCAGCGCGAGGGTGATGACGCCCATGGTCTTCTGCGCGTCGTTGGTGCCGTGGGCGAGCGAGACCAGGCCGGCGGAGGCTATCTGCCCCGCCCGGTAGCCCTTGGCGGTGGCCTTCGGGTCGGCGTGGCGGCCGAGCCGGTAGCTCAGCCGGGTGGCCAGGGTCGCGGCGAGGCCCGCCACGATCGGCGCGGCCAGCGCCGGGATGAGGACCTTCATCACGACCGCCTCGCCGTGCACCCCGTGGCGGCCGACCGCGACCAGCGTGGCGCCGATCAGGCCGCCGAAGAGCGCGTGCGAGGAGCTGGACGGCAGCCCGGCCAGCCAGGTCAGCATGTTCCAGACGATCGCGCCGACCAGTGCGGCGAAGATCATCTCCGGTTTGATGCCGGCGGACTCGTCGATGATGCCGCCGGAGATGGTCTTGGCGACCTCGACGGACAGGAAGGCGCCGACGAGGTTGAGCGCGGCGGACATCGCCACCGCCGTCTTGGGTTTGAGCGCACCGGTGGAGATGGTGGTGGCCATCGCGTTGGCGGTGTCGTGGAAGCCGTTCGTGAAGTCGAACACGAGTGCGGTGGCGATGACGATTCCGATCAGGAGCGTCATGTGTTCCATGGACCCAGGCAATCGTTCGATTGGACAGTGGCGCAGGTGACCGTACGGATCATTGATGAACGGAAGGTGAACTGACAGCGGACTCGGGGTGCCGACATGACGCGTCAGTGAACGGTACGTCAACGGCACCCGTCGCGGAGACCCCCGTCCCCGCCACATGACCCCCACCGTGCTCCGCGACCCCACCCGTTCCCGCACCCCCCCGGCGGGCGCGCTCGGTGCCGCTCCGAGCCCCGATCCCGGCGCCGTGCCCACGCGGACCCCCGGCTCACCGCCGTGCCACGTGCGCCCCGCGGGCCGCTCAGCGCCGCCCGGAGATCCGGTCGGCGTACCGCGCCAGCGGGTCGGTCGCCGCGCTGCGCCCGGCCAGCTCCCGCCGGTCGGCGCCCCGGTAGGCCGCGTGCAGCCCGTGCACCGCCGCCCAGCGCAGCGGCTCGGGCTCCCAGCGCCGCGCCCTGTGGCCCACCCAGGGCAGCGCCGTCAGCTCGGTCCCGTGCCCCTGCCCCGAGTCCAGCTGCACCAGGTCGCGCAGGGTGCGGGCGGCCAGGTTCGACGCCGCCAGGCCGCTGGCGCCGTAGCCGCCCGCCCAGCCCAGGCCGGTCGTACGGTCCAGGTGCACGCTCGCGCACCCGTCGCGCGGCACCCCCAGCACCCCCGACCATGCGTGCGCGACCGCGACCCCGGCCGTTCCCGGGAAGAGCCGCACCAGCGCCTCGCGCAGCCCGGCGACCGTACGCTCCGGGGTCCTGCCCGCGTCGTCCGTCCGCGAGCCGAAACGGTAGGGCACCCCGCGGCCGCCCAGCGCGATCCGGCCGTCGGCGGTGCGCTGCGCGTAGATCGGCGCGTGCGCCAGGTCGCCCAGTGTCTCCCCGCCCTCCCAGCCGATCGTCGCCCACGACTCGGGCGGCAGCGGCTCGGTCACGATCATCGACGAGATCACCGGAAGCCAGCTGCGGCGCTGCCCCTTCACCGACGCGGTGAAGCCCTCGGTGCAGCGCAGCACGTAAGGCGCGCGGACGGTGCCGTACGGGGTGACGGCGTGCTTGGGGCGGATCTCGGTCACCGCCGTCGACTCGTGGACGGTCACCCCGAGGCGCTCCACCGCCGCCGCCAGCCCCTGGAGCAGCTTCACCGGGTGCACCCGGGCGCCGTGCGGGGTCCAGCTCGCACCGACCGCGCCCGCCGCCCTGATCCTGCGGGCCGACTCGGCCGCGCCCAGCAGCTGCCCGTCCTTCGCGCCGAAGGCGGCCTCCCGCGCGTGATGCGCCCGCAGCCGCACCAGCTGGGCCGGAGAGCAGGCGACGTCGAGTACACCGCCCTGCCGGACCTCGGCGTCGATCTCCTCGGCCTCCGCGACCCGCAGCACCTCCTCGACGGCGCCGTCCATCGCCTGCTGCAGCCGTACGGCCGCGTCCTGGCCGTGCAGCCTCGCGTAGCGCTCGCGGCCCGCGACACGGTTGTGGAGCCGGCCGCCGTTGCGCCCGGAGGCGCCGTATCCGCAAAAGCGCGCCTCCAGCACGGTGATCCGCAGGAAGGGCACCGCCTGCTTGAGGTAGTACGCCGTCCACAGGCCGGTGTAGCCGCCGCCGACGATCACGACGTCGGCCTCCGCGTCACCCGGCAGCGGCTCGCGCGGCAGCGGTATGCCGGTGCCTGCGTACCAGAACGAGATACCGCCGTTGACGGTGGTCATAATGCACCTGCTATCGCCGTTGACCCTGTGGTGTGCGGGGACGCTACTGCGACCCCGGCGGCCACGGCAACGCCCGCCGCCCACCCCGCCCCCGGAAGGACGCCGCCGTGCCAGACGCAGTCGAGAAAGCCTGGTCGGACGCCTGGTCCGAGGTCGTCGACACGGCCCGCCGCACCGTCGCCGACGGACTGGTCGTCGGCACCTCGGGCAACGTGTCCGCGCGCGTCGGCGACGTCGTGGTCGTGACGCCGACGGGAGTGCCGTACGACCGGCTGCGACCCGAGGACCTGGTCGCCGTCGGTCTCGACGGGCGGCAGGTGCACGGCGACCTGCTCCCCACCAGCGAACTGCCCATGCACCTGGCCGTCTACCGCGCGACCGGGGCCCGCGCGATCGTCCACACCCACGCGCCGCACGCCACCGCGGTGTCGACGCTGGTGGACCGCCTGCCGCCGGTCCACTACATGACCGCGACCCTCGGCGGCCCGGTCCGCGTCGCTCCCTACGCCCTCTACGGCACCCCCGAGCTCGCCGCCGGCGCACTCGCCGCCCTCCGCGACCGCACCGCCTGCCTGCTGGCCAACCACGGCACCCTCGCCTACGGGCCCACACCCGCCCGCGCCCACGAGCGCACCGGCCAGCTCGAATGGATGTGCCGCGTCTGGCTGCTCGCCACCGCCTCCGGCACCCCGCGCACCCTCACCGGCGCCGACCTCGCCGCCGCCGCGGACAGCTTCACGACCTATGGCCAGCCGCCGGCCTGACGACCCGTCGCACGGCTCCGACCGCGGCCGGGGGGCGGCCCGAGGAGGCCCGCACCGGGGCAGGCGTGCCCTGCGGGACGGCGGGTACCCGTGGGACAGGAGTGGCCGGGACGGCGAAGGTCGGTGAGACTGGACGGGATGCGACTACGAACCGCGGTGGCCACGGCCACCGCCGCCCTGGGTGCCGGCACCGCCGCCGTCGTGGCGGTCGGCCGGTACGGATCGCGTTTCGCCCTCAGGCCGTCCGCCGAGGACCCGGCGCCGGAGGGGAGGGTGACCGTGCACGCGGTCTCCCCCGACCGCGTCGTCCTCACCCGCACCCCCGCGTCCGCCCGCCGCGGCACCTACGGCCTGGCGGCCGACGGTCTGCACGCGCTGGCCGGCGACGTGGTGGACACCACCGCCTACTCGGTGACCAGGAGACTCCTCGCGGTCCCGCACGGCTCCCTCGACCCGGGCAGCGCGGTCCGGGTGACCCCGCAGCTGCACCACGGCAACCCGCGGGTGGCGCTCGGCCTCGACTACACCGAGGTGGACGTGCCGGGCGAGCTGGGCCCGCTGCCCGGCTGGTACCTGCCGGGCGCCCGCACCACCTGGGTGATCACCGTCCACGGCCTCGGCGCGACCCGCGCGCACGCCATGAACGTGCTGCCCGCCCTGCACCGCCACCGCTTCACCCAGCTGGTACTCGGCTACCGGGGCGACCCCGAGGCCCCGCCGCCGCCCGACGGCACAGGGCACCTGGGCCGCACCGAATGGCGCGACCTGGACGCGGCGATGCGGTACGCCGTGGAGTACGGCGCCGAGCGCATCGTGCTCTACGGCTGGTCCACCGGCGCCACCATGGCGCTGCACGCGCAGCGGCTCTCCGCGGTCAAGCACCGGGTCAGCGGCCTGGTGCTGGACTCGCCGGTTCTCGACTGGCGGACCACGGTCGCCGCCGCCGCCGAATGGCACGGCCTGCCCCCCACCCTGACCCCGCTGGCCGTCCGCGCGGCGGAAGGGCGTACGGGAACGACAGGACGCCACGGCACCGCCCCCGTCGACCCCGCGTCCCCCACCGTGCCCACCCTGGTCTTCCACGGCCCCGACGACACCCTCGCCCCCTGGGCGCCGTCCCGCGAACTCGCCGCGCGGCACCCGGATCTGGTGGTCCTGCACACGGTGCGCGGAGCCCAGCACGGGGCGATGTGGAACGCCGACCCCGCCGGTTACGAAGAGACCCTGCGGCGCTTCCTGACCCCGCTCATGTGAGCGCTGAACGCCGGAAATCCCTGCCGATTGGGAATCTGGGCGCACAACGGCGAGACTGCTCCAGTGACGTCCCGTAGCCCGCGAGACACTCCGCTCCGCCTTGTCCCCCGCCGGCCGCTCACCGCGGCCCGCAGGACCGCGACAACGCGCAGGTCAAGGCCTCCGCGTCCGCCGGAAGGCACGCCTCCGCTGCCGGATCTCGCCCGGCTCGCCCGGCGCGAACTCGCCGCCGCCGTACGCCTCGCACGCTGGGCGGGAACCGGCCCCGGCACCGCGGGACCGACCGGGATACTTCCCGCCGACGCCCTCGCGAAAGCCGCCGCGGCCCTGGACCTGACACCGGGCCAGATCCGTACCGCCTGGGACCGCGCCAGGCTGTCCGGCCTGATCGAACTGCACGGCGGCACCGCACGCCCCGGCTGGCGGCTGCGGGCCTGGGACACCGACGACACCGCGGTGCTCCGCGGCTGGGTCGCCCTCTTCGACGCCTGGTCGCTCGCCCACCCCTTCCTGCCCGGCGACCGCAGCGGCCCCGACCCGGCGCTGGTCGCCGAAGTCGTGGAGGCGGCACCGCAGTTGCTGTCCTTCCTGCACCTGTCGAACGGCCCGGTGCCCATCGACACCCTCCTCGACCTGCTCCGCCAGCGGGTCGCCGAACTGCGCACGGAACGCCACGAGCCCCCCGCCGACGGCGCGGGCGACCCGCTGCCCACCCTGCTCGACTGGACCCTGGAGGCCGCCGCCAGAGTGGGAGCGCTCCGCCCCCGCGACCCGCAGCGGCCCGACGAGGTCGCGCTCACCGCGCTGGGCAGCTGGGCGGTGTGGGTCAAGCTGGAGCAGATCTGCGTGGCCGCGCAGGGTCCCGCCGGGCACATGGAGCAGTCCGCCGCCACCATGCTCCGGGCCTGCGCCCGGCTCTCCCCGGGGCCCGCACGCGCCGAGTACCGCGCCTGGCTCGCCGCCCGGCCCGTCGCGCCCGCCGTCGCCGAACTCCTCGACACCGCGCGCGGTGACGACGCGCTGCTGCGCGGCCTGGCCTTCGAGGCGCTGCGGGTCGTCGGCGACCCCGCGGAGCCCGCGGTGCGCGCGGTGGTCACCGAGCCGGTGCTGCGCCCGTACGCCGTGCTCTGGCTCGCCGAACTCGACGGCGGCGACCCCGACACCGCCACCGGCCTGCTCACCCGGGAGGAGGCGACCTGGCTGTGGGTCGACACGGCGGCCGCCGTCGCGGACCACGGCGAGGACCACCTGCTGGTCAGCCACCTGGAGACGGCCGTCCAGGGCTCGGTCCCCGGGCTCCTCGAAGAGGTCCGTGACGTCGGTCACCCCCGCACCGTCCAGGTCCTCGTCGCCCTGGCCGCCGCCCACCCCGACCCCGTCCTGGCCAAGGCCATGCGCAAAGCCGCCTTCCAGGTCCACACCGGCGAAGCCTGACCCCTCCCGGGCCCACCCCCTGAGGGGCGCGAGGGAACTGCGCCCCCAGCCCGGACGGCGCAGCAGTCGAGGTCGTACTGCGAGGCCCACCCCCTGAGGGGCGCGAAGAACGGCGCGCCCAGCCCGGACGGCGCAGCAGCCGAGGTCCTACCGCGAGGCCCACCCCCTGAGGGGCGCGAGGAACGGCGCGCCCGGCCCGGACGGCGCAGCAGTCGAGGTCGTACCGCGAGGGGCATCCCCTGAGGGGCGCGAGGAACTGCGCGCCCAGCCCTGGACGGGCGGCAGCCGAACCACAAGGGCGACGCCCACCCCCTAAGGGGCGCGAGGAACGGCGCGCCCGGCCCCGACGGCGCAGCAGCCGAGGTCCTACCGCGAGGCCCACCCCCTGAGGGGCGCGGGGAACTGCGCGCCCGGCCCCGACGGCGCAGCAGCCGAACGATAAGGGCGGGGGCCACCCCCTCAGGGGCGCGAGGAACTGCGCCCCCAGCCCCGACGCCGCAGCAGTCGAGGTCCTATCGCGAGGCCCACCCCCCTGGGACGGGGGGCCCGCGGCCCCCACCACGTTCCCGCCGACCGCAACGGCAAGCCAGCCCGCCCGGCACCGGGCAAAGGCAGTTGCATGGGGCCAGTAGACTGGCCCCATGGCCGCTCTGTTCCTCGATTAGCTCTGGCGTCACGACGCGCGACACGCCCACCGGCCGTGAGGCCATCCGTTACGCCATGGAGCCAACCCTGTGATCACCGCAACCGGCCTCGAGCTGCGCGCCGGCGCCCGCATCCTCATCGAATCCGCTTCCTTCCGCATCGCCAAGGGCGACCGCATCGGACTGGTGGGCCGCAACGGCGCGGGCAAGACCACCCTGACCAAGGTGCTGGCCGGTGAGGGCCAGCCGGCCGCCGGCACGGTGACGCGGTCCGGGGAGGTCGGCTACCTCCCCCAGGACCCCCGTACCGGCGATCTGGACATCCTCGCCAGCGACCGCATCCTCGGCGCCCGCGACCTCGACACGGTGCTGCGCAAGATGCGCGAGAACGAGCAGCGGATGGCGACGGGCAAGGGCGCCACCCGCGAGACCGCGATGAAGAAGTACGCCCGGCTGGAGACGGAGTTCCTCACCAAGGGCGGCTACGCCGCGGAAGCCGAGGCGGCGACCATCGCGGCGGCCCTGGGCCTGCCCGACCGCATCCTCGGCCAGCAGCTGCACACCCTGTCCGGCGGCCAGCGCCGCCGTGTCGAGCTGGCCAGGATCCTGTTCTCCGACGCCGACACCCTGCTGCTCGACGAGCCGACCAACCACCTGGACGCGGACTCCATCAGCTGGCTGCGCGACTACCTCAAGACGTACCGCGGCGGTTTCATCGTCATCTCGCACGACGTGAACCTCATAGAGACCGTCGTCAACAAGGTCTTCTATCTCGACGCGAACCGCTCCGGGATCGACGTCTACAACATGGGCTGGAAGCTGTACCAGCAGCAGCGCGAAGCCGACGAGAAGCGCCGCAGGCGCGAACGCGCGAATGCGGAGAAGAAAGCGGCGGCGCTCAATTCGCAGGCCGACAAGATGCGCGCCAAGGCGACCAAAACCGTGGCGGCGCAGAACATGGCGCGGCGCGCCGACAAGCTGCTCGCCGGCTTGGACGCGGTGCGGGTCTCCGACAAGGTGGCCAAGCTGCGCTTCCCCGACCCGGCGCCGTGCGGCAAGACGCCCCTGATGGCGAGCGGCCTTTCCAAGTCCTACGGGTCGCTGGAGATCTTCACCGATGTGGACCTGGCGATCGACCGCGGCTCGCGGGTGGTCATCCTCGGTCTGAACGGTGCGGGCAAGACCACGCTGCTGCGGCTGCTGGCCGGGGTGGAGACGCCGGACACCGGCGAGGTGACCCCGGGGCACGGGCTCAAGCTCGGTTACTACGCGCAGGAGCACGAGACGCTCGACCCGGAGCGCACGGTTCTGGAGAACATGCGTTCCTCGGCGCCCGACACCGACCTGGTGGAGATCCGCAAGATCCTCGGCTCCTTCCTCTTCTCGGGCGACGACGTCGACAAGCCGGCCGGCGTGCTGTCCGGCGGGGAGAAGACCCGTCTGGCGCTGGCCTCGCTCGTGGTCTCGAGCGCCAACGTGCTGCTGCTCGACGAGCCGACGAACAACCTCGACCCGGCCAGCCGGGAGGAGATCCTGGGCGCGCTGCACACCTTCAGCGGTGCGGTGGTGCTGGTCACGCACGACGAGGGCGCGGTGGAGGCGCTCCAGCCCGAGCGGATCATCCTGCTGCCCGACGGTGTCGAGGACCTGTGGGGCCAGGACTACGCGGACCTGGTCTCGCTGGCCTGACCGCGTGGCCGGCCTGCCCCGCGGCGGTCCGGCCGGTCCGGTCCGCCAAGTCCCGCCCGCCCGGTCAGGCGCGCCCGGTCAGCCGGGTCGGACGGCGCGGACGGCACGGCCGCCGACCTGCCCGGACGCCGGGTGATCATGCCGATTCGATCATTCGGCCCACCGCGCGTCCGTCATCTGTGTGAGTCGCACTGGTACCGGCCAGGCCGTGTCCCGCGCGGGGCGTCAGTGTTTGGTGATCAGTGGTGTGACGTCGGCAAACACCTTACCCATGCCCGCTGACCTGCTGGTATTGCGCGGATGCGGTTCGCCGCCGGGAATTGCGCGACGAAAAATTTCCTCCCCGGCCCCTTCTTCACCGCGTATCGCGGCATTCACGTTGCGAATGTCCGGTGACGGACCTTGTCGAATGGGTGGCCAGGAAGGCGCTTAGGGGTGATCATGAGAGTCCATAGCGCACTTCCCTGGAGGAGGCACGGGTGGCCGAGACTCTGAAGAAGGGCAGCCGGGTGACCGGCGCCGCGCGCGAGAAGCTCGCGGCGGACCTGAAGAAGAAGTACGACTCCGGAGCGAGCATCCGGGCACTGGCCGAGGAGACCGGCCGGTCCTATGGATTCGTGCACCGGATGCTCAGCGAGTCCGGCGTGACCCTGCGCGGTCGCGGCGGGGCGACCCGGGGCAAGAAGGCCGTCACGGCCTGACCGGGCCCTGACGGCCCGGAGCCGACGGGCGGGCATCTCCCGCACCCAGCGGGCCGGCGTACCGAGCGGTTGGTTACTCTTCGGTAGTAACCAAGTCCGTGGTCCGCTCGGAGGTGCCCGATGCCCGAAGACAAGATCCTGCTCGAACGCGACGCAGTCCGGCTGGTCCTGGACGGCACCGGCACCGTCGCCACCATCACCCTGTGCAACCCGGCCAAGCGCAACGCGCAGACGCCCGCCCTGTGGCTGGCGCTGATCGAGGCGGGCCGGCTGCTGCCGGGGCAGGTACGGGTGGCGGTGCTGCGCGCCGAAGGCCCGTCCTTCTCCGCCGGTCTCGACCGGAAGGCTTTCACGCCCGAGGGCTTCGACGACGGGCCGTCGTTCCTCGAACTGGGACGCGGTTCCGAGGCCGACCTCGACGCGACCATCGCCATGTACCAGCAGGCCTTCACCTGGTGGCGGCGCACCGATCTGATCTCGGTCGCCGCCGTCCAGGGACATGCCATCGGGGCCGGCTTCCAGCTCGCGCTGGCCTGCGACCTGCGGGTGTGCGCGGACGACGTGCAGTTCGCCATGCGCGAGACCAGCCTCGGCCTGGTGCCGGACCTCGCGGGCACCAAGCCGCTCGCCGAACTCGTCGGCTACAGCCGCGCGCTGGAGGTCTGCGTGACCGGCCGCTACGTGCACGCGCAGGAGGCGGAGCGCACCGGGCTCGCCAACCTCGTCGTGCCCGCCGCCGACCTGGACGCCGCTGTCGCCGACCTGACCGCCGCCCTGCTGGCCCCGCCGCGCGACGCCGTCAACGAGACCAAGGGCCTGCTGCGTACCGCCCTGTCCCACTCCGCGTCCGACCAGCTCGCGGCCGAGCGCGCCGCGCAGACCCGCCGCCTGCGCATCCTCGCCGGCGCCGACGAATAGACCCGCACCGCCGTGCCGCGCCGGGCGGTCGCACCGCCCGGCCGCGTACGTGCTCCGGTGGAGCGGCCAGCCACGCCCGATGCGTGGACCCGCGCGCGAAGCAGTCAGCGGGTGTCCGTCACCACCACCGCGGTCGCCACCGGCCCCGGCGCGTCCGCGGCCGCGACCGGGGTGATCGCGGCCGTCACCGCGCGTGCCACCAGATACGGGCGATGGCCCGCCGCCACCGCGAACTGCACCTGGACGCGGCGGCCGGCCGCCGTGCCCTCGCCGGCCGCGGTGTCGCGGACCCGGACCCCGCCGCCGAGGCCGGCCAGCCGCCGGGTCAGCCGCAGCACCCCCGGCACCGCCAGCGCGGCGGCCTCCACCCGGGCGGCGGGGCCGACCGCCTGATCCTCCGCCAGCTCCTTGGGGGAGTCGCCGCCGTCCACCACGACACCCTCGAGCACCGGATCCCGCGGCACCTCGCCGTCGATCAGCCCGGTGACCGCCAGGTCCACCGCGTGCACGGGGACGCCGAGCCGGTCCCGCGCGGTCGCCCACAGCGCGGCCCGCAACCGGTCCGCGCTGTGCGGCAGCGGCTCGTCGAGCGCGGCCTCGAAGGCCGCGGTGATCCGCAGCGGCAGATGGGCGAGCGCACCCACCGGCGCGGCCTCGCCCGCGTCCCTGGGCTCCGGCGCGTCCTGTGCCCCGGTGTCCAGGGCCAGCGCCACCGTGCCGAGCCGCACCCCCCGCAGCGTCCCCGCGGCCCGCCGCAGCGCGTCGACGGCAGCGCTCTCGGTGATCCACGCGGCGTCCCCCGCCTCACCC
The DNA here is from genome assembly GCF_043197715.1 of Streptomyces sp. NPDC049040. Lineage (NCBI taxonomy): Bacteria > Bacillati > Actinomycetota > Actinomycetes > Kitasatosporales > Streptomycetaceae > Streptomyces > Streptomyces sp. NPDC049040. Next base: position 125,665 of record NZ_JBICTO010000013.1, read on the forward strand.
AGCGGAAGCAGCCGCCCGAGCGCCACCTGCTCTTTCACGGTCCGGGCAAGTCGGTCCATGGTCACCAGGCTTCATCGCCTTCCGGTCCGTGCGCCGGCCACTCGAATGGGGGGCCGGCCGTCCCCTGTGGACGCATCCCCGCAGCGCGCAAGGGCACGCGCACATAGTGTGGTGCACGGAGCAGCCCATACGAAGGGACGACTCGCGATGTCGGACAGCGCGCAGCACAACCGGCCGGAGCCCGAGGGCTCGTCGATAACGGCGGACAGCGGCAGGACCCTCGACAAGGGCTCCGCGGGCGGATCGCCCCGCAAGGCGCTCGGCGATCCGGCGACGCGCGGCCGCACCACCATCGCCGACGGCGTGGTCGAGAAGATCGCAGGGCTCGCGGCCCGCGACGTGCTGGGCGTCCACGCGATGGGCACCGGCCTGTCCCGTACCTTCGGCGCGGTGCGCGACCGCGTGCCCGGCAGCACCCGCTCGGTGACCCGCGGCGTCAAGGCCGAGGTCGGCGAGGTGCAGACCGCACTCGACCTCGACATCGTCGTCGAGTACGGCGTGTCCATCGTCGATGTCGCCCGCGCGGTACGGGAGAACGTGATCGCGGCCGTCGAGCGGATGACCGGGCTCGAGGTCGTCGAGGTCAATGTCGCGGTCGGCGATGTGAAGCTGCCGGACGAGGACGATGATGACGAGCGCGAGCAACGGGTGCAGTAGTGGGATATGCGGTATCACACCGGCCCTGAGCCCCGCTCCCCAGCGGGACGGGCGGGCACAGCCGAGCGGACGGGAATCAGACGATGAGCATGGCGGTGATCGGCCTCGTGGCCGGAATGGCACTGGGGTTCGCCGGGTATTTCGGCGGCTTCGGCGCCTTTCTCGTGGTGGCCCTGCTCGGCGCGGTCGGTTTCGTGGCGGGCAAGTTCTTCGACGGCGACCTCGAAGCGGGCGACTTCTTCCGTACGCGTGACCGCGACCGCGACCGCGACCGGCGGCGCTGATGGCGCCGGCCGTGCCCGGGCAGCTCCCCGCCGCTGAGCGCGGCGCACTGCGGATCGCGGACCGGGTGGTCGCCAAGATCGCCGCCCAGGCGGCGGACGAGGTGCTGGTCGACGCGCCCGGCGCGGACCTGGTTCCGGACGACGCGCGGCCCCATGCCTCGGTGTCGGTGCGCAAGGACACCGCACGGCTGCGGCTGGCCCTCGAGCTGGGCTACCCCGCGAACATCGGTGCCGTGTGCGGCACCGTCAGGCGGCATGTGACCGGCAGGGTCGAGGCGCTGACGGGCATGGCCGTACCCGAGGTGGCCGTCGAGGTGGAGCGGCTGCACTCCGCCGCGGCCCGCCGCAAGGACGAAGGGAGGGTCGAATGAGCGACGAAGGCGGCAGCCACGAATACCGCGAACAGGACCCGACCAAGTCCGACAGCGAGAACGCCCGGGTCAGCATCGCCAAAGAGCCTGCCGTGGAGCCGTACACGGCCACCTCGGGGCTGCCCGGCAGCGGCCAGGGCCACAAGGCGCGCCGCTTCTGGTCTGGCCGCCGCGTCCCCGCCGCCCTGTGCGCCGCGGTGCTCCTGGGCCTGTCGGGCCTCTTCCTCTACGACATCGCCTCGGTCCGCGCCGACCGCAAGGCGATGCAGTGGCGGATCAGCCTGGCGCACCAGCTGGCCACCCGGCACCTCGACGACGTCTGGATCATCCTCGGCGCCTCGGTGGCCGCCGCGCTCGGCCTGTGGCTGCTCGTCCTCGCCCTGACCCCCGGCGAGCGCCAGGTGCTGCCGATGGCGCGCAGCGGAACCGCGGGCGTGCGCGCGGGACTCGACCGGCGGGCGGCGGAACTCGTCCTGCGCGACCGGGCGATGGAGGTCTCCGGGGTGCGCTGGGCCAAGGTCGACGTCGGCCGCCGCAAGATCAAGGCCCGCGCCACCTCGCACTTCCGCGAACTCGAAGAGGTACGCGGGGATCTGACGGCCGCGCTCGGCGAGGCCGTACGGCAGCTGGGGCTGGCCAGGTCGCCGCAGCTGAGCATCCGCCTGCACCGGGCAGAGAAGAAGGGGTGACGCGGCGATGCGCACCACGCTCAACCGGGTCCTGCTGGCGCTGATCGGCCTCATCCTGCTCGTGGTGGGGCTCTCGGTGCTGGTCGGCAGCCTGGACCTGCAACGCCACTGGGACTTCACGGTGCCCGACTGGTGGCCGTTCACCGGCCCCAAGGACGTGCTGCTCACCGACCACGACAGGACGCGCTACCGGTCGGACGGCTGGTGGTGGCCGGTCGTCATCGCCGTCCTCGCCGTCCTCGTGCTGGCCTCGCTGTGGTGGCTGCTGGCCCAGGCCCGCGCCAGGCGGCTGCGGCAGATCAGGATCGACAGCGGCGACGGCCAGGGCGCGCTGCTGCGCGGCCGGGCGCTGGAGAGCGTGCTGCGCTCCGAGGCCGAGTCCTACCAGGGCGTCGAGTGGTCGAGCGCGGTGCTCACCGGGCGCCGCGGCAACCCGGCGGCGCGGCTGGTGCTGGGGCTCGCGCCCCACGCCACCCCTGAGGAGGTCGTCACCGGTCTCGACACGCAGGTGCTCGAACGCGCCCGCAGCTCCGCGAACCTCCCCGACCTGCCGGCCGAGGCCCGCCTTCGTGCGGTCCGCCACCGTGCCGCCCGCGTCACCTGACCCGAGCCGTACCCGACTCGAGCCGCTTCCCGTCCCCGGTCCTGCGGCAGCCGGCCGGCCCGGTTACAGGGCCGACTGGGCGCCGCCGTCGACCGGGAGCATGGTGCCGGTCAGATAGGACGCGGCCGGCGAGAGCAGGAAGGCGGCGGCCCTGCCGAACTCGGCGGGCGTGCCGTAGCGGCGCAGCGGGATGTGCGCGATGCTCCGCTCCCGTACGGCCTCCGGGTCGCCGTGCTGGGCGTCCAGCTCGCGCACCCGGTCGGTGTCGATCCGGGACGGGAGGAGCGCCACGACGCGGATCCCCCGGGGGCCGACCTCCGCGGCGAGCGTCTTGGCGAAGCCCGCGAGGCCGGGCCGCAGGCCGTTGGAGATCACCAGGCCGGGGATGGGCTCGTGGACCGAGCCGGACAGCACGAAGCCGATCACCCCGCCCTCGCCGAGGGATTCCGCCGCGGCCCGCGCCAGCCGGACCGCACCGAGGAAGACCGATTCGAAGGAGGACCGCCACTGCTCGTCGCCGACGGCGGCGGCCGTACCCGCGGGCGGCCCGCCGACGCTGATCAGCACACCGTCGACCGCGCCGAAGCGGGTCCTCGCGGTGGCCAGCAGCAATTCCGCGGTCGCCGGGTCGGCGTTGTCCGCGACGACACCCAACGCCCGCTCCGGGCCACCGATTTCCGCCGCCGCCGCGTCGACCGTGGCGGCGGTGCGCCCGGAGACCACCACCTTCGCGCCCTCCGCGGCCAGTTCGCGGGCCGCGGCCAGACCGAGGCCGCGGCCCGCACCGGTGATCACGTACACCCGGTCCTTGAGTCCGAGGTCCATCGCTCAGCCCGTCCTTCCGTCGCGGCCGGACAGCGCGAGCGCGGTGTTGATCAGGCCGACATGGCTGAACGCCTGTGGATAGTTGCCCAGTTGGCGCCCCGCGACCGGGTCCCACTCCTCGGCGAGCAGCCCGACGTCGTTGCGTACGGTCAGCAGCCGTTCGAACAGGTCGGTGGCCTCGCCGGTGCGCCCGGTCGCGTGCAGCGCGTCGGCGAGCCAGAACGAGCAGGCCAGGAAGGCGCCTTCACTTCCGGGCAGCCCGTCGACGCCGCCGGCCTCGGGGGAGTAGCGGCGGACGAAACCGCCGTGGTCGAGCTCCCGCCGCACCGCCTCCACCGTGCCGACCACCCGGCGGTCGGTCGCCGGCAGGAAGCCGACCTGCGGGATCAGCAGCGTCGCCGCGTCCAGTTCGGCGGAGCCGTAGGACTGCGTGAAGGTGTTGCGCGCGGCGTCGTAGCCCTTCTCGCAGACCTCGGCGTGCACCTGCGCCCGCATCGAGCGCCACAGGTCCACGTCGCCGCGCAGTTGCGGGCGGGCCTCCACCGTGCGTACCGCGCGGTCGGCGGCGACCCAGGCCATCACCTTGGAGTGCACGAAGTGCCGGCGGGGGCCGCGTACCTCCCACAGGCCCTCGTCCGGCTCGCGCCACTTGGTCTCCAGGAACTCCATCAGCATCCGCTGCAAATTCCAGGCGTGCGGCTCGTCGCGCATCCCGCTGGTCCTGGCCAGGAACAGCGAGTCGAGGACCTCGCCGTAGACGTCCAGCTGGAGCTGGCCGGCGGCAGCGTTGCCGACCCTGACCGGCGCTGAGCCCGCGTAGCCCTTGAGCCAGGGCACCTCGTACTCGGTGAGCCGCCGCTCGCCGGAGATGCCGTACATGATCTGGAGGTCGGCAGGGTCGCCCGCCACCGCCCGCAGCAGCCAGTCACGCCAGGCCTGCGCCTCGCTGAGGAAGCCCCCGGCGACCAGGGCGTTCAGGGTGAGGGCGGCGTCGCGCAGCCAGCAGAAGCGGTAGTCCCAGTTGCGGACCCCGCCGATCTCCTCGGGCAGCGAGGTGGTCGCCGCCGCGGCGATGCCGCCGGTCGGCGCGTAGGTGAGGGCCTTGAGGGTGATCATGGAGCGCAGGACGGCGGACCGGTAGGGCCCGTCGTAGCTGCACCGGGCCGACCACTTCTCCCAGTCCTCCAGGCTCTGCTCCAACGCGGTGAAGGGGTCCACCAGGCGCGGCCGGCCGGCGTGCGAGGCATGCCAGGTCAGGACGAAGCCGACCCGCTCGCCCGCGGCCACGGTGAAGTCGCTGTACGTCCGCATGTCCTTGCCGTACATCGGCAGCGGCGGCTCGGTGCGCAGCCACACCGCGTCGGGGCCGGCGACCGCCACCCGGTGGTGGTCGGCACGGCGCATCCAGGGCATCACGCTGCCGTAGTCGAAGCGCAGCGCCAGCTCGCTGCGCACCGGGACCTCGCCCGAGATGCCCTCGACGATCCTGATCACGTCGGGCGCCCGGTCCCGCTGCGGCATGAAGTCGGTGACCTTGACCGTGCCGGTCGGCGTCTCCCAGACGGTGTCGAGCACCAGGGTGTCGCCGCGGTAGGAGCGCGTCCTGCACTCGGTGCCCTCCAGCGGCGCCAGCCGCCAGCGGCCGTTGCTCTCGTCGCCGAGCAGGGCGGCGAAGCACGCGCCTGAGTCGAAACGCGGCAGGCACAGCCAGTCGATGGACCCGTCCCTGCACACCAGCGCGGCGGTCTGGAGGTCGCCGATCAGCGCGTAGTCCTCGATACGTCCTGGCACGGGTCAGCCTCGCCGCCTTCTGGTGGTGTCTGTCGAGTGTGCTGGGGCCGCCGCTAGACCGCTACCGGAACACTGCCTTCGGGCTCCTGCGACGTCTCGGACTGCTTCTTGCGGGCGGCCAGCACCTCGGCGCGCTCCCGGCGCAGCAGCACCACCCAGCCGACCGGGACCATCGCGGTGAACAGCCACCACTGGATGGCGTAGGCCATGTGCGGGCCGATGCTCTTGTGGTCGGGTTCCGGGATGAGCGCCGGCTGGCCGTGCGACGGCTTCGGGGAGGTCGACACCAGCTCCAGGTATCCGCCGACGGGCGCTTCCGGCAGGCCGCCGGCGGACTCCACCGCCGAGCCGTTGATCAGCATGATCTGGCGCGACGGCAGTCCCGTCCTGTTGCGGATGCCGGTGCTCGACGTGGACTCGTCGGGCCGCAGCCGCCCCACCACGGTGACCTCGCCGGACGGCGGCGGGGTGATCTTCGGGAAGGCCGTCGGGTCGTCGCCGGGCGAGATCCAGCCGCGGTTGACCAGCACCGCGCGGCCGTCGTCCAGGATCAGCGGGGTGATGACGTGGTAGCCGACCTCCTCGCCGCCACCGGAGGAGTCGTCGGACCCGGAGTTGCCCGCGGTGCGGTGCCGGGCGACGACCTCGTGCGCGGTGTCGTAGTGGCCCTTGGCGGTCACCATGCGGTAGAGGTCCTTGTGCGGTACGTCGTAGCCGGGGGAGGTCACCGACTCGACCGGTACCGGGGTGGCCTTGAGGCCGGCCGCGATGATCCTGTTGTTCGCCACCCGGTGCTCATGGCGGTGCAACTGCCAAAAGCCCAGTCTGATCATCACCGGGATCAGCAGCAGACCGACGAGGGTGAGGATCACCCATTGGCGGGACAGCAGGAAGCGGTACACCCCCCGACGGTACAACTCGGCCGGGGGGTGTCCGCGGGTAGGGTCGGTCGGGCCGGTGCGTGTCGGACCCTGACGGGGTCCGGCCGGGGCCGTCCCGGCGGCGGTTCAGGCGTGCGTCGGGGTGTCGACGTGGTCGACGATGCCGGTGCCGCCCTCCGCCTTGGCGCAGTGGCCGCTGCAGTAGAAGTGGCCGCCGACCTCCACACCGTGTCCGATGATCTGCACCCGGCAGTGCTCGCAGATCGGCGCCATCCGGTGGACGGCGCACTCGAAGCAGTCGAAGACGTGCACCGCGCCCTGGGCGTGCACCTCGAAGCTCATCGCATAGTCGTTTCCGCAGACTTCGCATCGTGCCATGAGGCACAGGCTGCGGGGCCGCGGCGGTCCGGGCAAACCGCCGGCGGGCGTGTTGCCCGGCTGCCACCCGGACGGCGGCGCGGATCACGCCGTGCGGAGCCGTACCCGACTGCCCGCCGCCCCCGCCCCCGGTGCCGGTGTCAGCCGTGCACGCCGGACGCCGGGGTGACGGCTTTGAGCAGCTCGGTGAACTGCCGCTCGCCGATCACCGGCGTCCCGTAGGTGCGGGCCTTGACCGCCTTGCCGGTGGGGGAGTCGGGGTCGTTGGTGACCAGGAGGCTGGTGAGCCGGCTGACGGACGAGGCGACATGCAGCCCGGCGTCGGTGGCCCGGTCCTCCAGCAGCTCGCGGTCTATACCTGTGTCGCCGGAGAAGGCCACCCGCATGCCCTGGACCAGCGGCCCGTCGGGCGCCAGCCGCCCGGGGTTCGGATACGGGCACGGCGGGCGCTTGCGGGCCGGCCGCCAGCCGGAGCGGGGGCCGGAGCCGTACAGCACGCCGTGCCGCGGCGCGGGCACCGCCGAGTCCACCCACTCGGTCAGCGGGCGGCAGGCGTGCAGCGGCAATGGCAGCTCCGCGGCGGCGGCCAGATGCAGGCTCGGCCGGAAGGCCTCGGCCAGCACCCGTGCGTCGTCGAGGGCGTGGTGGGCGCGCTGCTGCACCACCCCGTAGTGCGCGGCCAGCGACTCGAGTTTGTGGTTGGCCAGCGGCAGCCGCAGCTCCTTGGCCAGCACGATGGTGCACAGCCGCTGCTCGACCGGTGCGGTGGACCGCGCCCTCGCGTACTCCCTGGCCAGCATCGACCAGTCGAAGACCGCGTTGTGTGCCACCAGCACCCGCCCGGCGAGGCGTTCGGCCAGTTCGCCGGCGATCTCGGGGAAGAGCGGCGCGTCGGCCAGCATCGCGCCGGTCAGCCCGTGGATCCACACCGGGCCCGGGTCGCGCTGCGGGTTGACCGGCGAATACCAGTGGTCCTGGACCTCGCCCTGGGAGTCCAGGCGGTAGACGGCGGCGGACACGATCCGGTCGTCCCTGCCGAGACCGGTGGTCTCGACGTCGACCACGGCATAGCCCTCGGGATAGCCCGTGGGCCATGGCGAAGGCGGCGGCGGCGAGGTCCGGTTGTCCAGCATGGTCACTGAGGATACGGCGCGGCGCCGACAGTGGATCATCCCGTCCGCCCGCCGGCGCCGGAGCCGGCGCCTCAGGGTTGACGCGTACGCGTCCGTACCAATCGGTAACAACGTCTGGCGGGCGCCCATGACGTGCCTCTATGGTGCGCTCATGCCGCAACTGCCCGATGTCGTGCTGTGGTCGATACCGGCCTTCGTACTGCTCGCCGTCATCGAGATGGTGAGCTACCGCATTCACCCCGACGAGGACGCGGCCGGCTACACCGGCCGGGACACCGCCGCCAGCCTGTCCATGGGCCTCGGCAGCCTCGTCACGGACACGCTGTGGAAGATCCCGGTGGTGGCGATCTACTCGGGCGTCTACGCGCTCACCCCGCTGCGGGTGCCGGTGCACTGGTGGACGCTGCTGCCGATGCTGCTCGCCCAGGACTTCTTCTACTACTGGTCGCACCGCGGCCACCATGTCATCAGGATCCTCTGGGCCTGCCACGTGGTGCACCACTCCAGCCGCAACTTCAACCTCTCCACCGCGCTGCGGCAGCCCTGGACCAGCCTCACCTCCTGGCCGTTCTACCTGCCGCTGATCGCGCTCGGCGTGCACCCGGCGGCGCTGGCCTTCTGCTCCTCGGTGAACCTCGTCTACCAGTTCTGGATCCACACCGAACGCGTCGACCGGCTGCCCCGCCCGCTGGAGTTCACCCTCAACACGCCCTCGCACCACCGGGTGCACCACGCCTCCCAGGGCAGCTATCTGGACCGCAACTTCGGCGGCATCCTCATCGTCTGGGACCGGCTCTTCGGCTCCTTCGCCGCCGAGACCGAGCGCCCCGTCTACGGCCTGACGAAGAACATCGCCACCTACAACCCGTTGCGGGTCGCGACCCACGAATACGCCGCCATCGCCCACGACCTGGCGGCCGCCGCCGGCTGGCGCGACCGGGTGGCGCACCTCGTACGCGGCCCCGGCTGGCGCCCCGCCGCCGAGACCGCCGCCGGGCCGGGCGGCGCGCCCGCCGCCGGGCCCGCGGGCCCGCGCACACCCGAGCCCGCCGCATGACGACGGTTGCCCCGCGGTGGGCGGGCGCGGCCATCGCCGTCTTCTGCGCGCTGATGTCCCTCCAGTTGGTCGCCGTAGGCTCGGACTTCGCCGTGCTGCGGGACATCGTCAAGCCGCTGCTGATGCCCTCGCTCGCCTTCTGGGTGTGGACCTGGCGCGGCCCGCGGCTGCTGGTCGCCGCGCTGCTGTGCGGCTGCGGCGGAGATGTGTTGCTGGAGGTGGGCGGCACCGTGCCGTTCCTGCTCGGCATGGGCTGCTTCGCCGCCGGTCACGTCTGCTACCTGCGGCTCTTCGCCCGCCTCGGTGCCTTCGCCGGTCCTCGTGCAGCGGTACGCGTGCGCTGCGCCGCGTACGCCCTGGTGTGCGCGGTCCTCGTGGTGCTGCTGTGGCCAGGCCTCGACGCCGGGATGCGGGCGCCGGTCGCGCTCTACAGCCTGCTGCTCACGGCGATGGCCGCTGGGGCGTACGGACTCGGCGTCCCCGCGCTCGCCGGGGGTGCGCTTTTCCTGCTGTCCGACAGCCTGATCGCGACCGGGCTCGCGGACTGGCCGCAGCCGCCCGCCCACGACCTGTGGGTCATGGCGACGTACCTGACCGGGCAGGCCCTGCTGGCCATGGGCGTGCTCAGGGCCGCAGGTGTCACCGGGACCGCCCCCGGCGCCGCGGAGCCGTCAGCGGTCGCGGCGGCGGGCTGCCCGTAGCGCCCCGACGCTCAGCAGCGGCACCGCGACCCGCCCGTCCGGCCAGTGTCCTGTCGCCGCGGCCCGCGGTGCGGGCGGCTCGGCCGCGGCCACCGGGGCGGCCAGCCGCACGCTTCCGTACGGATGGCGGCCCGGCGGCGGGCAGGCGCCCGGCTGCCGCGGGTCGTCGGCGGGCGTCGGTGGCGGTGGGATCTGCACGGCGGGTCCTCGCAGCTGCGCGGTGCCGGCGGGCAGCCGGCGGATGACGGCAGGGTCTGCGCTGCCCAACGATCCTGCGGCCCCCCGGTGTCGCCCGCGACCCGCACACCGCCCGGAAAAGGTGAACGCCTACCAGCGGTTTCAACAGTATGTTGCAATGCGGCTGCCGTCGCGTACGCTTCTGCGGGCGGTCGCGGCCGCGCTCGCGGCCGGGCGCGGGACACCGCTCCGCTGCGGGCCTCGGGACAGCCCGTAGTCTGGAGGGAGCGACGGCGCGATCGTGCGCCCGAGGAGGCGGAGCCTGTGCTCATCGACACCTACGGACGCGTGGCGACCGATCTGCGCGTCTCGCTCACCGACCGGTGCAATCTGCGCTGTACGTACTGCATGCCGGAGGAAGGCCTGCAGTGGCTGGCCAAGCCTGAGCTGCTCACCGATGACGAGATCGTCCGGATGGTGCGGATCGCGGTCACCGACCTCGGCGTCACCGACGTCCGCTTCACCGGCGGTGAGCCGCTGCTGCGCCCGGGGCTCGTCGGCATCGTGGAACGCTGCGCCGCGCTCGAACCGCGGCCCCGGATGTCGCTGACCACCAACGGCATCGGACTGCGCAGGACCGCGGACGCGCTGCGCGCCGCCGGCCTCGACCGGGTCAACGTCTCGCTCGACACCCTGCGCCCCGAGGTCTTCCACACCCTGACCCGCAGGAATCGGCACGCCGACGTCATCGCCGGCCTTGCCGCGGCGTCCGCGGCGGGCCTGGCCCCGCTGAAGGTCAACACCGTGCTGATGCGCGGAGTCAACGACGACGAGGCCCCCGACCTGCTGCGCTGGGCCATCGACCACGGCTACGAACTGCGGTTCATCGAGCAGATGCCGCTCGACGCCCAGCACGGCTGGCAGCGCACCGACATGGTCACCGCCGACGAGATCCTCACCGCCCTGCACGACCGCTTCAGCCTCACCCCCGAGGGTGAGTCCGTACGCGGCTCGGCGCCCGCGGAGCGCTGGCTGGTGGACGGCGGCCCCGCCCGCGTCGGTGTGATCGGCTCGGTCACCCGCCCCTTCTGCCGGGCCTGCGACCGCACCCGGCTGACCGCCGACGGCCAGGTGCGCAACTGCCTGTTCGCCCGCGAGGAGTCCGACCTGCGCACCCCGCTGCGCTCGGGCGCCTCCGACGCCGAGGTCGCCGAACTGTGGAAGGCGGCGATGTGGGGCAAGAAGGCGGGCTCGGGCCTGGACGACCCTCAGTTCCTCCAGCCGGACCGGCCGATGTCAGCCATCGGCGGCTGACCGCTGCTCCCACTCGGTGAGCGCCACCACGTCCTTGAGGAAGCCGCGCATGCCGAGGAACTGCGTCAGGTGCTCACGGTGCTCGTCGCAGGCCAGCCAGGTCTTGCGCCGTTCCGGTGTGTGCAGCTTCGGGTTGTTCCACGCCAGCACCCAGACCGCGGCCGTGCGGCACCCCTTGGCCGAGCAGATCGGCGTCTCGTCGTTCACGCGTCCCAGTAAACCGCAGTGCGCGGGGGGCCCGGCACGCCCGGGACATGGCGACGCCGGGCAGCCACGGGGGGAGCCGCCCGGCGTCGGTCCGTCGCTCCGACGGGGGATGCGGAGCGCCTACGAAGTATGTCATGCACTGACGCGCTCGTGGGAGTGGAACGTCACCATTGATCTGAGCTTTTCTTGAGGTTCCGTTTCCACTCCGGAGCCTGGCAGTTCGCGGCCCGTACGCCACGACGCCAGGTCAGGCAGGGTCCGCGGAATCGGCGAGCGGATCGGCGGCGCGTTCCGCGCCCGATTCCACTTTGGTCGCCTCGATTGCGGGCCTGATCGGCGCCGGGATGTAGGCGGCGGGGGCGACGGGCGCGTTCTCCCTACCGGCATTGGCGTAGACCACTGCGATGTACGGCAGCAGCAGCCCTATCACGAGAGTCGCCCAGGCCAGCGGGCGCTCGACATTCCACAGCACCACGGTGAGGATCACCGAGAGGGTGCGGATCGACATCGAGATGATGTACCGCCGCTGCCGCCCGCGTACGTCCTCGGTCAGCCCGGCACGCGCCCCGGAGATCCGGTGGACCTCAGGCCCGCCCTGCTTCCGCATCGCATTCCACCGCCTGCTCGACTGGCCGGGCCGTACTGCGCACGGATTGCAGCATCCACACCGGCTGCACACCACGGTACGCCGCGCGGCCCGGGGAGAGCAGAGCGGGGGAGGTGCGCGTCCTTGCGCCGTACGGACCACGGTCGCCCCCGACATGCGGCGTAGCGGGGCCGGACGGAGACTGACCGCACGACTACCGGGCGCCCGCCGCCCGGTCGCGAGGAGGCGAGCGGCATGGGCTGGCTGTGGGCGATCATCGTCGGACTGGTGCTCGGGCTCATCGCCAAGGCGATCCTGCCCGGCCGGCAGAGCCTGCCGCTGTGGCTGACCGTGATCTGCGGCATGGGTGGCAGCGTGCTCGGCAATGCCGCCTCGACCTGGATCGGGGTCAACGACACCAAGGGCTTCGACTGGACCCGGCACGTCCTCCAGCTCGCCGGTGCGGTCCTGGTCGTGGCGATCGGCGACGCCCTCTGGTCCGCGTACAAGGGCAGGCGCGCGACCACCGCGCTCTGACCGTGGCCCTGGTCACGGGCCCGCCCGCCCCAGTCGGCACGCCCGCTCCTCCCGGCCCGTCAGTCCGGCTGCACCCGCAGCCACTCCGGTGCCACCGGCCCGGTCAGCCACACCCCGTTGGCACTGATGCGGAAGACCTGGCCGCCCTCGGCGAGTCCCGCCGCGTCGACCGCGAGCACCACAGGACGGCCGTGCCGCGAGCCCACCCGGACGGCCGTCTCGCGGTCGGCCGAGAGATGGACGTCCTGCCGGGCCATCGGCCGCAGCCCCTCGTGGAGGATCAGCGGCAAGGTGGCAGCCGCCGTCCCGTGGAAGAGCACGGCGGGCGGCACCGCGGGCGCCAGCCCCAGGTCCACCGGCACCGTGTGACCCTGGCTGGCCCTGATCCGCCGGCCGTCGTCGGAGTACGCGAACCGCCGCTTGTTGTTGGTGGCGACCACATGGTCCAGCTCGGCGCGCGTCAGGCGCCTGCCGTGCGCGGCGCACGCGGCGAGCAACTCGTCCACGCCCACCCAGCCGTTCCCGTCCAGCGTGAGGCCTATCCGCTCCGGCTGGTGCCGCAGCACCAGCGACAGGAACTTCGACGCCTTCACCGTCCGCTTCTCGTCCAGCAACCCTCTGCCCCCATTCCCCCGGGCGCCTCAGACGCCCTGGCTCACCGAACTCATGTTGAAGTCCGGCACCCGCAACGCGGGCGCCGCGGCCCGCGTGAAGTAGTCGCTCCACTCGCGCGGCAGCGTCCGCTCGCTGCGGCCCGCCTCGACCGCCCGGCCCAGCAGGTCGACGGGTGACTCGTTGAAGCGGAAGTTGTTCACCACGCCGGTCACCTCGCCGCCCTCGACCAGGTAGACGCCGTCCCTGGTCAGACCGGTCAGCAGCAGCGTCGCCGGGTCGACCTCGCGGATGTACCACAGGCAGGTCAGCAGCAGGCCGCGCTCGGTTGCCGCGACCATGTCGGCGAGCGACTGCTTGCCTCCGCCGTCCAGGATCAGGTTGTCCCCGGCGGCCGCCATCGGCAGCCCGGTCAGTGCGGCGCTGTGCCGGGTGGTCGGCAGATTGCGCAGGGTGCCGTCGCGTACCCAGTCCACCGGGCCGATCGGCAGCCCGTTGTCGAAGACCGAGCTGTCGTCGCCAGACGCGTGCGCGACCACGAAGGGCGCCGACTCCAGGCCCGGCTCGCCCGGGTCGCTGCGCAGCGTCAGCGGCAGCGACGCGAGCTGCTCGCCGACCCGGGTGCCGCCGCCCGCCTTGCTGAAGACCGTACGGCCCTCCGCGGCGTCCCGGGCGCCCGACGACCACAGCTGGTAGATCATCAGATCGGCGACCGCGGACGGCGGCAGCAGCGTCTCGTACCGCCCTGCCGGCAGGTCGATCCGCCGCTCCGCCCACGCCAGCCGCTGCGCCAGTTCGGCGTCCAGCGCCAGCGGGTCCACATCGGTGAAGTCCCGGGTCGCCGCGCCCGCCCACGCCGAACGGGTGCCGTCCGGGGACTTCGCGTTGACCTCCAGCGTGCCGGTCGGCTGGTCGTGCCGCAGCCGCAAGCCCGCCGACGTGCCCAGAAATGTCGAGGTCACCGAGTGGAAGGCGAAACCGTACAGCCGGCGGCCCCCGGCCCGGGCGGTGCCGAAGGCCTCGCCGAGCGCGGGCGCGAAGGCCGCGAAGACCTCCGAGGCGGTCTCGGCCGGCGCTTCGGTGAAGTCGGCCGACTGCGGCACCCCGGTGACCAGCGGCTGGGCGTCCTCCGCAGGACCCGCCTCACGGGCCGCCGCCTCGGCCGCCCGCACCAGCGGCTCCAGATCGTCCGCGGTCACAGCGGAGCGTGACACCACGCCGGACGCGGCACCCTGGCCGCCGTCCACCGTCGCGATCACCGTCAGGGTCCGCCCGCGGGTGACGCCGTTGGTGGTCAGCGCGTTGCCGGCCCAGCGCAGGTTGGCGCTGGACTCCTCGTCGGCGATGACCACACAGCCGTCCGCCGTCGACAGCTCAAGCGCCCGCTCGACAATCTCGTGCGGCTTCGTCGTCATCGCCCCGCCTCCCGGGTGGTGTGCAGAATGCCGGCGCACCGGGGCTTTCCCGGAGGCTCCGGGCGCCCTGGGAACGGGGCTGTGGATCACCCCAGAGACTACCCAGCCGGCGTCCGCACCGAGAGGCCCTTTTCGGCGGAGGGCCGGAGCCAGCGGCGTCGGGAGTCGCGGTGTCGGAGCCGGTGTGCCGGGAGTCGTTGTGCCGGGGTCGGCGTGCTGGGGTCGGCGTGCAGGGGTCAGGGCGCGACGGCATCCTGCGACCGGGTGCGCCCGTAGTGGCGGGCCACCCGCATCCGGTTCCCGCAGATGTTGCCCGTGCACCACTTGCGGCGCGGGTTCTCGGCGAGGAAGAGCATCGAGCAGTCCGGGTTGCCGCATCGCCGCAGGCGCTTCAGCCGGCCGGGATCCCCCAGCAGGGCGACGGCCTCGCCGGCCACGGCCGCGAGCGCCGCGTTCCCGCCGTACTCGGTGTGCCAGCGGGTCTCCTCGCGCAGGCCGCCGTCCGTCGCCGTCAGACGCGGGCTTGTGGGTACCGCGGCGGCGGTGGCGTTGATGTCCTCCAGTGCGGTGGGGCTCGCCGTGCGGCCCTCCAGGTGCGCGTCGAAGGCTTCGCGAACCGCGCCGCGCAGCCGCCGGACGGACGTGGGATCCGGTGGCGGCCCCGGTGGCAGCCGCCGTGCCTGCAGCTTCCACCAGGCGGCCTGGGCGGACGGCGTGTCGATCAGGTCGACCGGAGGGTCGCCGACGGTCATCACGGTGTCGGCGAGATCCAGCGCGACCAGCGGCTCCCCACCCATCGGGAAGCCGGCCGCCTGAACCTCCTTCAGGCTCAGGGAAATGCTCATGAGGGCATTCTATCCATTAGTCGATCGGGCGGTCCAGATCGTTGCGCGAGGCAAGCGATCAGCGATGACGTCGGGTGGAGTGGCGTGCAACAGCTCGCCTTGCTGGTGCTGTCTAATGAGCGTAGCGTTTGTTGAAGCATTAGAGAGAGGCCGAGTGGCGGGGGATCCCGGCAGGATCCTGCGCCCCTGAGGAAAGGAAGGGCCATGGGACTGTCATGGCAGCAGGGTCCGCTCTCACCCACCCGGATCGGACGTTTCCTCACCCCGGAACCGCTCCCGGAGCGGCTGCTGTTCGCCGAGCGGCTGCGCCGCAGGATGAGGGTGCGGTTCCACGGCGAGTGGATCGCCGACAGCGAGGACGTGGTGCTCCTGCACGAGCCGGGGCGCTACCCGGTGGCGTACTTCCCCCGCGCGGACGTGCGGGCCGGCGTACTGACCGGCGGCGACCGCGTCACCCACCACAAGGACCTCGGCGACACGGCCTGGTACGCGGTGCACGCCGGCGGCGCCGACGCGGAGCGCGCGGCATGGGAGTTCACCGGGCTCCCCGACCACGCGAGCGAACTTGCCGGGCGGATCGCCTTCGCCTGGCGGGCGATGGACGCCTTCTACGAAGAGGACGAACGGATCCTCGGACACGCGGCCGACGCCTACCACCGCATCGACATCCGCAATACCTCGCGCACCCTCGAAGTGCGCTCAGGTGACCGCGTGGTGGCCCGGTCCGAGCGCCCTGTGGTGCTGTACGAGTCCGGCTTCGCCCCGCGCTGGTACGTGCCGCGGGCGGACGTCGACGAGAAGGCGCTGACGCCCGTCGAAGGGCAGACCTTCTGCCCCTTCAAGGGCCTCGCCGACTATTACGACATCGGCGATGCAGAGAAGGCCGCGTGGTCGTACCGCGAGGCGTACCCGGAAGTCGGCCGGGTCGGCGACATGGTGTCCTTCGAGCCGGACCGGGTCGAGGTCACCCTGGACGGGAAGCGCCTGGCCATGGAGCCGGGCCAGCAGGTCACCCCGCACGGCATCGACCGCGGCCTCGACACCGACGAGCTCCGCACCCGCTGAGCCGCCGCCGCGCCGGACACCGGCGCATCCCGGCACACCAACAGCCGCACGGTGGGCGCGGAAGTCCCGCCCGGCCTGCGGGACGACCCAAGGAGGAGATCGGACATGGCAGGGCAACTCCAGGACAAGACCGTACTGGTCGTCGGCCGCGGCAGCGGGATCGCCCGCGCCGTCGTGGAGGCGGCCGTCGCCGCCGGCGCGGAAGTGGTGGCCGCAGGACGCGAACTCCCCGCGCTGGAGGCGGCCTACGCCGACACCGGGGTGACCGCGCGCAGGGTCGACCTCACCGACGAGGCGTCCATCGCCGCGCTCGCCGAGGACCTCGGGACCGTCGACCATGTGGTGTCGACCGCCTCGGCACGGGCGCGCGCGGCGGTGAGCGAGCTGACCCCCGAGCAGCTGCTGCTGTCCTTCCACACGAAGGTCGTCGGCCCGATCATGCTCGCCAAGCACTTCGCCCCGAGGATGCCGGAGGACGGGTCCTTCGTGTTCTTCTCCGGCGTGGCCGCCCTGGAACCCGACCCCGGCTTCCTCGCGGTCGCCGCGACCAACGGTTCGGTCAACACCGTCGTCCGCTCGCTGGCTGTCGAGATCGCGCCGATCCGGGTCAACGCGATCTCCCCCGGCACGATCGACACCGGGGCGTGGGACGGCCTGGGCGACCAGAAGAAGGCCGAGATGTTCGCCCGGCGGTCCGCGGCCAACCCCGCCCGCAGGATCGGCACCGCGCAGGACGTCGCGCACGGCGTCCTCCACGCGCTGACGAACACCTTCATGACCGGCGTCTCCATCCCCGTCGACGGCGGCCAGCCCCTGGTGTGAGCCGGGACGTCACGACCGCCCGGACCCGCTCGCGGTGCCGCCGCTGTCGACGACGCCGAATGCGGGGGTGCGCTACGGGGCGAGGCGGTAGGCGAGTTGGGCCCGGTTGGCGTTCGTGCGGAGGACTTCGAGGACGAGCGGGCGGTCGTCGGTGCCGTGGGTGACGCGGGTGGTCTCCAGGAGGGGGATGCCGTCCTGGAGCCTGAGCGCGGCACGCTCGTCCGGGAGCGGCATCCGGGCGCGGACGGTCTCCGACCACCAGAGCGGATGGCCGGCCTCGGCCAGTACGGCATGGATCCGCGTGGGCCAGGTGCCCGGGTGGTCCGCCAGCTCGGTTCCTTCGGCGGTGGTGATCGGCATGAGCGTCTGGTGCAGGACCCGTGTCGCCGTGGCGTCATCGGCGAGCAGCCGGTCGACCCCCAACAGCGCCTCGTCTTCCCCGAGTCCCAGCAGAGGGCCGGTGACGGCGTCGGTGTGGGTGCGGTGGATGTGCGGCTCCTCGACCTCCTCCCACCCGGCGGGGCTCGCGGCGGTCATGGCTCCGGCGTCGATGTGGCCGGCCGACCGATCGATCGTCAGGACCGGGGAGGCCACCCGCCGGACGAAACTGCCCGTGCCGTGGATCACCTCGAGGAGTCCTTCGGCGCGTAGGGCGGCGACCGCGTTCCGGACGGTGGGGCGGGAGACCTGGTAACGCCGGATCAGCTCGGCTTCGGAAGGCAGCGGGGATCCGGGCGGGTACGCGCCGGAGACGATGGCATCGCGGATCGCGGCGGCGACCTGCCGGTAGAGCGCCTCCGGGCGCGCGATCTCTGACATTCCGCTCTCCTCATCGACCCTGTGCAGAAGTTGGGCTGACGTCACTCGTCAGCACGAGTGACGTCAGCCCACACTTTACCGTCCCATGGTCGGGGCGACCGAGCAGCCGTCAGCTGCGCCCGGACTCGCTCGCGGTGTTCAGGATGTTGACGCCCCGGAAGAGCGCGGAAGGGCAGCCGTGGGACACGGCGGCGACCTGTCCCGGTTGGGCTTTTCCGCAGTTGAAGGCGCCTCCGAGTACGTAGGTCTGCGGCCCGCCGACGGCCTCCATGGACCCCCAGAAGTCGGTGGTCGTGGCCTGGTAGGCGAAGTCCTTGACCTGCCCCGCGAGCCGGCCGTTCTCGATGCGGAATGCCCGCTGACCGGTGAACTGGAAGTTGTAGCGCTGCATGTCGATCGACCAGGACCGGTCGCCGACCACGTAGAGGCCGCGCTCGACCCCGCCGATCAGCTCCTCGGTGGACGGACCGTCCGGCGCCGGGCTGAGCGAGACGTTCGCCATCCGCTGGACCGGGACGTGGCCGGGGGAGTCGGCGTAGGCGCAGCCGTTGGACCGCTCGAAGCCGGTGAGCTTCGCGATCCGCCGGTCCAGCTGGTAGCCGACCAGCACGCCGTCCTTGACCAGGTCCCAGGACTGGGCCGCCACGCCCTCGTCGTCGTAGCCGATGGTGGCCAGGCCGTGTTCGGCGGTGCGGTCGCCGGTGACGTGCATCAGCGGGGAGCCGTACTTCAGGGTGCCGAGCCGGTCGAAGGTGGCGAAGGAGGTGCCCGCGTAGGCGGCTTCGTAGCCGAGTGCCCGGTCCAGCTCGGTGGCGTGGCCGATCGACTCGTGGATGGTCAGCCACAGGTTGGACGGGTCGATCACCACGTCGTACGCGCCCGCCTCGACCGAGGGCGCACGCATCTTCTCTGCCAGCAGCTCCGGGATGGCGGCGAGTTCGCCGTCCCAGTCCCAGCCGCCTGCGTCCTTGCCCGCGGTCAGGTACTCCCAGCCGCGGCCGACCGGCGGTGCCAGGGTGCGCATCGAGTCGAAGCCGCCGGTGTCCGGGTCGACGCTGACCGCGGTGAGCTGCGGGTGCAGCCTGACGCGCTGCTGGGTGGTCGTGGTGCCCGCGGTGTCGGCGTAGAACTTGTTCTCGTGCACCGCGGTCAGCGATGCGTCGGCGTGCGAGACACCGTCCGCCGCCAGCAACCTGCTGCTCCATTCGGCGAGCAGTCCGGTCCTGTCCGCGTCGGGGACGTCGAAGGGGTCGGTCCCGTACGCGGACACCCAGGTCCTGTCGGCGTGCACCGGCTCGTCCGCCAGTTCCACCTTCCCGCCGCCGTCCGCGGCCGCGCCCTCGCCCGACCCGGCAGCCGAGATCACCTTGGCGCTGAGCCTGGCCATCGCGACCGCCTGCGAGGCGACCTTGGCCGCCGCGTCCATCGTCAGGTCGACGCCGGACGCGAAGCCCCACGCGCCGCCGTGCACCACCCGGACCGCGTAGCCGAGGTCGGTGCTGTCGGAGCTGCCGGCCGGCCGCGCGTCCCGCAGCCGCCAGGACGCGCTGCGCACCCGCTCGAGCCGGAAGTCGGCGTGTTCTGCGCCCAGGGCGCGCGCCCTGGCCAGCGCCGCATCGGCGAGCGCCCGCAGCGGCAGCGCGAGGAATGACGGATCGACCTCATGAGGCACGGCGGACTTCCCTTCGCATCGGCGTGTCCGCAGTGAATCATGGCGCGTGGGCGCCGGCTCCGCCACAGCATTGGATCGGCCCCGCACGGGTGGTGCCGCCGTCGCGGGCGGCCGCATCCCGCCGGTGTGAAGCCTGGGATGAAGTAGTTGAATCCGCATCGAGTTTGCGGTCGTGGGCTATCCGATGAATCCTGACCGACGGCGGCATGCACGACCTGCGTCTTTATCCGATGGCCGGAATTCTGGATGAGCGAACGGGGGTGATTTCGACCCCGGTACCGGCCCGTGGAAGGTGGGCAGGAGAAATGCGCCGAGTCGCGTCGTCTGTCCCGTCTTCGGGGAGCAGCGTCTGCGCGGGTTTCCCAACTGATGCCCGGATTACCTGCGTTGTCCGCATCGCAGCCGTTCGCATTCCACCGATGACGAAATATCCGACGTCCGTATGCTGGAATTTCAGGGGTCGCTCAGCTGCTGCGCCGACGTAAACTTGTTCGGTCCGCGTGCCTCTGGCTAGAGTCGGCCGCCATGACCGCAGACCTTTCGTTGATCCGCAGCAGTTTCACGCTTGTCGAGCCTCACGGCACGCAGGTGACCGCGTATTTCTACGACCACCTGTTCGCCAATCACCCCGAGGTGCGCCCGCTGTTCGCCGCCCACATCGGTGAGCAGCGCGACCGTCTGTGGGCCGCACTCGGCGCCCTGGTCGCGAACATAGAGAACACCGAGACCCTCATCGGCATGCTGCAGAACCTGGGGCGGCGCCACGTGGGTTACGGCGCGCTGGCCGAGCACTACCCGGCCGTGGGGGCCAGCCTCATCGCCACCCTGCAGCACTACGCGGGCGACGCGTGGACACCCGCCGTCGAGGAATCCTGGACCGCGGTCTACGGCGTGATCAGCGGCACCATGGTCGCGGCCGGCGATGCGGCCTCCCACTGACGCAGCTGTCAGCGGCTCGTCACGACGGGCCGCCGACCGGCTCCCAACTGTCCGGAGGTCACCCCTGATGTCAGCAACCGGTGGGTGGTCGTGAGCGATACCCAGGCGTTGAGAGACTCCTTCGCCCTGGTCGGCAAGTCCGGGGACGAGGTACCGCGGTACTTCTATTCCTACCTGTTCCTCATCGCACCGCAGGTCCGCCAGATGTTCCCGGTGGACATGGGGATGCAGCGCGACCGGCTCGTGGGGGCGCTGGGCCGGATCGTCGGGGACGTGGACGATCCCGAGCGGCTCGTGCCGTACGTGCAGCAACTGGGCCGCGACCACCGCAGGTTCCAGGTGGTGGCCCAGCACTACGACGCCGTGGGGCAGGCGCTGCTGGCCACGCTCGGCTACTTCCTGGGCGAGGCGTGGACCCCGGAGCTGCGGCGCGGCTGGACCGAGGCCTACGGCCTGGTGGCCCGCACCATGTTCCAGGCCGCCGAGGCCGACAGCGCGGTGAACCCCGCGTGGTGGAACGCCGAGGTGGTGCGGCACGAGCCGCGTGGGTTCGACGTCGCGGCCCTGACGCTGCAGCTGGACCGTCCGATGGCGTACGCCGCCGGGCAGTCGGTGATGGTGGAGACCCCGATGCTGCCGAGCACCTGGCGGTCCTTCACCCCGGCCAACGCGCCGCGCGCCGACGGCACCGTCGAGTTGCACGTGCGCGCCGTCGACGGCGGCCTGGTCAGCCCGGCCATGGTCTACCGGCTCCGGCAGGGCGATGTGCTGCGCCTCGGCGCCCCGGTCGGCGACCGGCTCTCGCTGCGCCGGTCCCAGGGCCGGGACCTGGTGATGGTCGCCGGAGGTACCGGCGTGGCCCCGTTGCGTGCCCTGGTCGAGGAGATCGCCTGGCACGGACCGCCGCGCCGCGTGGACCTGTTCTTCGGGGCCCGTGACACCCATGCCCTGTACGACATGCCCGCCCTGAGGCAACTGGCCCAGATGCACTCCTGGCTCCGCGTCACGCCGCTGGTCGGCGCCGACGCCGGCACCTTCGAGAACCGCAGCCTGGCCGGCCCCGTCCTGCGCGCAGCCGCGTGGCAGGGGCGCTCGGTGTACGTCTGCGGCTCGCCGACGATGGTCTCCCAGACGGTGCACGAACTGGCGGCCGGAGGCATCCCCCACGAACTGCTGCACTACGAAGACGCTCGGTGATCGGAGACACGTGAACGAGACACGAGCACACCGCCCGGACGAGCGACGGCTGACGCCCGAGTCGCTGCGATCGATGACCTTCCCGCGGGCTCCCCTGACCCGCCGCGGCTACAGCGAGGAGGCGGTGCACGACGCGCTCCGGCGCTGCGCGATGGCGCTGACGGTGCTGGCGGAGGAGAACGACCGGCTGCGGACGGACATGCAGCGCCACCGGGACTGGATCAGGGCGAACAACATCGGCGACGGCAGCAGCCCCACCGGGGTGCCGACCGTCGACGCGGTCCTCCAGCAGGCCCGCGCCCAGCAGTCGGCCGAGCAGACCGTCTTCGCGGCCCGCGAGCAGGCCCGCACGATGCTGCGGGCGGCCCGGGTGCAGGCCGAGGCGATCCTGGAGCAGATGCAGAAGCACGACGGCCAGGGGACCGGCGCCGACCAGGAGGAGACCGAACGGCTCATCTCCTACCTGCGCCAGATCGCGCAGTCGCTGACGGTCACGGCCGACCAGTACGCGACCAAGCACGCCCCTTCCTCGCTGCCGGCCACCACCGCCACCCCGCACGGCGCCTGACCGGCGGACAGCCGACAGGCGCCCGGCTGTCCGCCGAACCGGCAGTGCCGTCAAGGCTCTTGGCTTGGTCCAGACCAATCTCTATGCTCGGAGTGCCGCCCTCTCTTGTCCGCACCGCTTCACCGCACGCCCGACAAGGAGCCCCCCACATGTCACTACGCCGCAAGGCCGCAGCCCTGGGCGCGGTCGGCGCCACCACCTTGATCGTCGCCGGGCTGACCCCCGGCTCGGCGAGCGCGCACGGCGCGCTCAGCACCCCCGTCAGCCGGATCTCCGCCTGCTACGCCGAAGGCCCGGAGAACCCGAAGTCGCAGGTGTGCAAGGACCTCGTCGCCGACAGCGGCACCCAGCCGCTGTACGACTGGAACGAGGTCAACATCGCCAACGCCAACGGGCAGAGCAGGACGATCATCCCCGACGGCCACCTGTGCTCCGCCGACCGCGACAAGTACCGGGCGCTGGACTGGGCCCGCACCGACTGGCCGGCCACCCCGGTACAGGCCGGGCAGACCACCGTCAGCTTCCGGGTCACCGCACCGCACCGCGGTGTCATGACCCTCTACATCACCAAGCAGGGGTACAACCCGACGCAGCCGCTGAAGTGGTCCGACCTGGACAGCACCCCGATAGCCACCTACACCACCGCGGCCTCGTCGCCCGGCTCCTACACCTTCCCCGCCACCCTGCCGGCCCGCACCGGGCGGCAGTTGATCTACCAGGTGTGGCAGCGCACCGACAGTCCCGAGGCCTTCTACGGCTGCGCGGATGTCGTCTTCGGACAGACCGCGCAGGCGGCGGCCGCGGCGACGGCCGACGTCGCCAAGGCGCCGACCGACGCCCAGATCACCGCGGGCGAGCCGAAGTCGACCGTCGTCCACCACGGCCACGGCGGTGACGCGCCCGTCACCTCCACCACGGGAAACCTCGCCACCAGCAATGTGGCGGCGAGCAGCAGCACCCTGGAGACCGCGCTGTCCGGCAGTGCGATCCTGGCCAGCGGAGCCGTCGGCCTGCTGGTCTACAGCCGCCGCAGGACCGGGGCGCGCAGCAGGGGCTGAGGCACGGCTGTAGGAATCCCACAGGGTCGGCCGGAGCAGCCTGTCGGGGCCGATTCCCCGGATCGATGCCGGGACCGATAGCTTTCACGGAGATACTCACGACTGAGGAGTGATCCGTTGAGCCGCTCGGTTCTCGTCACCGGAGGAAACCGGGGCATCGGCCTCGCCATCGCCCGGGCTTTCGCCGACGGGGGCGACAAGGTCGCCATCACGTACCGCTCGGGCGAGCCGCCGGCCGACCTCGTGGCACTCGGTGTGCTCGCGGTGCGCTGCGACATCACCGACGCCGAGCAGGTCGAGCAGGCCTACAAGGAGATCGAGGCCGCGCACGGCAACGTCGAGGTGCTGGTCGCCAACGCCGGCATCACCCGCGACCAGCTGCTGATGCGCATGTCGGAGGAGGACTTCACCGCCGTCCTCGACACCAACCTCACCGGTACCTTCCGGGTGGTCAAGCGCGCCAACCGCGGGATGCTGCGGGCCAGGAAGGGCCGGGTCGTCCTGATCTCGTCGGTGGTCGGCCTGCTGGGATCCGCGGGGCAGGCCAACTACGCCGCCTCCAAGGCCGGCCTGGTCGGCTTCGCCCGTTCGCTGGCCCGCGAGCTGGGCTCGCGCAACATCACCTTCAACGTCGTGGCACCGGGCTTCGTCGACACCGACATGACCCGGGCGCTCACCGACGAGCAGCGCGCGGGCATCGTGGCGCAGGTGCCGCTGGCCCGCTACGCGCAGCCGGAGGAGATCGCCGCCGCGGTGCGTTTCCTGGCGTCCGACGACGCCGCGTACATCACTGGAGCCGTCATCCCCGTTGACGGCGGATTGGGCATGGGTCACTGAACACCATGAGCGGAATTCTCGACGGCAAGCGCATCCTGGTCACGGGTGTGCTGATGGAGTCCTCCATCGCCTTCCACACCGCCAAGCTGGCCCAGGAGCAGGGTGCCGAGATCATCCTGACCGCCTTCCCCCGGCCCACCCTGACCGAGCGGATCGCCCGCAAGCTGCCGCGCCCGGTCAAGGTCATCGAGCTGGACGTGACCAGCACCGAGCACCTGGCCGGCCTCGAGGCGGTCGTACGCGAGGAGCTCGGCGGCCTCGACGGCGTCGTCCACTCGATCGGCTTCGCCCCGCAGGACGCGCTCGGCGGCAACTTCCTCAACACTCCGTTCGAGTCGGTCGCCACCGCGATGCACGTGTCCGCGTACTCGCTCAAGTCGCTGACCATGGCCTGCCTGCCGCTGATGGACGGCGGCGGCTCGGTCGTCGGCCTCACCTTCGACGCGCAGTACGCCTGGCCGCAGTACGACTGGATGGGCCCGGCCAAGGCCGCCCTGGAGGCGACCTCCCGCTACCTCGCCCGCGACCTGGGCAAGCAGAACATCCGCTGCAACCTGATCTCCGCGGGCCCGATCGGCTCGATGGCCGCCAAGTCCATCCCGGGCTTCTCCGAGCTGGCCGACGTGTGGAACCACCGCTCGCCACTGGAGTGGAACATGTCCGACCCCGAGCCCGCGGGGCGCGGGGTGGTGGCGCTGCTGTCCGACTGGTTCCCGATGACGACCGGCGAGATCGTGCACGTCGACGGCGGGCTGCACGCGATCGGCGCGTAGCGCGCGGGTCCCACGGCGTTTTCGGTGCGGCTGCGGGCCCTCAGCTCGCCGCCGCACCCCGCAGGTCGCGGAAACGGCAGTGGAAGGCGTGGTCGCGGGATTCGGCCGCCGCCGCCTCGCGGTCGCCCGCCCGGATCGCGGCGACCAGCCGGGCGTGGTCGAGGTGGTCCTCGGCGCGCAGCCGGGTGCCGACGTCGGCACGCAGGAAGTCCCGCAGCACGTGGCCGAGGTCGGCGTAGAGGGCGGTCAGCACCTCGTTGTGCGAGCTCGCCACGACCGCCAGGTGCAAGGTCGCGTCGGCCTCGACGAAGGCCTCGGCGTCCCCCGAGTCCCAGGCCCGCTCGCGCCGTTCGAGCAGCGTGTCGAGCTGGCGCAGGTCGGCCTCGTCGCGGCGCTCGGCGGCGAGGGCGGCGGCGGTGGTCTCCAGCGCGCCGCGCAGCTCGGCGATGTGCAGCTGCTCGGCACCGGCGAAGCGCCGCTGCATCACCCCGGCCAGCTCGCTGGTCGCCACCACGTAGGTGCCAGAACCCTGCCTGATGTCCAGCAGGCCGTTGTGCGCGAGCGCCCTGATCGCCTCCCTGACGGTGTTGCGTGCCACACCGAGCCGGTCGACCAGCTCGGGTTCGGTGGGGATACGGCTGCCCACCGGCCAGCTGCCCGAGGTGATCTCGGCCCGCAGCCGGGCGATGACCTGGTCGGCGAGGGTGGCGGGGCGGGGCACGGGTCCGAGATTCATCCCATCATTCTATGATGGGTCCATGCGCGACGACGAATCCCTCACCCTCGACCTGCCCCCGACCCGGGAAACAGCGCTCCCGCGCACGACGCCCGGGCCCGCCCTGCCGCGCTGGGTCCGGGTACTGGCCGTCGCGGGACTCGTCCTCGCCGCCGTCAACCTGCGCCCCGCCGTCACCAGCCTCGGCCCGCTGATGAAGGAGGTCCGCGACGGCCTCGGCATGGGCGGCGCCATGGCGGGCCTGCTCACCTCGGTACCCGCCGCCTGCTTCGCGCTGTTCGGCTTCGCCGCCCCCCGCCTCGCCCGCCGCCACGGGCCCGGCGCGGTCGTCTGCGCCGGCATGGCCCTGATCACCGCGGGCCTCCTGCTGCGCCCCCTCGCCGGCGGCACCCCCGCCTTCCTCGCCGCCAGCGCCCTCGCACTGGCCGGCATCGCCGTCTCGAACGTGCTGATGCCGGTCATCGTCAAGCGCTACTTCCCCGACAGGACCGGCACGGTCACCGGCGTCTACTCGATGGCGCTGTCCTTCGGCACGGCCCTGGCCGCCGCGGTGTCGGTGCCGCTGACCGACGCCATGGGCCACGGCTGGCGGCTCGGCCTGGGCGTGTGGGCGCTGCCGGCCGCCCTGGCCGTCGTGGTCTGGCTGCCGCTGGTACGCGAGCGGGCCGCCGCGCCCCGCGCGTCCGAGGCACCCGCCACCAGCGGTGAGCACGGGCGGATCACCCGCAGCCGTACCGCCTGGATGATGGCCGCCTTCTTCGGGCTCCAGGGCACCGCCGCCTACGTCACCATGGGCTGGATGCCGCAGATCTTCCGGGACGCGGGCATCTCGGCGGACGAGGCCGGACTGCTGCTCGCGGTGACCATGGTGATGGGGGTACCGCTGTCGTTCGTGCTGCCGCAGCTGGCCGCGCGCATGCGCTCGCAGGGGCCGATCGTGCTGGTGCTCGCGGCCTTCCAGGTGGCGGGCTTCGCCGGCCTGTGGGCCGCGCCCGCCGCCGCCCCCTGGGCCTGGGCGCTGCTGCTCGGCGTCGCGAACTGCGCCTTCCCACTGGTGCTGACGATGATCGGGATGCGTTCGCGCACCGGCGCGGGGGTGGTCCGCCTGTCGGCCTTCGCGCAGAGCACCGGCTATCTGATCTCGATCCCCGGGCCGATCCTGGTCGGCGCGCTCAACCAGTCCTCCGGGGGCTGGGGCCTGCCGATCGCCCTGATGATCGCGCTGGTCGTGCCCCAGGCGGTCTGCGGCGTGCTGGCCGGCCGCAACCGGTACATCGAGGACGAACTGTGACCCGGCCGCGGCGGGCGGGACCGCCGGTGCCAGACTGGACGCATGCCCGTACTCGAACCGAATCCCCCGCAGCCCCAGCGCCGGCTGCTGATCATTTTCGGCCTGATGATGGGGGTGCCCGCCATCGTCGCGGTCGTCGCCGTCATCGCCGCCCGCATGGGATGAGCGCGACCGGACGCGAGGCCTGAACCGACGCTCCGTCAGCATCCCTCGCGCCGACCCGGACGACCGACCCTGACCCGGGGGTGGGGACAACCCCACCATTCCTGGGGGGTCAGGGTCAGGGTCGACTGGGTGGACGACCGGATGGGCCGGACCGCGGCGCCCCCGTAGCGTCGAAGTGCAGTCAGAGCACGGCACTTCGACGGTTCACCACGGAGGCGGTCATCGTGACCACGCAGTCCCCCCACCTGTACGCCCGGCAGACCAGGGGCACCACCGAGACCCCCGCCGCACCCAGGACGGACGGCGTGCAGACCCGGCTGCCGTGGTGGGCGGTGGCGCTGCCCGCCCTCGCCTTCGCCGCGCTGCTCGCCCTCATCAGCGGCGGCAGCGCCGACGCCTCGGCCGCGGCGCCGGCGGGCGAGGTGCTCTCCCGGGTCGTCACCGCCCTGCCCGACTTCCTGCGGCACGTGCTCTGACCAGGCATCGGACACACACGGTGACCGCCTGGCGGCACCGGTGACGATGCCCACCCCGCGCCTGACCGCGGGTTTTCTGGAAAGCTGAAAGGCATGACCGTCGATTCGCCACGCACCGCCGTCCTCCTCAGGCACGCCAAAGCCGACTGGCCCGCCGTCCCCGACCACGAGCGGCCGCTGGCCGACCGCGGCCGGCTGGACGCCCCGATGGCCGGCCGCCGCCTCGCAGACGACGGCATCGCTCCCGACCTGGTCCTGTGCTCCACCGCCGCCCGCACCCGTGAGACCTGGAAGCTCGCCGCGCACGAACTGCCGCACCGGCCCCGTACGGTCTACGAGGAGCGGCTCTACGACGCGAGCCTCGGCGAACTGCTCGCACTGCTCAGCGAGACCCCGGACGAGGTCGGCTCGCTGCTGCTGATCGCGCACAATCCCGGTGTGCACGCGCTGGCGGAAGCCCTCGCGGGCAGGGCGGAGGGTGACGCGCTGTCCCGGATGAAGACCGGCGGTTTCCCCACCGCGGCCTTCGCCGTGGTCACCTTCACCGGCTCGTGGAAGAGCGTCGAGCACGGCGTCGGCCGGCTGACCGCCTTCTGGACCCCGCACGAGGCATAGCCTCCCCGCGCCCCCGGCCGCCACGGCGATCCGCCCGGCACGATCCGGCGTACCGCGGTCCGGCCGGCCTGGCCCCCCGCGGTCACGCCGTGGCACGGCGGGGGTCAGGTCGTCTCGACGCCGTCCAGCTCGTCCGCGGCCTCGATCTCCTCGCGGGTGATGCCCAGCAGGTAGAGCACGGCGTCGAGGAAGGGCACGTTCACCGCCGCGTCGGCCGCCTGCCGGACCACGGGCTTGGCGTTGAAGGCGACACCGAGACCCGCCGCGTTGAGCATGTCCAGGTCATTCGCACCGTCGCCGATCGCCACGGTCTGGCTCAGCGGCACCCCGGCCTGGGCGGCGAAGCTGCGCAGCAGCCTGGCCTTGCCCGCCCGGTCCACTATCGGACCGACCACCCGGCCGGTCAGCCGCCCGTCGGCCACCTCCAGGGTGTTCGCGGCGGCGAAGTCCAGGCCGAGCCGCTCCCTGAGGTCGTCGGTGACCTGGGTGAAGCCGCCGGAGACCACCCCGACCTGGTAGCCCAGCCGCTTGAGGGTACGGATCAGGGTCCGCGCGCCCGGGGTCAGCCGCACCTCGGCGCGCACCTTGTCCACCACCGACACGTCGAGGCCGGCCAGCAGCGCCACCCGGGCATGCAGCGACTGCTCGAAGTCCAGCTCGCCGCGCATCGCGGCGGCGGTGACCTCGGCGACCTCCGCCTCGCAACCGGCGTGCGCGGCGAACAGCTCGATCACCTCGTCCTGGATGACGGTGGAGTCGACGTCCATCACCACCAGCCGCTGCGCCCTGCGCTGCAGGCCCGACGGCACCACCGCGACGTCCACCCCGCGGGCCGCCGCCGCCACCGCGAGCGCCGAGCGCAGCGCCACCGGCTCCGCGCCGGACACGGCGAACTCCACGGCCGTCACCGGATACTTCGCCAGCCGGAAGATCCGGTCGATGTTGCCGCCCGCGCCGGTGATCACGGCCGTTATGGCCGCCGTCGACTCGGCGGTCAGCGGCCTGCCGAGCACCGTGACATGCGAACGGCCCTCACCGCGCGGGCGGTTGTCGCCCTTCCCGGAGATGATCTCGGTCTGCATCAGCATGCTCTCGGCCCAGCTGTGCACGGTGGCCCGCAGGTCGCCCTCGGTGCCGGTGCCCGGCGCGGGAGCGGTCACCAGCGCGCACAGCACTATCCGGCCACGGGTCACCACCTGCTCGATGTCCACCACGTCCACGCCGTAGGCGGCGAGCGTGTCGAAGAGCCCGGCGGTGATGCCGGGACGGTCCTTGCCGAAGATCTTGACTAGGAGGGTCGGCACGTCCGCTGCGGGAACGGCGGCGGCAGGCGCTGGTTGCGAGGCGTCGTTCATGGTACTTACACGGTATCCGCCAGGACCGGACCCATGACCATCCGTCCCGCGTGCCGGACACTCGACTGCCAGGGGCCCCGGAACGCATCCGTGAGGGCGCTATCCGTTACGAGACCGGGGCCTGCAATAGTTCCTCCCGATGTTCGCAATCTCTAGACTCCCCTTCATGGGGAACACGGGGGACAACCAATGGGGCTTGGGGTGCCTGAACTCGTACTCGAACTGAATGGCCGAACCTGGACGCTCGACGCCTCCCGGTCCTACAGCCTCGGGCGCGACCCGCAGGCCGATCTCGTCTGCAACGACCCCCGGGTGTCCTGGCGGCACGCCATCATCCGCCGGGGCGAGCGCGGTTGGGTCATCGAGGACCAGGGGAGCACGAACGGCACCTTCGTCCACGGACAGCGCGTCCAGCAGACCGAGCTGGGGCCCGGGTCCGCGGTCAACCTCGGCAACGCCACGGAAGGCCCCCGGCTCGACTTCACCGGCGGCACGCCGGTCGCGGCGGCCGGTGGCGACGTCCACAGCGCCGGGAACGCGCACGCGCAGTCACCGCAGCAGCTGTACCAGCAGGCACCGCAGCAGGCGCGGCCCCAGCAGCCCGCGCAGCCGCCGGTCCAGCAGGCGCCCGCACCGCCGGCGCAGCAGCAGTACCCGCACTACCAGCAGGCCCAGGCCCAGCCGGCGGCCCCGCACCCGCAGCCGGTGCCCCCGCAGCAGGGCGGCGGCTGGCCGCAGCAGCCCCCGGCACCGCAGGGCGTGCCGCAGCGGCCGCCGGCGAGCGGCGCGGCGGCCGGGTACGGCGACCGCAGCCCGACGACCTTCCACCAGCTGGCGCTGGGCCGGGTCATGCGGATCGGCCGCGCGCTGGAGAACGAACTGGTCGTCACCGACCTCCAGGTCTCGCGCTACCACGCGGAATTCCGGGCGCACCCCGACGGCCGCTACGAGATCGTCGACCTGGGCAGCCACAACGGCACCTACGTCAACGGCCAGCCGATCCAGCGGCACCTGCTCGGCCCGAACGACATCGTCGGCGTGGGCCACTCCACCTTCCGGCTGGTCGGCGACCGGCTCGAGGAGTTCGTGGACACCGGTGCGGTGTCCTTCTCCGCCCGCCGCCTGTCGGTGACCGTGCCGCACGGCAAGACCACCAAGACGATCCTCAAGGACGTCTCCTTCGGGGTGCCGGAGAAGTCGCTGATCGGGGTGATCGGCCCGTCGGGCTCGGGCAAGTCGACCCTGCTGCGCGCGCTGACCGGCTACCGGCCCGCCGACCAGGGCGAGGTGCTCTACGACAACCGGAACCTGTACAAGCAGTTCGCCGAGCTGCGGCAGCGCATCGGCCTGGTGCCGCAGGACGACATCCTGCACAAGGAGCTCCAGGTCAAGACCGCCCTGCGGTACGCGGCCAAGCTCCGCTTCCCCGGCGACACCGCGTCCGCCGAGCGCGAGGCCAGGATCGACGAGGTGCTGCGCGAGCTCAAGCTCGACATCCACGCGGACAAGCGGATCACCTCGCTGTCCGGCGGCCAGCGCAAGCGGGTCTCGGTGGCGCTCGAACTGCTCACCAAGCCGTCGCTGATCTTCCTCGACGAGCCCACCTCGGGCCTCGACCCGGGTATGGACCGCGATGTGATGAAGCTGCTGCGGGGCCTGGCCGACGACGGCCGCACCGTCCTGGTGGTCACCCACTCGGTGGCGGAACTCGCGCTGTGCGACAAGCTCCTGGTCATGGCGCCGGGCGGCGCTGTCGCCTACTTCGGGCCGCCGGACGAGGCGCTGAACTTCTTCGGCTACGACAACTGGGCCGACGTCTTCTCGGCGTTCGAGACCTACCGCGACTACGACTGGATGGGCCGCTGGCGCGGTTCGCAGCACTACCAGACGTATGCCGCCGACCTGGACGCCGTGGCACCGCAGGCCGCGCCCTACATACCGCACCAGGTGGCCAAGCCGCCCAAGCCCCAGTCCTGGGGCCCGCAGCTGTGGACGCTGGTCCGCCGCTACCTGTCGGTGATCGCCTCCGACCGCGGCTTCATCGGGCTGATGCTGATCCTGCCCACCGTGCTCGGCATCGTCAGCGTGCTGATCCCGGCCAGCAACGGCCTCGGCTACGGGCCGGAGAAGTCGCTGCGCTCCAACCGGGACGCGGGCACCATCCTGATGATCATCGCGGTCGGCGCGTGCTTCGCGGGCGCCGCGAACTCGGTCCGCGAGCTGATCAAGGAACGGGTCATCTACGAGCGCGAACGCGCGGTCGGCCTGTCGCGCTCGGCGTATCTGATGTCCAAGGTCATCGTGCTCGGCCTGATCACCGCACTGCAGGGCGCGATCATCTGCGGCATCGGCTTCGCGCCGCGCAGCAAGATGCCCGCCGAGGGCGTCATCCTGCACGGCCAGCCCGCGGTCGAGATGACCCTGGTCATCATGGCCTTCGGCTTCACCTCGATGATGGTCGGCCTGATCATCTCGGCGCTGGTGAAGACCGCGGAGAAGACGATGCCGCTGCTGGTGATGTTCGCCATCGTGCAGATCGTCTTCACCGGTGTGCTCTTCCAGCTCTACGGCAAGCCCGGTATGGAGCAGGTGGCCTGGCTGATGCCGGCCCGCTGGGCGGTCG
The DNA here is from genome assembly GCF_043197715.1 of Streptomyces sp. NPDC049040. Taxonomy (NCBI): domain Bacteria; kingdom Bacillati; phylum Actinomycetota; class Actinomycetes; order Kitasatosporales; family Streptomycetaceae; genus Streptomyces; species Streptomyces sp. NPDC049040. Next base: position 157,800 of record NZ_JBICTO010000013.1, read on the forward strand.
CGGCCGCGGGCTCCACCGCCGACCTCAACACGCTGCTGCCGTGGGACACGACCCGCAAGACCCACGACCCGCTGTGGGTGCACGGTTCCGGCACCTGGACGCTGGACGTGATCGTGCTGCTCGCCATGGCGGTGGTGTGCGGTGTGGCCGTCGCCCGCCTGCTGCGCCGGCACGAGCCGGAGGTCATGCGCAAGTAGCCGGCGCGGTCCGGCAAACGAAGAGGGCGGTGGGACCGAGGAGTCCCACCGCCCTTTCGCATGTGCCGATCAGTAAGCGGAGTTGACGTTGTCCATTCCGCCGTAGACGTGCCAGGCGTAGTTGCACGCGGCGGCGATATTCGCGACCGGGTTGTAGACGTTCCACGAAGTACCGGACACGTGGTACGCGTTGAAGGTCGGGTCGATCGTCTGCAGCAGGCCCTTGGAGGGAATGCCGTTCTGGGCGTTGATGTCCCAGAGGTTGATCGCGTTGGGGTTGCCGGAGGACTCCCGCATGATGTTCCGGTAAATGCCGTTGTAGGTCGGCACCGGAATGTCGTGCGCGGCCAGGACGGACCGGGCCTCGCGGATCCAGCCGTCCAGGTTGTCCGGGTAGACCACCTTGGCGGGGGCGGCGACGGCGACGGCGACCGTCTTCGGCGCGACCTTGAGCGCGGTGCGCTGGGTGGAACGGGTCGCGGCCTGCTTGGCCTTGGTGCGCGCGGCGGCCTGGGCGGCGGCCTTCTTCTTCGCGGCGGTCGCCGCGGCCCTCTTCTTGGCCGCCCGGGCGTCCGCGGCCTTCTTCTTCGCGGCCGCCTCCGCGGCGGCCTTCTTGTCGGCGGCGGCCTTCTGGGCGGCGGTGGCGTCCGCCGCGGCCTTCTTCTTCGCGGCGGCGTCGTCCTTGATGGCCTGCTGCGAGGCCAGGCCGGCCTGGGCGTCGAGACTCTTGACCTGCTGGCCGGACTCCACCGAGAACCCGGTGGGGTCACCCTGGGCTTCAGCCGACCCACCGGTCGCCTGGAGACCGGTGACGGCCAGGACAACAGCAGCCGCGGCGGCGGCACCGGCCGCCGTGATCTTGTGCTTCTTGGACAGTCGGCCGATCTTCGGGATCGTGGGGAGCTGCATGGAATGACCTCTTCCGGTTGCGGACCTGAGAATTCTTAGGGGCTCGCAAAACGGGGGTCAATGAACGGTGCTACGAATCAAATTCGTAGAAGGGCGCCGAACGCTGAGTCACGTTCCCATGGAGTCGCGCGCTTTGATGCGCTTCTTATTCCACTAGGCGGCTTAGTATGTGACGCACGTCCTATAGGTCACCTCACACGGCCACACCCCCTCGGTCGCTTGTGGTGACCGGGGGGGTGCTTTATGTGACGTTTATGTAGGCGTTTTTTACGGGAGCAGGAGATTCACGTCGCCGAACTCGTGCCACAGGTAGCGGTGCCGGAGCGCCTCGGCGTAGACCCGCTCCAGCAGGTCGTCCGCCGACACCGCCCGCAGCATCAGCAGATGCGAGGCCTCCGGCTCGTGCAGCCCGGTCAGCAGGCCGTCCACCGCGCGTACCCCGCGCTCCGGGGTGATCACCAGATCCGTCCAGCCGTGCGCCGGGCGCACCACCCCGTCCCGGTCCGCCGCGGACTCCAGCGCGCGTACCGCCGTGGTCCCCACCGCGACCACCCGCCCGCCGGCCGCCCGTGCCGCGTTGACCTGCCAGGCCGTCGGGGCGGGCACCGCGTAGGGCTCGGCGTACGGCGGCTCGTACGCCTCGGTCGACGCGACACCGGTGTGCAGCACGATCGGGGCGATCTGCACCCCCCGGCTGACCAGCTCCGTCACCAGCGGCGCGGTGAAGGGCCGGGCCGCGCTCGGCATCTCCGCCGACCCCAGGCCGTCGGGCGACGGCGTCGCGAAGACCGTCTGGTGGGCGGAGAGCGGCTGGTCCCGCTCGGTGTAGGAGTAGCGGATCGGCCGCCCGTGCCGGTGCAGGTGGCGCACCGGATCGGCCATCGAGGCCGACGCCACCCACAGCCGGTCGGCGCACGGGTCGAGCGGCTCGTCGAGCAGCAGCCGCTCGCCGCCCGCCAGCCGCACCGCGGCCCCCGCGGGGCCGCCCGTCCTGCGGACCGTGGAGCCCCGGCCGTCGGGGTCGCGGACCTCCACCACCCAGCGGCCGTCGTCGCGCCGGGTGGAGAAGTGCACCACCACCGGGTCGTCACCCAGCCGGCCGTCCACCGCCGCGGGCAGCGTCCGCGAGGTGTTCACCACCAGCACATCGCCGGCCCGCAGCAGCCCTGGCAGCTCCCGGAAGGCGTGGTGTGCCACCTCGCCGGAGCCCTTGCGGCCGACCAGCAGCCGCACCCCGTCCCGCCGGGCCCGCGGAGCGGCGGCCAGCGACTCGGGCGGCACCCGGAAGTCCCGCAGAATGTCCGATGCGCGACCTGTGTCCGTCATGACTCCTATTCCCCTTATATAGGGGTCTGTGTTCGAGCTCGTCGCGGTCACCGTCCGCTCCCCAGCCCCGACGCCGTGTAGCGGCCGCTGGCCGCGCCCTCGTCCAGCAGCCGCAGCAGCACAGGCGCCACCTCCTCGGGCAGCGCCCGCCCGGCGAAGTCCGGGTCGTCGGGCACGGCCGCCGCGTACAGCGCCGTCCGCAGATCCCCGGGGTCCACCCACCACACCCGCAGCCCCGGCTCCTCCACCGCGAGCACCGCGGAGAGCTGGTCGAGCGCGGCCTTGCTCGCCCCGTAGCCGCCCCAGTCCTGGTACGCCTCCACCGCCGCGTCCGAGCTGATGTTCAGCACGCAGCCGCCGGCCGCCCGCAGCTCGGGCAGCGCCTCCTGCACCAGCGCCAGCGGCGCCGCCACATTGACCTCGAACGCCGCCCGCAGCCCCGCCACCGGCAGCTCGGCCAGCGGCACCAGCGGCTCGGCGCCCAGCGCGCTGGCGTTGTTCACCAGCAGGTCCACCCCGCCCAGCTCCCGTGCCGCCGCGACCAGCGCCGTGCGGTGCGCCGGGTCCGTGACATCCCCCGGCACCGCCCGCACCGCCGCAGCACCCCCGCCGGCGGACTCCGCCGCCGTACGCTCAAGGCCCGCCGCAGCCGCCCGCAGCGCCGCCGCGTCCCGCCCGTCCAGCACCAGCTGCCAGCCGCGCCCCGCCAGCTCCGCGGCGAGTGCCCGGCCCAGTCCCCTCGACGCCCCTGTGATGATCGCTACCGGCATGGTCCCGCCCTCGTCGTGGTGGCCGCCGCGGACGTCTCCGACGTCCCGGCGCGGCCGGGCCCGCTGCCCGACCGTCTCGTGGCCCCACCGTAGGAACGCGGCCGCGCCGCCCGCCTCGGCCGCCCGCCCTACACCGCGGGGTCACAAGGGCGTAGGTCCCGGTGCCCACACCCGCTCGGCCTTGCGGCGCATACGGACGGTCACCCCGCGCCGGTACGGTGGACACATGTCCAGCAGGCCGCCCAGAGGCGGAATCGAAGCGGTCAGCGCCGCGGTCCTGGCGATGAACCGCCGGCTGGAGGTCCGCGAGGTCCTGCAGACCATCGTGGCCTCCGCCCGCGAGCTGCTGGCCGCCGAATACGCCGCCCTCGGCGTGCCCGACGACCACGGGGGCTTCGCGCAGTTCGTGGTGGACGGCGTCAGCGACGAGGAGTGGAAGGCCATCGGCCCGCTGCCCCGCCAGCACGGCATCCTCGCCGCGATGCTGCACGAGGCCACCCCGCAGCGCCTCGACGACGTCCGCGACTTCCCGAGCTTCGCCGGCTGGCCGCGCCGCCACCCGGTGATGAAGGACTTCATCGGGATGCCCGTCATGGACGGCGAGGACATCCTCGGCGCCCTCTTCCTGGCCAACAAGCAGTGCCCCACCCGGCCGGAGGCCGGCAGCCACGGCTTCACCCAGGACGACGAGGAGCTGCTGCGGATCCTCGCCGACCACGCCGCCATCGCGCTGACCAACGCCCGCCTCTACGAGCGCAGCCGCGAGCTGACGCTGGCGGGGGAGCGGGCCAGGATCGCGCACGAGCTGCACGACGCGGTCTCGCAGAAGCTGTTCTCGCTGCGGCTGACCGCGCAGGCGGCCGCCGCCCTGATCGACACCGACCCGGCCCGCGCCAAGTGCCAGCTGCGGGAGGTCGCAGGGCTCGCCGCCGAGGCCGCGGACGAGCTGCGGGCCGTCGTGGTGGAGCTGCGCCCGGCAGCCCTCGACGACGACGGCCTGGTCGCGACGCTGCGCACCCAGGCCGAGGTGCTCGACCGGGTCCACTCCGCCGGGGTCACCTTCCGCGCCCGCGACGTCCGCGCGCTGCCCGCCTCGCAGGAGGAGGCCCTGCTGCGGGTCGCCCAGGAGGCCATGCACAACGCGCTCCGGCATGCCCACGCCGACGCCGTCACCATCACCCTGGAGGGCAGCGGCAAGGGCGCCACGCTGCGGGTCCGCGACGACGGCAGGGGCTTCGACCCCGGCTCCGTCCGCCGCGCGGGAAGGCACCTCGGCCTGGTCTCGATGCGGGACAGGGCCGGCGGGGTCGGCGGCCGACTCACCGTGCAATCGGCGCCCGGCAAGGGCACTGTCATCGAAATGGAGGTGCCCGGTGGCTGACAAGGTGATCCGAGTCCTGCTGGTGGACGACCACCAGGTCGTACGCCGGGGCCTGCGCACCTTCCTGGAAGTGCAGGGCGACATCGAGGTGGTCGGCGAGGCGGCAGACGGCCAGGAGGGCGTGGCCCGCGCCGAGGAGCTGCGGCCCGACGTGATCCTGATGGACGTCAAGATGCCGGGCACCGACGGTATCGAGGCGCTGCGCCAGCTGCGCGACGCGGCGAGCACCGCCCGGGTGCTGATCGTCACCAGCTTCACCGAGCAGCGCACCGTGGTGCCGGCGCTGCGGGCGGGCGCCGCCGGGTACGTGTACAAGGACGTCGACCCGGTCGCGCTCGCCGACGCCATCCGCTCCGTGCACGCGGGACACGTCCTGCTCCAGCCCGAGGTGGCCGGCGCGCTGCTGTCCCAGGACCAGGCGGGCGGCCCCGGCCAGGGCCGCGGCAACGCGCTGACCGAGCGCGAGCGCGAAGTGCTCACCCTGATCGCCGACGGCCGCTCCAACCGGGAGATCGCCCGTGCGCTGGTGCTGTCGGAGAAGACGGTGAAGACCCATGTGTCGAACATCCTGATGAAGCTGGACCTCGCCGACCGTACGCAGGCCGCCCTGTGGGCGGTGCGCAACGGCGTCGGCGGCTGACCTGCGCCCACCTGCCGGCCGGCACCGCCCTACTGACCGGCGACCCCGTACCCCGGTACCGGGCCCGGCCCTGCTGCCGGCCGGTGCGCCGGGGCTCACCCCGGGCAGAGATTCATACTGTCGGGTGGATGTCGCCCGAACGGCGCACCCCCGGGCGCGGAGATCCGTTCTGCAGTGCGTGCCGCGGCGGAAGGCCGCGGTACTCCTGCAAGGAGGAAGTTCGAAGTGATGAACCTCAAGAAGGCCGCGACCATCACCCTCGTGGCGGGTGGCCTGGCCGTCGCGGGCACCGGTGTCGCCTCCGCCCACAGCGGCGCGCAGGGCGTGGCCGCGAAGTCCCCCGGCGTGGCGTCCGGCAACCTGGTGCAGGTCCCGGTGCACGTGCCGGTCAACGTGAGCGGCAACAGCGTCAACGTGATCGGCCTGCTGAACCCGGCGTTCGGCAACTTCGCCGCCAACGGGTGACCGCGGCCACCCGCTGACCCCCGGCGCGCCCCGCCCCGTGCACCTCCCGTACGGCGCGGGGCCCGCGCGCTACGGCCTGCGGCGCTCCGCCTCCTCCACGTAGGCGTTGTACGCCGCGACCTGCGCCCGCCGGGCCGTCCGTTCGACCGGCCGCAGCAGCTCGGCGCGGGCCGCGATCTGCGAGGCGCTGACCGCGGCGCCATGGCCGTCACCCGCGATCTCCACCAGCGCCGCGACCCGCTGCGCCAGTTCGAGCACCCGCACCGCCCGCGGCGGATACCCCGGCGCCAGCACCTCCCGGCCCTTGGCCGCCCGCGCCCGGTACGCCTCGAGTGCCGCGTGCGCGGTGGGCCCGCCGGAGCCCGCGACGTCCAGCGCCGCGAGCGCCGCCGTCGCGTCCCGCAGCGCCTCGGCCAGTTCCCGCTCCGCCTCGCCGAGCGAGGGCACATCGGCCGGCGGCGCGTCCCTCACCGGCAGGCAGCGCCACTCCACCTCGACGTGCACGTCCCCGGCGGGGCCCGCCTCCCGGACCTCGGGCACCAGGCCGAGCGGCACCGCGCCCGCGGTGAGCACGGCCTCGCCCGCCTCCAGCGCGAGGTCGTTGAAGCCGGGCGGCCCGCTCAGCCCCAGCGGGTGCCCGGCGACCGGCAGCGCCAGCCGCAGCCCGGTCACCCCCAGGGCGCGCAGCCGGCCGAGCCCCAGGGTCAGGCCGACAGGGGCGTTCTCCCCGGGCAGCGCCGTGATCCTGTGCACGGTGTCCTGTCCCACGATCCGCTGCGCGACGTCATCGGGGGCGGCAAGTCCGGCAAGGAGGGCATTTCCCCACGCGGTCAGCCGCCCTGAACGAGGTTCATCAAGCATGCCCCCAGCCTAAGGACTGGACCGGTCGTGCGGTGGCGTAAGTTTTCCCCAGGGGATCCCTCAGGGGACGTGCCGCCACAGGCACCGCCGGACTGACGAGACTGCAATGGGAGACAACGCGCTCATGAGCGATGTGCTGGAGCTGGTGGACGTATCCGTGGTCCGCGACGGGCGGGCTCTGGTGGACCAGGTCTCGTGGTCGGTCGCCGAGGGCGAGCGCTGGGTCATCCTCGGTCCCAACGGCGCGGGCAAGACCACCCTGCTCAACGTCGCCTCCAGCTACCTCTTCCCCACCTCGGGCACCGTCTCGATCCTCGGTGACAAGCTCGGCGGCGTCGACGTCTTCGAGCTGCGCCCGCGGATCGGCATGGCCGGCGCCGCGATGGCCGAGAAGATGCCCCGCAGGCAGACCGTGCTCGAGACGGTGCTCACCGCCGCGTACGGCATGACCGCCACCTGGAACGAGGGCTACGAGCAGGTCGACGAGGACCGCGCCCGCGCCTTCCTCGACCGGCTCGGGATGAGCGAGTTCCTCGACCGCAGGTTCGGCACCCTGTCCGAGGGCGAGCGCAAGCGCACCCTGATCGCCCGCGCGATGATGTCCGACCCCGAACTGCTGCTGCTCGACGAGCCCGCCGCCGGACTCGACCTCGGCGGCCGCGAGGACCTGGTGCGCCGCCTCGGCCGGCTGGCGCGCGACCCCATCGCGCCCTCCATGATCATGGTCACCCACCATGTCGAGGAGATCGCCCCCGGCTTCACCCACGTGCTGATGATCCGTCAGGGCAAGGTCGTCGCGGCGGGACCGATCGACACCGAACTGAGCTCCCGCAACCTCTCGCTGTGCTTCGGACTCCCGCTGGTCGTCGAACGCCGCGGCGACCGCTACACGGCCGCGGGACTGCCGCTCTCCTAGAAACCGCCCGCAACCGCCCGCAACCGGCCGCGCCGACCCCCGCTCGCCGGACATCCCGGCGGAATGGGCACCGAAAGGGCTGCCGCACCAAGGGCGTTGGCCCCTACGATTGGTTTCGTGGACGCATGGGTGTGGTGGCTGATAGCCGCAGTGGGTCTTGGCATCCCGCTGGTGATCACGGCAATGCCCGAGTTCGGGATGTTCGCGGTCGGCGCGGTGGCAGGTGCCGCCGCCTCGGGGCTCGGCGGCGGGATCGTCGCGCAGGTCATCACCTTCGTGGTGGTGTCCGTCGCGCTGCTGGTCTTCGTACGGCCGCTCGCCTACCGCAACAGGCAGCACGCGGGACAGCGCAGCGGTGTCGACGCGCTCAAGGGCAGGCAGGCCGTCGTCCTGCAACGGGTCGACAGCGGCTCGGACGGCCGGATCAAACTCGCGGGCGAGGTCTGGTCCGCGCGCTCGCTGGAAGCCGACCGGGTGTTCGACGCCGGCCAGCAGGTGGACGTCGTGGAGATCGACGGAGCGACAGCCGTCGTGATGTGACGGCAGAACACCCCTTCCCGGGCCGGGAATTCGCCGAACCCCGCCCGCGGCAGGCGGCTGCTCTGCCAGGATCGATCATGTCGGAATACACCGAATTTCCGCAGGCAAACCGGCGCGGGGAGTGGACATGCAGCCCATCATCATCGTCCTGATCATCCTGGTGGTGCTCGTCTTCATCGCGCTCATCAAGACGGTCCAGGTCATTCCGCAGGCCAGCGCCGCCATCGTCGAGCGCTTCGGCCGCTACACCCGCACCCTCAGCGCGGGGCTGAACATCGTGGTGCCGTTCATCGACACGATCCGCAACCGCATCGACCTGCGCGAACAGGTGGTGCCCTTCCCGCCGCAGCCGGTGATCACCCAGGACAACCTGGTGGTCAACATCGACACCGTCATCTACTACCAGGTCACCGACGCGCGGGCCGCCACCTACGAGGTCGCCAGCTACATCCAGGCCATCGAGCAGCTGACCGTCACCACCCTGCGCAACATCATCGGCGGCATGGACCTGGAACGCACCCTGACCTCCCGCGAGGAGATCAACGCGGCGCTGCGCGGCGTCCTCGACGAGGCCACCGGCAAGTGGGGCATCCGCGTCAACCGCGTCGAGCTCAAGGCCATCGAGCCGCCCACCTCCATCCAGGACTCGATGGAGAAGCAGATGCGCGCCGACCGTGACAAGCGCGCCGCGATCCTCACCGCCGAGGGCATCAGGCAGTCCCAGATCCTCACCGCCGAGGGCGAGAAGCAGTCCTCGATCCTGCGCGCGGAAGGTGACGCCAAGGCCGCCGCGCTGCGGGCCGAAGGCGAGGCCCAGGCCATCCGCACGGTCTTCGAGTCCATCCACGCGGGCGACCCGGACCAGAAGCTGCTGGCCTACCAGTACCTCCAGATGCTGCCGAAGATCGCCGAGGGCGACGCCAACAAGCTCTGGATCATCCCCAGCGAACTCAACGACGCCCTCAAGGGCCTCGGCGGCATAGTCAACCTGCCCGGCAACGGCGGTGGCGGTGGCGGTGGCGGCACCACCACCGCACCCGCACCGCGCCGCGAGGCGGCACCCCGGCGCGAGGCCGCACCCTTCGACAAGGACTGAGACGCCCCGCGGCGGCGGCACCCGCTGTGGCATGATCCATGCGCACCCCTCGACCTGACCGGCGGGGAGGATGCGTACAGATCACGGAGAGCGCAGATGTCCCCAGCAGAAGCACTTGCCGTCCTCGCCGCGGGAATCGGCGCAGGCACCATCAACACCATCGTCGGCTCGGGCACCCTGCTGACCTTCCCCGTGCTGCTCGCCGTCGGCCTGTCACCGGTGACCGCCAACGTCTCCAACGCGCTGGGCCTGGTCCCCGGATCCATCACCGGCGCCATCGGCTACCGGCGCGAACTCGCAGGCCAGCGCGACCGGCTGATGCGGCTCGGCACCGTCGGCCTGCTCGGCGGTGCCACCGGAGCCGTGCTCTTGGTCACCCTGCCGTCGAGCGCGTTCCACGCCATCGTGCCGGTGCTGATCGCCGCCGCCCTCGTCCTGGTCGTACTCCAGCCCCGGCTCGCCCGCGCCGTCCAGGCCCGCCGCGAACGCCTCGGCACCCGCGCCCCCAGCCACGGCGGACCGCTGCTCTTCGCCGGCATGTTCCTTGCCAGCGTCTACGGCGGCTACTTCGGCGCCGCCCAGGGCGTGCTGTACCTGTCGCTGATGGGCCTGCTGCTCGACGAGACCCTGCAACGCGTCAACGGCCTCAAGAACGTCCTGGCCGCCCTGGTCAACGGGGTCGCCGCGGTCTTCTTCGTCATCGTCGCCCACATGGACTGGGCGGCCGTCGGCCTCATCGCGATCGGCGCGACCATCGGCGGCGTGATCGGCGCCCGGGTCGGCAGGCGGCTGCCGCCCACCGCCCTGCGCGCGCTGATCGTCGTCGTCGGCATCGCCGCCATCGTGCAGCTGATCGTCAGATGAAGCCCGCGGCCCGGCCCCGTCCCCCGACGGGGCCCGACCGCGAGACACCCCTGGCCATCGGCGGTCCACGCCTCAGGCCGGCAGCGCCAGCCACTCCGGCAGCCCGTCCCGGTCCCTCACTCCCAGCGCCAGCAGCAGCGCGTCGGCCGGCGTAGGCTCGAACGGCTGCGTGAGCAGCCGCATCCCCGCCTGCTCAGGAGTACGGTCCGCCTTGCGCTGGTTGTCCTCCGAGCACGCCGCCACCGTGTTGAGCCAGGTGTCGCCGCCGCCGCGCGACCGCGGCTGCACATGGTCCACGGTCGTGGCCCGCCGCCCGCAGTACGCGCACCGGTGCCGGTCACGCACCAGCACCCCCCGCCGCGACCACGGGGCCCGTTGTCGGAAAGGCACCCGTACGTAACGGCACAGCCTGATCACCTGCGGCAGTGGTACCTCCACCGCGGCCGCACGGATGCGCAACCCGGGATGCGCCTGCTCCACCACGGCCTTGTCCTGCATCACCAGAACGACCGCACGCCGCAGCGACACCGTCGACAGCGGCTCGAAGCTCGCATTCAGCACCAGCGTGTCACGCATCCCGCCCACCTCCCGGGTCCGCTCCGCCCCCCTGGCGAAGTGGTCCCACTGTGCCCGCGACGTTCACTCGCGGACAACGCAATTTCCCCCCGGCGGACAGCGGATGACCAGGGGGGAATGGCACGGGAAAGAGCAGCGGAAAAGCTTGCGCCCCGGATGCGGGACGTGATGGACGTCCCGTATCCGGGGCGCGCCGGCCGGCGCGGACGCCCGATCCCCAGACCGGGGTCCGGCAGGCGGCGGGGGGCGCGTGGTACCGCCCAGCGCAAACGCCCCGCCGCCCCCGCCTTCGCGGTGCCGACCGGCCCGGCGCCCACCGCGCCACCCGGGCGCATGACCGGGGGCGTCCGGCGGGCCGGGCAGCCACCACTGTGCGGCGGGGCCGTGCCGGGGCGCAACGCATTAATCACCGACCGCGACCGGCCGGCGGACCCGCCCCGGCTCAGCCGCCGGCCGGCACCTCGTACTCGCCGATCAGCTGCGCCCGGCCCAGCGTGTGGAAGCGCAGGTTGAAGCCCACGAAGGCCGGCGACGCGTCCGCGTCGGCATCCAGCTTCTCCTGGTCCACCGCGTAGACCGTGAAGACATAGCGGTGCGGGCCGTCCCCCGGCGGCGGCGCCGCCCCGCCGAAGTCCCGGCTCCCGTAGTCGTTGCGCGCGTGCACCGCACCGGCGGGCAGCCCGGGGAAGTCCCCCGAACCCGCGCCCCGCGGCAGCTCGGTCACCGACGCCGGGATGTCGAACAGCACCCAGTGCCAGAAGCCGCTGCCGGTCGGCGCGTCCGGGTCGTAGCACGTCACCGCGAAGCTCTTGGTCCCCGCGGGGAAGCCCTCCCACCGCAGCTGCGGCGAGACATTGCCCGCCGCGTACACCTGGTCGTCCTTGAGCGCCGCCCCCGCCGTCACATCGTCGCTCACCACGGTGAACGCCGGCACCGGCGGATGGAAGTCATGGGGGAGCGGTCGCCGCGCTTTCTCGGACACCTCGACACCTCTCGATCGCGAACCAATCCTGCGGCCCGAGCCTACGGGCTGCCAGGTGATCGGCGGTGGACCAGCGTGCGGCGTCGGGTACGGGCGGACCGCCCAGGTCACCGGGCGGTCCCCGCCGGCCCTCAGAACCAGTTCCGCTTGCCGCCCACCTCGGCCAGCCACTGGTGGAGGTAGTCCGCCCAGTCGGTCTGCTCGAAGGAGTGCATGCCCATCACGAACGACCGGCAGGTGTCGCCGCCGCTGAACAGCCCCGGCTTCTTGTCCATCTCCATCACCACGTCCATCTCCTGCCCGTCGGAGACGAAGGTGAGCTCCACCTCCTTGAGCCCCGGGTACTGGGAGGGCGAGCGGAACTCGATCTCCTGGTAGAACGGCAGCCGCTGCCGGGTCGAGCGCAGGTGCCCCTTCTCCAGGTCGGCCCCGTGGAAGCGGAAGCCGAGCCGCCCGAACGCGTCGAGCAGCGCCTCCTGGGCCGGCAGCGGGTGCACGTTCACCGGGTCGAGGTCGCCCTTGTCCACCGCACGGGCGATCTGCAGCTCGGTCGTCACTCCGACGTTCATGCCGGTCAGATGCCGCCCCATGAACATCGTCACCGGCGTCTCCCACGGCACCTCGAGGCCGAACTGCACGTTGTGGACCGCACCCGGCTGCAGGACGAACTCGCCCCCGATCTGCTGCGTGTGGAATTCGATGTTCTGGTGGTATTCGACGTCGTTGCCCTGGGCGTCCTTGCGCTCCACCTCCACCTTGGCCTGCAACCCCACCGACAGCCCCTGGATGCGCTGCTCGACGGACCCGCCCTGGATCCGCACCTCCCCCTGGACCACACCTCCCGGTGTGACGTCGGCCTGGAACAGCTCGGTCTCCACCGACGCCCCACCCGCACCCAGACTCGCCATCAGCTTCTTGAAGCCCATTCGGACACCCTCCATCGCCGTTCGTCGCACCGCTCTTGGCGAACTCTACGAACGCAGAGCGCGCCCGGCTGGTTCCACTACGCTCGTGGCCCGTGACCACCGCATCCGAGCGGACCCCGCTGGCCCGCGCGTTCTTCGACCGACCGGTCCTGGAGATAGCCCCCGACCTGCTCGGCCGGGTCCTGGTCCGCACCACAGACGCCGGCCCGATCGAGCTGCGGCTCACCGAGGTCGAAGCCTACGACGGCCCCAACGACCCCGGCTCGCACGCCTACCGGGGCCGCACCGACCGCAACGCGGTGATGTTCGGACCACCCGGGCACACCTACGTCTACTTCACGTACGGCATGTGGCACTGCCTGAACATGGTCTGCGGCCCGGAGGGCACCCCCAGCGGGGTCCTGCTCAGGGGCGGCAGGATCATCGCGGGAGCCGACCTCGCCCGCGTCCACCGCCCCACCTCGCGCAAGGACACCGACCTGGCGCAGGGACCGGCCAGGCTCGCCACCGCCCTGTCCGTCGACCGCACCCTCGACGGCGCCGACGCCTGCTCCGCCTCGGGGGGCCCCTTCCGCATCCTCACCGGCACCCCGCCCGACCCGGCCGCGATCCGCTCGGGGCCGCGGACCGGGGTGGGCGGCGAAGGCGCCGGCCACCCGTGGCGCTACTGGATCGACGGCGACCCCAGCGTCAGCCCCTACCGGCCGCACGCCCCGCGCAAGCGCGGAAATTCCCCAGCGCGGCCCGGGGACGGGACCGCGTAGGCTCGTACCCGCTGCACACACCCCCTGCACACGAGGAGACACGGAACCGTGACGGACATCGTCGACGAGCTGAAGTGGCGCGGGCTGATCGCCGTATCCACTGACGAGGACGCACTGCGCAAGGCGTTCGCGGACGGCCCCGTCACGGTCTATTGCGGCTTCGACCCCACCGCTCCCAGCCTGCACCTCGGCAACCTCGTCCAGATCCTCACCATCCGCCGGCTCCAGCAGGCCGGCCACCGGCCGCTGGGCCTGGTCGGCGGGGCCACCGGGCTGATCGGCGACCCCAAGCCCACCGCGGAGCGGACCCTGAACGACCCCGCCGTCGTCGCCGAGTGGGTGGAGCGGGTACGGGCCCAGATCGAGCCCTACCTGAGCTTCGAGGGGCCGAACGCGGCCGTCATGGTCAACAACCTGGACTGGACCTCGGGGCTGTCCGCCATCGAGTTCATGCGCGACATCGGCAAGCACTTCCGGGTGAACAAGATGATCGCCAAGGAGGCGGTGTCCCGCCGGCTCAACTCGGACCAGGGCATCAGCTACACCGAGTTCAGCTACCAGATCCTCCAGGGCATGGACTTCCTCGAGCTCTACCGGCGCCACGGCTGCACCATGCAGACGGGCGGCAGCGACCAGTGGGGCAACCTCACCGCCGGCATCGACCTCATCCACCGGGTCGAGGGCGCCTCCGTGCACGCGCTGGCCACCCCGCTGATCACCAAGGCGGACGGCACGAAGTTCGGCAAGACCGAGGGCGGCGCCGTCTGGCTCGACCCCGAGATGACCACGCCGTACGCCTTCTACCAGTTCTGGCTGAACGCCGACGACCGCGACATCTCGAACTTCGTCCGCATCTTCAGCTTCAGGTCCCGCGAGGAGATCGAGGAGCTGGAGCGCTCCACCGCGGAGCGCCCGCAGGCCCGCGCTGCCCAGCGCGCGCTGGCGGAGGAGCTCACCACGCTGGTCCACGGCGCCGGCCAGTGCGCCGCCGTGATCGCCGCGTCAAAGGCGCTTTTCGGCCAGGGGGACCTCGCCGACCTCGACGAGCCCACCCTGGCGGCCGCGCTCAGCGAGCTGCCGCGCGCCGAGGTGACGGAACTCGCCCCGGTCGCCGACCTGTTCGCCCTGGTCGAGCTGGCCCCGAGCAAGTCGGCGGCCCGCCGCACCATCAAGGAGGGCGGCGCCTACCTCAACAACGCCAAGGTGGCGAGCGAGGACGAGACCCCGTCCGCGACCGACCTGATCCACGGACGCTGGCTGGTGCTGCGCCGGGGCAAGCGCAACCTCGGAGCGGTCGAACTCCGCTGACACGGCTGGAAATGTAGGTTTGAGCGGCGGCCGAGCTTGACTCGGCCGCCGCTCCTGCGTAACGTAGTCCGAGTCGCCAAAACGGTGAGAGACCTGGTTCACACCGACTCCCACCGCCTGAGCGGAAACCCACCTATCTACGTTCTCCCGATCATCGGGACGATCTCTGGTGCGCCGGAAATCAAATCGATGGGGCTGAACAGCCGATTATGAATCGGTGAAGGAATCGGGTACGGTGGGAACACAACGAAGGGAAAGCCCGGAGGGGCCGGTGAAACGGTCTCGAAGGAAGCTTCCGTTCCTTGAGAACTCAACAGCGTGCCAAAAGTCAA
>NZ_JBICTO010000014.1:0-68129 GCF_043197715.1 Streptomyces sp. NPDC049040
AGAAGATCATCGGCTCCCACTTCGCCAACTACCGCGAAGCATGGGAAGCCAACCGCCTCATCGCCAAAGGCAGGATCCATCCCACCCTGTCGCGCACCTACCGGCTGGCCGACACGGGGCAGGCCGCCTACGACGTCCACCGCAACCTCCACCACGGCAAGGTCGGCGTCCTGGCGCTGGCACCCGAGGAGGGCATGGGCGTGTCGGACCCGGAGATGCGCGAGCGGCACCTGCCGGCCATCAACCGCTTCCGGGACGCCTGATGGAGCCGCGCGAGCAGGGCGGGAAGGACCGGCCCTGGCTGATGCGGACCTACGCGGGCCATTCCACCGCCGAGGCATCCAACGCGCTCTACCGGCGCAACCTCGACAAGGGCCAGACCGGCCTGTCGGTCGCCTTCGACCTGCCGACGCAGACGGGCTACGACGCCGACCACGTGCTGGCACGCGGCGAGGTGGGCAGGGTCGGGGTGCCGGTGGGGCACCTGGGCGACATGCGGCGGCTGTTCGAGGACATCCCGCTGGAGCGGACGAACACCTCGATGACCATCAACGCCACCGCCATGTGGCTGCTGGCGCTCTACCAGGTGGTCGCCGAGGAGCAGGGCGCGGACATCGCCGCGCTCCAGGGCACCACGCAGAACGACATCGTCAAGGAGTACCTGTCCCGCGGTACGCACGTCTTCCCGCCGGTTCCGTCGCTGCGGCTGACCACCGACATGATCACGTACACCGTGCACCACATGCCGCGGTGGAACCCGATCAACATCTGCAGCTACCACCTCCAGGAGGCCGGGGCCACGCCGGTGCAGGAGATCGCCTACGCGATGTCCACCGCCGTCGCGGTGCTCGACGCGGTCTTCGCGTCCGGCCAGGTGCCGGAGGAGCGCAGGGGCGAGGTGGTCGGCCGGATCTCCTTCTTCGTCAACGCCGGGGTCCGCTTCGTCGAGGAGATGTGCAAGATGCGCGCCTTCGGCCGGGTCTGGGACACCCTCACCCGGGAGCGCTACGGCATCGAGGACCCCAGGCACCGGCGCTTCCGCTACGGCGTGCAGGTCAACTCCCTCGGCCTGACCGAGGCGCAGCCGGAGAACAACGTCCAGCGGATCGTGCTGGAGATGCTGGCCGTCACGCTGTCGAAGGACGCCCGCGCGCGGGCCGTCCAACTGCCGGCGTGGAACGAGGCCCTGGGCCTGCCCCGGCCGTGGGACCAGCAGTGGAGCCTGCGGATACAGCAGGTGCTCGCGCACGAGAGCGACCTGCTGGAGTACGCCGACCTCTTCGACGGCAGCCATGTGGTCGAGGCGAAGGTCGCGGAACTGGTCGAGCAGGCGACCGCCGAGATCGCGCACATCGAGGAGCTGGGCGGCGCGATGGCGGCCGTCGAGTCCGGCTACCTGAAGTCGGAACTCGTCGCCTCGCACGCCGCCCGCCGGGCGCGGATCGAGTCCGGCGAGGAGAAGGTCGTCGGCGTCAACATCCATGAGAGCACCGAGCCGAGCCCGCTGACCGCGGATCTGGACACCGCCATCATGACGGTCGACCCCGCGAACGAGGCCCGGGTGGTGGCCGCGCTGCACGAATGGCGGCAGTCCCGCGACGAGCCGCGGGCCAAGGCCGCCCTCGACGCCCTGCGGTCGGCAGCCACTGGTACGGACAACCTGATGGCGGCGACGCTGGACTGCGCCCGGGCGGGCGTGACGACCGGCGAGTGGTCGTGGGCGCTGCGGGACGTCTTCGGCGAATTCCGCGCCCCGACCGGGGTCGGCTCGGCGCCGGTCGCGGTGGCCGCGGAGGAGGGCAGCCCGCTGGCGGACGTACGCCGCAGGGTCGCGGTCACCGCGAAGGAGCTGGGCGGCGGGCGGCTGCGGCTGCTGGTCGGCAAGCCGGGACTGGACGGGCACTCCAACGGCGCCGAGCAGATAGCGGTACGCGCGAGGGACGCCGGTTTCGAGGTGGTCTACCAGGGGATCAGGCTGACCCCTGAGCAGATCGTGTCCGCGGCGGTCGCAGAGGACGTGCACTGCGTGGGACTGTCGATCCTTTCCGGTTCGCACGCGGAGCTGGTCCCCGACGTGCTGGAGCGGCTGCGCCGGGCGGGGGTCGACGACATCCCCGTGGTCGTCGGCGGCATCATTCCGGCGGCGGACGCAACCGCTCTGCGGGCCGCCGGTGTGGCGGCGGTGTTCACACCCAAGGACTTCGGTATCACCGGGATAATCGGCCGGATCGTGGACGAGATCAGGCGCGCGAACAAGCTGGAGGTATGACTGTGCAGTTCGGCCGCACATATGAGGAGTTCGAGGTCGGTGCCGTATACAAGCACTGGCCGGGAAAGACGGTCACGGAATACGACGACCACCTCTTCTGCCTCCTCACCATGAATCACCACCCGCTGCACATGGATGCCAACTACGCCGAGAAGAGCACCGACTTCGGCCGCAACGTCGTCGTCGGGAACTACGTCTACTCGCTGCTGCTCGGGATGTCGGTACCCGACGTGTCGGGCAAGGCCATCGCCAATCTGGAGGTCGAGTCGCTGCGGCACGTGGCGCCGACCTTCCACGGTGACACCGTCTACGGCGAGTCGACGGTGCTCGACAAGTGGCCGTCGAAGTCGAAGAGCGACCGCGGCGTCGTCCAGGTGGAGACCCGCGGGCACAACCAGGACGGCACCCTGATCTGCGTCTTCCGGCGCAAGGTGATGGTGCCGACCGCCACCTACATCGAGCAGCGCGGCGGGGAGCAGCCCGGGCGCCCGCAACCGGAGGGGAACTGAGCAGATGGCCGACCGACTCGCGCAGACCGACGGGCTGACCGACATCCAGCAGGAGATCCTCTCCACCGTCCGCAGCTTCGTGGACAAGGAGATCCTGCCGGTCGCCACCGAGCTCGAACACCGCGACGAATACCCCACGGACATCGTCGAGGGCCTCAAGGAACTCGGCATCTTCGGCCTGATGATCCCCGAGGAGTACGGCGGTCTCGGGGAATCGCTGCTGACCTACGCGCTGACCGTGGAGGAGATCGCCCGCGGCTGGATGAGTGTGTCGGGAATCATCAACACGCACTTCATCGTCGCCTACATGATCAAGCAGCACGGCACGCAGGAGCAGAAGGACCGTTTCCTGCCGCGGATGGCGACCGGCGAGGTGCGTGGCGCGTTCTCGATGTCCGAGCCGGGGCTCGGCTCGGACGTGTCGGCGATCCGCACCAAGGGCGTACGCGACGGGGACGACTACGTCCTGAACGGCCAGAAGATGTGGCTGACCAACGGCGGCTCGTCGAACCTGGTGGCGGTGCTGTGCCGCACGGACGAGGGGCAGCCCGAGGACGCGCCCGCGCACCGGTCGATGACGACCTTCCTGATCGAGAAGGAGCCGGGCTTCGGCCCGAACCCCACCGTCCCCGGCCTGACCGTGCCCGGCAAGATCGACAAGATGGGCTACAAGGGCGTCGACACCACGGAGCTGATCCTCCAGGACGTGCGGGTGCCCGCCGACAGCGTGCTGGGCGGGGCCGGCGGGCAGGGCTTCTACCAGATGATGGACGGGGTCGAGGTGGGCCGGGTGAACGTGGCCGCCCGCGGCTGCGGCGTGGCCAGGCGCGCCTTCGAGCTGGGCATTTCCTACGCACAGCAGAGGCACACCTTCGGCAAGGCCATCGCACAGCACCAGGCGATCCAGTTCAAGCTTGCCGAAATGGCCACCAAGGTGGAGGCCGCACACCAGATGATGGTCAATGCCGCACGCAAGAAGGATTCCGGCGAGCGGAACGACCTCGAGGCCGGAATGGCGAAGTATCTGGCGGCAGAGTTCTGCAAGGAGGTAGTGGAGGACGCCTTCCGCATCCACGGCGGCTACGGCTTCTCCAAGGAGTACGAGATCGAGCGGCTCTACCGGGAGGCACCGATGCTGCTGATCGGCGAGGGGACCGCAGAGATCCAGAAAATGATCATCGGCAGGAGACTTCTGGAGGAGTATCGAATTCAGGGATGAATGTCCGTATTTGGGATGATTTATCCGAGGCAAACGTCACAGTCTGTCATGGGTGAGGCCACCGGAACCAGCCACCGACTCGCCCTTGCGCTTGCCGAGTTGCCGGTGTCAGCCGATACCATCGACGAAAGCCGCCGTCCCCTGAAGTAATTCGCGGCATCCTCCGCTACGAAGGTCTTCCATGCCCCACAGCCATTCCCCTGCACCACGCGGCCGGGTCCGCCTCGCACGTGGCGCATCACCGTGGCTCCTCCCGACCGTGGCCACCGCGGCGGTCTCCCTCGCCAAGGCGCGCCGCTCCGGCCGCTGGGCAACCGTGGCCGTCCCCGCCACCGCGCTCGCGGCCGGGATGCTGTGGTTCTTCCGCGACCCCGAGCGGGAGATCGCCGAAGGCCGGGTCATCAGCCCGGCCGACGGCGTGGTCCAGAGCGTCATGCCGTGGAAGGACGGACGCACCCGCGTCGCGATCTTCATGAGCCCGCTGAACGTGCACGTCAACCGCGCGCCGCTCACCGGCACGGTCATGTCCGTCGAGCACATCCCCGGCGGGTACGTACCGGCGTTCAACAAGGAGAGCGAGAACAACGAGCGGGTGGTCTGGCACTTCGACACCGACGCGGGCGACATCGAGATGGTGCAGATCGCCGGGGCCGTGGCGCGGCGGATCGTGCCGTACGTCCCGCGCGGCTGCAAGGTCGAGCAGGGCGACCGGATCGGGCTGATCCGCTTCGGCTCCCGGGTCGACGTGTACCTTCCGGCCGGGATCGAAGCGGGTGTCGAGGTCGGTCAGACCACCACTGCAGGGGTGACACGCCTTGACCGTGACTGATCAGGACACGGCTCAGTCCAGCTGGGTCACCGAACTCCAGGACGAGGTCGGCGACCTCCCCCTGTCGACCCGGCTGTCCATCGCCGACGCGCTCACCCTGGGCAACGCGATCTGCGGCTTCATGGCGGTGTACTTCACCACCACCGGGGTCCTCGTGCCGCACCTGATGGGCACCAGCGACGGCGGCATGTCCAAGCACAGCGCCGCCACGGCGGTCACGCTGATGCTGCTGGCCTCCGTCTTCGACCTCTTCGACGGGCTCGTCGCACGCAAACTGCGCAGCTCGGCCATGGGGGCCGAACTGGACAACCTCTCCGACCTCATCAGCTTCGGGCTCGCCCCGGCGTATTTCGTGGTCGTCTGGGGTCTGGTCGCCGACGACGCACACGGCAAGGTGTCGGCTGTCGCCGCGGTGCTCGTGGTCCTGGCCGTCGTACTGCGGCTGGCCCGCTTCTCCTGCACGACGCTGCGGGACGGGGTCTTCCAGGGCATGCCGAGCCCCTTCGGGGCGATGACCGTGGTGTCGGTCGTGCTGCTGGAGCTGCCCTTCGTGCCGACCATCGCCGCGATCGTGGGCGTGGCCTGGCTGATGGTGAGCCGGGTCGAGTATCCCAAGCCGCGCGGGCGGCTGGCCGTCCTCACGCTGGCGTGGATCCTGGTCAGCATGGGCTGCCTCACCGCTTGGACGCTCGACGCCCCCGGCGGCCACCAGCTCCTCCAGACCGGCGCCGCGCTCCAGTGCCTGGCCGCCGCCGTGATTCCCTGCTTCGCGACGACGCGCCGCGTGAACACGATGCGGGCCAATCGGCGTGAGGCCCGAGCCGAGGCGCTCCGCTAGGCTCCCCGAAACCCCCGGCCGCCCCTTCCTCGGGGCGCCCGGGGGTTTCCCCATTCCCCACGACGGCCGTCACGGCCGCCCCCAGGCGGTGGTGCGGCTCCCCTGCGCAGGGGGGTGCCCTTCAGGGGCGCTGGGGGTACCCCCAGGCGAAGCTCTGGGGGCGGAACGGCGCGAGCAGCCCACCACCGGGCGGCGGCCCGGAAACGACAGGAACAGCCCCTCTGGGACGGTGACGACCCGCGCCCCTACGGGGCTCGGCACCTGCGCAGTGGGCACCCGGGAAGGCGCCCCTGCGAGGGATCGGCTAGGTCAGGAAGTCCTGGGCCAGGTGGGAGGCCAGGCGTTCCAGGAGGGGGCCGGCTTCCGCCATGGAGCGGGACGGGTCGGGCTCCAGGTCGGAGAGGGCGTAGGCGCGGCGGATGCCGGCCCGGCCGAGGTCGGCCGGGGGGAGGGTGAGGCGGCCGCAGACGGCCACCACGTCGATGCCGCGGGCGCGGGCGGCGCGGGCCACCCCGGCCGGCGCCTTGCCGTGCAGGGTCTGCTCGTCCAGGGAGCCCTCGCCGGTGATGACGAGCGTGGCACCGTCGAGGGCCGCCTCGAAGCCGAGGACGTCGAGCAGCACCTCGATCCCTGGCCGGAAGGCGGCCCGCAGGCCGACCAGCGCGCCGAAGCCGATGCCGCCGGCGGCCCCGGCGCCGGGCGCCTCGGCCTCATCGGTGGCGCCGAGCACCTCGGCGAAGCGCCCGAGCGCCGCGTCGAGGACGGCGACGTCCGCCGCGGAGGCGCCCTTCTGGGGTCCGTAGACCGCCGCGGCGCCCTTGGGCCCGAGCAGCGGGTTGTCGACGTCGCTGGCCAGCACGACCTCGGTGGCGGCGAGCCGCGGGTCGAGGCCGCCGAGGTCGGCGGTGGCGAGATCGGCGAGCGGTCCGCCGCCGGGCGCGAGCGGCGCCCCTTCTGCGTCCAGCAGCCGGGCGCCGAGCGCGCTGAGCATGCCCGCGCCGCCGTCGTTGGTGGCGCTGCCGCCGACGCCGAGCACGATGGTGCGCGCTCCCGCGTCGAGGGCGGCCCGCAGCAGTTCCCCGGTGCCGTGGGTGGTCGCGGTGAGCGGTGCGTAGACCCCGGCGGGCAGGTGCCGCAGCCCTGAGGCCTCGGCCATCTCCACCACCGCGGTGGTGCCGCGCAGCGCGTACGCCGCCTCGACGGGCTCGCCGAGCGGCCCGGTGACGCGTACCGTGCGCCGGTCGAAGCCGGCGGCCACCGCCGCGTCGACCGTACCGTCGCCGCCGTCGGCGACCGGCAGCGCGGTCACCTCGATGCCGGGCACGACGGAGCGCAGTCCGGTGGTGACATGCTCGGCCACCTGCACCGCGGTCAGCGAACCCTTGAACTTGTCGGCGGCGATCAGCACGCGCCCCGTGGTACTCCCTGCGGTGTCGGACACCTTGGTCTTCTCCATCCGATACGGAACATCGCGCCTTTCGGACCCTATCCCGGCGGGGCGCCCGTGCCCATCGGCAGCGCGGGCGGTGAGCGTCCGATTACGGCCCGTCCGCGCGCCAGGCGCCGTAAATTGGCGGTATGACGACCGACTTCGCGACCTACGTCGCCGGCCTGCCGAAGATCCTCGCGGGTGCCAGCATGCTGTGCCGTTCGGCGGACGGCCGGATCCTGATCGTGGAGCCGAACTACCGCGACGACGGGACGTGGACGCTGCCGGGCGGCACGATCGAGTCCGACCAGGACGAGACGCCGCGGCAGGGCGCGCGCCGGGAGACCGCGGAGGAGATCGGCCTCGACCTGGAGCCGGGCGCACTGCTGGTGCTGGACTGGTCCTCGGGTCCCGGGCGGCCGCCGTCGGTGAGCTTCCTCTACGACGGCGGGGTGCTTTCGCAGGAGCAGCTCGCGGCGGTCCGGCTTCAGGAGGAGGAGCTGGACTCCTGGCGGCTGATCGATCCGGCGGAGACGGACCGCTATTTCGCGCCGGGCCAGGCGGGCCGTATCCGTGCGGCCCTGGCGGCGCTGGCCGCGGGCACCGGGACCGCCGAGCTGGTCGGCGGGCGCCCGGTCACCGCGGGCTGAGGCGCGTCAGGCCTTGGGGATGTCGAAGAAGTAGGTGAGGCCGCCGGCCAGCCGGATGTCGCCCTTGAGCTTGAGCTTGCGGGTGAAGAAGAGGGTCGGGCCCGAGGCGTTGCCCGACACGAGCCGGAGGAATTCCGGCGCGGCCATGGTGAGGCTGAGCTGCGCCTCGCGGTCGGTGCGCTCGGAGGTGACCGTGCAGGTGCCACCGCCGATGTGCGTCTCGTAGACGTCGTCGGCGCCGCCGTCGCCCTCGGTGATCCGCCAGCGGATGAGCGCGTCCCGGCCTGCGGCCGCGTCGGGCTTGAAGAGGGTGTGCATCCGTCCGAAGACCTCGTCGAGAACGCGGCGGCGCTGGGGTCCGCTCATCAGTTCCGCGATCCGCCTGGTGGGCATGCCCTTGACGATCCTGGCGAATTCCTGCGGTTCCACCGAGCCGAAGTCGAGGGTCTCCAGGTCGAGATCGTCCAGTGCGGCCATCGGCCACCGTCCTTACCACAGAGTAAACTTACCGACGGGTAAGCCTAGTTTCCGTACGCCTCGGTGACAACCCGGCCAATCGCGGGTGACCGTTTCCCCGGAACATCCCTGCAGGGAACGGAAATCGGCGACACAGAGCAACCTTTACCCCTATGCTTCCGATTCGGCACCGCGAACTACCCCACAGTAAAGGGTGCCTTGCGGCCTGAGCCGCTTACTTCGGCATGCCCCCACCCCACCACGGCCCGCTGCGGCCGCATGTGGCGTTTGCCGGGCTGCCCGTCCCCACCGCTCGGTTCACCTTTTCGAAAGGCGCATATCCCATGTCCCAGCCCCAGACGCTCGGCAACGGCCAGAACACCTCGTGGGAGAAGTTCTGGTACGTCCTCGGCTGCATCTACTTCGGCGCCTACTACCTGTCCAAGGTCCCGGCGAAGAAGGCGCTCAGCGAGTACGGCCTGGTGGAGATGACCAGCGCCGAGAAGTTCTGGTATGTCGTGCTCTGCATCTTCGTGGGCGCCGGCTACTTCAACAAGGTCATCACGAAGCGCGCCCTCTCCGAGGTCCGCTTCGCCGCCCCGCAGGCCTTCACGCCGCCGGCCGGCCAGTCGCCGTACGCGCCCTGACCGCAGCCGCCGCCCGGTACGGCGCCGCCTCCCGCCAGGGGTGGCGCCCAGGGTGCTGTCAGCGGCCGGCCGAGCGGCGCAGGTGCCGCAGCACGGCACGGGCCGCGTTGTGGCCGCTCATCCCGTGCACGCCGGGTCCCGGCGGGGTCGCGGACGAGCAGAGGAAGACCCCGGGGCGCCGGGTGGCGTAGGGCACCGCCGCGAGCCGCGGGCGCAGGACGGTCTGCAGGCCGGCGAACGCGCCGCAGGCCACGTCGCCGCCCACGTAGTTGGCGTTGCGCGCGGCGAGCCCTGCGGGGCCGGTGACGGCGCGGGCCAGCACCAGGTCGCGGAAGCCGGGCGCGAAGCGTTCGATCTGCCGCTCCACCGCGTCGGTGGCATTGCCGTGCCAGTCGTGCGGGACGTGGCCGTAAGCCCAGAAGACGTGTTTGCCCTCCGGCGCCCTGGACGGGTCCACCACGGTGGGCTGCGAGGTGATCAGGAACGGGGTGTGCGGCGGCCGCCCGGTGACCGCCCGGGTCAGCGCGTCGCCGATCTCGGTGTAGGTCGGGCCGATGTGCACGGTCCCGGCCCGCCGCGCCTGCGGCGAGGTCCATGGCACCGGCCCGTCGAGGGCGTAGTCGATCTTGAAGACCGAGGGCCCGTAGCGGTATCCGCGGTAGGCGTCGCCGAGGGCGGCGATCCTGGCCAGCGCGGTCGGCGAGGTGTCGAAGACGTAGGCGCGGGCCGGCGGCAGTTCGTCGAGCTTGCGCACGGTCACACCGGTGCGGATGACGCCGCCGAGCTCGGTCAGATGGCCGGCCAGCGCGTCGGAGATCGCCTGCGAGCCGCCGCGGGCCACCGGCCAGCCCCGCTCGTGGGCGGCGAGCGCGAACATCATGGCCATCGCCCCGGTGAAGGGCTGGCCCAGCCGGGAGATCGCGTGCCCGGCGAGCCCGGCGATCATCCCCCTGGCCTTGGGGTCGTGGAAGCGCAGCGCCAGCATCGCGGCCGGCGGTGTGCCGGTCAGCCCGAACCGGAGGAAGCGGTAGGGGTCGCGGGGTATGCCGGACCACTGCGGCCGGAAGAAGTCCGCCGCGATGGTGTCCCAGTGGCCGATGTAGGGCGCCATCAGCCTGCGGTACGTGCCCGCGTCGCGCGGCCCCAGGGAGGCGGCGGTCTCGCCGACGGTACGGCCGAGTACCGCCGCGGTGCCGTCGGGGAAGGGGTGCGCCATCGGCAGGTCGGGTTGCAGCCACTCCAGGCCGTGCCGGGCGAGCGGCAGTGCCTGGAAGGCGGGCGAGCCGATGCCGAAGGGGTGCACGGCGGAGCACGGGTCGTGCCGGAAGCCCGGCAGTGTCAGCTCCTCGGTGCGCGCCCCGCCGCCCACGGTGTCGGCGGCCTCGTAGATCTGCACGCTCAGCCCCGCACGGGCGAGTTCGACCGCCGCGGTGAGCCCGTTGGGTCCCGCTCCGACGACCACCGCGTCGGCGACGACGGCCCGCCTCACGGCCGGGCCGCCGTCCGGCCGGCCGGGTCCTTGCACGCACCGACTCCGTTGCCCATGGCGCCATCCAACCAGACGCCGGGGCACCGTGGTTCCGCACCCCGCAAGGCCGGCCGGCTCAGGCCATCGCGGGGATCACCCGGCTCCCGTACGCGTCGATCGTCGCCTCCTTGGCGTCGTGCATGTCGTAGACGGCGAAGTGGTCGACGCCCAGGTCGCGCAGGGCCCGGAGCTTGGCGATGTGCGCCTCGGGCGGCCCGATCAGGCAGAAGCGGTCCACGATGTCGTCGGGCACGAATGCGGTGTCGGGGTTGCCGCTGCGGCCGTGGTGCGCGTAGTCGTAGCCGTGCCGCTGCTTGATGTAGTCGGTCAACTCCTCGGGGACCATGCCGGAGTGCTCGCCGTAGCGGCCGACCATGTCGGCGACGTGGTTGCCGACCATGCCGCCGAACCAGCGGCACTGCTCGCGGGCGTGCGCCAGCGCCTCGGGTGAGTCGTCCGCGGTGACGTAGGCGGGGGCGGCGACGCACACG
Organism: Streptomyces sp. NPDC049040; assembly: GCF_043197715.1. NCBI lineage: Bacteria > Bacillati > Actinomycetota > Actinomycetes > Kitasatosporales > Streptomycetaceae > Streptomyces > Streptomyces sp. NPDC049040. The sequence goes on from NZ_JBICTO010000014.1 coordinate 10,866, forward strand.
GTGACGGCGTCCGGGTCGCGCCCGGCGGCCTCCGCCGCGGCACGGACCGCCTTGACCATCCACTCGGTGAGGTAGACGTCGGCGAGTTGCAGGATGAAGCCGTCGGCCAGCTCCCCCGCCATGGCCAGCGCCTTGGGGCCGTACGCGGCCATCCACACCGGCAGGCTGCCGTCCCGCACCCACGGCAGCCGCATCGCGGTGCCGTCGACCACCGCCTCGCGGCCCTCGGCGAGGTCCCTGATGGCGGTGATGGCCTCGCCCAGCCTGGCCAGGGTGTTGGGTGGGCGGCCCGCGACCCGCATCGCCGAGTCGCCGCGGCCGATGCCGCACACCGTGCGGTTGCCGTACATCGAGTTGAGGGTCGCGAAGGTGGAGGCGGTCACCTCCCAGGTGCGGGTGCCCGGGTTGGTGACCATGGTGCCGACGGTGAGCCGCTCGGTGTGGTCGAGGATGCGGCTGTGGATGACGAAGGGCTCCTGCCAGAGCACGGCCGAGTCGAAGGTCCAGCCGCGGGTGAAGCCGTTGCGCTCGGCGCGCCGCATGAGGTCGACGACGTCGGACGCGGGCGGGTCGGTCTGTAGCACGAGGCCGAAGTCCATGGCCGCACTCCTTGGATGACGGGTGGCGTGGAGGTGCTCACAGGTATTGGCAGATGCCGCGCGGGGTGTACTGGCCGTGCCCGGCACGGCCGACGTAGGTCTGCCGGTCGATGACCGGGACACCGCGGGACAGCACGGTCTCCACCCGGCCGGTGATCCGGCGGCCCTCGTAGGCGGAGTAGTCGACGTTCATGTGGTGGGTGGCCGCGGAGATGGTCTGCTCCGCGTGCGGGTCGTAGACGACGACGTCGGCGTCCGCCCCGGGGGCGATGGTGCCCTTGCGCGGGTAGAGGCCGAACATGCGGGCCGGGGCGGCGCAGGCGATGTCGATCCAGCGGCGGCGGGTGATGTGCCCGTCGACCACGGCCTGGTGCAGCAGGTCCATCCGGTTCTCCACCCCGGGCAGCCCGTTGGGGATCTTGGAGAAGTCGCCGCGGCCCATCTCCTTCTGGCCGGTGAAGCAGAACGGGCAGTGGTCGGTGGACACCACCTGGAGGTCGTCGGTGCGCAGCCCGCGCCACAGCGCGGCCTGGTGCTCGCGCGGGCGCAGCGGAGTACTGCACACGTACTTCGCGCCCTCGAAGTCCGGCTCCGCGAGGTTGTCCGTGGACAGGAAGAGGTACTGCGGGCAGGTCTCGCCGAAGACCGGCAGCCCCAGGTCGCGGGCCGCGGTCAGTTCCGCGACGGCCTGCTCGGCGGAGACGTGCACGACGTAGAGCGGTGCGCCGGCCACCCGGGCGAGCTGGATGGCGCGGTGGGTGGCCTCGGCCTCCAGCAGCGCCCGCCGCACCTCGCCGTGGTGACGCGGGTCGGTCTTCCCCGCGGCGAGCGCCTGCTGCACCAGGACGTCGATGGCGATGCCGTTCTCCGCGTGCATCATCACCAGGCCGCCGTTGCCCGAGGCACGCTGCATGGCGCGCAGGATCTGCCCGTCGTCGCTGTAGAAGACCCCGGGGTAGGCCATGAACATCTTGAAGCTGGTGACGCCCTCCTCCACCAGGAGGTCCATCTCGGCGAGCGTCTTGTCGTTCACGTCGGCGACGATCATGTGGAAGCCGTAGTCGATCGCGCACTGGGCGTCGGCCTTGGCGTGCCAGGCGTCCAGACCCGCGCGCAGCGAGGCGCCCACGCCCTGGATCGCGAAGTCCACGATGGTGGTGGTGCCACCCCAGGCGGCGGCCCTGGTGCCGGTCTCGAAGGTGTCGGAGGCGGTGGTGCCCCCGAAGGGCATCTGCATGTGGGTGTGCCCGTCGACCCCGCCGGGGATGACGTATCTGCCGGTGGCGTCGATGGTGCTGTCCGCGGTCCAGCCGGCCGCGGTGTCGCTGTCGTGGGCGGCGAGCGCGGCGATCCTGCCGCCCTCGATCAGGACGTCGGCGTGCATCTCGTCGGCCGCGGTGACGACCAGGCCGCCGCGGATGACGGTACGGGTGCCGCTGCTCATATGGTGACGCCTCCCGTGCTGCTGTCCTGCGGGGTCTCCAGTGCGGTCTGCGCCGCCTTCAGCGCCGCTTCGAGCGCGGCGGCGCCCTCCTCGGCCTCGCTGACGGTCAGCGACAGCGGCGGGGCGATCCGCAGCACGTTGCCCGCCCTGCCGCCCTTGCCGATGAGCAGGCCGTTCTCGCGGGCCGCCTCCAGGACCAGCCCGGCCGCCTCGGCCGAGGGCCGGTCGGTGCCGGGCACGACGAGTTCCACGCCGAGCATCAGGCCGCGCCCGCGCACCTCGCGGACCACGCCGAGGCCGGCGGCGACGGCGTCGAGCCTGGCCTTGAGCAGGCCGCCCACCCGGCGGGCGTTGCCCGGCAGGTCGTGCTCGATGAGGTAGTTCAGGTTGGCCAGCGCCGCGGCGGCGGTGACCGGGCTGCCGCCGAAGGTGGAGATCGAGTTGGCGGTGAGGCAGTTCATCACCTCGGCGCGGGCCACCACGCCGCCCATCGACATGCCGTTGCCGACGCCCTTGGCGAAGGTGAGGATGTCGGGCGGGCCGGCCTTGCCGTGCGCCTGCCAGCCCCAGAAGTGCTCGCCGGTGCGTCCCCAGCCGGTCTGTACCTCGTCGGTGATCCACAGGATGCCGTGCCGGTCGAGCACCTGCTTGAACGCGGCGAACAGCCCGTCCGGCGGCAGCGTGAACCCGCCGACGCCCTGCACGGGTTCCGCGATCAGCGCGGCGACCGAGCCGCCGGCCTGGCCGAGCACGTCCTCCAGGTCGGCGACGCACGCGGTGATGAACTCGGCGTCCGACAGGTGCGCGTAGGGGCCGCGGCTGCGCACCCCGCCGTGCACGTAGAGCGTCTGGAGCGGCGACAGGCTGGTCGGCGACCAGGCCGAATTGCCGGTGATGCCGATCGCGCTGAAGGAGCGGCCGTGGTAGCTGTTGCGCAGCGCCAGGATCTGGTTGGAGCGGCGGTGGGCCGTCGCGAGCAGCAGCGCGGTGTCGTTGGCCTCGGTGCCCGAGGTGGTGAAGAAGACCCGGGCGTCGGGGATGCCGGACAGCCGGGCGATCCGCTCGGCCAACTCGACGGCCTGGCTGCTCAGGTACAGCGTCGAGGAGTGCAGCAGCCGCCCGGCCTGGCCGGCCACTGCGGCGGCGACCTCGGGCAGGGCGTGCGCGGTCATCGTGGTGAGGATGCCGCCGAAGAAGTCGAGGTAGCGGTTGCCCTCGGCGTCCCAGACGTGCCTGCCCTCGCCGTGCGTGAGCTCGATCGGCTGTGCGTAGTACGTGGCGAGCCAGTCGGGCAGCACGGCCCGGTGCCTGGCGTGCAGTGCCGCGTGCGCGTTGGCGGTCTCGGTGGCCATCGGCTCAGGCCTCCGTCAGGTCGCCGTAGGCGTCCGGCCTGCGGTCCCGGTAGAAGGCCCACTGGTTGCGCACCTCGTCGATCAGGTCGAAGTCCAGGTCGCGGACCAGCAGTTCCTCCTTGGTGTCGGAGGCGGTGCCGTCCACGAAGCGGCCGCGGGGGTCGACGAAGTAGCTGGTGCCGTAGAAGTCGTTGTCGCCGTACTCCTCGCGGCCGACCCGGTTGATCGCGGCGACGAAGTACTCGTTGGCGACGGCGGCGGCCGGCTGCTCCAGCTGCCACAGGTAGGCCGACAGGCCGCGGCTGGTGGCGCTCGGGTTGTAGACGAGTTGGGCGCCGGCCAGGCCGAGGGCGCGCCAGCCCTCGGGGAAGTGCCGGTCGTAGCAGATGTAGACGCCGATCCTGCCGACCGCGGTGTCGAAGACCGGCCAGCCGAGGTTGCCGGGTTTGAAGTAGTACTTCTCCCAGAAGCCGGTCACCTGAGGGATGTGGTGCTTGCGGTACTTGCCGAGGAAGCTGCCGTCGGCGTCGATGACCGCCGCGGTGTTGAAGTAGACCCCCGGCTGCTCGATCTCGAAGACCGGGACGACGACGACCATGCCCGTCTCCCGGGCGAGTTCCTGCATCCGCCGCACGGTCGGGCCGTCGGGCACCGCCTCCGCCCACCGGTAGTGCTCCGGCTCCTGGACCTGGCAGAAGTAGGGGGCGTTGAAGACCTCCTGGAAGCCGATCACCTTCGCGCCCTGCGCGGCGGCGGCCCTGGCGTGTTCCTCATGCTTGACGATCATTGTCTCGGTGTCACCGGTCCAGGTCGCCTGGACCAGCGCGGCACGCACGACATTGCTCATGGCAGCAACTCCTCTGACGCGACGTCACGCCGGTTCTACGCACGTAGATCCCCGCCGTCCGACGAACGTAAATCCCTCGCCCCACTCTGACAAGGCCCCCGCCGTTACCGCCTGACGTCCCCCATGTTTCGCCCGTGCCCGACCCGTACGGCTCACTGCGTGCGGCGCGCCGGGGCGCGGTGGCTTGAAGCAGTTCATGCGCGGGCGGCCGCCCGCGGCCGCGTTCGAGGGCCGCGGCCCCGCGCACCGGGGGCCGCGGGAGGGCGATTCGAACGGCGGCGGCGGGCCGGTGAGCACTTCCCGCCATAGTCAGCCATTCGGCTGAGCTGGTGGGATGTCCGGATTTAACGTATCGATCATGAAAGCCGTACGCCGTACGCGGATGCGCCTGGCCGCCGCCTGGCTGGCCGCGCCCCTGCTGCTGGCCTGGGCCGGGCAGGCGGCGGCCGAGCCGGCGCCCGCCGCCGGCGGGGTGGCGGTGGCTGTCGGCTGCGCCCCCTCCGCCGGATGCGGGGTCCTGGTGGTCGTCTGCGGCCCCGGCGGCCGCGTCACCGACGTGGTGCGACTGGCGGGCACTCCCCCGCTGCTGCCGACGGGTGGGCTGACCGTACGCGTCGGCGACGCGTGCCGGCCGCCCACGGCCCCGACACCGCCGCCCGCCACGGCGACCCCGACGACGCCTGCGACGGCGGCTCCGACCACGGCTCCGCCGCCGACCGCACCGGCGACCGCGTCCCCGTCCACCGCCCCGGGCACCGCGGGGCCCGGGACGTCCCTGCCGCCGGCCACCTCACCGCCGCCTGCGCCCGGCGCTGCGGTACCGCGCCCCGCCGCCTTCGGCCCCGCCGCCGCGGCCACCGCGCCGGCCCCGCCTGCCGTCCCCGGCCGCCCCGCACCGCATGCGCCGCGCACGCCCCGGCCCGCCGGCACCTCCGGCTACGCGCTGCCGCCGCCGGGCGGCGAACCGTACTCCGACCACGGCTCGGACGACGCCGCCCGCTGGTGGCTGATGACCATGGCGGTCGTCCTGCTGCCCGCCGCCCTGGGGGCGCTGCCGTACCGCCACATCCGGCGCCGGACCTGAAGGCCCGTGAGGCCCCAAGGCCCTGAAGCCCGCGGCCCGCGCCCGCGGCCGCCTGCGGTCACCACGATCCCCGGGAGTCCCATGTCCCCCTACACCGTCCCCCTGCTGTCCACCCTCGGCGGTGCCGTCTTCGCCTTCTGCCTGGGCCGCTTCCTCGGCGCGGGCCGCGTCACGGGCGACGGGGAGTACGGCGGCCAGGCACTGTCGCTGATCGGTGCGGTGCTGCTCAGCTCCTTCATCCTGCTGACGGGCTTCCAGGTGGCCGGCAGTTGGTCGGCGCTCAGCTCGGCGCGCTCCGGCACCTACGACGAGGCGCGCGCGCTGACCGACACCTACTGGGCCGCGGGCGGCCTCGCCGACCGGGACCGCGCGGCGGTGCGGGAGCTGTTGCGGCAGTACACCGCGGATGTGCGCACCACCGAGTACCCCGAACTCGCCCGCGGGCGGACCAGTCCCGCTACCTGGCAGGCGCTCGACCGGGTGCGGTCGGCCGTGCGCGGCGCGGCCACCGCCCGGCCCGACCAGCAGGCCGCGAAGGCCGCGGCCCAGTCCGCCCTGGCGACCGTCTACGAGACGCGTTCGGACCGGGCCGCCGCGGTCAAGGCCGGGATACCCCGGGTCATCTGGCTGGCGATGGTGGTCTCCGGTGCCTTCCTGATCGCCTTCCCCGCGGTCCTGGGGCTCACCACGACGGCCCGCCACCTCGTCGCCCTGTGCTTCGCGGGCGCCGCGGTCGCCTTCGCCATCGCTCTGGCGGCTCAGCTCAACCACCCCTTCCGTGAGCCCTTCGGGGTGGGGCGGACGGCCTTCGCCTTCGCCGAGACCCGCTTCGGCCAGATGGACGCACAGCAGCGGTGAGACGTGTCGGCGCCGACTGCCGGGGCAGACGGCCGATATGGCCGTACTGAGGAAGTTCGCCCGCCCCATGCTCGCGTCGGTGTTCGTCAGCGGGGGCTACGCAGCACTGCGCCATCCCGCGGGGATGGCCAAGGAGATGGCACCGTCCGCGGTGTCGCTCGCCGGGCGGGTGCGCCGGCTGCCCGACGATCCGGAGCAGCTGGCCAGGATCACCGGCGCCGTGCAGCTGGGCGCGGGCGGTCTGCTGGCGCTCGGCCGGCTGCCCCGCGCGGCGGCGCTGGCGCTGGCCGTCACCCTCGTGCCCACCGCGATGGCCGTAGAGCCCTGGTGGACGGTCGAGGACCGGGAGGAGCGGGCCCGGCTGCGGGCGCGGTTCTTCGCGGACATGGCGACGCTGGGCGGCCTGCTGCTCGCCGCCGCCGACACGCACGGCAAGCCGTCGCTGGCCTACAGGACCCGCAGCGGCACCCGGCACGCCAAGGACGCCGCCGCCCGCCGGGTGCACCGGGCAGGCGACGGTGTGCACTCGGCGGCGGACAGCCTGACCGACGGCGTCCGCGATCTCGCGGGCGGAGTACGCGCCCACCTCCCGACGAGCTGAGCCGCGCGGTCAGGGGAAGGCTGGGTTTACGGCGCCGGGGCGACCCGGCCGCGCGAAGGGACCGAAAAATGATCCGTATCAGGGACATCCGCGAGTGGCGCACGCATGACGTCGTCGACTCCGCCGGGCACAGGATCGGCACGTTGGAAGCCGTCTACGTGGACACCGGCACAGACGAGCCGGCGATGGTCACCGTCCAGGTGGGGATGCCCACCCGGCACCGGCTGGTCTTCGCGCCGCTGGACGGTGCCGAGGTCGGGCCTGGCTATCTGAAGGTCGACTACGACAAGGCGCTGGTCAAGGCCTGCCCGTCGATCGGCACGGACGATGTGCTGCCTGCCGAGGACGAGCCCGCACTGTTCAAGCACTACGGCCTCATCTACGAGCCGGGCGCGAGCGGCGAACGCCGCCTCGCCCGCCCCTGACCGGGCCGGGAGGCATCCGCGTCATGGTCGTCTTCCTGCTGCTGGTCATCGTGGCGATGGTGCTGGGCCTGGTCGGCGCCGTCGTCCACGGCCTGCTCTTCCTGCTGTTCATCGGCATCGTGCTCTTCCTCGCCGATCTCGCCTACCTCGCCAGGCTCTGGCGCGGGACGGGCCGCCGCCCGGTCCGCTGATCAGCTCGGGCCGGCCAGGCGATGTGCCAGGCCCGGGTAGTCCAGGACGAGGCCCGCGTCGTCCAAGGTGAGGTCGCTGCGGTGGTCACCTGCCGCGTAGCGCACCCGGGCGGTGCCGCCGCTGCGCGCGAGGTGGGTGTACGTCTGGTGCGAGGGGCGGACCGTCAGGTCCGGCACGGAGACCCAGGCCATCAGGAATCTCCGCTCGCCCGGGGCCAGATGGAGGCCGTGCCGGAGCACCGGCATGGTGTTGGTGAGCGGGCACCGCCCCAGATCGCAGTCGAACGCCCCCTCGACGCCGGGGAGCGGCGTCCCGCCCGCGGTCCAGCTGCCGTCCGAGTCGCGGCGCAGGTCCAGCTCGCGGGTGGCGTGCTCGGTCTCCGCGGCGACCCGCAGCCTGCGGGTGACGAAGTCCTCGCCGGTCTCCAGCTCGTAGGAGATCCAGTACGGCTCGGGGACGGTCCCGACCGCGCGCCCGCGGGCGCGCAGCGTGCCGGGGCCGAGGGTGATCCAGGAGGTCTCGTAGCCGCGGCTCTCGACGACGTCCCAGCTTCGGGTGTGGTGGGCGGTCACGCCCCGACCCTAATCCCGGGACCGGCCCCTGGCGGGCGGTCACGACCCGACCCTCATCCCGGGAACGGCCCCTGGCGGGGGGTCACGACCCGACCCTGGTCCCGGGACCGCCCCTGGCGCGGTCGCGGTCCAGGGCCGCGGCCAGGTCGCGGTGGCACGGCTGGGAGACGCGGGCCGCCGCGGCGAGCAGCGGGCCGGTGAGGGCGGGGCGGGCCCGTGCGACGGCCGCCGCCGCCTCGGCGGGGCGGCCCCGGGCGACGGTCTCCAGCAGCTCACCGGCCTCTGCGGCGCGTCCGCCGCCGTGCAGGAGGTCCGCGACGAGCCCGACGTCCTGCGCGGGGCGTGCGGCGACCTGGTGCAGGAGCGTCCTGGAGTGGTCGCCGCGCCCGTCGGCGGCGAGTGCGGCGACCGCTTCCGCGACGGGTTGCGGCGGCAGCGCCGCGATCTCCCAGAGCAGGGTCGACACGTCCGCCGCGAGGCCGGTGCGCTCCAACTCCCGCACGACGTAAGGGATCCGGTCCGCCGGGCCCTCGGCCACCGCGGACAGCACGAGGTAGGCGGCGCCGCTCTCCCCGGCCTGCCGGAGCCGGCCCAGGCGTAAGGCCTCGGCCCGCGCCTCCGCCACCCACCGGGTGTGGGCCGCCGGACGCACCGGCTCCGCGGCCGGCTGCGGAGCGCCGGCGAAGCGCGCCCCGCGCGGCATCCGTACGGCGGCCGGCGCCGCCTCGGGCAACCCGGCGAAATCCGCACCGCGAGGCACCACCGGGTCGGTTGCAGGCCCCTCGTCCACCCCCGCGAACCGGGCGCCCCGCGGCCGGCGTACCGCGGCAGGGCCCTGCGCCTCCGACCGCCCACCGCCCGCCCGCGCGGGACCGCCCGCCTCCTGCGCCCGCGCGGACCGCGCACCCGGGTCCGGCGCAGGCCCTTCCGGCGCCCCCGCGAACCGGGCGCCCCGCGGGCGAGGTGCGGGGGCCTGCGGGTCCTGGCCGGCGTCCGGCAGGGCGGGGCCGGGTGTGCCCGGCAGCCCGGGCGGGGTCAGGGCGGCGAGCCGCTGGTGGAGGTCCGTGCAGCGGGAGGTGGTGCGGGCCAGCTCGTCACGGGTCCACGCAAGCGCCTGGGCGCGGCCGGCCGTGGGCTGGCGGGCGTAGGCGCGGGCGGCCTCCCTGGCGCGGGTCACGGCGGACTCGCGGGCGCCGGTGGCCGCGGCGATGCGGGCGTGCAGCCGGGCGGCGGCGCCGGGTGCGGCGTCCTCTGCGGCGAGCGCGGCGCGGTGCAGGGCGTAGGCCCGGCCCGCCTCTGCCGGGTCGACACCGCCCGCGCCCGAGTGGGCCGCGAGGTCGTGCAGCATGGCCCTGACCACGTCCCAGGGCGGCACCTCCCGCCCGTTCTCGTGGTCGCGGGCCGCACCCGGGTCCCGTTGTGCGTACCGCCCGTACCAGCCGGGCCGGCCGCCGAGCGCCGCCACCAAAGACCGGAAGTAGTACGTGAATTCCGCCGTCACCGAAGCCTCCGCCGCCATGTGCCGGACCCCCGTCCGTCCGGCATTGGACACCCGGTGCGTTTCGGCGCTGCTACGGACTGTTTTCCGGCAGTGACAGGAACGAGGGCCGACTCGACAGGAAAACTTGTAAGTTTTCCTGTCGGACTCCTACGGTGGGGGTATGCCGAGAGCCGACCGGATACGCACCGCAGACGAGCTGACGACGCTGGTCGCCCAGCTCGGCAGGCGGCTGCGGGCGGCGTCCGCCGAGGCGGAGCTGACCCCGTCGCAGCAGTCGGTGATGGGCCGGCTGGAGCATGCGGGACCCGCGACCACGGCCGCACTGGCCCGCGGCGAGCTGGTGAGGCCGCAGTCGATGCGGATGACGCTCGCCGCGCTCGAGGAGCGCGGGCTCGTGGCCCGCGCGCCGCACGCCACCGACGGCAGGCAGGTGGTCTTCTCACTGACCGCCGCGGGCACCGCCCTGCTGGGTTCCGGCCGGGCCGCCCGACGCGGCTGGCTGGCGGAGGCGATGGACGCCCGGTTGACCCCGGACGAGCACCGCGCCCTGGCCGACGCACTGCCGCTGCTCCGCCGCCTGGTGGAGTCACCGCACCCGGCCGGCCCGCCGTACGGCGACCCCCGGCACAGCAGTCCGCACCACAGCAATCCGCACCACAGCAACCGCACAGGAGATGTCCCGCGATGAGCGCCACCACCCTCGACCCCCGTACCGCCCTGGTCGTCATCGACCTGCAGAGCGGCATCGTCGCCCTGCCCACCGTCCACCCCGCGGACGAGGTCGTCGCCCGCAGCGCCCGGCTCGCGGCCGCATTCCGCAAGGCGGATCTTCCGGTGGTGCTGGTGAACGTCACAGGTGTGGCGCCCGGCCGTACCGACGGCGGTCCCGCGGCCTCCGCCGCCTTCCCCGACGGCTGGGCCGACCTGGTCGGCGAGCTGGACCGGCAGCCGACCGACATCACCGTCTCCAAGCGGCAGTGGGGCGCCTTCTACGGCACCGGCCTCGACATGGAGCTGCGCCGCCGCGGTATCACCCAGATCGTGCTGTGCGGGATCTCGACCAGCATCGGCGTGGAGTCGACGGCCCGTGACGCCTACGAGCACGGCTACAACGTCACGGTGGCCACCGACGCGGTGACCGACACCGACGCCGCCGCGCACGAGCGCTCGGTCGCGACGATCTTCCCGCGCCTGGGCGAGACCGGCAGCACCTCGGACGTCCTGGCGCTGCTCCCGGCCTGACCGGGGGCCCGGGGCGCGGCCCGCCCCGTAGTCGGCACCGCTCGAACACCGCTACGATGCCGCGCCATGAGCGACGACCTCCGCAATCTCGTCCTTGGCCTGGCCGCGGCCGCCGTCTGCGTGGCGCTCGGCTGGTTCGCCCGCAGCTACCTGTGGCAGCGCAGGCTGCAGCGCAAGCAGCGGTTCTTCGGGTTGCCGAAGGACTCCGAGTGCCTCCTGGTGGTGCCCCGCGACCCGGGGTCGCGGGGCTGGAGCGTGGCTCGGCACGACGCCTTCGCCCTGCTGGAACTGGCCGCGGTGATCAAGGAGTGCGGGGCGCACGCGGAGGTGCTGGCGCACGACACCGCCTGGCAGGGCTTCGGCGCCCGCACCGAGTTCTGCATCGGCGGGCCCGCGGAGAACCTGCGGCTCGGGGCGCACCTGCGCTCGATGCTGCCGGGCGTCGAGATCAACGTCGATCCGGCGCCCGGTCCCGAGCAGGGCGCGATAACCCTCGGCAACGACACCTACCGGCTGGAGAAGGGCGCCGTCGAGTACGTGCTGCTGGCCCGGCTGGCGTCGGCCGGCGACACCGGCAACGACCGGCCGGTCTTCCTGTCCTCCGGCCAGCGCGGGATCGCCAACCAGGCGGCCGTGCGCTACCTGGCCAGGCACCACGTGCGGCTGGCCCGCAAACACGGGGTGGACTCCACCTTCTGCCTGCTGCTGCGGGTGGTGAACTCCCAGGCGTACGGCTCGGACGTGGTGGAGCTGGTGGCCGATGTCACCAAGCAGGCCGCGGCGACGTCGAAGAAGCTCAGTCAGCGAGACCGATCACCAGCCACATGATGCCGGCGCCTGCGACGGTGCACAGCAGCGTGGAGCTGGACGGGTGCGGGCTGTGCGCCTCCGGGAGGATGTCGGAGGTCGCCAGGTAGAGCAGGAATCCGGCGAAGAAGCCGAGGTAGAGGCCGAGCGCGCCGGACGGGATGGTGAAGGCCAGCGTCACGGCCGCGCCGGCCACCGGGGCGATGGCGTCGGCTCCGAGCAGCAGCTGCGCCCGGCGCTGGCCGTTCCCGTACATGCGGGTGATCGTGTACGTGTTGAAGCCGTCGGCGAAGTCGTGCGAGACGACGGCGATGGCGACCACGATGCCGACGGTGCTGCCGGCCTGGAAGGCCGCCCCGATCGCGAAGCCGTCCATGACACTGTGCCCGACCAGTGCCACGGCCGCGGTGATGCCGATGCCCTTGACCGGGTCGTGGGCGTGCCCGTGGCCGTGCGCGTGCGGCGCGTACTCGCCCTCGTGGGCGCGGTGGATGGCGACCGAGCGCTCGATGATGTGCAGCGCGAGGAAGCCGGCGACGAACATCAGCAGCGCCGCGGGCACACCGAAGACCACCCGCGGCTGGGTCTCCAGCGCCTCGGGCAGCAGATCGAATCCGACGACGCCGAGCATCAGCCCGGCGGCGAGTCCGAGGACGAGGTGGCGGCGGTCTCCGATGCGCTGGGCGACGAACCCGCCGACGAGGGTCATCGCGAAGGCGCACGCGGCTATCAGGACCGGCATGGATCGATGATCCATGACCCCGCGCGCGCCCGCGACTCAGGGTCGCCTTACCTGCGAGGGCCTCCCACCTGCGCATCACCGGCGGGAAGGTCGGCGCGAACGTCAGCGGCCCGGGCTGCGGCCGCCGATCCCGGCGGTGACGGCCTGCGCCATGACCTGCTCGCCCTTGGCATTGGGGTGGGCGGGCGCGGCGGGTGAGGCGGGCACGAGCGGCTCGATCCAGCGGTCCGCAGGCGCCTTGCACATGTCGTGGCCCACGGTCGGCCGGTAGGTGTCGACGTATTCGGCGCCGCCGAACAGCGCCACGATCTTCAGCATGGTGTTGAGCGACTTCTCGGTGTCCCGCAGGTACGGGAAGTCGCCGGCGGCGAAGGGCACGGCGGGGAAGCAGCCGACGCCGTCGTCGGGCAGCAGGTCGGGGTAGCCGACCACGACGACCTCGGCGTGCGGCGCCCTGCGGTGGACGTCCCGCAGCACCTGGGCGATCTTCGGCGCGGTCTTGACGACGTTGACGGTGAGCTGGTCGACGCCGCTCGCCCGGTAGTGCTGCTTGCAGGGGCTGCCGGCCGGGTCGGTGACGCTCAGACCGGCGCAGGTGGCGATGATCGAGCCGAAGCCGATGTCGTTCCCGCCGATCTGGAGGGTGACCAGGGTGGTGTCCCGGTCGACGGCGTCCAGCTGCGGTCCGTTGGTGCCCTGCGCCTGCCACATCTGGGCGGTGGTGGCGCCGCCGCAGCTGACGTCGGTGAAGCTCGCGTAGCGCCCGGCGGCGGCGACGAGCGACGGGTAGTTGCGGTCGGACCTGGCGCAGTTCGCGTCGACCTGGGTGGGGATGGCGGGCCCCGAGGTGTAGGAGTCGCCGAGGGCCACGTAGTGGACGGCCGGCTTGCCGTGCCCGGCGCCCGGGTGGCCGCCGGTGTGGGCCGCGGCCGGGGTGACGGCCGCCGCGGTCAGCGCGAGGGCCCCGCCGAGCGCCGCGGCCCCCAGTCCTGCCGCCCTGCGGCGTCCCGTCGCCGGCGCTTCCTGCGCCGCCGTCCCGGTTCCCGCGCTCCTGCTGCTGCCCATGCCAAACCTGGCGGCCATGAGGCCCCTCCCCTGCGTCGACGCTGACGTCGATCAAGGCTCAGGGCCGCGGGGGGCGCTGTCAATGGGCGGGACGCCGTGAAGCTACCCGGGCGTCACATCGGGTTCCGCCGGGCGCGTTCCTGCGGTTGCCGGACGGGGATGGTCCGGGAGGTCGGCGGGGCCGGGGACGGCACGGCGGGACGGCACGGCGGGACGGCACGGCGGGACGGCACGGCGGGACGGCACGCCAGGGCGGCACGGCCGACCGCCGGCCGTGCTCCGGCCGGCGGGGTCGGCGCGCTCAGGTGGCGGGGGGTCAGGTGGATCAGGCGGCTCAGGTGGCGGCCGGTGGCCGGTGGCTCAGGTGGTGGCCGGTGGCTCAGGTGGCGGCCAGCTTGCGGGCGGCCGCGGCGATGGCCGGAGCGCTGATCCCCGCCGCGTCCAGCTGCTCGGCGGGGGTCGCGGAGCCGGGCATGGTGTGGACGGCGAGCCGGGTGTGCCGGGGGGCCGGGTGGCCGTTGCCGAAGGACTCCATGACCGCGTCGGCGAGGCCGCCCTCGGGGTGGTGGTCCTCGACGATCACGAAGCGCCCGGTGTCCTCGGCCGCGGTGCGCAGGGTCTGGGTGTCGACCGGCTTGACCGAGTACAGGTCGATGACCCGGGCGCGTGTCCCGTCGGCGACCAGCTGGTCTGCGGCGGCCAGCGCCTCGTGGACGGTGACACCGGCCCCGATCAGGGTGACCTGGTCGTCGGGGTGGGAGCGCAGCACCTTGCTGCCGCCGATCGGGAAGGCGTCGCCGGGCCCGTAGATCACCGGGCCCTCGCCGCGGGTGGCCCGCAGGTAGCTGATGCCGGGCCGGTCGGCCATGGCGGTGACCAGCTGGACGGTCTGGTTGGCGTCGCAGGGGTAGAGCACGGTGGTGCCGTGGATGGCCCGCATCATGGCCAGGTCCTCGAGGGCCATCTGCGAGGGGCCGTCCTCGCCGATCGAGACGCCCGCGTGGGTGCCGACCACGTTGATCGCCGAGCGGCTGATGGCGGCCATCCGCAGGAAGTCGTGGGCCCTGGTCAGGAAGGCCGCGAAGGTGGACGCGTAGGCCGTCCAGCCGCGCACCCCGACACCGACGGCGGCGGCGATCATCTGCTGCTCGGCGATGTAGGCCTCGATGTAGCGCTCGGGGTGGTCGGCGGCGAAGAGCTGGGCCTTGGTGGAGTCGCCGACCTCGCCGTCGAGCACCACGATGTCGTCGTGCAGCGAGCCGAGCGCGGCCAGCGTCTCGCCGAAGGCGGTACGGGTGGCCACCGGGTCGCCGCCGGTGGTGTAGCGGGGCAGCGCGGTGTGCGGGTCGCCGCCACCGCGGGCGGGCGGTTCGACGTCGGGCGGCGCCTGGACGTGGACCCGCAGGTCGCGCGGGCCACCGAGCTCGCGGATGGCCTTGTCGGGGTCGGCCAGCGGCTTGCCGTGCTTGCCCTCACGGTCCTCGACCTCGGTGGCGCCGCGGCCCTTGCGGGTGCGGGCGATGATCGCGGTGGGGGCGCCGCGGGTCTCGCGGGCGGTGGTCATGGCCCGGTCGACGGCTTCGATGTCATGGCCGTCGATCTCCACCGTGTTCCAGCCGAAGGCCCGGATCCTTCGGGCGTAGGCGTCCAGGTCCCAGCCGTGCCGGGTGGGGCCGCGCTGGCCGAGCCGGTTGACGTCGATGATCGCGGTGAGGTGGTCGAGCCCCTCCATGCCCGCGTGCTCGAAGGCCTCCCAGACCGAGCCCTCGGCCATCTCGCTGTCCCCGCACAGCACCCAGGTGCGGTAGGGCAGGTCGTCGAGGCGGCTGCCGGCGAGGGCGACGCCGACGCCGATGGGCAGGCCCTGGCCGAGCGATCCGGTCGCCACGTCGACCCAGGGCAGCCGCGGGGTGGGGTGCCCCTCGATGCGGCTGCCGAGCTTGCGGAAGGTCAGCAGCTCCTCGTCGGTGATGGCGCCCGCGGCCTTGTAGGCGGAGTACAGCAGCGGCGAGGCGTGGCCCTTGGAGAAGATCAGGTGGTCGTTCGCCGGGTGCTCGGGCCGGTCGAAGTCGTAGCGCAGGTGCCGGGCGAGCAGCACCGCTATCAGGTCGGCGGCGGACATCGAGGAGGTCGGGTGCCCGGATCCGGCGGCCGCGGCGGCCCGGACCGAATCCACCCGCAGCTGCTGGGCGAGTTCGGCGAGGTCGGTTTCGCTCATGACCGGGTGTTGGGTGATGGTGTCGTCCATGGCGGCGTCTCTCTCCTCGCAAGGTCGGACCGTCCCTGGGGTTCGGCTGCCCGACCGCAGGGCGGACAAACCGGGATCGCGCCCCACCCGCCGCACATCGGCCGCCCACCCGCGGGCGGGGATCGCTCAGACCTCCTCGGGCAGCTGGGTCCGCACCGCGATGTTCCCGGTCCTGGCGCTGCGCCGCTCGTATCCGGCGATCCCGTTGGCGCACCACGACAGCAGCACGCACATGCCGATGTAGACGGGGGCGATCACCATCACCACCGGGATGAAGGGCAGGTCGTAGTCCAGGTTGGTCGCGATGAGCTTCCCCGAGTACAGGAACTCCTGGTAGGTGATGAGGTAGCCCAGCGAGGTGTCCTTGAGCGCCACCACCAGCTGGCTGATGATCGCCGGCAGCATCGCCCTGGCGGCCTGCGGCACCAGCACGTGGCCCATCACCTGGGTCTTGCGCATCCCCAGGGCGTAGGCCGCCTCCCGCTGGCCGCGCGGCACCGCGTCGACCCCGGCGCGGAAGACCTCGGCGAGCACCGAGCCGTTGTAGAGGGTCAGGCCGATGATCAGCGAGAGCATCGGGTCGAGCCGGAGCGCGATGAAGATGAAGAAGATCATCACCAGCAGCGGCATGGCGCGGAAGAACTCCACCACCAGGGTGCACGCCCAGCGCACCACCCGGTGGTCGGAGAGCCGCCCGGCGGCGAAGACCACCCCGAAGACGAGCGAGGCCAGCGCCGCCCAGCCGAAGGCCACCAGGGTGTTGGCCAGGCCGGTCAGCAGCAGCCGCTGGATGCCCTCGTAGGCGAAGGGCCGCCATTTGACGGCCGAGAACTGCCCGGTGTCGACCAGCTTGTAGACGACGAAGCCGGCCAGCCCGGCCAGCAGCGCGGTGGCGATCACGGCGTACAGCCGGTGCCTGGCCAGCGCTTTCGGCCCCGGGATGTCGTAGAGGGCGCTGCCGGCGGTCACCTGGCCACCCCCAGCTTCCGTTCAAGCAGCGCGAAGATCCCCGCCAGGGTGAGCGTCACGATCAGATAGCCCACCGCGATCCACACGAAGATCCACACGATGCCGTAGCCCATCTCGTTGAGCGGCTTGTAGGTGCCGAGCAGTTCGGTCACCGAGAAGGAGCCGGCGATCGCGGAGTTCTTGGCCAGCGCGATCAGGGTGGAGCCGATCGGCGGGATCACCGAGCGTGCCGCCTGCGGCAGCACCACGAGCGACAGCGTCTGGGAGAAGCTCATCCCCAGGCTGCGGGCCGCCTCGCCCTGGCCGAGCGGCACCGTGTTGATGCCGGCCCGCACCGCCTCGCAGACGAAGGCCGAGGTGTAACCGCCCAGCGCGAGCACCGCGAAGACCGTGAAGGGCAGCACCACGCCGAACCGCGGGAGGCCGAGGAGCACCGCGAAGAACAGCAGGGTCAGCGGGGTGTTGCGGAGCACGGTCACCCATGCGGTGCCGAAGACCCGCAGTGCCTTGACCGGTGAGACCCGGAAGCCGGCGATCAGCACCCCGAGGCCCAGCGCGAGGGCGCCGGCGAGCAGGGTGAGCCGGACGGTGCCCCACAGGCCCCTTCCGTAGAGCGCGAAGTTGTTCGTCAGGACGTTCACGCGCCGCTCCCCCGGTAGCGGTCCACCGGCGGCGGGGTGGGCGCGGGCACCCCGGACAGCCCGAGGGTGGCGGCGTAGGCCCGCTTCCAGTCGCCGTTGCGCTCGTGGGCGACGACGGCGTCGTCCAGCGCGTACCGCAGCGCGGTGTCGCCCTTGGACAGCCCGATCCCGTAGGGCTCCTTCGAGAAGGGCCTGCCGGCCACCTTCATCTCCTCGGGGGCCTTGGCCGCGTACCCCAGCAGGATCGAGTCGTCGGTGGTCACCGCGTCGACCTGGTAGGTGAGCAGGTTGTCCACGCACACCGAGTATGTGTCGTAGGTGACCGGCCGCGCGTCGGGGTAGTCGGCCTCGATCCGCTGGATGGAGCTGGAGCCGGCGGCGGAGCAGACCTTCTTGCCCGCGAGGTCCCGCGGGCCGCCGATGCCGTGCTCGTCGGAGCGCACCAGCAGGCCCTGGCCCGCCAGGTAGTACGGGCCGGCGAAGCCCACCTGCCGCTTGCGCAGCGCGTTGATGGTGTAGGTGCCGACGTAGAGGTCGATCTGGCCGTTGGCCAGCGAGGTCTCCCGGTTGGCCGACGCGATGGCCTTGAAGGTGATCCGGTCGACGGGGAAGCCGAGCGAGGCGGCCGCCATCCTGGCGATCTCGATGTCGAAGCCGGAGTACGTCCCCGTGGCGGGGTCGCGCTCGCCGAGATACGGCTGGTCGTCCTTGACGCCGACGACCAGGCTGCCGCGGCGGTGGGCGGCGGTCCAGGTGGGCGAGGCGGGCAGCGAGAAGCCGCTGTCGACGTGGTAGGAGGGCAGGTCGCCCGGGCGGGGCCCCTTGGCGGGCGGGCTGCCCTCCCGGCCGCAGCCAGCGGCCAGGGCGAGGGCGGCCGGCACCAGCAGGACGGCGGCGGCGAGCCTGGGGGTGCGGCGCATCGGGTCCCCGGCCGGTCAGTGGTGGAGGATCTTGGACAGGAAGTCGCGCGCCCGGTCGGTGCGCGGGTCGGTGAAGAACTCCTCGGGCGCCCGGTCCTCGATGATCTGCCCGTCGGCCATGAAGACCACCCGGTCGGCGGCCGACCGCGCGAAGCCCATCTCGTGGGTGACCACGACCATCGTCATGCCCTCCTCGGCGAGCTGCTGCATCACTTCGAGCACCTCGTTGATCATTTCCGGGTCGAGGGCCGAGGTCGGCTCGTCGAAGAGCATCGCCTTGGGGTCCATGGCCAGCGCGCGGGCGATCGCGACCCGCTGCTGCTGGCCGCCGGACAGCTGGGCGGGCAGCTTGTCCGCCTGCGCCGGCAGGCCGACCCGGTCGAGGAGTTCGCGGGCCTTGCGCTCGGCGGCCGCCTTGCCGCGGCGGCGGACCTTCAACGGAGCCAGCATCACGTTGTCCAGCACGGTCCTGTGGGCGAAGAGGTTGAAGGACTGGAAGACCATGCCGACGTCGGCCCGCAGCCGGGCCAGGGCGCGCCCCTCCGCGGGCAGCGGCCGCCCGTCGACGGTGATGGTGCCCGACTCCACCGGCTCCAGCCGGTTGATCGCGCGGCACAGCGTGGACTTGCCGGAACCCGAGGGGCCGATGACCACCACGACCTCGCCGCGTCCCACGGTCAACTCGATGTCCTTGAGGACGTGGAGCTGCCCGAAGTGCTTGTTGACGCCGCTGAGGACGATCAGTGGTTCCGACGGCATACCGCGGACGTCAGCCCAGCACGCGGTTGACGAGCGTGTCGCGTTCCGTCTGCGGGATCGCGGTCCACCGCATGCCGCGCAGGGCGCCTTCGAGGGCCAGCAGGGTATGGGTGCAGGCGTCGTCGGGCAGGTCGGGGCGGATCTTCTCGAAGGCCCTGCCCGAGCCCAGCCGGCGCAGTTCGCCCGCGTCGTCGACGCCCGCGCGGCGCAGACGGTCGGCGAGCACCGCCCCGATGTTCGGCAGCTGCTGTAGGGAGTCCACGTGGTGCCTCCGGTGCCAGGCTGATGGTGGGTCAAGGGGTGAGTCAGGGGAACGTCTGCCGCCATCATGCACATATGCCGCACCGCAGCCGGTCGACCTCGCCCTTGACACGCCCTGACCGTCCCCCACCACGGGGGCCTCGCCACCGGTTCGAGTGACGGCGGGTCCCCCGATGGACGTACCCGCACCGGCCCGGCGCGGCTGCCCGTGCGGGGCGGGTCGCGCACGGGCACCCGCACAGGACCGGCGGCCGGCGTGCGGGCCAGGTGCCTGCATCGCCGCTGATCAGACCTCGGCGGTCTCCGCGAGCACCTGGGACAGCCCGGGGCTGCCGTTCTCGGCCCAGCCGTGGCCCAGTTCGACGGTGTCGATCACCCGGCCGGTCGCGAGGCGCACCACCGGGCGGCCGTTGGGCCACAGCTGCCAGCCGGCGCCGCGGACCGTGCGGACGATGACCGTGCCGAGGTAGAGGCCCGCGTCGTTGCCGAGCCGGTCGAGGGTCAGCTCCTCCTCGTCGCGCCAGCTGGGCACCAGCTGGTCCAGCGCGGTCAACGAGGCGGCGGAATCGTCCAGTTCGACCCCGTCGCCCGCCGCGCGCTCCCGCAGCAGGTGGCACTCGCCGAGGAGTTCGGCGAGCGAAGCGGAATCCGGCCCTCCCCCGTTGCCGAAGACCGCGATGCCGGTCGGGACGTGCCGCTTTCGCCACCGGGTGATCAGGGGGATGTCCATACGCCAAGACTCGCACCGCGTCCGGCCTGCCGATATCAGGCGCGCGGCCCGCGCCCCCGGGCGCGGCGGCCCGCCGCGCTCAGCCCCCGCTCCCGGCCACCGCCCCTCGCAGTGCCGCGGCCGCGCCGCCGGTGATCGGGTCGCCGTGGCCGAAGCAGGCCACGTCCACATCGAGCGCGGCGAGCCGGTGGAAGGACGCGAGGGCGCGGGCCGGGTCGCTGTTGAACACCCCTGGCATCGTGTGGCCCTCGACGTTCGCCGCCGTGTCGCCGGTGAAGAGGATCCGCGGGCCCGGCAGGTGGATCGCGATGCTGCCGTCGGTGTGCCCCGGCACCCACACCACCTCGGCGCCGCCGCCGAAGCCGAGCGTGTCGCCGTCCTCCAGTTCGCGGTCGACCTCCACCGGCGGGGCGGGCGGCAGCGGGGGGAGGCTGTCGAAGATCGCGCGCTCCCAGTCGGCGAACACCGGCGGCGCGCCCGCGGCCTCGCCCCGGATCACCGGGGCCTCCAGCCGGTGCGCCAGGACGGCGGCGCCACCCCAGGCGCGGATCTCGGCCGCGGAGCCGGTGTGGTCGTGGTGGAAGTGGGTCAGCACCACCTGCCCGATGTCCGCCGGGTCGTGGCCGAGGCCGCGCACCGCCGCGGCGATGCCTTCACCGGAGCCCGCCGCGCCGGTGTCGATCAGGGTCAGGGCGCGGTCGCCGGGGCCGGTGCCGGGCTCCGACCACAGATAGGCGGCGCCGACGGGGAAGCGCAGCATGTGCAGGTTCGGCAGCAGCTCTACGGTCTCCATGGCGGGAACGTAGCGCGGCCTGCGGTGCCCCGCGGGCGCCGTTCGCCGACGGCGGATCCGCGGACGGCGGACGGCGGGGACCGCCTTCCCGTCAGATGTCGAGGTCCACCACGACCGGGGCGTGGTCGGAGGCGCCCTTGCCCTTGCGCTCCTCACGGTCCACATACGCGTCGGAGACCGCCTTGGCGAACGGCCCATTGCCGTACACCAGGTCGATGCGCATGCCGCGGTTCTTCGGGAAGCCGAGCTGGCGGTAGTCCCAGTAGGTGAAGGGGTGGTCGTACTTGAGCGGGCGCGGCACCACGTCGGTCAGGCCGGTGCCGCGCAGCGCGGCCAGCGCGTCGCGCTCGGGGGCGGTGACATGCGTCTGGCCCTCGAAGACCGCGATGTCCCAGACGTCCTGGTCGGTCGGTGCCACGTTGTAGTCGCCGAGGACCGCGAAGGGCAGCTCGGCCGCCGCGTCGTCGGCGACGGCGGCACGCAGCGCCTCGAACCACTCGAGCTTGTACGCGTAGTGCGGGTGGCCGACCTCGCGGCCGTTGGGCACGTAGACCGACCACAGCCGGACCGGGCCGCAGGTCGCGGCCACCGCCCGCGGCTCCTGGACGCCCTCGTACGCCGGGCCCCCCGGCAGGCCCTTGACCACATCGGCCAGGCCCACCCGGGAGATCAGCGCCACGCCGTTCCACCGCCCGTCGGCGTTGACCGCCGCCTCGTAACCCAGCTCGCGCAGCTCGTCGTAGGGGAACTGCTCGTCGCTGCACTTGGTCTCCTGGACGCACAGGACGTCCGTGCCGCTGCTCTCCAGCCAGCCGAGCAGCCTGGGGAGCCGGGCGGTGATCGAGTTGATGTTCCAGGTCGCGATGCGCATGTCCACCAACCTAGCGGCTGGGTACGACAGCGGGCCGTACGCCTTGGTCGGTCAGGTCTCGGTGCCGTCGCCCGGCATGAGGCGCACGTGCGCGGCGCCTCCGCCCAGGTTGCCGATCTGGGTGTCGTACAGCGGCCGGGCCAGGTCGGTCAGCAGCGCGTCGTGGATGTCGACGGCACGGCGCGGCTTGACCTCGCGGACGTAGTCGATCACCTCGGAGATCTTGTTCCAGGGTGCCATCACCGGCAGCAGCAGGGTGTCCACCGGGTAGCCGGGCACCGTCAGGGCGTCGCCGGGATGGAAGACGGCGCCGTCCACCAGGTATCCGACATTGGTGATCCGGGGCAGGTCCGGGTGGATGACGGCGTGCAGTTCGCCGTGCACCTGGACGTCGAAGCCCGCGGCGGTGAAGGTGTCACCGTGCCCCACGGTGTGCACCCGGCCGGGGAAGGCCGCGGAGAGCTGGTCCGCGACGCTGGCCAGCGTCCACAGCTCGGCCGCGGGGTTGTCCTCGAGGCCGGCGTGCAGCCGCTGCGGGTCGAAGTGGTCGGGGTGCTCATGGGTGACCAGGATGACGTCGGCGCCGACCGCCGCGTCCTGCTCGCTGAAGACACCCGGGTCGATGACGAGCGTCAGCCCGTCCTTCTCCATCCGGACGCAGGAGTGCCGTTTCTTGGTCAGCTTCACTGGATTCCACCCTCGCCGGTACGCGTCGGTCGGACTCTCGGGTGCCCGTGAGCCCACGGGCACCCCCTGGGGGTCGTGTGCCGGGCGCCGCGCGCGGCGGCGCCCTCATCCCATCCTGCTACGGATGCCCGCCGGTCTCCTGCTCGACCACGGTGCGTGCCGCGGCCAGTGCGGCCCGTGCCGCGGGCAGCCCGCAGAAGACCGCGGTGTGCAGCAGCACCTCCTCGATCTCGGCCGGGCTCAGCCCGATCCGCAGCGCGCCCCTGACGTGGTCGGCCAGCTCGGCGAGCTGGCCGGTCGCGGTCAGCGCGGTGAGCGTGACACAGGCGCGGGTACGCCGGTCCAGGCCCGGCCTGGCCCATATCTCGCCCCAGGCGTAGCGCGTGGCGAAGGCGTCGAAGCCGCTGCCGAAGCCGTCGCCCGCGGCGAGCGGCCGGTCGGTGGTCGCGCTGTCGCCGATGACCTCGCTGCGGATGCGTGCGCCCTCGGCGAGCCGGTCGGGGGTGGCGGACGCCGGGATCCTGGCGGGCGGCACCGGCGGGACCGGCGGCGGGGGCAGCGGCACCGCGGTGGAGGCGTGGTCCTGCCAGGCGGTGCCGAAGTGGGTGGCAAGGAGCTCGCCGACCGCGGTGGGTTCCTCGACGGGTGCGAGGTGGCCGGTGGCGGGGACGACCGCGAGCCGCGCGTCGGGGATGCCCGCGACCAGCAGCCGGGCGTCGGCCGGCGGGGTCTCGGTGTCGTCGGCGCCCGCGACCACCAGGGTGGGGACTCCTATGCTGCCGAGCGAGTCGCGGATGTCGAAGGCGGCCAGCGCCTCGCACGCGGCCACGTAGCAGGCCGGGTCGGTGGTGGCGACCATCTGCACCGCCCAGCCGGTGATCGCCGGCTGGGTGGCGAGGAAGGCGTCGGTGAACCAGCGCTTCGGGCCGGCCTGCGCGGTGCGCTCCAGGCCGTTGGCGCGCACCACCACGGCACGCTGCCGCCAGGTGTCGGCGGTGCCGAAGCGGGCGGCGGCCGACACCAGGGCGAGGGCTGCGACCCGGTCGGGCCGCAGCAGTGCCAGCCGGGCGCCGATGGCCGCGCCGAGCGCGCAGCCGGCATAGCCGAAGGTGTCGATGCCCTCGTCGTCCAGCACGGCGAGCAGCCGCCGCGCCAGGTCGTCGACCGAGGAGGCGGGCTCGGCCGGCGCGCCGCCGTGCCCGGGCAGCTCGTAGCGCAGCACCCGCCAGTTCGTGGTGAGCATCGGCAGCTGCCGGTCCCACATGTGCCAGGTCGCACCGAGGGCCGGGCCGAGCACCAGCACGGGTGCCCGGTCGGGGCCGTCGAAGCGGTACTGCAGCGGCGGCGCTCCTGCGTACATGTCGTCCATGTCGTCGTAGTCGGCCGCGCGGTCCGCCGGAAAGCCGGCCGCGTAGTCGGCTGCGGCGCCGAAGGGCGCGTCGGTCGTCAGCTCGCTCATCGCTTCACGCTACCGACTCCGGGGGCCGGCCGGGTCACCCACCCCCGAAGCCGTGCTGGAAGTTGACGGTGGACACCACGTAGACCACGGGCGTGTCGGCGTGCGTGAAGTCGACGGTGATGTCGTGGTCGGGCTTGTCGCCTGCCTGGTGGGAGGACATACCCGCCCACAGGTGGCCCGGCACCGCGAAGTTCCAGCCGACCTGCGCCGACTGCTCGGCGCTGATCGCGACCTTGCCGTCGCGCAGCGCGGCCCGCGAGGTGCCGAGCTGGGCGAGGAAGGTGTCGAGGCCGCCGGCGGTGGTGGTGAACTGGCAGTAGAACTCGCTGGTGTCCCAGGAGTTGGTCTCCAGGTAGCCGTCGTGGACGGTGCCGTCGGGGATCGGCACCTGGTAGATGCGGCGCTGGAGTTCGCTGGGGACGACCCACGTCAGATGGCGTACGGCGGCCTGCTTCTGCACGTCCTGGCCGCTGTCGCGGCTCTGCGCGGCGGAGATGATCACGTAGCCGAGCGGGACCAGCACCAGCAGCGGCACCACCACCCAGCGCATCCAGCGCGGGATCTCCCGCGGTGGCAGCGCGGAGGACCCGTCGCCGCCGCGGCCGCCGCCCGGGCCTTCGCCGCCGGGCCCGCCGGGGCCCTCGCCCGCGGGGCCGCCCGGCGCGCGCCCGGGGGCGGTCGCGGCGCCGTCGGCCGCGGGGCCGCCGGGGTCGCGGTAGCCGGGTGCGGCCTCCTTCTCGGGGGTCGTCGTCACGACTCGGCCCCCTGCCGGCCGGTGATCTTGCCGTAGCGCTCGTAGCGCTCGACCCTGCGGCGGTTGGCGCGGCGGAAGCGGCGGGCGACCAGCCTTGCCAGGTCCGCGGCGCCGACCATGCCCGCCTCGGGGCCGAGCTCGGCCTTGGCGATCCTGGCCTCCGGCCGGTAGCCGCGGCCGGTCAGCGTGCGCCGGAAGGCGTCCCTCGCGGGGGTGATGAGCAGATCGTCCGCCGCGCTGACGCCGCCGCCGATGACGAAGCAGGACGGGTCGAGTGCGGCGGCGAGGTTGGCGATGCCGACGCCGAGCCACTGGCCGATGTCCTGGAAGAGCTCCACGCACATCGGGTCGCCGGCCCTGGCCAGCTCGGTGATCAGCGGCCCGGTGATGTCCCCGACATTGCCGCCGACCCGGTCGATGATCCCGTAGGCGACGGGCGAGTCGGCGGCGGCCAGCTCGCGGGCCTCCCTGACCAGGGCGTTGCCCGAGCTGTACTGCTCCCAGCAGCCGCGGTTGCCGCACGCGCAGCGGTGGCCGCTCGGCACCACCTGCATGTGGCCGAACTCGCCCGCGACCCCGTAGCGGCCCCGCTTGACCCGGCCCTCCTCCAGGATCGCGCCGCCGATTCCCGTGCCCAGGGTGATCATCACCAGGTCGGGCTCGCCGCGGCCCGCGCCGAAGCGCCATTCCGCCCAGGCCGCGGTGTTGGCGTCGTTGTCGACCATGACCGGGACCAGCAGGCGTTCGGCGAGCCGGTCGCGCAGCGGTTCGTCGCGCCAGGACAGGTGCGGGGCGAAGAGGATGCGGGAGCGGTCGGCGTCCACCCAGCCCGCGGCTCCGATGCCGACCGCGTGCACGTCGTGCCGCTCGGACAGGTCGAGGACCAGCTCCACGATGGTGTCCTCGACCACCTTGGGGCTCTTGGACTTGTCGGGGGTCTCGGTGCGCAGCTGTTCGAGGATGACGCCGTCGGCGTCCACCACCCCGGCCATCACCTTGGTGCCGCCGATGTCGATGCCGACGGTCGGCACCCGGGGTGCCGTCAGGTGGCTGCGTCTCTCCCGGCGCTCCGAGCCGCTGACATTCCGCCACACCGTCGATCGGGCGGCGCTGCCGCGGTACACACGTTCACGATTGGCACTCAAGCGGGGGTCTCCGGGTCGGTGGCGTGCACGGGCTCTGTGTCCGCCGGTGTGCGGCTCAGCTCATGCGTCAGCTCGTCCAGCTCGCTGCCCCCGGCCATCTCCCGGGTCAGCTCGTCAAGCGTAATGTCCTTCTTGAGGTGGCTGCCCGACATCGTGCCCCGCTTCAGCAGGACGAAGCGGTCCCCGACCAGATAGGCGTGGTGCGGGTTGTGGGTGATCAGCACCACACCGAGCCCGGCGTCGCGCGCCGCGGCCACGTACTTCAGCACCATTCCCGACTGCTTGACGCCGAGCGCGGCGGTGGGCTCGTCGAGCACCAGCACCCTGGCGCCGAAGTGCACGGCACGGGCGATCGCCACGCACTGCCGCTCACCGCCTGACAGGGTGCCGATCGGCTGGTCGACGTCGCGCAGGTCGATGCCCATCCGGAGCAGCGCGGCGTGTGTCGTGCCGCGCATGGTGGCCACGTCCAGCCGGCGCAGCGGGCCGCGCCCCTTGGTGGGCTCCGACCCGAGGAAGAAATTCCGCCATACGGGCATCAGCGGCACCACGGCGAGGTCCTGGTACACGGTGGCGATGCCGCGGTCCAGCGCGTCGCGCGGGGAGGCGTGCCTGACCTGCTCGCCGACCACCCGGTAGTCGCCCGAGTCGTGCGGGTGCAGCCCGGCGATGATCTTGATGAGGGTGGACTTTCCCGCACCGTTGTCGCCCAGGACACAGGTGATCTCTCCGGCGTGCACTTCCAGGGAGACGCCCCGCAGCGCGCGGACGTTCCCGTAGGACTTGGAGACGTCGGTCAGCGCGATCAGCGGCGCGGCCGCCTTGTCGGTCGTCGCGGTCATGCGGTGGCCTCCGCCCGCCTGCGGACCCAGGCGTTGAGCAGGGTGGCGAGCAGCAGCATCGCCCCGAGGAAGAATTTGAACCAGTCGGGATTCCACTGGGCGTAGACGATGCCCTTGTTGGTCATGCCGAAGATGAAGGCGCCGACCGCCGAGCCGATGGCACTGCCGTAGCCGCCGGTCATCAGGCAGCCGCCGATCACGGCGGCGATGATGTACAGGAACTCGTTGCCGACGCCCTCCCCCGACTGCACCACGTCGAAGGAGAAGAGCAGGTGCTGCCCTGAGATCCAGGCGCAGAAGGCCACCGCCATGTAGAGGCCGACCTTGGTGCGCGCCACGGGGACGCCGACGGCGCGGGCCGCGTCGGCGTTGCCGCCGGCGGCGAAGATCCAGTTGCCGGCCCGGGTGCGCAGCAGCACCCAGGTGGCGACGGCGACCAGGCCGAGCCACCACAGGATCGTCACCTGGAGGTCGACGGAGCCGATCGTCCAGTGCGAGGCGAAGACGTTCTGTGCGGCGGGGAAGCCCTCCATGTCGCCGATCGACTTGGTGGCGACGGTGCCGCTGATCAGCTTGGTCAGCCCCAGGTTCAGGCCGGTCAGCATCAGGAAGGTGCCCAGCGTGATGATGAAGCTGGGCAGCTTGGTGCGCACCAGCATGATCCCGTTGAAGGCGCCGAAGGCCAGGGTCACCAGCAGCGAGACGCCGATGCCGACCCAGACGTTCGCGGTCATCTGGAAGCTGAACATCGAGGAGGCCAGCGCGGAGCTGGTCACCATCACACCGGCCGACAGGTCGAACTCGCCGCCGATCATCAGCAGCGCCACCGGCACCGCCATGATCCCGATGGTGGAGGAGGCGTACAGGACGGTGCCGAAGCTCGACCACTGGAGGAAGGGGTCGGCGGCGAAGGAGAAGAACAGGAAGACGGCGGCCGCGCCGACGACCGCGCCCAGCTCGGGCCGGCCGAGCAGCCGCCGCGCGGTGGAGCGCGGTGCGAGGCGCTCGTCCGGGGCGAGCGCCAGGTCGGTCATCGGGTCCCCCGCTTGGCGTACGACAGCAGCGCGTCGGCGTCGTCCTTGGTGACGATCTGCGGGCCGGTGAGCACCGGCAGGCCGCCGCCGAGGGTGTCCTTGTTGTAGCGGTAGAGCCACAGCAGGTCCACTGCCTCGTAGCCCTGGAGGTAGGGCTGCTGGTCGACGGCGAAGCCGATGGTGCCGTTCTTGAGGGAGGCCGCGACCTGCGGGTTCAGGTCGAAGGTGTCGATCTCGGCGCCGGACCCCGACTGCTTCTTGGCCTTGGCGGCGGTGTCGGCGAAGGGCGCGCCCAGCGTGACGACGGAGTCGATGGACTTGTCGGACTGCAGCTTGGCCTGGATCGCGGACAGCACGTCCGGCATGTTGGTGCCGTTGACGTAGAGGTTGTCCGTGCGGCCCTTGAACTTCTCCTTGACGCCGGCGCAGCGCTGTTCGAGGCCGACGTTGCCCTGCTCGTGCAGGATGCACAGGGCGTGCTGCTTGCCGCGGGTGTTCAGCTCCTCGCCGACCGCGTTGCCCGCGATGGTCTCGTCCTGGCCTATGTGGGTCAGCGCGCCGACCTGCCGGGACTCGGCGGCGCCGGAGTTGATGGTGATCACCGGGATGCCGGCCTTGACCGCCTTGGCGACGACGGCCTTCAGCGCGTCGGGCTTGGCGAGGGTGACGACCAGGCCGTCGACGTGGCTGTCGATCGCGGCCTGGACCAGCTGGGCCTGCTGGTCGCCCTGGTCGCTGCTGGAGTAGACGAACTTGATGTTGTCCTTGGCCGCGGCCTGCTTGGCGCCGCTCTGGACGATGTCCCAGAAGGTGTCGCCCGCGCCGGAGTGGGTGACCATGGCGATCGTCCACTTCGGCGTGTCGACCGCCGACCCGTTCGCCGCGAGCTGCTTGGCCCGGTCCTCCGCGCGCTTGCCGCCGGTGCTGCTGCAGCCGGCGAGCCCGGCCGCGCCGAGCACCACCGCCAGCACAGCGCCCAGCGCCCTCGTTCCCGCCCTTGCCATCGCCACGAGCCCCGCCTTTCCGTTCCGTCTCTGTTGCAGCCGTGGTGGAAGTGCTGCGAAACGCTTCGAGCGACGACCATCCCGGCGGGCCAAGTATCCGTCAAGAGGTACGGCATCCCTTCCGCAGGGAGGCCGCCACGGGGTCGCGGCCTGCGGTATGCGGCTCAGCCGCGGACCAGCAGCCGGAATTCGAAGGTGTAGCGCGAGGCCCGGTAGACGTGTGCGCCGTATTCGACGGGCCGGCCGCGGTCGTCGTAGCTGACCCGCCGCATGGTGAGCAGCGCCGCCCCCGCCGGCTCGCCGAGCAGCCCGCACTCCTCGGCGGTGCCGGTCCTGGCGCCGACGCTCTGCTGGGCGCTGTGCAGGGTGATGCCGTGCCGCCGTATCAGGGCGTACAGGCCGCTGGTCTCCAGTTCGCCGGTGGGCAGGTCGAGCAGGTCGCTGGGCAGGTAGTTGCACAGGTAGGCCATCGGCTCGCCGCGGGTGAGCCGCAGCCGGTGCACCACGGTGACCGGGCAGGACTCCGGCAGCCCGAGGGCGGCGGTCACCTCTGCGGGTGCCGGGCCGCGGGTGTTGTGCAGCACCCGGGTGGTGGGGTGCAGGCCGGCGGCGGCGAGGTCGTCGTAGAGGCTGCTCAGCTCCGGCGGGCGGGCCACCCCGGTGTGCACCACCTGGGTGCCGACACCGCGGCGGCGCACCAGCAGGCCCTTGTCGACCAGCGACCTGATGGCCTGCCGGACCGTGGGGCGGGACAGGCCGAGCCTGGCGGCCAGCTCGATCTCGTTGCCGAGCAGACTGCCGGGGGTGAGCGCACCGTCCTCGATGGCGGTCTCCAGCTGGCGGGCAAGCTGGAAGTACAGCGGTACGGGGCTCGCCCGGTCCACGGCGAGCCGCAGCTGTGCGGGCTCGTGCTTGGGCACGCTGGGAGCGTAGCGGGACCGCATCATGACGGGTAGTCCTTATGTCCGGACAAAGCGTTGACACAGGTGCGGGTGGCGAGGGAGGTTGGGACGGCGCGCACAGCCGTCACGTCTCCTCTTCCGAAGGGGCAGGAGCAGGTATGCGGATCGGACTCATCGGCGCAGGACGGATCGGCGCTTTCCACGCCGGGACGCTCCAGGCGCACCCCGACGTCGGCGAGCTGCTGGTCGCCGACGCGGATCCGGCCCGCGCGCGGCAGGTCGCCGCCGACTGCGGGGGCCGCGCCCTGCCGGTGGAGCAGCTCTTCGCGGCACGGCCGGACGCGCTGGTCATCGCCTCGGCGACCGCCGCGCACGCCGACCTGATCGCCCGCGCGGCGCGGGCGGGGGTGCCGGCCTTCTGCGAGAAGCCGATCGCGCTGGACCTGGCGGGCACGGTCGCCGCCCTGGACGCGGTGGCCGCCGCGGACGCGGTGCTCCAGATCGGCTTCCAGCGCCGCTTCGACCCCGGTTACGCCGCCGCCCGGCAGGCGGTCGCCTGCGGGCGGCTCGGCCGGCTGCACACCGTACGGACCGTCAGCTCCGACGCCGCGCCGCCGCCGGCCGGTTACGTGCCGCTGTCCGGCGGCCTGTACCGGGACTGCCTGATCCACGACTTCGACATACTGCGCTGGGTGACAGGACGGGCCGTCACCGAGGTGTACGCGGCGGGGGCGAACGTCGGCGAGGACTTCTTCCGTGCCGCCGGCGACGCCGACACCGGGGCGGTGCTGCTCACCCTGGAGGGCGGGGTGCTGGCCACCGCGACGGCGACCCGCTACCACGCCGCCGGGTACGACGTGCGGATGGAGCTGGCAGGCACCGACGACCAGGTCGCGGTGGGCGTCGCCGCCCGCACCCCGCTGACCTCGGTGGAAGCCGGCGCGGCCGCCCCGCCGCGCACGCCCTGGTCGGGTTTCCTCGACCGCTTCTGCTCGGCCTACCGGGCCGAACTGGACACCTTCCTGCGCGTCGCACGCGGCACCGAGGCCAATCCCTGCGAGGGTCGGGACGCGCTGCGCGCCCTGCTGGTCGCCGAGGCCTGCGAGCTCTCCCGCCGGGAGCGGCGCCCGGTGCCGGTCGCCGAGGTCGAGGCGGCCGCGCGGGCCTGCCGGGGCGACGCGCTGAGCCGGGGCGGAACGAACGGGCGGAACGGGGTGGTCGCGTGAGGCGGGACCGGATCGCGGCGGCGCCGATCTCCTGGGGCGTGTGCGAAGTGCCGGGGTGGGGGCACCAGTTGACCCCGGAGCGGGTGCTCGACGAGATGGCGGGGCTCGGTGTCACGGCGAGCGAGTTCGGGCCCGACGGCTTCCTGCCGGGGCCGCTGCTGGCCGCGTACGGCGTCACGGCCGTGGGCGGCTTCGTGCCCGCGGTGCTGCACGACCCCGGCCACGACCCGCTGCCGGACGTGCGGGCCGCGCTCGACCGCTTCACGACGGCCGGCGCCCGTACCCTCGTGCTGGCCGCGGCGACCGGCCTCGACGGCTACGACGAGCGCCCGGAGGTCGGGGCGGCGGGCTGGCGGACGCTGCTGGCCCGGCTGGACGAGATCGCCGCCCTGGCGGCGTCCCTCGGCGTCACCGCGGCCCTGCACCCGCATGTCGGCACCGTGGTCGAGGGGCCGGCCGAGGTCGACCGGGTCCTCGACGGCAGCGGTATCGGCCTGTGCCTGGACACCGGGCACCTGCTGATCGGCGGCACCGACCCCGTGGCCCTCGCCGGGCGTGCCGCCGCCCGCGTCGCCCACGTCCACCTCAAGGACGTCCACGAGGCCACCGCGGCCGCGGTACGCTCCGGCCGCACCTCCTACACCTCCGCGGTCGCCGGCGGCCTCTACCGCCCTCTGGGCCAGGGCGACCTGGACCTGCCGTCCCTGCTGGCGGCGCTGGACGCGGCGCACTACACCGGCTGGTACGTGATGGAGCAGGACACCGTCCTGGCGTCGGAGCCGCCGCCGGGCGCGGGCCCGCTCGCGGACGTGCGGACCTCCCTCGACTGGCTGCTGGCCCGGACGGAGCAGCCGTGAGGCCGGACGGCCCGGCGGGACCGGCGCCGCTTCCCGGTGGCACCCGCGCGGCGGGGCAGGACGCCGGGCCCCCCGACGTCGTCACCGTCGGACGGGTCGGGGTGGACCTCTACCCGGAGCAGAGCGGTGTCGGGCTCGCCGAGGTGCGCAGCTTCGCGAAATACCTGGGCGGCACCGCGGGGAACGTCGCGGTGGCGGGCGCCCGCCTGGGCCTGCGGACGGCGGTGCTCAGCGCGGTGGGACCCGACCCCTTCGGGGACTTCGTGCGCACCGCGCTCACCGGCTTCGGCGTGGACGCGGGCCTCGTCACGACGGTGCCGGGCACGCAGACCCCGGTGGTCTTCTGCGAGCTCTTCCCGCCCGACGACTTCCCGATCCACTTCTACCGCCGCCCCGTCGCGCCCGACGAGTGCCTGGCCCCGGGCCTGCTGGACGAGCCCGCCGTGGCGGCGGCTGTACGCGGCGCCCGCGCGCTGTGGATCACCGGCTCCGCCCTCGCCGTGGAACCCACCCGCTCCACGGTCTTCGCGGCGCTCGAACGGCGTGCGGGCGCCGAGGTGTGGTTCGACCTCGACTGGCGGCCGGGCTTCTGGGCCGACCCCGCGCAGGCCCCTGCCCTCTACGCCCGCGCGCTGTCGTACGCCACGGTCGCGGTCGGCAACCGGGCGGAGGTCGAGGTCGCGGTGGGCAGCGCGGACCCGGAGAAGGCGGCCGCGCTGCTGCTGGGCCGGGGCGTGCGCACGGCAGTGGTCAAGCAGGGGCCGGCCGGCGCCCTGGTCCGTACCGCGAAGGAGCAGTACGTGGCGCCGCCGCTGCCCGTGGAGGTGGTCAACGGCCTCGGTGCGGGCGACGCCTTCGGCGGCGCCCTGTGCGCGGGCCTGCTCGCCGGCGACCCGCTGCCCGAGGTGCTGCGGGCGGCCAATGCGGCGGGCGCGATCGTCGCCTCCCGGCTGGCCTGCGCGGACGCGATGCCCACCCGGGCGGAGATCGAGGCGGTGACCGGGCCGGGCCGGGGGTCAGGCGCCGGGCCGGGCTCAGGGGCAGGCGCCGGGCCGGGCGGAAACTCGCAGCCGCATCCGGGAGTTGACGGCACATGAACCACCAGCAGGCCCGCCGCCGCACCGCGGCCCCTCACCACCCCGCGCCGGCCCGCACACCGCGGCGGCACGGAAGCCCCGTACCCGGCGCGGGACATGCGGTGCGGGACGTCGATCCGCCGGCCTCCGGCGGCGCAAACCCCGTACCCGGCATGGGAGGTGGCCGGGCGTGACGCACCTGCCTGCGGGCCGCAGCGGCCGCGACGGCTACGACCTGTGGATCGACCCGGCGTCGGCGGGCTGGGCGTACTCGGCACTGCGCGTGCTCACCCTGGAGCCGGGCGCGCAGCGGGCGTTCGGGACCGGTGACAGCGAGTGGATCGTGCTGCCGCTGGCCGGGGCGTGCACGGTACTTGTCGACGGGGAGGCCTTCGCGCTGCACGGCCGCGCCGACGTCTTCTCCGGGGTGACGGACTTCGGGTACCTGCCGCGGGACGCGCACGCGGTGGTCGCCTCCACCACGGGCGGCCGCTTCGCGCTGGCCGGGGCGCGCTGCTCGCGGCGGCTGCCGGCCCGCTACGGCCCGGCGGCCGGAGTGCCGGTGGAGCTGCGCGGCGCGGGCAACGCCAGCCGCCAGGTGAACAACTTCGCCGCCGCCGACGTCTTCGAGTGCGACCGGCTGATCGCGGTGGAGGTGCTCACCCCGGGCGGCAACTGGTCGTCCTTCCCGCCGCACAAGCACGACGAGGCGGGCCCGCACGAGTCGCGGCTCGAAGAGGTCTACTACTACGAACTCGCCGGCGGCCAGGGCGCCATGGGCTACCAGCGGGTCTACCCCTCGCCGCGGGGCGCCACCGACGTGCTGGCCGAGGTCCGCTCGGGCGACGCGGTGCTGATCCCGGACGGCTGGCACGGACCGAGCATGGCGGTGCCCGGCTACGACATGTACTACCTCAACGTCATGGCCGGGCCCGGCCCTTCACGGTCCTGGCTGATCAGCGACGACCCGGCGCACGCGTGGGTGCGGGACAGCTGGGCGGGCGGGCGCCCTGACCCGCGGCTGCCGTTGTACGAGGCCCCGGCACGGGAGGACGACGGCTCATGAGACTCACCGTCGCACAGGCACTGGTCCGCTTCCTGTCGGTGCAGTTCACCGAGCGGGACGGGGTGCGGCA
This sequence comes from Streptomyces sp. NPDC049040, assembly GCF_043197715.1. Taxonomy (NCBI): domain Bacteria; kingdom Bacillati; phylum Actinomycetota; class Actinomycetes; order Kitasatosporales; family Streptomycetaceae; genus Streptomyces; species Streptomyces sp. NPDC049040. The sequence continues at coordinate 44,511 of NZ_JBICTO010000014.1, forward strand.
CCGCACGGTCGCCGGGATGTGGGGCATCTTCGGGCACGGCAACGTCGCGGGCGTCGGCCAGGCACTGCTGGAGGCCGGGCCCGAGGCGATGCCCTTCCACCAGGGCCGCAACGAGCAGGCGATGGTCCACGCCGCCGTCGGCTACGCCCGGATGAAGCACCGGCTGTCCACGCTGGCCTGCACCACCTCGATCGGCCCCGGCGCGACGAACCTGGTCACCGGCGCGGCCCTGGCCACCGTCAACCGGGTGCCGGTGCTGCTGCTCCCGGGGGACGTCTTCGCGACCCGCCCGGCCGACCCGGTGCTCCAGCAGCTCGAAGTGCCATGGGCCTACGACGTGTCGGTCAACGACGCACTGCGCCCGGTGTCCCGGTACTTCGACCGGATCTGGCGCCCCGAGATGCTGCCGGCCTCGCTGCTCCAGGCGATGCGGGTGCTGACCGACCCGGTGGACACCGGCGCGGTCACCCTCGCGCTGCCGCAGGACGTGCAGACCGAGGCGCACGAGTGGCCGGACGAGCTGTTCCGCGAACGGGTCTGGCACGTACGCAGGCCGCTGCCCGACGCAGCCGCCGTCACCGAGGGCGCCGCGCTGCTGCGGTCGGCGCGCCGCCCGCTGATCGTGGCCGGCGGCGGTGTGCGGCACGCGGAAGCGGCGCAGGCGCTGGCGGAGTTCGCCGCGGCGACCGGTGTCCCGGTGGCGGAGACGCAGGCCGGCAAGGGGTCGCTGCGCTGGGACCACCCGCAGGCGCTGGGCGCGATCGGGCACACCGGCACCGCCCCGGCGGACGCGGCGGCGCGGGAGGCCGACGTGGTGCTGGGCGTGGGCACCCGCTGGACGGACTTCACCACCGCGTCGGGCTCGCTCTTCGCGCCCGGCGCCCGCTTCGTGAACCTCAATGCCGCCGCCTTCGACGGCCACAAGATGTCGGGCCTGGCCCTGGTGGGCGACGCACGGGCCGGACTGGCGGCGCTTGCCGCCGAGTTGGCGGGCTTCCGCGCACCGGAGCGGGAGCACGCCGTCTCCGCGTGGCGGGCGCTCACGGACACGGTCCTCGGCGACGGGGACGGGCCGTGGCCGCCGTCGCAGGCCGAGGTCATCGGCGCGCTGGACGCCGTACTCGGCGACCGGGACGTGCTGATCAACGCGGCCGGGTCGATGCCCGGCGACCTGCACAAGCTGTGGCGGTCCCGCGACCCCGAGCAGTATCACGTCGAATACGGCTACTCCTGCATGGGCTACGAGATCCCGGCCGCGATCGGCGTGCGGCTCGCCGCACCCGACCGGGAGGTCTTCGCCCTGGTCGGCGACGGCACCTACCTCATGCTGCCGACGGAGATCGTCACCGCCGTCCAGGAGGGCATCCCGGTCAACCTGGTGATCGTCCAGAACCACGGCTACGCCTCGATCGGCGGCCTGTCGGCGCAGGTCGGCGCGGAGGGCTACGGCACCGCCTACCGGTTCCCCGGCGCGGGCGGCGACTTCACCGGCGCCCCGCTCCCGGTCGACCTGGCGGCCAACGCGGCCAGCCTCGGCCTCGACGTCCTCACCCCGGGCAGCGCCAAGGAGCTGCGCACGGCGCTGGCCGCCGCCCGCGAATCCCCCCGCCCGACGGCCGTCTACGTCGAGACCGACCCGGCAAGGCAAGGCCCGCCCGCCGAGGCCTGGTGGGACGTCCCGGTCGCCGAGGTCTCCACCCGCGCGGCGACCCGCGCGGCCCGCACCGCCTACGAGGAGGCCCGCCCGGCACCGGGAACCCGCCCGGCGCTGTGACGCCAGGCCGTCCGGCTGCGGGTCGCGGGTCGCGCGGGCTGCACCGCCGCCCGGCTCAGTCCTCGGGCTTCTCCGCCGGGCCGAAGCCGGCGTCGGCGGTGGTGACCGTGCCCGCGGTGCGGCCGGGGGCGGCGTGGTAGCGCCAGTAGAGGTTGGTGTGGGCGATCACCTTGTCCGGGGGCGGGGCGCCGAAGGACGTCAGATCCTCCGTGGTGTGGGCGTCCTCCACCAACGTCACGTCGTAGCCCCGGGTGATCGCGCCGTGCAGCGTGGCGCGGACGCACTCGTCGGTCTGGGCGCCGGTGACCACCAGGCGCCCGATGCCGCGCCCGGCGAGCACCTCTTCCAGGTCGGTCGCCTCGAAGGAGTCGGCGTAGTTCTTCTGCACCAGCGGCTCGGCCTCCGCCCGCACCAGCTCGGGCACGTAGGACCACGCGTCGGTGCCGCTGACCAGCTGGTCGCTGTTGTGCTGCACCCACACGACGGAGGCGCCCTCGGCCCGCGCCCTGTCCACGAGGACGGCGATGTTGGCCACGACGGCGTCCCTTTCGTGCGCCCCCGCCACGACGCCTTTCTGCACGTCGATGACGACCAGGGCGGTATGCGGTCGATTCTCCAGCGTGGTCACGGTGCCTCCCGGCAGGTACGACATCATCGTCCTTGCCGACCCTACGACCGGCCACTGACAACGCCTCCCGGCCGGCCCTGGCGGCACGTGCCCGGTCGGCACCACGGCCGGCCCGCGGCCCGCGTACGCTCCGGGGCAGTGGGCACCGCACCGTCCGACAGGGGTAGGGGAATCGTGTCAGCTCTGGTGGAGCCGGGCCTGACGGCCGGCGGGCGGTATCGGCTGGTCGGGAAGCTGGGAGCGGACGCGGCCGGCGAGGTCTGGCGGGCCCACGACGAACACCTTCGCGTCGATGTGGCGATCAAGCGCTTCACCTTGCCCGCCGACGCCGACAGGGCCGAGGCGCTGGCCCGCACCGCCCAGCAGGCCCGCACCGCCGCACGGCTGCGCGAACACCCCCATGTCGTCGCCGTGTACGACACCTTCACCGAGGACGACGTGCCGTGGACCGTCATGCAATTGGTCGACGGGCGTTCGCTGCGTGAGCATCTCGCCGTCCACGGCCGGCTGTCCGTCGACCGGGCGGCCGACGTCGCCAGGGCCGTGCTCAAGGCCCTGGCCGCCGCGTACACCGCCGACGTGGTGCACCGGAACATCACGCCGGCAGCCGTCATCCTCGCCGCCGGCGGCGAGGTGCTGCTGACCGACTTCGGGGTCGCGCGGCAGACGGCCGACGACGCGCTGACCGCCTTCGGCGTTCTCGTCGGCACGCCCGGATTCGTCGCGCCGGAAAGGCTGGGCGGAGCCGAGGCGGGCGGGGCCGGCGACCTCTTCTCGCTGGGTGTGACGCTGTACGAGGCACTCGAAGGCGAACTGCCTTTCGATCCCCGCATTGTGACCTCGGTGCTCCACGAAGAGGCCCCGGCGCCCCGGAGTTGCGGCCGGCTCGCCCCGCTGATCACCCAGCTGCTGCGAAAGGACCCGGAACAGCGCCCGACCGCAGTTCAGGCGCTGGCCCTGCTCGACACACCGCGCGACACGGCTCCGCCGGCCGGGCGGGAATGGCAGGCGGTCGACCGGACGTCGGAAGCGGACCAACTCGAGGGGCACACCGCCCAGATCAACGCCCTGGCATTCAGCGCCGACGGCTCACTGCTCGCCAGCGGCGGTGAGGACAAGGTCATCCGGCTGTGGGACCTGAGGACATCGCGTGTGGCGAGCACCCAGCTGAGCGACCACACCGACTGGATCCGCGCGCTGGCCTTCAGCCCTGACGGCTCACTGCTCGCCAGCGGCGGTGACGACAAGGACATCCGGCTGTGGGACATCTCCACGGGGCGCCCCTTCACCGTGAAGCTCACCGGTCACACCGGCTGGATCCGCGCGCTCGCCTTCAGCCCTGACGGCTCACTGCTCGCCAGCGCGGGCGGGGACCGGGTCGTCCGGCTGTGGGACGTCGCCTCCGGCAGCAGCGCCGCGACGCTGAGCGGTCACACCGGCTGGATCCGGGCGCTGGCCTTCAGCCCCGACGGCACGATGCTCGCCACCGGGGGCAACGACAAGGTCGTACGGCTGTGGCATGTGGCTTCGGGCAGGAAGGTCTCCGACTGGCCCGAGACCGGCGGCCGCGTCCACGCGGTGGCCTTCAGCCCCGACGGCACCACGGTCGCCGCCGCGGGAGCATCCGGGGTCAGGATGTCGGACGTCGCCACCCTCAAACCGGTCCCCGCCTGGACCGGAGTCGGCGCCAAGATCAGGTCCCTCGCCTTCGGGCCCGACGGCACCACGCTGGCCACCGGCGGCAAGAGGCGCAAGGTCACGATGTGGGACGTCGCCACCGCGACCCCCACGGTCACCTGGAAGGGCACCTACGGCACGGCTCGTTCCGTGGTCCACAGCCCCGACGGCACCCTGGTCGCGAGCGCCGACTACAAGTCGGTCCGCCTCTGGCATCCGGCGGTGCCGAGTCCCCTGCTGGTGAAGCCTGCCGCCGCCGCAGGTGGGCCGGAGCCGACACCACGAAGGTGTACGACCTGACCGCCTTCCTGAGCCTGGCCCGCGAGGCCCGGACAGGCGGCTGAGCCACGCCCTACGCCGGGAACCAGCCGTCCTTCACCGCGGTGAGGAAGTGCGTCCACGCCGCGGCAGGGAAGACCAGCGCCGGGCCCTGGGGGTCCTTGCTGTCCCGCACCGGTGCGAAGCCGGGGACGCCGTCCGCGACCTCGACGCAGTCGCCGTTGCTGGCGCCGCTGTGACTGGACTTGCGCCACACCGCAGGGGTCAGGTCGTGCTCAGCAAACCCGCTCATAACTCTCCACCACTTCCGCCATGAGTGCCAGCGACTCCTCCGCCGACAGCGCGTCGCCCAGGGCAAGATCATAGGCAGACTGGCATGTGTCGACCACCGCTGGATCATCGAGAACCCGTCCGGTCTGGACGCCCTCAACGTACGCCACCGAGGGAGCGTCGGTGAATCGCATGAGGACGAGCATGCTCTCCATCAGCGCGTGGGCCCCGACCGCGAAGGGGATGACGTGGGTTCGGACGCGCCCGCAGCGCGTGAGGGTCTCGATGTGGCGCACCTGGGCGGCCATGGTGGCGGGACCCCCGACCGGGCGGCGCAGTACGTGCTCGTCCAGAAGCACCCACAGGCAGGGGCCGTCCGGATCATCCAGGATCGTCGCCCGCTCCAGCCGACTGGCGACCCGCTGCTCTACATCGCGCTCTGTAGGGTTCGCGATCCCGGCTCGGAACACCGCCCGGGTGTAGCCCTCTACCTGCAGCAGCCCGGGCACCAGGCTCGCCCCATAGCACTTGATCACGGTCGCGAGGCGTTCCAATTCTGCGGCGGTGGCAAAGTGATCGGCGAACCGCGCATCATCCAGCGTCCCTCGCATCCGGTGGAAGAACCCGTCCGTGGCAAGCGCCTGGTCGAGGCGCTTGGCATCATCGCGGCGGGGTTTGCGGCGCCCGGCCTCGAAGTGGGCGATCATCTGCGGCGAGATGACGACCTTCTCGCCGAGCGCTGCCTGCGTCAGGCCCATCAGCTCTCTGCGGCGCTGGATCTCCTGCCCATAGAACTCAACGGGGCTCAGCGCGTCGGGATCCTGGCTGCGTACCACGTGGAACTCCCTCTTCCTCCAAAGCTCGTTGGAGAGCCTGGCCTCCTGTCAAGGCTATCCCCGGTCACGTCACGCTGTGCGTAGTTCGGTACAGGAAGTGCCGCTAGTACGCACGGAGGAGCAGTCCATGGAAACGTCCATGACCGGCGGTCAGGTCACCGACGCAAGCACGCCCGGGCCTGTGGTCAGCCGCTGGCCGCTCACCGGGCACTCCGTCGGGCGGGCCCGGCACGAACTGCGGGCGGCCCTCAGCGGGTGGGGCCTGGACCACCTCGCCGACCCTGCGGAACTGGTGCTCTCGGAGTTGCTGACGAACGCCGTGCGGCACGCCCGTACGCCCGCGGGGCGCCTGGTCGAGACCCGGTACGAGCGCCTGCCGCAAGGCGGCGGCATCCGGATCGAGGTGCACGACGCCAACGACCGGATGCCGCAGATGCGGCGGCCGGCGGACGACGACGAAGGCGGCCGCGGCCTCGCCCTGGTCGATGCGCTCACCGGGCGCCGATGGGGGGTCAGCTCACGCCAGGGCGTGGGGAAGCTCGTCTGGGCGCTGGTCGGTTGACCCGCCCGGGGCTGGACGCCCTCAACGTACGCCACCGAGGGAACCGGCGGCGCGCGGCGCGTCCGGCCCCGCCACCGCGTAGAAAGGTGGCATGGACTCCTCCCAGGCCGACGCCTACCTTCGTCGGATCGGCGCCGCGCGCCCGACCGCCGCCGACGCGGACGCCCTGCGTACGCTCCAGTTGCGGCACCTGCTGACCGTGCCGTTCGAGAACCTGTCGATCCACCTCGGGGAGGACGTCGTCCTGGAGGAAGCGGCCCTCGTCGAGAAGATCGTCGGAGCCCGGCGCGGCGGCTTCTGCTACGAACTCAACGGCGCCTTCGCCGCGCTGCTGCGGTCGCTGGGCTTCGGGGTGGACCTGCTGGCCGCGCGCGTCTTCGCCGAGGGTGGTCTGCTCGGGCCACCGTTCGACCACATGGCGCTGCGGGTCACCACGGCGGACGGCACCGGGCCCTGGCTGGCGGACGTCGGCTTCGGACGGCACACCCACCACCCGCTGGCCTACCGCAGCAGGGCCGAGCAGCACGATCCGGGCGGCGTCTTCCGTATCACCGAGACGGCGGAGGGCGACCTCGACGTCTCGCGCGGCGGCGAGGCCGTCTACCGGGTCGAGCAACGCCCGCACGTCTTGGGCGACTTCGAGCCGACCTGCTGGTGGCAGTGCACGTCGCCGGCGTCGCACTTCCGGAAGTCGCTGGTCTGCTCCAAGCTGACCGAGGCGGGGAGGGTGACTCTCAGCGGGCGGCGGCTGGTGCTGACCGGCGGCGGGGACCGCCGGGAGGAGCGGAAGTTGGGCGACGGTGAGATCCTGGCCGCCTACCGCGAGCACTTCGGCATCACGCTCGACCGCGAACCCGTCGTCGCCCCGACCGGCTGAGGGCCGCTGCCCGCGGAACGGTCAGCCGACCGCCCGCTTGACCAGGGCCGCGATCCGCTCCTCCACCTCGGCTGTCACCTCGGTGAGAGCGAAACCGGCCGCCCACATCGTGCCCTCGTCCAGCTTCGCCTGGTCGCTGAAACCGAGGGTGGCGTAGCGCGCCTTGAACTTCTCCGCGCTCTGGAAGAAGCAGACGACCTTGCCGTCGAGGGCGTAGGCGGGCATTCCGTACCAGAGCTTCGGTGCGAGGGACGGGCCGTTCGCCGTGACGACCGCGTGGACTCGCTCTGCCATGACCCGATCCGAGTCCTGCATCTCGGCGATCTTCGCCAGGACGTCACGCTCCGCCTCGGCCGCCTTGTCCGCGCCTCGCGCGCTGCGGCGCGCCGCCGTCTTCAACTCCTTGGCGTGGTCCTTCATCGCGGCCCGTTCCTCGGCCGAGAAACCCTCGTGCGTGCTGCTGTCGGCGCTGCTCATCGCGGATCTTCCCCTGGCGGATCTCGATGTACCGGTCCTGGAAGGGGACACTACCCCGGGCCGCCGACACCGCGGGCTGCGACGTCCGGGGCCTGCCCCGGCAGGCCCCGGCAGCCGGGTCAGGAAAAGACGACCGAGCGCATCGTCAGGCCGTCCGGCACGTTCTGCGGCGCGGCCTGCGGCGCGGCCTGTGTGTCACCTTCCGGCGCACCCTGCAGCGCGGCCTGCGTGTCGCCTTCCGGCGCGACCTGCGGAGCACCCGCCACGGCACCCTGCGGAGCAGCCTGCGTGTCACCCTGCGGCGCCGCCTGCGCGTCACCCGCCGGCGCGACCTGCGGAGCAGCCTGCGGGGCAACCTGCGGCGCCGCCTGGACGTCACCCTGCGGCGCGACCTGCGGCGCCGCCTGGGCGTCACCCTGCGGCGCAACCTGCGCGTCACCTGCCGGCGCGACCTGCGGAGCAGCCTGCGCGTCGCCCTGCGGCGCAACCTGCGCGTCACCTGCCGGCGCGACCTGCGGAGCAGCCTGCGGGGCAACCTGCGGCGCAACCTGCGCGTCACCCTGCGGCGCAGTCTGGACAGCACCCTGCGGCGCAACCTGCGCGGCACCCTGCGGAGCGGCCTGCGTGTCACCCTGCGGCGCAACCTCCGGTGCGGCCTGCGTCGCGGTGTCGCTCGCGGGGCGCAGCGTGAAGTACTCACCGGTGCAGTCCGGACCGGTGAAGACCGTGACCGTGGAGCCGGTCGCGTTGTAGGGGGCGTTGGCGGGTGCCACGCTCTCGTCCGCGACCTCGGGCAGCGTGACGCACTGCTGGCTCGGGGGGCTGTCCAGGATGCCGACCTGGCCGTTGCCGTAGGTGTAGTAGAACTGGCCGTCGGCCGCGTGGGCGGACATCGGGAAGGACAGCGCGATACCTGCCGCGCAGACGGCGGCGGCAAAGGTCGTACGGATGCGCACGGGTGACCCTTTCATGGAAGCGAGACGTACGGACATCACCCTAAATCCGGACACATCCGGCGAAACGCTTCTTCGGCCCAATTCCTCCCCCGGCGCGTCGCCGCAGCGTCAGACGCCCCAGCCCGCCCGCAGGTCGGCGAAGAACTCGTGGAACCCGGGGAAGGTCTTCTTCACGCACTCCGGGTCGTCGAAGGTCGTGCCCGGCGTGCGCAGTCCGGCGACCGCGAAGCTCATCGCCATCCGGTGGTCGCCGCGGCAGGCGATCTGCACGGGGGCCGGTGTGCCGGGGCTGATCTCGATCCAGTCCCGGCCGGTCTCGACCCCGATGCCCTGAGCGCGCAGGTTCTCCGCGCACGCGTCCAGGCGATCGCACTCCTTGACGCGGGTGTTGTAGACGTCCTCGATACGCACCGGGCCGTCCGCGAAAGGGGCGATGGCCGCGAGGGTGGGCATCGTGTCGGAGATGTCCCGCATGTTGACGGTCACCCCGGACAGGCGGCCGGTGCCGGTCACCGTCGTGGCGTCCTCGCCGATCTCCACCTCGGCGCCCATCGCGCGCAGCACCTCGACGAACCCGAGGTCGCCCTGCAACGCGCCGCGCCCCAGCCCCGGGATGGTGGCGGTCCTGCCCGCGAGCGCGGCGGCGGCGAAGACGTAGCTGGCCGCCGAGGCGTCCGGCTCGATCGCGTAGTCCGCCGCACGGTAGCCGCCGGGCGGCACGACGAAGGTGTCGCCCTCGCGGGCCACCTGCACGCCGAAGCTGCGCATCATCGCCAGGGTGATCTCGACGTAGGGCACCGAGACGATGCCGGTCACCTTGATCCGCAGCCCTTCGGCCGTCAGCGGGCCGGTCATCAGCAGCGCGGTCAGGAACTGCGAGGACAGGCTCGCGTCGAGCACCACCTCACCGCCCTTCAGCCCGGCCGCCCGCACGGTGAGGGGGAGATGGCCCTCGGCACCGTCGTGCACGAGGTCCACGCCGAGCGCGCGGAGCGCGTCGGTGAGGGGGGCCACCGGGCGGCGGCGCATCTGGGCCGAGGCGTCGAAGCGGTAGGTGCCTGACGTGGCGGCCGCCACCAGGGCGGGCAGGAAGCGGGCCGCGGTGCCGGCGTCGCGGCAGTCCACCTCGGCGGCGGGCCGCGACGGGCCCTGGGGGCGGCCCGTGACGCGCCACTCCTGCGCCCCGCGCCGCACGTCGTAGCCGAGGGTGGCGAGGGCCTGTGCGAAGCCGTCGGTGTCGTCGGAGACCAGCGGCTTGCGCAGGACGCTCTCCCCCTCGGCCGCCGCGGCCAGGAACAACGCGCGTGCCGTCACGGACTTCGAACCGGGTACGGCGACGATCACGGCTGCCTCCAGGCTGGGATGGGGGGATGCTCCCCCCGGCCGCGCAATTTTACGCGGCCGCCGCGCCCCCGCCGGGCGCGGGTGCCGCCGGCCATGCCCGGGTCCCGACCGCCGCCCGCCGGGCGGGGGGCCGCGCCGTCAGGTGGCGTCGCCGAGGGACAGCAGGAGGGTGCGCAGCGTCGACGCCACCTCGGTGCGGGCCGCGGGATCGAGGGCGGCGAGCAGGCGGTGCTCGTTGGCGACGTGGGCCGGCAGCGCCTGGTCGATCAGCGCGAGCCCCGCGGGGGTGAGGGCGACATGGACGACGCGGGCGTCCTCCTCGCTGCGGGTGCGGGTGACCAGGCCTGCGGTCCCGAGGCGGTCGAGGCGCTGGCTGACCGCGCCCGACGTCACCATCGAGGACTGCATGAGCTGCGCGGGGGTCAGCCGGTGCGGCGGGTCGCTGCGCCGCAGCGTGGCGAGGACGTCGAAGGACGCGGGGTCGAGCCCGAACTCGGCGAAGACCTTGCGGAGTTCCGCGTCGATCACGCGGCTGAGCCGCTTGAGCCTGCCGATCACGGCCATCGGTGAGACGTCCAGGTCGGGCCGCCGCCTGGCCCACTGGTCGAGTACCAGGTCGACGTGGTCTGCGCCTTCGGTCGGTTCCATCGGGCCAGACTAGCCAATCTCTTAGCACTGAGATATTTTATCTTAGTGCTAAGAAATCGAACGGGGATCATCCTGCTGACCGCCCTGGCGCCCAGCATCTGGGGCACGACGTACTACGTCACGACCCAGTACCTGCCGCCCGACCGCCCCCTGCTGGCCGGGGTCCTGCGGGCACTGCCCGCAGGACTGCTGCTGTTGGCGGGCACCCGCCGGCTCCCGCACGGAGTGTGGTGGTGGCGCTCGCTGCTGCTCGGCACCCTCAACATCGGCGCCTTCTTCGCCCTGCTGTTCATCGCCGCCTACCGGTTGCCCGGCGGTGTCGCCGCCACCGTCGGCGCGCTCCAGCCGCTGCTGGTCGCGGTCTTCTCCGCCGGGCTGCTCGGCGACCGCCTCACCGCACGCACGGTGGTCACCGGCCTGACGGGGGTGGCAGGGGTGAGCCTGCTGGTGCTCCGGTCGGGCGCACGGCTCGACACGCTCGGCGTCCTCGCGGCGCTCGGCAGCGCCCTGGTGATGGCGACCGGGGTCGTCCTGAGCAAGCGGTGGCCCGCGCCCGCGCCGCTGCCGGCCACCACCGGCTGGCAACTGGTCGCCGGCGGAATGGTCCTGCTGCCGGTCGCGCTGCTCGCCGAGGGGCCGCCGCCGTCCTCGCTGACCCCGGGGAATCTGCTCGGCTACGGCTATCTCACGCTGATCGGGGCGGCGGTGGCGTACGCGCTGTGGTTCCGGGGGATACGCGAGCTGCCGCCGACCGACGTCACCTTTCTCGGGCTGCTCAGCCCGGTGGTCGCCACCGTGGTCGGCTGGCTGGCACTCGGCCAGCGGCTGACGGCCGTCCAAGTGCTGGGCGGCGCCCTGATCCTGGGCTCCCTGGTGGCCGCGCAGCTGCGGCCCGTGCTTCCCGCCCGCCCACAGCCCGCCCGAGCCTGAGGAGCCTCCCGTGCGGATCACCGTTTTCGGAGCCGCGGGTGCGGCCGGCCGCCGCGTCGTCGCGGAAGCCCTGGCTCGCGGCCACCAGGTCGACGCCGTCGTGCGGACACCCGCACGCCTCGCGGGACTGCCCGCGGGCGCCAGGGGCCGGGTCGGGGACGCGCTGTCCTACGCGTCGGTCGTGGAACTGGCGGCAGGCCGGGACGTGGTGATCACCGCGACCCGCCCGCCGCACGGCAGGGAGACCGAACTGGTCGCCGCCACGGAGGTGATGCTCGCCGCACTGGCCGCGACCGGGGGGCGGCTGCTGGTCGTCGGCGGAGCCGGGACGCTCGCCCTGCCGGGCGGCGGCACCGTCGCCGAGGCGCCGGACTTCCCCGCCGAATGGCGGCCGATAGCCGACGCCTGCGCGGACCAGCTCGCCCGCTGCCGTGCGGCCACCGGTGTCGACTGGACCTACCTCAGCCCCGCCGCCCTGCTCGGCCCCGGCGGGCGCACCGGGCGCCACCGGCTGGGCGGCGACACACTGGTCACCGACGCGGACGGCGTCTCCGCGCTGTCGTACGAGGACCTGGCCGTGGCGCTCCTCGACGAGGCCGAGCAGCCGAGGCACCGGGGGCGGCGCTTCACCGCCGGCTACTGAATCGACCGCCGGCCCGGCAGGCGGGCCGCGACGGCAGCGGGGGGCGGGTGGGCGCTGACCGACCCGGGCGCGGCCCGCACGCCCTGCGGGGGAGGAAGGCGGCCCCACGTCCTGCCGGCCCCTCCCCCGGACCCTGCGGCGGCGCACCCGGCACGAGGCGCCGGACACGGCAGGCAGGGTCAGGTGGGGTCGGCCAGGCGGTCGAGGAGGTCGGCGAGGCGCTTGGTCACGGTCGGGCGGTCGCCCTCGGTGAGAGCGGAGCCCATGCCGACCGCCACCGCGCCGGAGGCCACCCACTCGGGAGCCGCGGCGACCGTGATGCCGCCGATCGGGATGAGCGGCGCCTGCGGCAGGATCGTACGGAGATCGGCGACCCACCGCGGGCTGAGGGCCGACGCGGGATACAGCGTCAGCGCGTCCGCGCCCAGCTCCATCGCACGGACCGCCTCGGTCGGGGTGGCCACCCCGGGGAAGACGGGCACCCCGTAGCGGTGGCCGGTGCGCAGCACCGCCTCGTCCAGGTTCGGCGCCAGCAGGAAGCGCGCGCCCGCGTCGATGGCCATCCGCGCGGACGTCGCGTCGACGACCGTGCCGGCCCCGATCATGGCGTCGTCGCCGACCTCGCGCACGAGGGTGGTGACGGCTTCCAGCGCGAAGGGCGTGGTGAGCGAGATCTCCAGGGTGGTGAGCCCGGCCGACAGCAGCATGTCGGCGGTCGCCGCGGCCTGGTCGTAGGTCCGGCTGCGGATCGTGGCGAAAACCCGCTGTGCGAGCGCGGTCCTGGTGGTCTCCCAGCGGTACACGGAGGATCGCGGTCCTTCCTGACGGTGCTGCCCGGATGGTGCGGTGGGTGGAGACCGCGATCAGCACGCTACTCGCCGGGCGGGGGCCCGCCGCCGGTCGATCGGGGAGCTGTCACCGCACCGTGACATGAGAGGAGCATGAGAGCAAAGGGGCGGTGCCCCGCGTCACCCGGCGTGCGTCGAGAACAAGCCACCGGTGGGACCCTGCTTGTCACCACCCTGCGCCTTCTTCAGCGCGTTGGCCAGGCCCTCGATCGTCATGGACTGCAGGATCACCCTGCCGTTGCCCTCCAGGGTGGCGAGCGAGAGGCCCTCGCCGCCGAAGACCGCGTTCATGATGCCCTGGCGGTTGAGGCCGCCGATGCGCTGGACGCCGTACTGGATGCCCTCCTCGAAGGCGACGATGCAGCCGGTGTCGACCTCGATGCGGCCGCCGAAGTCGGCGGGGTTGAGGTCGATGAAGTTGCCGGCGCCGGCGATGATCACGGTGCCGTGGCCGGTGAACTTCTCCAGGATGAAGCCCTCGCCGCCGCTCATGCCCTGCCGGCCGCCGGCGAAGGCGATGCCGAACTGCACGGTCTCCTCGGCGGCGACGAAGGCGTCCTTCTCGGCGAACCAGGCACGCGACCCGGTCAGCTCCAGGGCCCGCATCTCGCCGGGCAGCACCCCGGCGAAGCCGACGGTGCCCTCGCCGCCGGACGCGGTGAAGTACTGGAAGGCCAGCGACTCGCCGGCCAGCGCGCGCTGGCCGACCTGCATCGCGGTGCCCATGGCCTGCCGCAGCATCCCGCCCATGCCGCCGCCACCGCCACCGCCGCCCTGCTGGCCGACGCCGCCGGCATTGCGGGTGCCGGGCCCGCCGAGGCGGGTCTCCATCGACACGTTGGCGGTCTTGAACAGGAACTTCCCGGCCTCGCAGTAGACCGTCTGCCCGGGGTTCAGGGTGCAGACGGCCATCTGCATGGCATTGCCGACGATCTGCTGCTGCAGGGTCACAGCGGTACTCCTAGGGACGTGCGGTGCCGAATGGGGTGATACCGGCGCGCTTCGCGCCGTCCCGTCAACGTACCGCCCGGGCGATTCTGTTCCGCACCGAACCGGGATCGCCGTGCCGCTCGCCGTCGGCCTGGGCCGGCAGCCCGACCGGGCGCTCGCCGCCGGTGTCCAGGAAGCGGGCCAGCGGCAGGGTGGCCGCACCGACGGTGACCGCGTCGGCACCGAGCCGGCCCAGCTCGATGGAGGTCTGCGCGCAGGGGTGGTGCAGGGCGTAGGCGGCGGCGACCTCCCTGACGGTGGGCAGCACCCGCGGGCCGAGCATCAGCCCGGCCCAGCCGCCGATCACGATCCGGTGCGGGTTGAAGAGGTTGATCAGGTCGGCGATGCCCGCGCCCAGGTATTCGGCGGCCTCGGCGAGCAGCGCGTCCGCCTCCGGGTCGCGGTCGGCCGCGGCGATCAGCTCGGCCAGCGCGGTCTCCTCGCTGACCCCCTCGGGCGCGCTGGGCCAGCGGCCGAGCAGCGCCTCGGCGCCGACGTAGGCCTCGAGGCAGCCGCGGGAGCCGCAGCGGCAGGTGCGGCCGCCGACCCGCAGCGTGGTGTGCCCCCACTCCCCCGCGCTGCTGCTCGCCCCGTGGTAGGGCTTGCCGTTGGTGACGACGCAGGCGCCGACGCCCGAGCCGATCAGCGCGATCACCACGTTGTCCGAACCGCGGCCCGCGCCGAACCACATCTCGGCCTGGCCGAGGGTCTTGGCGCCGTTGTCGATGAAGAGCGGGAGGGCGGTGCCGGCCCGCAGCAGCCGGCCGAGCGGTACGGCGTCCCAGCCGATGGTCTGGCCGTGCACGACGATGCCGACGCCCTCGCCGGGCACCGCGCCGGGCGCGTCGGCCTGGGCGACGATGCCGGGGACGCCGATGCCGACGCCGAGCACCTCGCTGTCGTCGATGCCGGCCTCGCGGACCACCGTCTCGATGCCGTCGAGCGCGAGCCGCACGACGTGGTCCACGTCGTGGCCGCTGTCGGACAACGGCAGGTCGGCGGCGGCCCGTTCGGTCAGCGCGAGGTCGAAGAGCTCGACCCTGACCCGGGTCTCGCCGACGTCCACGCCGACCACGTAGCCGTAGCCGGGAGCGACCTGGAGCAGGATCCTCGGCCGCCCGCCGTCCGACTCGACGGCGCCGGCCTCCTCGACCATGCCGTCCGCGATCAACTCTCCAACGACGTTACTGATCGACCCCGCGCTCAGACCCGTGTCCCGGCCCAGCTCCTGGCGGCTCAGCGGGCCTTCGAAATACAAATGACGCAGAAGCGATGCACGGTTGCCGCGCCGCAGGTCACGAACGGTGCGCTTGCCTCGCTCAGCCATCTTGTGTCCCTCCCGGGGGGTCCGGCGTGAATCTATCGCTGCACAAGGTCTTGACGCCACCTTTTCTCACAAGTTAAATCACGCCCTGAATTAAGACACAGGCGCTGTTCACTTCCTGAAGCGATCCCACCCCTGAGAGGGAACCGTCATGCGCTCTTCCAGCACCTCCAGCAGACTCCTCGCGGCCACCGCCCTCGTGGCCGCGCTCGGTCTGACCCTCGCCGCGTGTGGCGGGGGCTCCGACGACGACAGCAGCGGCAGCGGCAAGCCCGCCGACGCCAACAGCCTCAAGGGCCAGACGATCACGTACTGGGCGAGCAACCAGGGCACCAGCCTGGACGCCGACAAGAAGACCCTCACCACCGAGCTGGACAAGTTCACCGCGCAGAGCGGCATCAAGGTCAAGCTCGAGGTCATCGGCTGGGCCGACCTGCTCAACCGCATCTTGGCGGCGGCCACCTCCGGCCAGGGCCCCGACGTCCTGAACATCGGCAACACCTGGTCCGCGTCGCTGCAGGCGACCGGCGCCCTCATGCCGTGGGACGACACCGCCTTCGGCACCATCGGCGGCAAGGACCGGTTCGCCCCGGCCGCGATCGCCTCCGCGGGTGCGGCAGGACAGGACCCCGCCGCCGTGCCGCTGTACTCGATGGCGTACGGCCTGTACTACAACAAGAAGATGTTCGCCGACGCCGGCATCGCCAACCCCCCCACCACCTGGGACGAGTTGGTCGCCGACGGCAAGAAGCTCACCAAGGACGGCCACTACGGCATCGCCGTCGAGGGTGCCAACGGCGCGGAGAACATCCACCACATCTTCGTGCTGGCCAAGCAGCGCGGCGCCAGCTGGTTCGACGACAAGGGCGGCCCGACCTTCACCGGCCCGCAGCAGGTCGCGGCGGTCAAGCAGTACGTGGACTTCATCGCCGGCGACAAGATCGCGGCCAAGGGCAACGCCGAGTACGTCCAGAACCAGACCATCACCGACTTCGCCACCGGCAAGGCCGCGATGATGATGTGGCAGACGGCGTCCGCGTCGATCGCCTCGCACGGCATGAAGCCCGACCAGTACGGCGTGGTGCCGGTCCCGACGCAGACCGCGGGCGCCAGCGGTGACGCCGGTGTGACCTCGATGGTGGCCGGTATCAACATGGCCATCTTCAAGGACACCAAGCACAAGGACGCCGCCGAGGCCTTCGTCAAGTTCATGACGAGCACCGACGAGCAGAAGGTCCTCAACGGCAAGTACGGCTCGATCCCGCCGGTCGTCGAGGCGCAGAGCGACCCGGCCTTCCAGACGCCGGACCTGAAGGTCCTCGCCGAGGTGCTGCAGAAGTCGGCCGCACCGCTGCCGCAGGTGGCCAACGAGAGCCAGTTCGAGAACCTGGTCGGCCCCGCCGTCAAGAGCCTGTTCGCCGACGCTGCCGCCGGCAAGCCGGTGACGGACGAAACCGTCAAGGCCGCGCTGACCAAGGCGCAGCAGCAGATGCCCGCCAGTTAAGGATCGGCTCTCCTCCATGACTGCCACCGCCCCCCCGAGGCGTGCACCCGAAGCCGGCCCCAGCAGCGGCAAGTCCGCTGCCGGGGGCCGGCTCCGGCCGCGTATCGTCGAACGGCTCCGCCGAGGCGGACTGCCGTACCTGCTCCTGCTGCCCGCCATTCTCGCCGAACTGCTGATCCACATCGTGCCGATGTTCTTCGGCATCCTGATCAGCTTCAAGAACCTGACGCTGTTCTACATCCACCACTGGAACACCGCCCCCTGGGCCGGGTTCGACAACTACAAAGCCGCGGTAAAGATCCACCAGCCGATCGGCCAGGCACTGCTGCACTCGTTCTGGGTGACGCTGTCCTACACCCTCCTGTCCGTGGCGCTGTCCTGGCTGCTCGGTGTCGCCGCGGCGATCCTGCTGCAGGACAAGTTCCGCGGCCGCGGCCTGATCCGCACGATCTTCCTGGTGCCCTACGCGCTCCCCGCGTACGCGGCGCTGATCACCTGGACCTTCATGTTCCAGCAGGACACCGGCCTGGTGAACCACGTCCTGCACGACCAGTTGCACGTGACGTCGAGCAAGTCCTTCTGGCTGATCGGCGACAACAGCTTCTGGGCCATGGTCATCGTGTCGGTCTGGAAGTCCTGGCCGTTCGCCTTCCTGGCGCTGATGGCCGGTCTGCAGAACATCCCGCGCGAGCTGTACGAGGCCGCCGCGATGGACGGCGCCGGCGTCTGGCAGCAGATCAGGAAGATCACCATGCCGTCGCTGCGGCCGGTGAACCAGGTGATCGTCCTGGTGCTCTTCCTGTGGACGTTCAACGACTTCAACACGCCGTTCGTGATGTTCGGGCAGAACCCGCCGCACCAGGCGGACCTGATCTCGATCCACATCTACCAGTCCTCGTTCATCAACTGGAACTTCGGCTCGGGTTCGGCGATGTCCGTCCTGCTGCTGCTCTTCCTGCTCGTGGTGACGGCCGTATACCTGCTGGTCACGTCCAGGGGAAGGAGCGAGAACGATGTCTAGGTTCACCGACCAGCCGTCCCCGATGGCGCAGCCGAAGTCCTTCCTGTGGACCCGGCGGGTCGTCCTGACACTGCTGCTGGCCTTCGTGCTCGTCCCCGTGTACGTGATGCTCAGCTCGTCCCTGAAGAGCCTTCAGGACGTGCAGGGCTCGTTCAAGTGGATCCCGCACAGCCTGACGGTCAAGCCGTACATCGACATCTGGAAGACGATCCCGCTCGCGCACTACTTCGTGAACTCGGTGATCGTCTGCGTCAGTGCCACGGTCTTCTCCGTGGTGCTGGCCATCTTCGCCGCCTACGTGGTGAGCCGCTACCGGTTCATGGGCCGCAAGGTCTTCACGGTGACGGTGCTGTCCACCCAGATGTTCCCGGGCATCCTGTTCCTGCTGCCGCTGTACCTGATCTTCGTCAACATCGGCAACAGCACGGGCCTCACCCTCAACGGCAGCCGGCTCGGGCTGATCATCACCTACCTCACCTTCTCGCTGCCCTTCTCCATCTGGATGCTGGCGGGCTACTTCGACTCGATCCCGCGGGATCTGGACGAGGCCGCGAAGGTGGACGGCTGCGGCCCGCTCGGCGCGCTGTTCAGGGTCGTGGTCCCGGCCGCGATCCCCGGCATCGTCGCCGTCAGCGTCTACGCGTTCATGACGGCCTGGGGCGAGGTGCTGTTCGCCTCGGTCATGACCAACGAGTCCACCAGAACGCTCGCGGTCGGCCTGCGCGAGTACGCGACCCAGAACGACGTGTACTGGAACCAGGTCATGGCAGCCTCGATCGTTGTGAGCGTTCCCGTGGTCGCCGGATTCCTGCTCCTCCAGCGTTACCTCGTCGCCGGGCTCACCGCCGGCGCCGTCAAGTAACCCCTCCCGAAAGGCAGCTTGTGAACGACCTCAGCGCTCTTCCCGCCGATTTCGTCTGGGGAGCGGCCACCGCCGCGTACCAGATCGAGGGCGCGGTGGACGAGGACGGCCGGGCCCCGTCCATCTGGGACACCTTCTCCCACACCCCCGGCAAGATCGACGGCGACGACACCGGCGACGTCGCCTGCGACCACTACCACCGCACGGCCGAGGACCTGGGCCTGATGAAGACCCTCGACCTCGACTCCTACCGCTTCTCCATAGCCTGGCCGCGGGTCATGCCGCAGGGCGGCGGCGAGGTGAACGCCGCCGGTCTGGCCTTCTACGACCGGCTGGTGGACTCGCTGCTCGAAGCGGGCATCACCCCCAACGCCACCCTCTACCACTGGGACCTCCCGCAGGCCCAGCAGGACCGGGGCGGCTGGCCCGAGCGTGAGACGGCGGAACGTTTCGGCGACTACGCGGCCGTGGTCGCGGAGGCGCTCGGCGACCGCGTCAAGGACTGGGCGACGCTCAACGAGCCGCTGTGCTCGGCCTGGATCGGCCACCTGGAGGGCACCATGGCCCCCGGGTGGACGGACCTGACCGCGGCGGTGCGCGCGTCCTACCACCTGCACGTCGGACACGGCCTGGCCGTGCAGGCGCTGCGGGCCGCACACTCCGATGTGCGGGTCGGCATCGTGAACAACCTCAGCCCGTGCGAGCCGGCCACCGACCGCGACGCCGACATCGCCGCCGCGCGCCGGGCCGACGGCCACACCAACCGCTGGTGGCTCGACCCGATCCACGGCCGCGGCTACCCGCAGGACATGGTTGACCTCTACGGTGTGGACCTGCCGGTCAAGGACGGCGACCTGGAGTCGATCGCCGCCCCGCTGGACTGGCTGGGCCTGAACTACTACTTCCGCAACGTCATCACCGACGACCCGACCGGGCCTGCCCCGCACGCCAAGTCGGTCTACCTGCCGGGTGTCCGGCGGACGGCGATGGACTGGGAGGTCAACGCGGACGGCCTGGAGCAGCTGCTGGTCCGGCTGTCCGAGGAGTACGGCGCCCGCAAGATCTTCGTCACGGAGAACGGTTCCGCCTACCGCGACACCGTCGGCGCCGACGGCCAGGTCGACGATCCCGAGCGGACCGCCTACCTGGACGAGCACCTGGCGGCCTGCGCCCGCGCGGTCCGCCGCGGGGTGCCGCTGGCCGGCTACTACGCCTGGTCGCTGCTGGACAACTTCGAGTGGGCGTACGGCTACGACAAGCGCTTCGGCCTCGTCCACGTCGACTACACCACCCAGAAGCGCACCATCAAGGGCAGCGGTCGGCGTTACGCCGAGATCATCGCGGCGCACCGCCGCAAGGCGCGACGCGCGGCCTGAGCAGTCCCGCCTCCGGGCGGTCACGAGGGGTGACGCCACCGGTCCGCCGGTGCGTCACCCCTCGTGCGTGCGGGGGCCGGTCAGCGCCCCGGGGCGGTCAGCAGCCGCCCGGTGTGCGGCTCGACCACGGCGCCGTCGGCCGCGATCCGCCGGCCGCGCAGCCAGGTGCCGCGGACGACGCCGTGCAGGGTGCGGCCGGCGTAGGCGGTGAGGGGGTTGCGGTGCCGCAGCAGGGCCGGGTCGACGGTGAAGACCGCGTCCGGGTCGAGGACGGCGAAGTCGGCGTCGCGGCCCTCGGCGATGGCGCCCTTGGCGCCGAGGCCGGCCAGCGCCGCGGGGCCCGCGGACATCCAGCGGGCCACGTCGCAGAGGCTGTGGCCGCGGCGGCGGGCCTCGGTCCACACCGCGGGCAGGCCCAGTTGCAGTGACGAGATGCCGCCCCAGGCGGCGGCGAAGTCCCCGGTGTCCTTCGCCTTGAGATCGATGGTGGAGGGCGAGTGGTCGGAGACCACGCAGTCGAGGGTGCCGTCGGCCAGCGCCTGCCACAGCGCGTCCTGGTTGGCGGCCTCCCTGATCGGCGGGCAGCACTTGAACTCGGTCGCCCCGTCCGGGACTTCCTCCGCGGTCAGGGTGAGGAAGTGCGGGCAGGTCTCGGCGGTGAGGCGGACGCCGTCGCGTTTGGCCGCGGCGATCAGCGGCAGCGCCGAGGCGGACGACAGGTGCAGGATGTGGACGCGGGCGTCGAGGCGCCTCGCCAGCGCGATCAGGCCCTCCACCGCCCGGTCCTCCGCGGCAGGCGGCCGGGACGCCAGGAAGTCGGCGTAGCGGCGGCCGGGACGCTGCGGGGCGCCCTCGATGGTGCCGGGGTCCTCCGCGTGCACGATCAACAGGCCGCCGAAGCCGTTCAGTTCGGTGAGGGCGGCCGCCAGCTCGGCCGGCGCCAGCTGCGGGAACTCCTCGACGCCCGACGGCAGCAGGAAGCACTTGAAGCCGAAGACGCCCGCGTCCTGGAGCGGTCGCAGGTCCGCCAGGTTGCCGGGCACCGCGCCGCCCCAGAAACCCACGTCGGTGTGCACCCGGCCGCGGGCGGTGTCCCGTTTGACCTCCAGATGGGCGGTGGTCGTGGTCGGCGGAATGCTGTTGAGGGGCATGTCGACGACGGTGGTGACGCCGCCGGCCGCGGCGGCCGCGGTGGCGCTGGCGAAGCCCTCCCACTGCGTGCGGCCCGGGTCGTTGATGTGGACGTGGGTGTCCACCAGGCCGGGCAGCAGGACGTCGTCGCCCAGGTCGGTGACGGGCACCCCGTGCGGGACGGGCGCGTCGTGCGGACGGACCGCGGTGATGGTGCCGGCGCGCACCGCGACGGACGCCGGGCGCTCGCCCTCCGGGGTCACGACCCGGGTCGAGCGCAGCACCAGTTCGTGCACGGGATCCACGGCGTCCACAGGGATGACCTCCTGGCAGGGAGCGGGAGAATTCAACGTTCTGTTGACGGACATGGTGGATAGCCTTCACGCGGGCGTCAAGAGCGGTAGGATTCCGCACAGCGAAAGTCACCTTCCGCGAGCAAGGGATCAGAGGGGATCGCACGTGTCAGCTGAACGCGCCGGGGGCGTCCAGTCTCTCGAACGGGCCTTCGATCTGCTGGAGCGGATGGCCGACGCGGGCGGCGAGGTGGGGTTGAGCGAGCTGTCGGCGAGCAGCGGGCTGCCGCTGCCGACCATCCACCGGCTGATGCGGACGCTGCTGGCCAGCGGATACGTACGCCAGCAGGCCAACCGGCGGTACGCGCTCGGCCCGCGGCTCATCCGGCTCGGCGAGACCGCGTCCCGGCTGCTGGGCACCTGGGCGCGGCCGTACCTGGCCGAACTGGTCGAGGCCACCGGCGAGACGGCGAACATGGCACTCCTCGACGGCGACGAGGTCGTCTACGTGGCGCAGGTGCCCTCCCGGCACTCGATGCGGATGTTCACCGAGGTCGGGCGGCGGGTGCTGCCGCACTCCACCGGGGTCGGCAAGGCCCTGCTCGCGCAGGTGCCACCGGCCGAGGTGCGGGCGCTGCTGACCCGCACCGGGATGCCCGCGGCGACCGACCGGACCATCACGGAACCCGACGCCTTCCTGGCCGAGTTGGACCGTATCCGCGCGGCCGGCTACGCGGTCGACGACGGCGAGCAGGAGGCCGGGGTGCGGTGCCTGGCGGTGACGGTGCCGGGATCTCCGACAGCCGCGGCGATCTCCATCTCGGGACCCGCGGGACGGGTGACGGACGCGGCCACCGAGAAGATCGTGCCTGTACTGCACGGGGTGGCAAAGGAGTTGGCGCTCGCGCTCAGCAGCGCGGCACCGGTGGTGTAGCCGCGGGCCCGCGCCGGGCTCCGCTGCGTGCGGCGCAGGGCCGGGCTCAGCGGGCCAACTGCTGCTCGACCGCCTCCCGCAGTGCGGCCAGCGGGACCCTCAGCGCGCTGACCGAGCCGAGCGCTGCGGCGACCAGCAGCAGCGAGTGCCGCAGCTGTTCCGGCGCCGGGGCGCCGGTCGCCTGCCTGGCCAGCTCGGCGAGGCCGTCCTCGGCGACGCCGCGGTCAGGTAATGCGCGTCCGTACGCGGCCAGTTCCCGTTCGAGCCGGGACACTGCGGCGCGTAACGCCGCGCCGCCCCCGGTCACCGCCCCCACGACCGTCTCGCTGCGGTCCGCGTCGACCACATGCGTTTCCCCCACCACCATGTGCCCCTGCCTCACACGCACTCAGGCCCCGGCGCCTCCGAGTCATGGGGTCCGGGGTCGATCAGTAAACGCGACAGGGCGCTATTGCGCCACACGGTCGGCGAAATCTGCGTCAAAGTTGCCGCGCGGGCCACACGATGAGGTCGAGGGTGGCGTGGGCCACGGGGCCGCCGGGGTCCGAGAGCTGACGGAACGTCACCAGCGTCGTGGTGCCGTCCACGTCCACCACGCACAGCCGCGACCCGGTGGTGAGCTGCGCCCTGGGGACGGAGACGACCAGGTCGCTCTCGCCGCGGCAGCTGTCGCGAGTGCCGGGGGTCTCCGGGCTGAGCAGCACGAGGGCGCCGCGGGTGACGTCCGAGACGAAGGCCCCGCCGTCGGCGGTGTAGCCGAACGTGCCGTTCTCGACCCCCGGCATGCTCTGCGGCGGGTCGGTCGCCAGTACGAGGCCGTCGCCCGCGTCGAGCCCGATGTCGTGGTACGTCCGGATGCCGCTGACCGGCGACGGCTTCGCCGCCGCGCCGTCCGGCCGGGCGACGGCGCTGTTCCCCCGGTCGAACCCGCCGCCGAAGGCCACGGCCCCGACCACGACGACCGCCGCGGCCAGCCATCCCCCGACGACGACCCGTCCCCGCCTCCGTCGCGGAGCCGCGGGCTGCACCCCCGGGAACACCGGCACACCGCCGGGCGGCGTCGCACCGGGCACATACGCCCCCACCGGGGGCGGTACCGGCCCCGGGGCTGCCCCGGGGGGCACCGGCGGGACAGCGGGCGGCGTCGCACCGGGTGCCTGCCGGGCGCCCCCGGCAGGCGGCACCCGCACCCCACCGGGCGGGGTGGCGCCGGGCATGTGCTGGGTGGCTGCCGGCGGAGGCGGAGGCACCGGTCCCGGGACTGCCGCCGGAGGCGGAGCCGCCGGCGCGCCTGCCGGGGGCACCGGAACCCCACCCGGCGGCGTCGCGCCCGGGGGATGCGGGGCACCCGCCGGCGGTGGCACCGGTCCCTGAGGCACCGGCACGCCACCCGGCGGGGTGCCGCCGGGCGCGACCGGGCCAGCGACCGGCGAAG
>NZ_JBICTO010000014.1:68229-161225 GCF_043197715.1 Streptomyces sp. NPDC049040
GCACCGCAACGCCACCCGGCGGGGTGCCGCCGGGCACAACCGGGCCAGCGACCGGCGAAGGCACCGCAACGCCACCCGGCGGGGTGCCGCCGGGCACGACCGGGCCAGCGACCGGCGAAGGCACCGCAACGCCACCCGGCGGGGTGCCGCCGGGCACAACCGGGCCAGCGACCGGCGAAGGCACCGCAACGCCACCCGGCGGGGTGCCGCCGGGCGCGACCGGGCCAGCGACCGGCGAAGGCGCCGGTGCGGCAACGGGCGGGTGGGTCCAGGTGCCGGGAGGAGGGAGAGGGGGAAGGGGCGGCGGCAGGGTGAGGAGGGTCTGGAGGGGGGTCGGGAGCCACGGACTGGGCGGGCGGCGGTGGGTGGCCTGCGTGCACATCGCGATGACCTGCGACGGCGAGGGCCGCAGGGCCGGGTCCTTGATCAGGCAGCGGGTGACGATCTCCCGCAGCTCGCCTGGCAGTTCCGACAGGTCGGGTTCCTCGTGCAGGGCGCGCGCGCCGAACGGTGCCGTGCCGATGGCCGCGTAGGCCGCGATCTGTCCGAGGGCGAAGACGTCGGTGGCCGGGACGGGCGGCTTGTCCGCGGCCTGCTCGGGCGAGGAGTACGCGGGGATGCCGGGGGCGTCGGCGGCCGCGCGGGTGACGCCGTAGCCCGTGACACGCGGCCCGTCCGCGGCGAGCAGCACCGTACCGGGGCCGAGCCCGGCGTGGACGACTCCGGCGTGGTGGACGGCGCGCAGCGCCTCGGCGACACCGGCGACCAGGCGCAGGACGACGGGGACGGGCAGCGGCCGCCCGGTGCCGCTGACGGCGGCGTGCAGGCTGAGCGCGGGCACGTAGCCGGCGGCCAGCCAGTAGCGGGAACCGTCGTGTCCGCTGCCGAGCACCGGAACCGTATACGGGCCGTGCACCCGCCGTACGGCCTGCACGTCGTGTTCGAAGGCGGCGGCGAAGCCGGAGCGGGCGGCGAGTTCCGGGCGGACCGCGGTGAGGGCGACAGGCCGGCCGTCGGGCGCGTAGGCGAGGTAGACCGGGCCGAGGGCTCCGACGCCGAGCCTGGCGGCGATCCGGTGCCCCGCGACGACCGCGGGATCGTCGGGCGTGAGCGGCTGGTACAGCGGCCCCGGGTGCCCGGCGTGCCCGGGACGGACCTCGCCGCCGGTGTGCTGAGCGCCCATCAGTCCCCGATCCTCGGGCCTACGCGGACAAGCCCGCCCGACGCGGTGTGCGGGCACGCTCCCGTGTCGGCCGGTGGGAGGGAGGACTGCGCGGACATGCCCCGTACCGCCCCTCCCGGCCCCTGGCCAGACGATACCGGAACACGCCGACCCGGCTGCGGCCTGTTCCGCTGCGGCCGGGCAGACGGTATGCAGGAGGCATGGACACAAAGGGCGAGGTGGCCGGGCTGCTCTTGGCGGCCGGGGGTGGGCGGCGACTGGGCGGGCGGCCGAAGGCACTGCTGCCGTACGGCGGCCGCCCGCTGGTGGAGCACGCGGTGCGCGCGCTGCGCGACGGCGGCTGCGGGCCGCTGCACGTGGTGCTCGGTGCGGCGGCCGAGGAGGTGCGGGCCACGGCGGAGTTGCCCGACTGCCTGCTGGTCGACAATCCGCACTGGCCGGAGGGCATGGGCTCGTCGCTGCGCGCGGGCCTGGCCTCGCTGGCGTCGGTGCGGCCGCGCCCGGACGCGGTGGTGATCGCGCTGGTCGACCAGCCGGGGGTGGGTGCGGCTGCGGTCGCCCGGGTGGTCGCGGCGGCGCGGGCCGGCGACGACCTGCTGTCGGCGCTGGTGTCGGCCGCTTACGGCGAGCGCCGCGCGCACCCGGTGCTGATCGGCGCCGCACGCTGGGCGGGTGTCGCGGGCAGCGCGGGCGAGGACCGGGGGGCCAGGACGTATCTGCGCGAGCACGTCACCCAGACGATCCTGGTGGACTGCTCCGACATCGCCGACCCGGCCGATATCGACACCCCCATCGACCTGCGGCTTCTGGCGCCCGATGCACCGCGTGCCACAAAACGTTGAACTTCCGCACTGCGAAAACTATGCTCCACCTTGCAGAAGCGCCCGCGGCTCGCGGCGGCAAGGCACCGCGTGCCACCAGTACGCACGACGGCGTGTCGCGCACCCGTTCTGGAGGAATGACCGCATGTCCGCACCGACCCCTTCGTCCGCAGCCGTCGTCACCGGGACGGCCGGGCACCACGTGGCGCGCGAGGAGGAGGTGCTGACCCCCGGGGCACTGGAATTCCTCGCCGAGCTGCACCGCCGCTTCGCGCCCAGGCGCGCCGAACTGCTGGCATTGCGCGCCGAACGCCGCGCGGAGATCGCCCGCACCGCGACCCTGGACTTCCGCCCCGAGACCGCGCACATCCGCGAGGACGGCAGCTGGCGGGTGGCGCCGGCGCCGGCCGCGCTCAACGACCGCCGGGTGGAGATCACCGGACCCACCGACCGCAAGATGACCATCAACGCGCTGAATTCCGGTGCGCGGATCTGGCTCGCCGACTTCGAGGACGCCTCCGCACCCACCTGGGAGAACGTCATCGGCGGCCAGCGGAACCTGATCGACGCCTACGAGCGGCGGATCGACTTCACCTCCCCCGAGGGCAAGACCTACGCGCTGCGCCCCGCCGACGAGCTGGCCACCGTGGTGACCCGGCCGCGCGGCTGGCACCTCGACGAGCGGCACCTCACCGTGGACGGCGAGCAGATGCCGGGCGGCCTGGTCGACTTCGGCCTCTACTTCTTCCACAACGCCCAGCGGCTCATCGACCTCGGCAAGGGCCCGTACTTCTACCTGCCCAAGACCGAGTCCCACCTCGAAGCCCGGCTGTGGAACGACGTGTTCGTCTTCGCCCAGGACCGGCTCGGCATCCCGCAGGGCACCGTCCGGGCGACCGTGCTGATCGAGACGATCACCGCCGCGTACGAAATGGACGAGATCCTCTACGAGTTGCGCGACCACGCCTCGGGGCTCAACGCGGGCCGCTGGGACTACCTCTTCTCCATCGTGAAGAACTTCCGCGACGGCGGCGCCCGTTTCGTGCTGCCGGACCGCAACGCGGTCACGATGACCGCGCCGTTCATGCGGGCGTACACCGAACTGCTGGTCCGCACCTGCCACAAGCGCGGTGCGCACGCCATCGGCGGAATGGCGGCCTTCATCCCGTCCCGCCGGGACGCCGAGGTCAACAAGGTCGCCTTCGAGAAGGTCAAGGCGGACAAGGACCGCGAGGCGGCGGACGGATTCGACGGCTCCTGGGTCGCGCACCCGGACCTGGTGCCGATCGCCCGCGCCTCCTTCGACGCGGTCCTCGGCGACCGCCCCAACCAGAAGGACCGGCTGCGCGAGGACGTCGACGTCACCGCGGCCGAACTCATCGACATCGCCTCCCTCGACGCCAGCCCCACCTACGAGGGGCTGCGCAACGCCGTCCAGGTCGGCATCCGCTACATCGAGGCCTGGCTGCGCGGCATGGGCGCGGTCGCCATCTTCAACCTGATGGAGGACGCGGCCACCGCGGAGATCTCCCGCTCGCAGATCTGGCAGTGGACCAACACCGGTGTCGTCTTCGACAACGGCGATAAGGCCACCCCCGAGCTGGTCCGCCGCGTCGCGGCCGACGAGATCACCGCGATCCGCACCGAGATCGGCGAGGACGCCTTCGCGTCGGGCAAGTGGAGCGAGGCCTACGATCTGCTGCTGCGCACGGCTCTCGACGCCGAGTACGTCGACTTCCTGACCCTGCCCGCCTACCGGCAACTGGCGGACTGAGCAGTCACCCGTCCCACAGCCTGGCCCCGGTCCCGCCCGGCACCGGGGCCAGGGCCGGGCCACCACCGCGGGCCTGTGACAACGCCGATCAGCCGCAGAGCGGCGTGCCCCTTCGGCGCGCCGCGCGCCGGGAGAGGAGCCAGTAGACGAGCGCCGCGGGCGGCGAGCAGCACAGCAGGATGACCAGCAGCCGCGAGTCGACCACATCGACGGGTCGAGCGGGCTCTTCCGGTTCCGCCGGCAGGTCCGCCAAGAGGACGTCGAGTTGCCCGCGGGTCTGCGCTTCGTAGGCCACCGCCACGCGCTCCTCGAGTTCGGGGAGCGTCAGCCGGCCGACCGCGAAGTGGTGTTGCAACCGCGCCTCGACCCGTTCGCGCTCGGCGTCCGAGGCTCGTAACAGGGCACTGGGCGTGTGTTCCTCGCCGTCGTTCACGACGACCTCCCCGGCAGGGTTGTGGTGTCAGAGGACGGCCGGTCCTGAAGGTCGACAAGCGTGATGACGACCCGCGTCCAGATCCCGGGGGCGTCCCGGTCGCCGAATCGGGTGGCGAGGCGGGCGATGTGGCCACGCAGCTCGGCGAGTGCCTCGTCGGTCAGTCGCAGCGCACCACGGTGAAGCTCGACCTCTCGGCGGGCGCCGGCCTGCCGGGACCGGCAGGCCGTGCTGATGTCGGCCCTGGTGGCGTCCAGCATCGAGCCCAGGAACTCGGCCATCTCCTCCGGGCTTCCGGCATCACCTGGCGGTTCCGTCACCGCGGGGGCGTAGATCCGCTCGACTTTGCCGCGCGCCAGCGGCCGGTACTCCGCAATCTCGATCAGCCCCGCCCGCTCGAGCTGCCCCAGGTGGTAGTAGAGCCGGTCAGCCGGAAGATCTGCGCTGACGGCGAGCTCACGTACGGACTGCGGCGTCTCCCAGAGCGCCTCGAGGAGCCGAATGCGCAGGGGATCGGCGAGCGCCTTGTGCACACCGTGCCATTGCCGAGGCGACACCTCGGGCTGCTGGCTGCTCATCGGCTCACCCATTCATCCCACCGTTCTCCACCGGTTGGAAAATCCTACAACCAGGTGTGAAGCGGGGGGAGTTGAATGTCAGCCACCAGTGATCGGTGTTCCGCCGATGTCCGCGGAACTCGTGGGGAAAGTCTGCCGGCCGGGGCCCGGAGTGGCCCTTTCCCGGCCACGGAGGGGGGCCTGGAGGGGCGCGGGGCCGGGGTGCGGAGCGAGGTCCTCGCCGGTCTCGCCAGACACCCGCAGCAGCCCGCTCCGGACCTCGGGAAACATGGTCTGACCTGGCCATTCACCCCCTTCACCCCTACGATCGGCCCTGGTGGAAAGGGGGCCGGATGGACCGGACCGTACGCACCGTCGAGGACCTGTTCGCGCTTTTGGACGGGCTGTTCGCATCCGGGTCCTTCGCCGGCCGGGTGGCCACCGGCGACGGCAAGGACTTCTGGGATCGCTTCTACGCCGACAGGTCGAGGCCGGTTCCCTTCTTCGCGGCAAAGCCCGACGAGAACCTGGCCGCCTACCTCGCCCAGGGCCTCATCGCTCCCGGCCGGGCCCTTGACCTCGGATGCGGGGCGGGCCGCAATGCCCTGCACCTCGCATCGCACGGCTTCGAGGTGGACGCCGTCGACCTGTCCCCGGTGGCCGTCGACTGGGCCGAGGGCCGGGCTCGCGAGGTCGGAGCTGACGTCCGCTTCCTGTGCGGTGACGCTTTCGATGCCGCCGCCACCGACTTGACCGGCCCGTATGACCTGGTTGTGGACTCGGGATGCTTCCACCACCTGCCGCCGCACCGCCGCGTCGGCTATCTGGCTCTCCTCGACCGCGTCCTGGCCCCCGGTGGGCACTTCGCGCTCACCTGCTTCGCCGCCGGCGAGGCCGGAATGGGTACGGCGCTCGCCGACGCGGACCTCTACCGCGAACGCGACTTGCGGGGCGGCCTCGCGTACACGCCCGAATCACTGCGCTGGATCTTCTCCGACCTGGTGGAGGTCGAACTGCGCCGGATGCGGGAAGAGCCTCCCGAGTCGCCGCTCTTCGGCAAGACCTTCCTGTGGGCCGCGCTTTTCCGTCGGGACGTTCGGTGCGCCGCCGCCGGGCGATGACGCACCCGGCATCCGCCGGCTGCACCCCTGGGCAACCGGCGCCGGATCGTCAGGCCGTGCGGGCAAGCTGATGGACGCGCCGCACCCGCCCGTCATCGGCGACCTCGCCCATCAGGATCCAGTCCATCGACACTCTGCCGAGCTTGCGGTGCTCCACGGCCATGCGGCAGCGCGCGGCGAACCGCCCGCCGTCGACGAGGAGTTCGTCGATCAGCAGCTCGCCGCTGATGACGTTCTTTCGCACCGGGGCCGCATGGGCGATCAGCTGCTCCCGGGTGAGGGCGGCGCCGTCGCTGAACCAGACGACATCGTCCGTCATGGTGCGGTCCACGACCACCGCCGGATCCTCGTCGGACTGGCCGATGTCGCGGGTGTAGTCGAGCAGGAGGCGGCGGGCCGCCCGTTCGGTTGCCTCGCTTGTCGCTGTCATGCTCGTCACTCTTGAGCAGCCTGTTAGGCTTGTCAACCGTGTCAGATATAAGGCGCCGCCGTCAGCGGGTGGAGGTCTCCCGCAACCGCGCCGCCCTGGTCTCGGCGGCGATCCGCATCCTCGCCTCGCGCCCGGAGGCAGGCATGGCGGAGATCGCGGCCGCCGCCGGGGTGGCGCGGCAGACCGCATATGTGCACTTCGGCACCAGGGAAGGATTGCTGACGGCAGTACGTGACGAACTGAGCCGCCAGGCGTACACCGCGCTGGAGGCCGCCGCCCCCGAGGCCGGTGGCGCCACCGAGGCCCTCGACCGGTTCCTCGCCGCCGCCGGCACGCTTCTCGCCGATCAGACGGCCCTCGGCGATCCTGAGCCCCACCCCGAGGCGGACGCCGAACGGCACGCGCCGGTCCAGGAGAGCCTCGAATCGCTCATCCGCCGCGGCCGCGAAAGCGGCGAGTTCACCACCACGCTGGACACCGACTGGCTGGTGGCGGCGACAATCGCCCTCGGCCACACCGCTGACCAGCAGGTCCGTTCCGGCCTGGTGGACCCGCGCACCGCTGCGGACCGGTTCCGCGCGTCGGTGATGCTCCTGTGCGGCGCGGACAACCACGGCCCGGCCCCACATCCTCGGCAGCACTAACCCGCAGCAGGCTCCGCGGACGCAGCTTCCGCCTTGCTCGGCACCGGGACCTGGTTGAACGCGTAGTACACGGCGAGCAATCCGTGCACCGCCAGCGTCAGCGGGGCCGAGACGAAGGCGAGGCCGACCGTGATGGGGTACGCGACCGACCCGAGAGCGAAGCGCGCCCGCGTGGCGCGAGCCGCCGCGACGTCGACCCGGTCGTCGAAGAGGTGGCCGGTGCGGGTCAGATGCCACCACAGCGCCTGGAACACCAGTGCATGGAAGACCATGAACAACCCGTAGACGGCGAGGGCGACCTGCGCCGCGTTCCCCTCCCGCAGGTAGCGAGCCACCACCGCCGCCGGCCACGGCAACGCCGCAACACCCATCAACAGCACCAGGTTGAGGAACAGCAGCTTCCGGTCCACCCGGGCGATGGACTGGAAGACGGTGTGATGGTTGACCCACATCACGCCGATGATCAGGAAGGTCACCACGTATGCGGCGTAGGACGGCCACTGGCCGCCCAGCGTCGACCACAGGTTGTCCCGCGCGTCCTCGGGCACCTTGATCTCCAGGATCAGCAGGGTGATCGCAATCGCGAAGACCCCATCGCTGAACGCCTCGACTCTTCCTGACTCATTCATCCTGTCCCCCTGGTGACAAGTCCGAGCGGCACGCGGCCCAGGCTCGCAAGCCTGGCCTCCTGAACCTACCGGCAGGGCCGCATGCGACCGAGCGGGCGTGGCGCCGGGCATCAAGATGGGGGGCTCCGTTATTGGGCTGACGTCACTCGTCAGCACGAGTGACGTCAGCCCAAAGTCTGACCGCAGGCCGGCCGTCCACGCCGCTGGCGCCGTCGCGTCCTGAGCGCCGCGGCCCGCGGCATCAGCTCGGCGAGGGCTCCTTGCGGACGAACGCCCGTCGCAGCGCGTGGTAGGGCGCCGCCGGGTCGAAGAAGACCCGCTTCATCCGGGCGAGTTCCTCGGCCCGGTAGGCCGCCAGCGGTTTGGCCGTCTCATCCCGGGCCCGGGTGTTCTTCTTCTCGGCAAGGCGCTGATGGGTCGCCGGATCCGCGGCCAGGTCCCCGGCCAGCTCCATCACCCGTGCGGCGAAGCCTTCGGGACTGCTCGGCAGGATCCGGTCCACCATGCCGAGCCGCTGAGCGGCGGCGGCGCTCAGCGGCTCGGGGTTGCGCGTCAACCAGTCGGCGGTCTCAGGACCGACCCGGCGAGGCAGCGAGTAGGTCCAGAACTCCGAGCCGGGCAGGCCCATCAGGCGGTAGTGCGGGTTGAGGACGACTCCGCTCCTGCACCACACCTCGTCGGCGGCGATCGCCAGCATCACCCCGCCGGCGGCCGCATTGCCGCCGAGCGCGGAGACGACGAACCGGTCGGTGGTGGTGAGCACCGCCTCCACGAGATCGTCGATCGCCTGGATGTTGGCCCACGACTCGGCCGACGGATCGGCGGCGGCCTCGATGACGTTCAGGTGGATGCCGTTGGAGAAGAAGTCCCGGTGGCCGCCGAGGACGATCACACGTGTGGGCCGCGAGCAGGCGTACCGGTAGGCGTCCAGCAGCCGGCGGCACTGGGCCGTGCTCATGGCGCCTCCGGGGAAGGAGAACCCGACGATGCCGACGCCTTCCTCTTCGCGGTACCGGATGTCGCTGAACGTGTCGCGCCACACGGGCAAGCCGAGCGGTACGGGCATTTCGGGGACCCGCGGCAGTGCGGCGCCGAGCGCGAGGGTGGCGGGCAGTTTGACGCCGGGCGGATCAGCGGGGGTGCGGCGGGCGCGCAACTGGGGAATCCACACGGCGCCGTCGACCGTCGCACGGCAGATCGCCTGTGCACGGGTGGCGATGACCCTGCCTGGTTCCCCGCGCAGCCGGTCCTCGGCGTGGCCACCGTGCAGGTACCACTGACCGCCCAGCAGGTCGTCGAGCACACCCGGCTGGGAGTCCGCCGCACGCAGCCTGCGCAGGACGTCTGCTGTGGCGTCGGTCCGCCAGTCGATGCGGCGCTCGCTCTGCCGCAGGTACGGCCTTGCGCCCCGGCCGCGCGGGGACTGCGGTGCGGGCCGGTGGCAGCCGGAGGCGAAACGGTCGACCGTGACGAGCACGGCGTCCAAGGCCGCGTCGGACGCCTCACCGCGGTACACATCGCTCTTGCCGGTGGGCGGCATGTCGAAGGAGGCCGACGCCCACACGTCTCCCGCGTCCATCTCGGCGTCCGCTTGAAGGACCGTCACACCCCAGGTGGATGCGCCCTCCTGGATCGCCCAGTCCAGAGCCGACGGCCCCCGGTCGCCGGGTGGACCCGGATGCACGATCAGGCAGGTGTGCCGGGACCACACGTCCTCGGGAACGGCGGTCTTGAGCATGGGAGCGATGATCAGCTCCGGGTCGTGCTCGGCGACCGCGGTCCGCACCGTATGGGCGTCACGGACCGGCGCGACGGCCACGGTGTGGCCGCGGTCGCGCAGTTCTGCCTGCACCCGCTGGGTGAGGCTGTTGACCGCGCCGGCGATGAGCAGGACTCGCACCGAACCTCCAGGACTCGCTGTCGCTCCGCCGCGGCCGACGCGATCCCGGCACATCGGGATCCAGCGCCCCGGGGGGTTCGGCCACTTGTCCCCAACATGGCACACCTCTGCTGAGCAGGGCTTCTTCGCCACGACCCACCCCGCATGTGCCGCCCGGTCGGGTGGATTCGCGATGCGGCGGCCACCACGACGAAGGGCCCCGCGGGAGGCGGGGCCCTTCTGGGTCGGGCACTTGTCGGCGGGGCCGGGGCTCAGGAGGTGGGTACGGTCCATTTCGGCGGGGGCCGCTTGCCCCCGGGAGCGAAGATCGCCGGGGGGTCGGTGACGTGCGCCGGGCCGCCCCACTTGGGCAGGCTCGCCGCGGTCACGGTGTATCCGCCCGGCAGATAGCCGGGTGAACGGGTGCCGACCGTGTAGCCGTTGCTGTCGAGCACGATGTCGTACGTGCCAGGCGCCAGGCCCTCGGTGCTGAGCAGCACCGTCAGTGTGGTGCCGTCGGCGCTGACGGAGACGGGAGTCGACATCGTGTAGTTGCTCGCCTGCTCGCCGTCCTTGGCCAGGTCCACCTCGGTGCCGAGCGTCAGGTTGCTGCCGTGGATGACCACCTGGTTCCGCGTCCCGGCCGGCCCCGACGCGGGTGCCACCGAGGTCAGGTCCGCCGCTTTGGGCGGCGTCGAGCAGTGGGAGCGGCACACGCCCTGCATCGTGTACTGGAGGGGAGGCGTGGCGCCACCCGGGCTGAGGACGAAGACCACCTGCGTCGCGGCGACACCACCGCTGACGGAGCACTGGTAGTCGAAGTCGGCCCCGCTCCCGATGCACTGGTAGCCGTAGTCGAAGGACGTGCCGTTCCAGTTGGCGCTGCTGTAGAGGCCGAGCGCCGGTGCGGACGCCGGGTCGCTGTCGGTCCCGTACACGTCGAAGCCCTGCCACGGCTTGACCTGCATCACTCCGCAGTAGGCCGTGGAGGTCTCGGTGAGGGACCCGCTCCGCAGCGAGAACCCGTCAGGGGACAGGGAGTTGGCCGTGCACTGCGACACCCAGCCGGAGGCGGTACCCACCCTCCAGGTGTCCACGTGCGCGGCGATCGGCGTGCCCGCGTAGCCGGAGGCGAGGACGATGACGGCGTATGACGTCGAGCCGCTCACCCTGCACGAGGCGCCCTGCTGCCAGCACACGATCGTGCCGGTGGCATCGACGACAAGGAGGTCCGCACCGCTGTCCGCAGCGGCGGTCGGCGTCCGCACGGACAGCCAGAGCTTGTCCGTGGCGGCGGCCTGGACGCGCAGGCAGCGGGAGTCCAGGGCCGAGGTGAAGGTGTAGCCGGTCGAAGGACCGCCGACGGTCAGCGACGCCGCGGCGGCGCAGCTCGCCGTGGACGAGACGTCCCGGCGCACGAGGTGGTAGGTGTCGGCGCCGCCCGTGCCGACGAGGACAGCGGTGTAGCCCACGCCGGCGGCGAAACGGCAGGTGGTCGCGGAACTTGCGACGGTCGCACACACCTGGTCGCCCGTGGCGTCGTACACCCGCACGGAGGCGTTGACCCGGTTGCCGGTGTTGGTGTAGTCGAACATCTCCGCCGTGGAGTGGCCGTTCGCGGGGAGGGCCAGACAAGCGGTCTGGAGCGCCGTGGTCAGCTGGACCTGGGTGCCGGTGGAGCCCCCGAACGGGGACTGCGGCCACCCGATGCAGCCGGTCGCGTCACCGGTGCGCTGGATGGTCAGCCCGTAGACACCCGCGGGCGCCGTCAGCACGAGGTGGAAGGGGGCGGTGCCGGTCAGCTTGCAGACGCCGAACGAGTACTCGTTCTCGCACTGCTTGACGCCCTCGGCGTCGTAGACCGTCTCGACGGGCCTGTCCCCGTCCTCGGAAGGACTCGCCACCAGGTAGAGGCCGTTGCCCGACGCCGTGGGCAGCGTGAGGCAGTCGCGCACGCCCGCGACGCTCAGGTCGACCCGCAGCGGGCCGCTGCTGAAGCCGGTGTCGGTCGCCGACACGCACCCCTCGGTCTGCGTGGGGGACACGAAGACCGGCGAGAAGACCGTCTCGTCGGAGTGAGCCGGCCGGAAGACCAGGGGGTACGCGCCCGCTGCCGGGAAGGTGCAGGAAGCCGCGCCCTGCACGCACAGGCGCGTGCCGTCCTGACGGTAGACCGACATCCCGCCGACGTCGTACGTGCCGGCCGCGGGCACCTGGAGCAGCCAGCAGGGGTCGGTGGAGGTGGCAGGAGCGGTGCCGTAGGCCTGGGGGGCCAACGGCGTGCAGCCCGCCGGGTCCGAGAGCCTGGTGATGCGCATGCTGTAGGTGCCGACGAAGTCGTTCGTGCTCCGGGTGATCACCCGGTACGGACCCGTGCCGGTCAGGACGCAGCCGTCCTGACTGCTGCCGTCGTCGGTGGCGGTCGAACAGGACGAGGTGCCCGCGGGATCGACGATGGTGGTGACGAGCCCGCCGTAGACGTCGGTGGCGGCCATGAGGTCGATCCGGTCGCCCGGCGCTCCGTCGAAGGGCCGGCAGTCCACCTGCACGGGGGAGCTGAGCGTCTCGTGCATCAGGGGCAGGTCGTAGGCCGTGCCCACGCTTGCCGCGCACCCGGTGGTGGCGGTCAGCGGGACGAGCGCGACCGCGTAGGAGGCGGCGAGGTAGGTCGAGCTGTTCTGCAGCAGCAGGGTGTACGTGCCGGCGCCAGGAAGGGTCGCACAGGTGGCGTCGTCCGCGTCGCCGCAGACCAGGTCGCCCTGCGCGGTGTAGAGCTTCCAGGACGTGCTGCCGCCGTCGGAGGACTGCCCGCCCTTGAGCGAGACCAGCAGGCGCCCTTCGGGCAGCGTCACGGTGTGGCACGCCGCACCGCCGGCCGGGATCGTCCCGGACCCGGCGGACTGGTCCTGGTCACCGAAGCCTGCGGCGGCGAGCACGGCGCAACCGGACGGGTGGGACAACCGGTTCACGGACACGGAGTAGGAGACGGCCCGCGCGTAGGTGTCCCGCAGGAGCAGCCGGTAGGGCGCGCTGCCGGACAGGGTGCAGGTGTCGCCGTACTGCCCGATGTCGCAGACATCGGCGCCGGCGGAGTCGTAGACCGTGCCTTGGAGCTCGTAGGACAGGCCGTCCGTCAGCAGCAGGTCGCCGCTGGCGGCGCCGTCGCCGAACGCGTAGCACGACGAAGCGGCGCCCGCGCCGAGCGAACCGGTCAGCGGCGTGCTGCCGAAGGCCAGGTCGGATTCCGTGAGGCCGGTGCAGGGCGAGGACCTGAGCGAGGACACCGCGAGGGTGTAGCTGCCGGCGCCGAAGTCGTCGGTCACCGTGAGCGTGTAGCTTCCGGGCTGCGTGGTGAGGCAACTCGCGGGCCCGGAGCCGGAGACGTAGCAGTAGAGGTCGCTGCCTTCAGGGCCGGTGAGCACACCGCTGACGTAGGCGTCCGAGGTGGAGGCGAGCTGGATCGTGAGCAGGTCGTCGGCGACGGTGGTGGTGACGGTGTAGGCATCGCTGCCGCCGTCCGGGATCGATGTGCAGGCGTGCACCTCGTCGAGCACCAGCGGACCGCCGCACTGGGCGGCCTGGGTGTCCTTCGCGGTGACCGAGGCCGCGGCGCGTTTCGCAGCCTCGGCGCGCAGGGCCTTGACCTTGGCGGCGGAGGGTGCGGTTGGCGGCTTCTTCGCCGTGCCGGTGCCGGTGGCGGTGGCGGTGGCGGTGGCTTTCGACGATGCGGACGGCTTGGACGGCTTGGACAGTGCCGGGGCCGTCGTCCTGCCGGTGCCGGTGCCGGGTGTCGGGCTCGCCGCGGGTGTGCCGGCAGCCGCGGGCTTCGCGGCAGCCGGCCCTGTGCTGGCGTAGGTGGGCCCCACACATCCGAGAATCGTGACGGCAATGCCGGTGACCAGCGCGGTGAGCGCGGCGGCGCCCGCTCTCCTTCGGTGACGCTCGTGGCGTCGCCCGTGTCCGGGCAGCTGAGACATACGTTCCCCCCCAGGAAACCAAAGCCCGCCCCTGTGACGACCACAGGGGCCTCAGGGCTTGCGAAGTGTAACGACCGCATCCGACAGCTCACCAGGGGGATTCGGCCCGTGATCCGCGCGCAGGCGACGCCTCATACCGAGTCCCCCACTGACCAGGCGGGGTGTCAGCCGACGCACGCCTGCGCGACCGCGACGTCCTCGGAGACCTGACCACCGGAGACGCCGACAGCGCCGATGACCCGGCCGTCGGCGTCGGTGACGGGCAGGCCGCCGCCGAAGCTCACCAGGCCGCCGTTGGTGACTTCGATGTTGTAGAGGTCACCGCCCGGTTGGGACAGTTCGCCGATCGCCGCGGTCGGCATCTTGAACAGTGCGGCGGTCCTGGCCTTCCTGATCGAGATGTCGATCGAGCCGAGCCAGGCGTCCGCCATCCGCGAGAAGTGCAGCAGATGCCCACCGGCATCGACGATCGCGATGTTCTGGGGGACGCCCATCTCGGTGGCCTTGGCGATGCCCGCCGCGGCACGGTCCATCGCGTCCTGCAACGTCATAGCGCTCAATTTCCCTCAGTCCCTTTTCAGTTGCGGCGCATCGCTCCTGACCGGGTGCCGTCGTGGCGGGAGCACGCGGCTGCGCACTGCTTGTCGTGGGGTGCCAATCTCACGATCCCGTGCCTGCTGCCCGGGTACACCTGCCGGGCGGCCGAATCACTCCGGTGCAGTCGCGCTGGTGGTCGCCCAGGCCACACGACGGGGCAGAACGGGTGCAATATTGCACCTCCGAACCGCCCGTCGCACGGCATGCAGATGCCCGGGCCCCGGCGTTCGTGCCGGGGGCCCGGGCAGGGCTCACGATGTCGGTCCCGTGCCGGTCGACGGGGCTGGGTTCACCTCGGCGGCCGGGCCCGGGGTCGCCGTCAGCGCGGGGAGTCGCCGTCCTCCCAGTGCCGGGTCACGGGAGTCGCGATGACGTCGCCGGAGTACACCAGCGCCACACGGTGGTTGAACTGGATCGTGTACATCGTCTTCGCGCCCGTGACGACCGTGCCGCTGGACTTGAAGTAGTCCACCGTCGCGGTCGGCGGCCGGGTCGCGACGTACGCCTGGCCCGCCGGCAGGGAGTACATGCCCAGCGGGGCCTGCGTCGAGGCGCCGAGGCCCGCCGGGTACTCGGAGGCGTCGGGGTAGCTCGAACCGTAGAGGGACACCGGCGCGGTGCCCGCGGTCCTGACGGTCTTCACTCCGTAGGCCTGCCGGGTGTTGCAGCCGCCCGGGTCGAGGAACCACACCTTCGTGCCGCTGTACCAGATCGCGGTCCAGTCGCCCTGCCGGCCGGCGACGACGAACTGCTGGCCGGCCTGCGCGGTGCTGCCCCAGTCGCTGATCCGGTCCGTCCCCGCGGCGGCGCCGTGGATCGCCTGGTCGCCGAAGAGCGGGGCGGACGCGTCCGGTGCGGTGCGCAGGAAGACGAAGTTCGACGCCTGCTGCTGGTCCGTGCACGCGGTGACGGCACCGGTCGGGTCGTCGGACGGGCAGACCTGGACGGTCTGCAGGTTGGTGTCGAAGGCGGGGTCGATGGTCACGACGGAGCCCACGGGCGCGATGCCGTGCGGCCCGGACAGCGGGGCCCGGAGCAACCGCATGAAGTGGTCCCAGTCCCAGCGCGGTCCCGGGTCCCAGTGCATCGCGGACACGGTGGCGGTGCTCGGCCCGGCGACGTTGTCGTGACCCAGGATGTGCTGGCGGTCGAGCGGGATGCCGAACCGCTGGGCGAGGTACGTCACCAGGTCGGCCGTGGCCTCGTACTGCGCCTCGGTGTACCAGGTGGCGCCCTGCGCGGCGAAGCCCTCGTGCTCGATGCCGACGGAGTGCAGGTTGGTGGAGTAGTTGCCCGCGTGGAAGGCGATGTCCTTCGTGGGCACCATCTGGGTCACAGCGCCGTCGGCTGACCGCATGACGTAGTGCGTCGACACGCCGTTCGTCGGGTTGGCCAGGCCCGCGACACCGGCGTCGTAGGAGGTCTCCAGGTCGTGGATGACGATCGTGTCGATCGTGATGCCGTTGGCCGGCCGGTCGGACACCTGCAACCCGGCGGGCGAGCCCGCCACGAACGTGCACTGCACGGACGGCGGGCACTCGGTCCCGGTGGCCGCGGACGCCGCCAGATGGAGGCGGTCCACCTGGGCGGTGGCGGGGCGCGTCGAGGGCGAGGCGTCCAGCCTGACCCGCTGCCGGTCGCCGGCCTCGGTGCTCGCGCCGCCGCGGATCGTGGCGAAGACGCGGTCGGCGAAGCTCGCCGCGGCCTGCTTCTGCGGGGACTGGCTGTAGCGGGCGACGGCCCCGTACCACTGGGCGGGGTCCGCCGGAGCGCCGCCGGTCACCTGCGTCTGGTACGAGGCCAGCAGGGCGGCGCCGCCGCGGATGTTCGCCACCGGGTCCTCGCGCAGGGCGCTTTCCCGCAGGCCGGTCAGCTTCGCGGCGGCCTGCAGGGTGTGCAGCGCCGGGTCGGCGGCCATCGCGCGCAGGTCGCTGCGTCCGACCGCGCCCGCGCCGCCGCCGGCCATCATGGCCGGGGTCACGTCGGTCAGGTGCATGGGGCCGTAGCCGCCGTCGGCGCTCGCCTGCGCGCCGTGCGACTGCCAGGCGGACTCCTGGTAGGCCACCGCCAGCAGTACCGCGGCGGGGACGTGGTACTCCGTCGCAGCGGCGGCGAACTCCTGCTGCAGGGCGGTGTCCGCGGTGCTTGCGGCGCCGTCCGCGGTGTCGGCCAGCGCGGTGATCGGCAGGGCGGCCAGGCCGCCTGCGGCCAGCATGCCCATCGCGATCACGAGGGGCAGCCGCCGCGTCTTCCTCTTGTGCAAGGTGCTCATTCCTCTACGGGGGCCGGAACTGAAAGGTCGTCGAGTCGCCGTGCACCGGGTCGCCACCGGGGACCGTGCGACGGAGCCTCGACGTGTGAGCACATTATCCGACCGGTCATCTATGCCCAAGGGTGCCCCAGGGACGTCTCCCGTCACTGCCGCCACCGTAGTCCCACCCCGCCGCCGTCGACCCCCGGCCCGGCGGGACGTGGATACCGCACCGGCCAAATCCCCGATGGCGGCGATGCCTTCACGCGAGGTCACAGCCGGGTTCGGGGAAGGCCCGGCGCCTCCCCCGACACTTCAGGGCGCGTCTGACCCGTCGGCGAACTCCCGGTGAAAAGAACGGACTTCGCCGCACCCGGGAAGCACCGCCGGCCGCGGCCGACTGCGGTTCAGCGCAGGACGGTGTCGAAGACGACGGTGAAGAAGACCTCGTAGGGGCGGGCGGAGCGCTCGACACGGGCCGCGATCAGCGCGCCCTCCCAGGCGTTGAGGATGAACCGCGCCAGCGTGTCGGCCTCGCAGGTCTGCGGCACGAGCCCGGCCCGCTGGGCGTCGGCCACCGCCGAGGCGATCGCGTCCCGCCAGCCGGCGAACGCCGCTCCTGCCGCCTGCCGGACGACCTCGCTCGCGTCGGCCGCCTCGACCGCGAGGCCGCCGACCAGGCACCCGCGGCGGAAGTCGTACCCGATGTTCTCGTCACGCAGGGACCTGAAGTGGTCGCGCAGTCGTTGCAGCGGGTCCACCGAGGTGTCCAGCAGCCCCTCGATCCCGCGCGTGAGCCCGTAACGCTCGATGGCCACCACGGCGAGGGCTTCCTTGCTCTCGAAGTGGTTGTAGAACGAGCCCTTCGGCGCGTGCGCCGCGTCGGCGATCGCCTTCACACCCGCCCGGTTGTAGCCGAGGATGTGGAACTGCTCCTCGCCGGCCTCGACGAAGTTCTCCCGCAGGCTCTTCCGGGCCATGCGCTCCTCCTTCCGTCGCCGCTTCGCGGCGCGAGCCCGGCAAAACGACCGGGCGCCTTGATCGTACCGCCACCCGCGGGCGGGGCGCCGCGCCTGGCGCACCCCCGGAACCGCCGCCACAGCCCGTGATCGGGCGGTATCCACCCGGAATGTCGCATCGCCGCGATGGGGCAC
This sequence comes from Streptomyces sp. NPDC049040, assembly GCF_043197715.1. Lineage (NCBI taxonomy): Bacteria > Bacillati > Actinomycetota > Actinomycetes > Kitasatosporales > Streptomycetaceae > Streptomyces > Streptomyces sp. NPDC049040. The sequence goes on from NZ_JBICTO010000014.1 coordinate 85,680, forward strand.
GGTCGTGTTAGCTTTAAGACGACCGGTCATTTTGAGACGGACCGGCGATCATACGGAGAAGGGCTACGGCATGTCCCAGATGGCACCCCGGCACACCGTCGTGGACGGACTGCGCATCCGCTACGCGGAGAGCAGCGGAACAGGGCCCGACGCCCTGCTGCTCAGTCCCTGGCCGGAGAGCCTTTACGCGTTCGACGGCGCGTGGGACGCCCTGTCCGCGCACGCCCGCGTCATCGCCCTCGACCTGCCCGGATACGGCGGCTCGCAGGTGTCGCCCGCGCTGCAGTCCCCCGAGGCGATGGCCGGCTTCGTCCTGCGCGTGGTCGAGGCCCTCGGACTCCAGCGGCCCCACGTCGTCGGCCCCGACATCGGCACCTCGGCTGTCCTTTTCGCGGCCGCGAACAATCCCGGCGCCTTCCGCAGCGTCGTCGTGGGTTCCGGCGGCGCCGCCGTACCGGTGAACGTGACCGGTGTCCTCAAGACCTGGGTGGAGGAACCGGGGACCGACCAGTACCGGGACCTCGACCCCGCCGCCCTCGTGGACACCGTCCTCGGCACGATCAAGGACTTCGAGGCGCCCGCGCACATCCGCCAGGACTACGTGGACTCCTACGGCGAGGGACGCTTCGCCGAATCGGTGAAGTACGTCCAGCAGTACCCGGCCCAGCTCCCCCGCCTCGCGGAACTGCTGCCCTCGATCACCGCACCCGTGCGGATCGTGGCCGGAGCCGAGGATCCCGTCGTCCCGGCCGAGAACGCCCATTTCATCGCCGAGCGTGTCCCGGGCAGCCGCGTCGACCTGATCGAGGGCGCGGGTCACTTCTGCTGGGAGGAGCAGCCCGCGCGGTACGCAGAACTGGTCGCCGACTGGTGGAACACCCACTGAAAGGCCACCCGCCGGGAGGCCGGCGTGCCGCCCCGGGCCGTGCGATCACGGCCCGGGGCGGCACTGCCATGCCCGGCAGGGCATGGCCACCGGTCGGGGGCCGTCCCTCCCCGACCGGTCGTCCGACGGCTGTTCAGGCCAGGCCGGCCAGCGTCGCCAGGCGGCGCGCCTCGGCGCGGGTGAGCCGGGCGACCTCGTCCTCGTCCACCCGGGTCAGCCGCCCCCGCTCCACGACCGGCCGGCCGCCCACCAGCGAGAGGGTGACCGGGGCAGGGGGGCCCATCACCAGGGCGGCCACCGGGTCGGCGATCGACGCGTGGCCGAGGCCGTCCAGCTTCCACAGCACGAGGTCGGCGAGCTTGCCCGCCTCAAGGGAGCCGATCTCGGCGGCCCTGCCGAGGACTTGGGCGCCACCGTAGGTGCCCAGCCGCAGCGACTGCCGGGCGTCGAGCGCCTTCTCGCCGCCGCGGAGGCGGTTGATGAGCAGGGCGTTGCGCAACTCGGTGTGCAGCTCACCGGATTCGTTGGACGCGGTGCCGTCCACGCCGAGGCCGACCGGGATGCCCGCCGCGAGCATGTCGGGCACCCGGGCGATTCCGGCGGCGAGCCGGGCGTTGGAGGACGGGCAGTGGGCGACGCCGGTGCCGGTGCCGGCGAACGCGGCGATGTCGGAGTCGTTCATGTGGACGCAGTGCGCCATCCACACGTCGTCGCCGAGCCAGCCGGTGGACCGGAAGTATTCGGTGGGGCCCATGCCGAACAGCTCGCGGCAGAACTTCTCCTCCTCCACCGTCTCGCTGCCGTGGGTGTGCAGGCGGACGCCCTTGCGGCGGGCCAGCACCGCGGCCTCGCGCAGGAGTTCGGTCGACACCGAGAACGGTGAGCAGGGCGCGGCCGCGATGTGCAGCATCGAGCCGAAGGAGGCGTCGTGGTGGGTGTCGATGGCGGCCTCCGTCGCCAGCAGCGCGCCCTCGGTGGTCTCCACGGCGAAGTCCGGGGGCAGCCCGCCGTCGCTCTTGCCGCGGTCCATGGAACCGCGGGCGGCGGTGAAGCGCACCCCGGTCTCTGCGGCGGCCCTGATCTCGGCCCCGAGCAGGTCGCCGGTGCCGCGCGGGAAGACGTAGTGGTGGTCCATGGCGGTGGTGACGCCGCCGCGGGCCATCATCGCCAGCGAGCCGGCGGCGCCCGCGTGGACGATGTCCTCGTCGATCCGCGCCCACACCGGGTACAGCTCCACCAGCCACTCGAAGAGGTTGCTGTCCTGGGCGAGGCCCCGGGTGAGCCACTGGTAGAAGTGGTGGTGGGTGTTGACCAGGCCGGGGGTGGCCAGGTGCCCGGTGCCGTCGATACGGCGTGCCACGCCGGTCAGGCCCGCGGGCGCGGGTCCTGCGCCCACCGATTCGATGACGTCGCCCGCGACGACGATGTGCCCGGTGGCGTATTCGGTGTCCGCCGCGTCGACGGTCGCGACGGCGCAGTTCTCGATGACGACGCGTTCGGTCGTATCCGTTCCGGTCGTGTCGGTTCCGGTCATGGTGGTCCCCCCTTGTCAGTCCGTCACCGGGATGCGGGCCTCGGCGCCGTCGCGCAGCACTGTGCCCTCGATCAGCCCGTAGGGGCGGTCGGCGGCCAGGTAGACCTCGTTGTCGTTGTCCAGGCCGAAGGGCGCCAGGTCGGCGAGGAAGTGGTGCTTGTTCGGCAGTGACAGCCGCACCTCGTCGATCGCGGCGACCGCGGCGCTGTTGTCGATGACCCGCGAGCCCATCGCGAAAAGGCTCTGCTGGAGCGAGAGCGAGTACGTCTCGGCGAACGCGCCCAGCAGGTCGCCGCGCACCTGTGCGTAGGACTCCTCCCAGCCCGGGACGTCCTGCTCGCCGCCGGTCCAGCCGAACCGCCAGCGGGCGTTGACCTCGGTGGCGAGTATCCGGTCGCGGGTCTCCGCCAGGGTCGTGTACTCGTCCTTGACGAAGCCCCGGAACTCCGAGTCGGTGGAGTTGAGCACCACGAGGCCGGCGAGCCCGGAGACCACCTGCCAGTGCTCGCCGTCGAAGGCGACCTCGGTGGTGCGGGTCTCCTGGCCCTTGCGGACGAAGGAGTGCCCGCCACCGCCGCGGCCGCCGGCCGGTATGCGCTCCCAGGCGTACTCCTGGATCCGTATCCGGGCCCGGTGGATCGACTCCTGGCCGGTCACGAAGTGCCGGGCCAGGTGGATGCCGAAGGCCTCGGCGGAGTCGATGCCGTGCTCCTTGGCGAAGGCGAAGACGGTGTTCTTGGTGGTGTCGGTGGGCAGGACGTTGGCGTTCGACCCGGACAGGTGGACCTCGTCCATGTCGCCGGACAGCGCGACCGAGACGTTCAGGTCCTTGATGTGGTGGGTGTCGCCGTCGCGGGTGACGCGGACGACGCGGTTCTCCGCCTTGCCGTACTGGTTCTGGCCGAGCATCGTGGGCATGTCGCTAGCTCCCTCGGTATACGGAGTAGCCGAACGGGTTGAGCAGCAGCGGTACGTGGAAATGCTCGCCCGGGGTGATGGCGAAGACCACCGCGACCTCGGGGAAGAAGGCTCCGCTGTCCCTTGGACCGTGGTCCGTGCGGGGGGCGTCCTGCTGGGCCTCGGCTGGTCGGGTGTGACGTGCGAGGTACGGCGCCACGTCGAAGTGCAGCCGTACGTGGGATGTGGTCTCCGGCGGCGCGGGAAGGTCCTTGCAGCGGCCGTCGGCGTCGGTCGCGGACGTGCCGTGCGGCTCCCAGGGCGCGTCGGGGCCGCCGCGGACCGACAGTTCGACGGCCACTCCCGCGGCGGGCCGGCCGGTGCTGGTGTCCAGGATGTGGGTCGACACGGACGTCATGACGGATCCTCCTGCGCGGTCTCCGCGAGCCTGCCGAGCCTGATCCTGTTGATCTTTCCCAGTTCGGTGCGGACGATCTCGCGCTCGGTCTCCTCGTCGTTGCCGAGCCGCGCCCGGAGGGCGGCTTTCATCTGCGCACCGGTGGCGCCGGTGGCGCAGATGAGGAAGACGTGGCCGTGGGCCTCCTGGTAGGCGAGGTTGAGCGCGAGCAGTTCCGAGCGGTCCGCGGCGGCGACGCCGCTCTGCTCGCGCGCCGAGGCCGGGTCGCCCGGGGTGGGGCGGCCGATCGGCGGGTGGCCTGCCATGGCCTCGCGCAGGTCGGCGGGTGTCAGCGCCGCCATCGCCGTGTCGCTCGCCGCGAGCAGGTCGTCCACCCGGTCGTACGGCCGCCGCGCGATCACCGCCGCGCCCCAGGCGGCGCTGCCGCACACCTCGTGCAGCAGGGCGGCGGCAGCGGGGGCGGTGGCCGCGTTGAGCCGGCGCAGACCCGGCGGAGCGCTGGAAGTCACACTCGCACGCTAGGAGCCCCCGGCCGCCATCGTCAACAGTTTGTTGAAAACTTATGGTTACGCGCGCAGGTCCCCGCGGTACTGCCCGGCCACCCAGTCGTACCAGGCGTCCATGCCCTCGCCGGTGGTCGCGGACACCGCCAGCAGCCGCAGGCCGGGGTTGACCGAGCGGGCGTACTCCGCGCAGCGGTCGACGTCGAAGTCGACGTAGGGCAGCAGGTCGACCTTGTTGATGACGACGAGGTCGGCCGCCGCGAACATGTACGGGTACTTCAGCGGCTTGTCGGTGCCCTCGGTCACCGAGATGACCACGACCTTGCTGCTCTCGCCGAGATCGAAGAGCGCCGGGCAGACCAGATTGCCGACGTTCTCGATCAGGACGAGCGCGCCCGGCGCCGGTGCCAGGGTGCCGAGCGCGCCGAAGACCATCTCGGCGTCGAGGTGGCATCCCGCCCCGGTGTTCACCTGCACCACCGCGCATCCGGCGCGCTTGATGCGCTCGGCGTCCAGCAGGGTCTCCTGGTCGCCCTCGACGACCGCGACCGGGCGGGTGCCCGCCAGGTCCCTGATGGTGCGTTCGAGCAGCGTGGTCTTGCCGGCGCCGGGGGAGCTCATCATGTTCACCGCCACGACGTCACGCTCGGCGAGCCAGCCGCGGTTGCGCTCCGCCAGGCTCTCGTTCTTGGCGAGCACCCGCTGCTCGAGGGTGACCGTCTCGCCGCCGGGGTGAGGGCCGGGGATGTGCCGGACATCGTCAGCGTGGCTGTGGAGGTCACCGTGGCCGTGCGCGGCGCCGGGGCCGTGGACGTCAGCGTGGGCGTGGTCGTGCGCGGCGCCGGTGTGCTCATGGGGCACCGCGATCCGGATTCCCGCACCCCTGCCGCCGCCCTGATCGGTGCACCCGCAAGTCCCGCACATACCTCAGCCCACTCTCATCGACACGATCTCCAGTTCCCGCCCCGCCGTCACCTCGACGTCGGCACTTCCGCACGCGCACAGCAGTATCAGATCATCCAGGGTGAAATCCGCGCCGCAACTGCGGCACAAGGCCGTTCCCCGCGGCTGGTCGATTTCCAGCACCGCGCCTTCCGCGACCGTCCCGCCGGTCACCAGGTCGAAGCAGAAACGCATCGAATCCGGCACCACTGCGGTCAGTGCGCCCACCCTGACCCGGACCGTCCGCACGGGGCGCCCCGCCGCACGTTCGCATACCGCGTCGACAACGCTCTGCGTGATGGCCAATTCGTGCACGCGACCTCTTCTCCACAGCGCAGGCGACCACCGCCCGAGCCGCGTATTCACTCGCCCGGCGTATCGCCCGCACCATTCGGGTGCGGGCGGCCGGTGAATTCCCGTGTTGACAGGGCATTCACGGCGAGCCTAGATGGTAACAATGTCGCAGCACCGCACTCGCGTGGAAAGTCGGCCCGATTGCGGGACGATCCGGCTGCGAACCGGCAAGGGAGCCACTGGCGATCCCGGAAGGTGGCATGGCTATGCCGACTGACGAGGCAGTTCTTGCGGAAGACACTCTGATCCACGTCCTGTGGATCAATGCCGGTCTCAGCTGCGACGGCGACTCCGTGTCGCTGACCGCCGCCACCCAGCCGAGCATCGAGGAGATCGCCCTCGGCGCGCTCCCGGGGCTGCCGAAGATCGCCGTGCACTGGCCGCTGATCGACTTCGAGTGCGGCCCCACCGGCGGCGCCGACGACTTCCTGGAGTGGTTCTTCAAGGCGGACCGCGGCGAACTCGACCCGTTCGTCCTGGTCGTCGAGGGGTCGATCCCCAACGAGAAACTGCACGACGAGGGCTACTGGTCCGGCTTCGGCAACGACCCCGCGACCGACCAGCCGATCACCACCAGCGAGTGGCTGGACCGGCTGGTGCCCAAGGCCACCGCGGTCGTCGCGGTCGGCACCTGCGCCACCTACGGCGGCATCCACGCCATGGCGGGCAACCCGACCGGCGCCATGGGCGTGCCCGACTACCTGGGCTGGGACTGGAAGTCCAAGGCCGGGATCCCGATCGTGTGCGTGCCCGGCTGCCCCATCCAGCCGGACAACCTCTCCGAGACCCTCACCTACCTGCTCTACATGGCCACCGACCAGGCCCCGATGATCCCGCTCGACGACGCGCTGCGGCCGACCTGGCTGTTCGGCCAGACCGTGCACGAGGGGTGCGACCGCGCGGGCTACTACGAGCAGGCCGACTTCGCGACGGAGTACGGCTCGCCGAAGTGCATCGTCAAGCTCGGCTGCTGGGGCCCTGCCGTGAAGTGCAACGTGCCCAAGCGCGGCTGGATGAACGGCATCGGCGGCTGCCCGAACGTCGGCGGCATCTGCATCGGCTGCACCATGCCGGGCTTCCCCGACAAATTCATGCCCTTCATGGACGAGCCGCCCGGCGGAAAGGTCTCCACCAACGCGGTGGGGCTGTACGGCGCGACGATGCGCCGGCTGCGCGGGATCACCACGCACACCCTGGACCGGGAACCCAAATGGCGTAAGCGCGGAACCGAGCTGACCACCGGAGCCACCCGTACCTGGTGACGCCACCGCTCCCCCGACCATTCACCGCGACAACAGAAGGACGAGACGGCGCAATGACGGCGACGCAGCACAAGGGCGGCAGCGGGAAATCCGGCAAAGACGAACTGGTGGAGATGGCGTGGGACCCCATCACCCGGATCGTCGGCAGTCTGGGTATCTACACGAAGATCGATTTCAAGCAGCGGGTGGTGGCCGAGTGCCACAGCACCAGCTCCATCTTCCGCGGCTATTCGGTCTTCATGAAGGGCAAGGACCCGCGGGACGCGCACTTCATCACCAGCCGGATCTGCGGAATCTGCGGTGACAACCACGCCACCTGCTCGTGTTACGCGCAGAACATGGCCTACGGGGTCAAGCCGCCGCATCTGGGCGAATGGATCGTCAATCTCGGCGAGGCGGCCGAGTACATGTTCGACCACAACATCTTCCAGGAGAATCTGGTCGGGGTCGACTACTGCGAGAAGATGGTCGCGGAGACGAATCCGGGAGTGCTCGAAAAGGCGAACAGGACGCCGTCGCCGCACGGTGAGGCGCACGGCTACAAGACCATCGGCGACATCATGCGGTCGCTGAACCCGTTCACCGGCGAGTTCTACCGCGAGGCACTTCAGGTCAGCCGGATGACCCGGGAGATGTTCTGCCTGATGGAGGGCCGCCATGTGCACCCCTCCACGCTCTACCCGGGCGGCGTGGGCACGGTCGCGACCATCCAGCTGATGACCGACTACATCACGCGCCTGCAGCGGTACGTCGAGTTCATGAAGAAGGTCGTGCCGATGCACGACGACCTCTTCGACTTCTTCTACGAGGCGCTGCCCGGTTACGAGCAGGTCGGCAACCGGCGCATCCTGCTGGGCTGCTGGGGCTCCTTCCAGGACCCCGAGCACTGCAACTTCAAGTACGAGGACATGACCGAGTGGGGCCGGAAGATGTACGTCACCCCGGGTGTCGTCGTCGACGGGAAGCTGGTCACCACCGACCTGGTCAAGATCAACCTGGGCATCCGCATCCTGCTCGGCTCGTCGTACTACGGCGACTGGGAGGACCAGGAGATGTTCGTGACCCACGACCCGCTGGGCAATCCCGTCGACCGGCGGCACCCGTGGAACCAGCACACCAACCCGCGACCGCAGAAGCGGGACCTGGACGACAAGTACAGCTGGGTGATGTCGCCGCGCTGGTTCGACGGCAAGGACTACCTCGCGCTGGACACCGGAGGCGGCCCGCTCGCGCGGCTGTGGACCACGGCGCTGGCCGGTCTCGTCGACATCGGCTACGTCCAGGCCACCGGCAGGAGCGTGAAGATCAACCTGCCGAAGACCGCGCTCAAAGGCCCGGTGGAGCTGGAGTGGCGGATCCCGCAGTGGAGCAACACCATCGAGCGCAACCGGGCGCGCACCTATTTCCAGGCCTACGCGGCCGCCTGCGCACTGCACTTCGCGGAGCAGGCGCTGGCGGAGATCAGGGCCGGCAGGACCAAGACCTGGGAGAAGTTCGAGGTCCCGGACGAGGGCATCGGCTGCGGCTTCACCGAGGCCGTGCGCGGTGTGCTCTCGCACCACATGGTGATCAGGGACGGCAAGATCGCCAACTACCACCCGTATCCGCCGACGCCGTGGAACGCCAGCCCGCGCGACACGTACGGCACCCCCGGACCCTACGAGGACGCGGTGCAGGGCCAGCCGATCTTCGAGGAGAACGACCGGGAGAACTTCAAGGGCATCGACATCATGCGCACGGTGCGCAGCTTCGACCCGTGCCTGCCGTGCGGTGTGCACATGTACCTCGGCGAGGGCAAGAAGCTGGAACTGCTGCACTCCCCGACCCAGTCCGCGGGTGCGTGAGGTGGCCGAGCGTCCTGAGCCCGTCCCGGCCGCGACAGGCACGGCCGAGCCCGCTGGTCCCGCCGCGGAGCGCTGGCGCGCGACCGGTGAGCGTATCGACACCCTGATCGCCGCCAGCTCCTCCGGCGGGGCCGTCGCCCGCGAGCGGAGCGAGGAACTGGTCCGGCTGGTCACCGACTTCTACGGGGCCGGCCTCGAACGGCTGCTGGACCTGCTGCACGAGCAGGGCCGGCTGGACGACGGCGTGCTGGCCGCGCTGGCCGGCGACGACCTGGTCGCCAGCCTGCTCCTGGTGCACGGCCTCCACCCGTACAGCGTGGAGACCCGGGTCGAGCAGGCGCTGGAGAGCGTGCGTCCGTATCTGGGCTCGCACGGCGGCGACGTGGAGCTGGTCGGCATCGCCGACGACGGCACCGTACGGCTGCGCCTGCTGGGATCCTGCGACGGCTGCCCCTCGTCCTCCGCCACCCTTCAGCTGGCCGTGCAGGGCGCCGTCGAGGCCGCGGCGCCCGAGGTCACATCGATCGAGGTCGAGACGCCTGAGGAGGCGGCGGCCGGCGCCGGCACGGTGGTCCCGGTCGAGGCGCTCTTCACCCGGCTGCGCGACGCCGCGCCCGACCCGGCCGGCGCGTCCGGGCAGCAGGCGGCCGGCGCCTCGTGGCAGCCGGTGTCGGAACTGGCGGCGCTGGAGCCCGGGGCGGTGCTGTGCTGCGACGTCGCCGGGGTGACGGTGCTGGTCTGCCGGCTCGGGTCGGAATACTTCGCCTTCCTGGACCGGTGCGTGCGGTGCGAGGGGCCGATGGCGGGCTCCACGCTCGCCCGGCGGCTGGGCGGCGCCTCAGGCGACGTCCTGCTGCGGTGCCCCGGCTGCCGGGCGCACTACGACGTGCGGCGGGCCGGTGCCTGCGTCGACGCGGAGGGCCTGCACCTGGACCCGCTGCCGCTGCTGGCGAACGGCACGGCCGTCTCGGTCGCGGTGCCCACCCCGGTGGCGCCATGACCGTCCACGGCCGCGCGTCGTCCTCCCCTGCCGCCTCGCTGCTGCGCATCAACCGCCGCCGCCCGCCTGCCGCCCCGGGCGAGCGCTGCGAGATGTGCGCGGAGCCGGTCGCGGCGGAGCACTCGCACGTGGTGAACCTGGAAAGCCGGGCCCTGATGTGCGCCTGCCGGCCCTGCTACCTGCTCTTCGCCGCCGAGGACGCGGGGCTGCGCCACCGCGCGGTACCCGAGCGCTACCTGGCCTTCGACGGGCTCGTCCTTGACGACCGGACGTGGGACGAACTGCAGATCCCGGTCGGCCTGGCCTTCGTCTTCCGCAGCTCCGTCCAGGACCGCACCATCGCCTTCTACCCGGGTCCCGCCGGCGCCACCGAGTCCGAACTCCCGCTGGACGCCTGGGACACCATCGCCGAGGCGCACCCCGAACTGTCCGTGCTGCGCCAGGACGTGGAGGCGCTGCTGGTACGGCGCACCGACGACTGCGGCGCGGGCGCGGGGCGGCACGACTCGTGCCATCTGGTGCCCATCGACGCCTGCTATGAGCTGGTCGGACGGCTGCGCACGCTGTGGCGCGGCTTCGACGGCGGCCGGGAGGCGCGTGACGCGATGGACGCCTTCTTCGCGCGGGTGAGCGAGCGCAGCAGGACCGCCACCGCGGCGGGGGTCTCATGAGCGGGCTGGGCTTCTCGGTGCTCGACATCGTCGCGGAGCAGTACACCGCCGCACCGCAGTTGACCGCGCGGCTGCGGATCACCGAGGACTCCGGTGAGCGGGTGCACGCCATGGTGCTGCGCTGCCAGGTCCGTGTCGAGCCGCAGCGGCGGCACTACGACGAGGCGGAACGCGACGGCCTGCGTGCCCTGTTCGGCGGGAACGAGCGGTGGGCCGACACCCTGCGGCCCTTCCAGTGGATGCAGTGCGGCACCACCGTGCAGGGCTTCACCGGCACCACCGACGTCGACCTGCCGCTGCCGTGCACCTACGACTTCGACGTGGTCGGCTCCCGCTACCTGCACGCGCTTCGCGACGGTCACGTGCCGCTCGGGCTGCTGTTCTCCGGGACCGTCTTCACCAAGGGCGCCGCGGGCTTCGGGGTACGCCAGGTGCCGTGGGACTGCGAGGCCCGGTACGCCATGCCGGTCGCGGTGTGGCGGCGGATGATCGCGTCCCACTACCCGGAATCCGGCTGGATCAGGCTCGGCCAGGACGCGCTCGACAGCCTGGCCGACTTCCGCGCCAGGCGCGGGCTGATCAGCTGGGACGAGACGGTGCGCACGCTGCTGGCAGGAATCGGCGAGGTGGTCGCATGACGGCGGTGGACGCCTCCGAGACCGGCGCCCCCACGGATCTGGCCCAGGTCCGTACGATCGCCGACGCGGTGCTCTACGAGGGCTACCTGCTCTACCCCTACCGCGCCAGCTCGCACAAGAACCAGTCGCGCTGGCAGTTCGGGGTCCTCGGGCCGCCCGGCGCGGCACCCGGCAGCTTCGGCGAGGAGCCGGGCATGGCGATGCAGTGCCTGCTCACCGCGCCCGGAGCCGCGCTGGGAGCCACCTCCGAGGCCGCCCCCGGAGCCGCGCCCGAGGCCGCCCCCGCGACGGTCGCGGTCCGGCTGCGATTCCTCCGGTTGCAGGTCCGCGAGGTGCAGCGGCGCGACGGTGACGGCAGCCACCACCCGGTCGCCGAGCTGAGCGTGGACGGGACCTCGGTGCTCAGCTGGGACGAGGCGGTGGAGCACGAGATCGCCCTGCCCGTACGCCCGTTGACGCGGCCCACCGACGAACTCCACACCGTCGTCGGCGGCGAGGACATCGAGACGCTCACCGACGCCCGGGGCGAGCGGGTCGGCCGGATCGTACGGCGGCGTGAGGAGCTGACGCTACGGATCCGCACCACCGCGGAGGTCGACGGCGGCCTCGTCCGGCTGTCGGTGGCCGTGGACAACGAGCACCCGGGCACCGCCGCGGACAAGCACGCCGCGATCCGCGCCTCGCTGATCGGCGCGCACCTCATCGTCCAGGCGCGCGGCGCCCGCTTCGTCTCGCTGCTCGACCCGCCCGCGGAGGCGGCATCCGCGGCCGCCGGCTGCCGGCAGCGGCGCTGCTGGCCGGTGCTGGCCGGGCCCGCCGGTGCGACCGACACCGTGCTCGGCGCGCCGATCATCCTGTACGACCACCCGGAGGTGGCCGAGCAGAGCCCCGGCGCCCTCTTCGACTCCACCGAGATCGACGAGATCCTGACCCTGCGGATCATGACCATGACCGAGCAGGAGAAGGCGGAGGCACGGGCAACCGATCTGCGCGCAGGGGAGATCATCGACCGCTGCGACGCGATGTCGGCCGCGGACCTCCGGCAGCTGCACGGCCTGCTGCGCGACCCGCACGCGCCCCGGACCGTGTCCGGACACGGGCCCGACGTGCGGGACGCCGAGCCCGCCGACTTCGACACCGGCGGCCTTCCCTGGTGGGACCCCGCCGCGGACGCCGCGGTCCACCCGGCCGGCGACACCGTGGTCATCGACGGTGTGGCCGTGGGCAAGGGCAGCCTCGTGCGGGTGCATCCGTCCCGGCGGGCCGACGCGCAGGACATCTTCTTCGCCGGCCGGACGGCACGGGTCACCGCCGTCCTGTCCGACGTCGACGGCGGCACCCATGTCGCCCTGGTCCTCGTCGACGACCCGGCGGCCGACCTGCACGACTGGTACGGCCGCTACTTCTACTTCGCACCCGACGAGCTGGAACCGCTGCCCGCGGACAGCGCCACGCACCATCGAGAGGAGAGCCCGTCATGAGGATCCTGGGCAGGGTCACCGCGGGGCTGGCCGCCGCCACCGCGGTCGCAGGACTCGCCGCCGCAGTTCTGTCGATCCCCGACATCCGCCGCTACCTGCGTATGCGCTCGATGTGACCGGCGTGGGCGGGGGCGTGCTCGTGGCGGGCGTCGGCAACATCTTCCTCGGTGACGACGGCTTCGGCCCCGAGGTCGTCAGGCGGTTCGCGGCGGCCGGCGGCCTACCGCCGCGGGTGCGCGCCGTCGACTACGGCATCCGCGGCATGCACCTGGCCTACGACCTCCTCGACGGCTGCGACGCGCTGGTGCTCGTGGACGCCCTCGGGGGTGACGGGCCGCCCGGCACGGTCACCGTGCTCGAAGTCGGCGCCGACGACCTCGGCGCCGGCGAGTTCGACGCGCACGGGATGCATCCGGCCGCGGTGCTCGGCTGCCTGGAGGCGCTGGGCGGCAGGCTGCCCGCCTGCTACGTCGTCGGCTGTGTGCCCGCCGACGTCGGGGAGGGCATCGGGCTCAGCGAGACCGTCGCCTCCGCGGTGCCGGAGGCCATCACCGCGGTGCGCACGCTGCTGACCAGGCTGTGCCCGGCGGGAACCGGGACCGGGACCGGGACCGGGACCGGGACCGGGCCCGAGCCCGTGACCGCCGCCGTACCCGGGAGCGATGCCGTGCCCGGGACCGATGTCGTGACGCCCCGGAGGCCGTGAGATGTGCCTGGGCATTCCCGGCCGAGTCGTCGGGATCGTGGAAGGTCACGCGGGACAGCTCGCGCTGGTCGACGTGGAGGGCGCGCAGCGGCGGATCAACATCGGCATGCTGGACGCGCCGCCGGACAGCGGCGACTGGGTACTGCTGCACATGGGCTTCGCGCTCGAGGTCATCGACCGGGCCGCGGCCGCCGAGGCGATGTCGGGCCTGGAGATGATGGGGCGCGGCAGGACCGGCCGGATCCGGCGGCGCTTCGAGGTGCACGGCGTCGTCCAGGGCGTCGGCTTCCGGCCCTTCGTCTACGTCACGGCGGCCGAACTGGCGCTCACCGGCTGCGTGGCGAACACCGGGGCCGGCGTGGTCGCCGAGGTCGAGGGCGACGCGGCGGCAGTGGAGGAGTTCGGGCGCCGGCTGCGTGCGGAGCCGCCGCCGCTCGCGCGGGTGGAGTCCGTTGCGGAGTCCGAGCAGGACCCGCTCGGCGGCTCAGGATTCACCATCGGGCCGTCCGGCGGGGACGCGGCGGGCGGTGCCGGGCCGAGGACGCTCGTCTCCCCCGACGTCGCCACCTGCCAGGCGTGCCTGGACGAGATGCGCGACCCGGCGGACCGGCGCCACCGCCACCCCTTCATCACCTGCACCCACTGCGGTCCGCGCTTCACGATCGTCACCGGCACGCCGTACGACAGGGCCGCCACCACGATGGCGGACTTCGCCATGTGCGAGGACTGCCGGGCCGAGTACGAGGACCCGGCCGACCGCCGCTTCCACGCGCAGCCCATCGCCTGCCGCGCGTGCGGGCCGCGGCTCGAACTGGTCGGCAAGGACGGCACACCCCCGCTCACCGACGACGACGCGGTGCGCGCCGCGCGTGTCCTGCTCGCCGACGGCCGGATCCTCGCGGTCAAGGGGCTCGGCGGCTACCACCTCGTGTGCGACGCGCGCGACGCGGACGCGGTCGCGGAGCTGCGGCGCCGCAAGCGGCGCGGCGGCAAGCCGTTCGCGGTGATGGTGCGCGACCTCGGTGTCGCCCGCGGCCTGGTGGCGATGTCCGCGGACGAGGAGGGCCTGCTCACCGGTGTCCGCCGCCCGATCGTGCTGCTCGCCCGGCAGGCGCGGGAGCCGGAACCGGAGGGTGGATCGGGGTCCGGGCGGGAGCGCACCGGGGGTGTGTGCGACGCCGTCGCGCCGGGCAGTCCCGACCTCGGGGTGATGCTGCCCTACACGCCGCTGCACGTGCTGCTCTTCGGGATCGGGGACGACGCCCCGGGTCCCGATGTGCTGGTCATGACGTCGGGAAACCTGTCGGGCGAACCGATCGTCACCGACGATGCCCGGGCGCTCGACGACCTGGCGCCGCTGGTCGACGGATGGCTGCGGCACGACCGGGTGATCCACGTGCCGTGCGACGACTCGGTCAGCCGGTTCGCGGCGGGCGCGGAACTCCCGGTGCGCAGGTCGCGCGGGTACGCACCGCTGCCGCTCGTGGCGCCCTTCGAGCTGCCGCCGACGCTGGCGGTCGGCGCGGACCTGAAGAACACCTGCGCGCTCGGGTCCGGCCGCCACGCCTGGGTCAGCCAGCACATCGGCGACATGGACGACCTGTCCACCGTGGCGGCGCTGACCGCGACGGCCGCGCATCTGGAGGTGATCACCGGGGTGGAGCCGGGGCGGCTCGTCGCCGACCCGCACCCCGGCTACCGGTCAGCCGACTGGGCGCGCCGCCACGCGGCGGGCCGCCCGGTGCGTACCGTCCAGCACCACCACGCCCACATCACGTCCGTCATGGGCGAGCACGGGCTGGGCGCGGACGAGGAGGTGATCGGGGTCGCCTTCGACGGCACCGGCCACGGCACCGACGGTGCGGCCTGGGGAGGCGAGGTGCTGCTCGCCGGGTACGCGTCCTTCCGCAGGGCCGCGCATCTGGCGTACGTACCGCTCGCGGGCGGCGACGCGAGCGTGCTGCGGCCCTACCGGATGGCACTGGCGCACCTGCACGCCGCCGGTGTCGCCCTGGACGGCGACCTGCCGCCGGTGCGGGCCTGCCGGCCGCGCGAACAGGCCGTGCTGCTGCACCAGTTCACCACCGGCTTCGGCTGCGTGCCGACCTCCAGCGTCGGGCGGCTCTTCGACGCGGTCGCCGCGCTGATCGGTGTGCGGCAGGAGGTCGACTACGAGGCCGAGGCCGCCGTATGCCTGGAGGGCCTGGCCAGAGCCGCGGGGCCGCTGCCCGCGGGGGCCGAGGACCGCTACGCCTTCGCGGTCCTGCCCGCGGCCGACCCGGCGGGGCGGGAGCCCGCCGTCGCGGACGCGGGCCCGGTGATCCGCGCGGTGGTGGACGACGTACGGGCAGGTGTACCGCCCGAGCAGATCGCCGCCCGCTTCCACGCCTGCCTGGCCACGCTCGTCGCCGACCTCGCGGACCTCTGCCGCACGCGGTCCGGTCTGCGGCGGGTCGCGCTGGGCGGCGGGGTCTTCCAGAACGCCGTGCTGCTCGATGCCGCCCAGCGCGCCCTCACACAAAGGGAGTTCACCGTCCTGCGGCCCAGGCTGCTGCCGCCCAACGACGGGGGCATCGCCTTCGGCCAGCTCCTGGTCGCGGCGTCGGGCTGACGGCCACGACGACCGCCGCACCGCGGGATCCCGCCCGCACCACCGCCACACCGCACGGAGACGACAGCACAGTTCGCGAGACCTGTACCGCAAAGGAAGAGGCGAGAAAGCCATGTGTCTGGCAGTTCCCGGATGCATTCTCAGTACCACCGAGGTCGACGGCACCGTGATGGCCGACGTCGACTTCGGCGGCGTACGCAAAGAGGTGTGCCTGCAGTACATCCCCGACGCCGCGGTGGGTGAATACGTCGTGGTCCACGTCGGGTTCGCCATCCAGCGCCTCGACGAGGAGTCGGCCCTGCGCACCCTCGCCGATTTCGACCGGCTCGGCATCCTCGCCGAGGAGTTCGGCGACGGCTTCGAAACCCCCGCGCAGCACAAGGGTGTCCGGCCCGCACAGCCGGCACCGGACAGGTCCTGGGTGCCGGGTGCCACCGGCGCCGTCCGCGAAGGAGCCGACTCGTGAAGTACCTCGACGAATTCAGCAATCCCGCCATGGCGGAGAAGCTCCTCGAAGAGATCCACGCCGTCACCACCAGGCCCTGGGCCATGATGGAGGTCTGCGGCGGCCAGACGCACTCGATCATCCGGCACGGCATCGACCAGCTGCTGCCCGACGGCATCGAGATGATCCACGGACCCGGCTGCCCGGTGTGCGTGACGCCGCTGGAGATCATCGACCGGGCGCTGGCGATCGCCGCCAGGCCCGGGGTCGTCTTCTGCTCGTTCGGCGACATGCTGCGGGTGCCGGGGAGCAGCCAGGACCTGTTCGCGGTCAAGAGCGCGGGCGGCGACGTGCGCGTGGTGTACTCGCCGCTCGACGCGCTCAAGATCGCCCGGCAGAATCCGGACAAGGAGGTCGTGTTCTTCGGGATCGGCTTCGAGACCACCGCGCCCGCCAACGCGATGACGGTCCACCAGGCCAAGCGGCTGGGTGTGCGGAACTTCTCGCTGCTGGTCTCCCACGTCCTGGTGCCGCCGGCGATCGCCGCCATCATGGAGTCCTCCACCTGCCGGGTGCAGGCCTTCCTGGCCGCGGGCCACGTGTGCAGCGTGATGGGCACCTCGGAGTACCCCGCGCTCGCGGAGAAGTACCGGGTCCCCATCGTGGTCACCGGCTTCGAACCGCTGGACATCCTCGAGGGCGTCCGCCGCACGGTGCTCCAACTGGAGCAGGGGCGGCACGAGTTGGAGAACGCCTATCCGCGAGCCGTGCGCGACGAGGGCAACATCCCCGCCATGGCGATGCTGCGGGACGTCTTCGAGGTGACCGACAGGACGTGGCGCGGGATCGGGATGATCCCGCGCAGCGGCTGGCAGTTGTCCGACGGATACCGCGACTTCGACGCGGAGCGGCGCTTCGGGGTCACCGGCATCCACACCGAGGAGTCGTCGCTGTGCCGCTCGGGTGAAGTGCTCCAAGGCCTGATCAAGCCGCACGAGTGCGCCGCCTTCGGCAAGGAGTGCACCCCCAGGAACCCGCTCGGCGCCACGATGGTGTCCTCCGAGGGCGCCTGCGCCGCCTACCATACCTACCGCCGGCTCGAGCTGGTGGACGCCAAGTGACCGCGGCCATGCACGACATGACACAGCGGACGGCCGAGGCGCCGGCCGCCGCCCCCGACCTGGACTTCGAGGGCTGGGTCTGCCCGGTGCCGCTGCGGGACACGCCGACCGTCATGATGGGCCACGGTGGTGGCGGGGCGATGTCCGCGGAACTGGTCGAGCACCTGTTCCTGCCCGCCTTCGCCGGCGCGGCCACCGCGGAACTCGGCGACTCCGCCGTCCTCACGGTCGGCGGCTCCCGGCTCGCCTTCTCCACCGACTCCTACGTGGTGAAGCCGATGTTCTTCCCCGGCGGCTCCATCGGCGACCTCGCGGTGAACGGCACGGTCAACGACCTGGCGATGTCCGGCGCGCGGCCGCTCTTCCTGTCGACCGCCTTCGTCCTCCAGGAGGGCACGGAGATCGCCGAACTCGGCCGGATCGCCGCCGCGATGGGCGCCGCCGCCCGGGCCGCGGGCGTGCGGCTGGTGACCGGCGACACCAAGGTCGTCGAGCGCGCCAGCGGGGACGGCGTCTACATCAACACCTCCGGCATCGGTGTGGTCCCCGACGGCGTCGACATCGGACCCCGCCGCGCGCGGCCGGGCGACGCGGTCATCGTCAGCGGCGACATCGGGGTGCACGGGGTGGCGGTGCTGAGCTGCCGGGAGGGCCTGGAGTTCGGCACCGCCGTGGAGAGCGACACCGCCGCGCTGCACGGCCTCGTCGCCGACATGCTCGCCACCGGCGCGGATCTGCATGTGCTGCGCGACCCCACGCGCGGCGGCGTGGCGGCGTCGCTCAACGAGATCGCGCGGGCGTCGTCGGTCGGTGTCGACCTGGTGGAGCGGGAGTTGCCCGTCCCGCCGGCCGTGGCCGACGCGTGCAGCCTGCTCGGCCTCGACCCGCTCCAGGTCGCCAACGAGGGCAAGCTGCTGGCGATCGTGCCCGCCGAATCCGCGGACAAGGTCCTCGCGGCCGTCCAGGCGCACCCGCTGGGACGGTCGGCCCGCAGGATCGGCACCTGCGTGCCGGAGCACCCCGGCATGGTGGTCGCCAGGACAGGACTTGGCGGCACCCGGGTGGTGGGGCTTCCGGTCGGCGAGCAGCTTCCGCGGATCTGCTGAGTGAGCGGCCGCGGCGCTGCGCTCTTCGCGCGATACGCCTACCCGCCCAACGAGCTGGGCTACTGCGGGCCCGAGGACGCCTCGGCCCTGCTGCGGCCCGGCACGGCCGCGGACATCGAGCGGCGGGCCCGGGAGTTCGAGGGAGCGTGGTGCTACCTCGAATTCCTCGCCGAGAGCGCCGGGCTCGCCGACCCGCTGGACGAGCGGGTGGTGGAGGCGTACTGGATCGGCAACGACCTGCTGGACCGGGCGTCGCCCGGCGCGCTGCTCGACCGGATGCGGGACCGCTTCCGCACCCAGTCGGGCGGCACCTGGCGGGAGGCGGGGGACGGCGCCGTGGCCCATCACAGCTTCCAGGTCTTCGACGTCTACCCCTGGGCCGGGATGCTGCGCGCCTCCGGCCACCCGGCCGCGCTCACCGTGCTGGACCGGTGCCGTATCAGGACCGGCCTGGTCCGCGGTGTCGACGGCGAGTCCGCGTCGGTGGAGTCGGCGCCGCTGCTGTGGGACGGCGCCGCCATGGTGACGGGCCCGCCCCGCATCGAGCGGGTCCGCTGGTCCACCGGGGGCCGGTCGCTGATCGAACGCCCCTCACCCGGCGATCTGGTGGCGCTGCACTGGGACTGGGTGTGCGACGTCCTCACCGAGGACCAGGCCGCGCGTATCCGCTCCCTCGAAGCCCGCAGGCGGCAGGGGCAGCAGGCCCCGCCCGCCCTCGGCCCCAGTCCTGGCCCCGGCGTCTGACCGGGGCCAGGGCCCGGCGGGGGCCGGGCCCTCAGGGGCCTTCCTGCTGCGGTTTCCCATCGCGCTGCGCGTTCTCGCGGTTCAGGTAGTTGTAGACGGTGAAGCGGCTGACGCCGAGGGCCGAGGCGACGGTCTCCACGCCGTGCCGCACCGAGAAGGCGCCGCGCTCCTCCAGGATCCGCACCACCTGCTGCTTCTCCTTGCGGCCCAGCGCGGGCAGCGGCCCGTGCCTGCGCTCCAGGTCGGCCAGCAGGTGGTCGAGGGAGTCCGCCAGGTGGGGCAGCCGTACCGCCACCACCGGCTCGCCCTGCCAGCTGAGCACGACATCGTCGCCGCGGGCCCGCGCGGGCGCGACCAGCTCCCCGCCCATCGCGTCCACCAGCGGTTTCACGGCGTCGGCGAAGGGGTGCGACACCTCGTCCGCCGCGGTCACGCCCCGTCCTCCCCCAGCGTGCTGACCTGGAGCGAGACCCGGGTGGCGCCGGCGGCCAGGGTGCGCCGCAGCAGCTCGCACACGGCCGCGAGGACCTCGTCGGCGGTGCCCTCCGCGCTGTTGCCGAACGGCCCCACGTCGACCGCGTCCAGCGTGCCGCCCTCCACGACCTCCCTGGCCACCACCGCGTGGCGGGGCGGCACGTCCAGGTCGAACGGCTCGGTCGTGAATTCCAGCCTCAGTCTCACCAGGTCACCCTTCGGCGGCTGCGGTCGATGTCCGGCTGCTGCCCGCCGCCCCTGCGGCGGCGTCGCAGCCGACCCTATGCGACCTCGGCGGGCACCGTCAGGGCGGCCCGCACCGCGGCCGCCATCGCCCCGATGCCGGTCTCCAGCGTCAGCCGCGGGTGCGGGGCGAACAGCGGCGAGTGGTTCGCCGGCAGCGCCGCGAGCCGTCCCGCCGCGTCCGCGCCCCGGCCGCCCGCGGCGGCGGCCCACTGCCGGGGACCCGTGCCACCGAGCATCCAGTAGGCGGTGCGGACGCCCGGTACGCCGTGCAGGTCGAGGCCCGCGTCGCCGTAGAGCGGGAAGTCCTCGGTGGCCATCGACGGCTGCCAGCGCGCCACCCGGTGCGGCCCGAAGGCGGCCTGGTGGGCGCTCCGCACGGCCGCGGTCGCCGCCGGGTCGGGCACGGTGGGCCGGGAGCGCGAGAGCACCCGTACCGCGGGCTCGGGCGGTGCGGGTTCAGGGGCGGCGGCGGCCTCGGCGCGCACGATGCGGTGCACGGCGGCCACCGCCCGGTCCAGGCCCGCGTCGCTGAAGGCCCGCAGGGTCACTTCGAGCACCGCACGGTCGGCGATGACATTGCCGCCGCCCGGCGTGCCCGCCCTGACCGAGCCCACGGTGACCACCAGCGGCTCCCCGGGGCCGGTCTCGCGGGACACGACCGTCTGGAGCCGCATCACGACCGCCGCGGCGGTGATCACGGGGTCGGCGGCCAGTTGCGGGGCCGCCGCGTGGCCGCCCCTGCCGTGCAGCACCACTTCGAGGGTCACGCTGCCCGCGAGCAGCGGCCCCTCGGCGTGCGCGACCATGCCGGCGGGCAGCGGCACCACGTGCTGGGCCAGCACGTGGGAGGGGGCGGGGAAGCGCCGGTAGAGCCCGTCGGCGAGCATCGCCGCGGCCCCGCTCAGCGTCTCCTCCGCCGGCTGCCCCACGGCGACCAGGGTGCCGCGCCAGGAGTCCGCCGAGCCGGCGAGCACGGCGGCGGCGCCGGACAGCGCAGCCAGGTGCGCGTCATGGCCGCAGGCGTGCATCACCGGCACCGGTGTCCCGTCGGCGCCCGGGGCGGTGACCGTGCTCGCGTAGGGCAGGCCGGTGTCCTCGCGGACCGGGAGGGCGTCGAGTTCGGCGCGGATCATCACGACGGGTCCCGGGCCGTTGCGCAGCACGCCGACCACCCCGTGCCCGCCGACGCCGCCCTCGACCTCCAGGCCACAGGCGCCGAGCGCGGCGGCGAATCGGGCCGCGGTGCGCTCCTCCGCGCCGGACAGCTCGGGTTCGCGGTGCAGGGCGACGTACAGCTCCGCCGCCCGTGCGAGCGCGTCGCCGGGTACGGGGAGGGGCGCGGGCGGGGGGCAGGGCGCGGGCTGGGCCTGCGGGGCGCGAGGGGCTCGCGGTGCCTGGGGGGTCATCGGGTGCTCCTGTGCGTGCAAGCGAAGTGACAGCGGGCGGAAGGGTGATCGGTCAGTGGACGCGCGTAGAAAGGAATCGGCCGGTCCGTTCGGGACCGCGTCCCCTGCCGAGAAAAAGGAGTCACCCATGGCGATCACCAAGATGGACACGCCGCTCGCGTCGCTGGCCCAGGAGATCCTGGAGCTCGAGTCGGAGACCTTCGAGATCACCGACTACTCGGACGCCAGTGAGGTTATGCTCGGCTCCTCGACCAGCTGCTCCAGCACCAGCACCTGCTCCAGCACCACCAGCACCACCAGCTGCACCGCCTGACGGCCTGTCCGCCGTCGACCGCTCCGCGGCCCGCTGTGTGCGGGCCGCGGAGCGGTTGCGTTGCGGGCCCGTGCGCAGCCGCGGGCGTGGCCGCCTGGCGCCTTGGGGCGCCGGTGCACCGCCCGTCACGGGAAGGGGTGCGGCACCCGGCGCACCTCGGACTCGCGCAGGTCGTCGGGGCGCAGCCCGGCGCGCCGCTGCGCGGTGCGCAGCCGCGGCATGGTCAGCGCCCGCTGCCGCGCCCATCCGAAGTCGATCGGCAGCAGCCCCGGCGCGATCGTGCACACCGTCCGCAGCCCCATCGCGCGCTGCTCGGGCGCGGTCTGGTCGACGACGATGACGTCGCAGCCCGCCCGTGCCAGCTCCGCCGTGCACCACAGCACATCGTCGCGCAGGTCGAGGCCGCGCGGGCGGCGGTCCTCCCACTCGGCGTAGACCTCGGCGGGCGGGCGTACCGCGGTGGGCTCCAGGTAGCTGCCGACGTGTCGCGCCATCTGCGGCAGGCCGAAGAGCGCCGCGTGGTCGGGCAGCCGGCGCACCAGTGCGAAGTCCTCCGCCATCGCGGCGAGTTCCGCCGGCCGCTCGGTCACCTGCCGCGGCAGGTGCGGCAGGTAGGTCAGGATCTCGGAGACCGCCGCCTCCACCGCCGTCTCCGGGTCGAAGGCGGCGCCCGCGGCGAAGGCGAGCGTGCCGGGGCCGCCGTCACGGCGCACGGCGAGACCGGTGACGACGGGCACGGCCAGGTCGACGCGGTTGTCGAAGGCGTGCACGTCGTAGCCGCACAGGGCGGCCCGGTCGGTCATGGCGCGCAGCACCGGGCTGCGGCAGGCGCCGAGGTCGATCTCGGTGAGCCGGGCGTCGCCGTACCAGCCGAGCAGGAAGGCGTCCCGCTCGATCAGCTCCAGCAGGCCGAAGAGCACCGCCTCCTCCAGGCAGCTGCCGGTCGCGCAGCCGTTGGAGCACTCGAAGACGAAGTGGTCGGCGGCGGTGCCGGCGCTGTAGTAGACCAGCCGGGCCGGCACCAGCACCGGGCGGTCGTCGCGCAGCGACCAGCCACGCACCCAGGGGATCGGCCGCGACGGGTCGAAGGGGGCGATCATCGGGTCGTCGCGGTAGGTCTCCGGGGCGTAGAGGCCGCAGTCGCGCGGGTCGAGGGCGGCGTCGCCGAGGTTGTCGTACGAGTCGGTGACGATGCCGCCCGCCGCCCGGCGGTGGGTGCCCGCGTAGCGTTCCAGGCCTTCGAGGAAGGCCAGGTCGCGGCTGGCGGTGAAGGAGTGGGACTGGCCGCTCCAGGTGACGTCGGTCAGGCCCGCGTATCCGCGCATGAAGACGCTGCCCGCCACCGGTGCGGTGGTCGGCGAGGTGACGTCGCTCCAGGTGCCCGCGCCGAGCACCCCGCACACCGGGTTGGCCAGCGCGGCGGCGGGCAGGTCGTATCCGGCGGGCGAGCGCAGCCGGTAGCGGTCGGCGGCGGGCTTCTCGCGGGACACCGGGAAGTCTTCGGGCCCGGCGGCGGCCGGAGTGTGCGGGGCGTGCGGGCAGAGCGGGTCGGCCAGCAGCGGCACCGTGCTGACCAGGCCGGTCTCCAGGTCGAGCCTGGTGACCTGGGGAAGCGCGCTGCCGTCCGGCACGCCCGGCTTCCCTGACGCCGCCAGCCCGCACAGCGCCCACACCGCGTCTGCGGTGTAGTCGGGCAGCACCGGCCAGCGGCCGGCGGCGGACCTGGCAAGGCCGGTCTCCAGCGCGTCGCGTTCCGTACGGGTGCGCAGCCGCTGCCAGCGGATGGCCAGGCAGCAGCCGCAGGCCGCGGTGGCGGCGGCGCCGCCCCACGGGCCGATCAGCACGGCGTCGGCGGTGAGGTGGACGGTGGCCGCCGCGCGGGCGTCCGCGGCTGCCGCGCCCTCCAGGCGCAGCACATCGGTGCCGCCGATGACGGCGACGCGGGGTGCGGTGCCGCCCTGCTCCGCGGCCCGCGCGGCGAGCCTGCGCTCCAGGTCGCGGCCCGCGGACTCCAGCGGCAGCGGGTCGGGCGCGTGGGCGGCGCCCGCGGCGGGGCGTACGGCGGTGTCGGTCGTCATGTCCGGTTGCTCCAGCGGAAGATGCGGGCCGCGATGAGCCCGAAGACGACGGTGAAGGCGGCCAGGCCGCCGCAGTCGAGTGCCAGCGAACCGAAGGAGGCGCGTCCGGCCAGCACATCGGTCAGACCGTCGTCGAGGTAGCGCAGCGGCAGCACCCAGGAGGCGGTCCGTATCCAGCCGGGCAGCAGGTCGGCCGGGTAGAAGGAGCCGGAGAGGAAGGCCATCGGCACCATCACGCAGTTGGCGATGGCGGCGACGGCTTCCGGGGTGTCGGCGAGGCTGCCGACGACCAGGCCCATGGCCAGGAAGGCCGCCACGCCGAAGACCAGCAGCGGCAGCGCCAGTGGCCAGCTGCCGTCCAGGTGCAGCCCGAAGAAGGGCAGCAGCGCCACCGCGGTGAAGAGCACCGCCTGCGTCAGGCCGACCACGACGGCGACCACGAAGCGGGAGCCCAGTACGGTCGGCAGCGGCGTGGGGGTGCGCCAGATCAGCCGCAGGATGTCGTCGCGGCGCCAGTGCATCAGCGCGAAGGCGGGGCCGAAGAGGGCCGCGTTGCCGACGCCCCACGACAGCACGCCGGGCGCCACGTAGTTGATGTACGGCAGGCCGCCGTCGACGGACTGGCCGCGGAAGAGCAGCCCGAAGACCACCAGGAAGACCAGCGGGAAGGCGAAGGTGAAGAAGACGGTGGTGCGGTCGCGCACCGACGCCAGGAAGGTGGCCCTGGTGAGGGTGGCGTAGGCGCCGGGGACAGCGCCGGCGGGGGCGCCGGTCGTCGTGGTCATCGGCTGTGCTCCTTTCCGACGGCCGGGGTGCCCGCCTTGTCCGCTGCGGCGGCCGGCGGTGAGGCGGTCAGCCGCAGGTACGCGTCCTCCAGCGTCGCCGTCCTGGTCTGTATGGCGTCCATGTCGACCAGCGCGCCCAGTTCGATCAGCGTCCGGTTGGCGTGCCGGGTCTCGATGACGACCTCGCCGCCCTCGACCAGCACCCGCTCCGCGCCTTCGACGGCGCGTGCCTGCTCGACGGTGATCCGGTCGGCGGGAACCAGCAGCCGGGCGGGCGCCGCCATCGACCTGATCAGCGCTCCCGGGCTGTCGAGCGCGACCACCCGGCCGCCCGCGATGATGGCGACCCGGTCGCACAGCGCCTCGGCCTCGTCGAGGTAGTGGGTGGTGTAGACGATGGTGCGGCCCTCGCCGCGCAGGTCGCGCAGCACGGACCACAGCGACCTGCGGGCCTCGGGGTCCAGTGCGGCCGTCGGCTCGTCGAGGAAGATCAGGTCGGGCTGGTGCACCAGCGCGGTGGCCAGCGCCAGCCGCTGCCGCTGTCCGCCGGACAGGTCGTCCACCCGGCTGCGCTCCTTGCCGCCGAGGCCGACCAGGTCGAGCGCGTGGCGGGCCGCTGCCCGGTCCGCGCCCTGGAGGGAGGCGACGGTCTCCAGGTGCTCCCATGCGGTGAGCCGGGTGAAGAAGGCCGACGTCTGGGTCTGCACGCCGATCCTGCGCAGCAGCCCGGTGTTGCGCGGCCAGGGGCTGAGGCCGAACACGCTGACCGTGCCGGAGTCGGCCTTGCGCATCCCCTCGACGATCTCCACCAGGGTGGTCTTGCCCGCCCCGTTGGGGCCGAGCACACCGAAGAACTCGCCCTGCCCGACGCTCAGCGACACGTCGTCGAGCGCGTGCACCTCGCCGTAGTGCTTGCTGACGCCGTCGAGCACGATGGCGGTCCCCGACGGACGGGGCTGTGGTTTCATGTCGCCTTTCTCCCGCTGCTGTGGTGAGGCGCCCGGCTGCCGTACGGGCTCGGTGGTGTGCGGCTCGGTGGTGTGCGGCGCCGTCTCGTCCCGCACCGGCGCGGCCGGTACGCCCTTGCGGGCGGCGGCGCGTGCGCGCATCGCCGCAGCGCGCAGGCCGAGCACGCGCAGGAGCAGGGCGGCGGCGATCAGGGCGAGCGGCAGGTAGAAGGTCCAGGAGTCGTAGCGGCCGGGCAGGGTGGCGCGGCACAGCAGGCCCGCGCCGACGAGTGCGGCCGCGGCCAGCAGGGCGCAGCAGGCGGCGAATCCGCCGTGGACGACGCGGAGCCTGACCGGGTAGCGGGCCAGCCGTGCGCGGGCGTCGCCCCGGCCGCGGCGGAGCGATCCCGCCGCGACCGCCAGGAAGCTCCGGCTCTCGGTGGCCAGCCGCAGCGTGCCCAGGGCGTAGCCGAGGATCTTGTAGCCGTCCAGCGGCGGCAGCGGCAGCAGGTTGAGCAGGGCCATGGCGGTGCCGAGCAGCAGCAGGCCGCCGAGGGCGGGCAGCGCCTGCGCGGAGTCCGGAAGCAGGGCCCACACCGGCCAGAAGGGCAGCAGGAAGAGCAGGTTGGCCACCGCGCCCGCGACGGCGACGGCCACCTGGCGTGCCCGCCGGTCGAGGAACTGCACGTCGTCGACCTCGCAGTAGAGGTACGTCATCAGGCCCCAGACCCGGCGCAGGCCGATCTCGCCGACCCGCAGCCCGTACGCCCGTGCCACCAGGCCGTGGGCCAGCTCATGCAGGCCGAGGCTGACCCACAGCACGCAGCCGACGGCGGCCAGGGTCACCGGCTGGTGGTACAGCCGGCCTGTCTGGTCGGCCAGTTCGCCGAGTTTCACGGCGACCGCCACCGGCACCGCGGCGGCGAGCACCAGCAGCGGGACCAGTACTCCCGGCCTGCGGGCGAAGGCAGTGGCGTGGTGCAGCCGGTCCATCAGCGCGGGCGCGTCGGCGACCATCCGGGTGGTGCCGCTCATCAGGCCGGACCTGGCCGGCGGCCGGGCCACGGCGGCGGCTGCGGCGGGCGGCACGGTGACCGGGCGCCCGCCGTCGAGCAGTTGGCGGGTGGAGAGCAGCCGCAGCATCTGCTGCCACTGCGCGTCGCCCAGCCGGGCGCCGAAGCCGGCCGCGTACTCCGCGCCGATCTCGGCGAGCGACCGGGTGCCGTCGAGCCGGGCGATGATGAAGTGCTCCTTGGCGCCGACCTCCATCCGCACCCCGGTGACCGGGTCCTTGAGCAGGTGGACCACGGCGGGGCCGCGGGTGAGCGCCGGCCCGACGAGGATGCCGGGCCGCAGCGCGGGCCGCAGGTCGAGCAGGCCGCCGGTGGTCATGGCGCCGCCGTGGGGCGGGGCTCGCGCAGCGCGCGGGCCAGCACGTAGGACAGGAAGGCCTCGTCGCGGACGGTGACCGACAGCCGGTTGTTGGTCATGTGCATGTAGGGCGAGAGCAGCATCGGCAGGGCCTGGCCGGGCTCCGTGACCGGGAGGTCGCGGCTGCCGTCCCAGGACCTGAAGACCAGGTCGCCGCCGCGGGCCAGTGCCACGACCCGCTCCCGCAGGTCGAGGCAGTGCTCGGCCCAGCCGCCGAGGAAGCTCGGCAGCTTCTCGGGGGCCGGCTCCGCGACGGCGGCGCGGATCTGCTGGAAGCGGGCGGGCAGCGCGTCCATCGTGCCGTAGGCGCGGTCGTAGCCGTCCTGGGCGGTGTAGTTGGTGGTGGAGAAGGCGGAGTTCCAGAAGTCGTGGTAGCGGTCGAGGAATTCCAGCAGCGCCTGCTCCTCGCGCAGCAGACAGCCCGACATGGTCATCATCAACTGGGCGGCCACGCCGAGCAGTACGGTCCGCAGGTGCAGGTTCATCGTGCCGAGCGCCCCCGAGACCAGTTCGCTGGAGCGCTGGAAGTGCCACTCGGCCAGCTCGATCCCGGCCGGGCCGCCGTACTTGCCGTACTCCGGCTCGTAGGGCTCGGGGCTGAAGGTGTTGTTGGGCCGCAGCTTCATGTGGCCGTCCGCGTCGACCAGGCCGTTGCGCTCGCCGCCGGGGAACTCCAGCTCGAAGAGGGTGTTGTAGAGGTCGGCGAGGAAGCCGCCCTTGACCTCGTAGAGGGCGGGGCGCTCCCGCAGGAAGGCCTCGATCGCGCGGCTCACGCGGTCGGCGACCTCGGGTGCGGCGGCCGGCGAGGAGGGGCGCATCCGCAGCCGGATGTGCGGGCCCTCCAGCCAGTAGTTGATGAAGAACCAGCCGCTGAGCAGGCCCTCACCCGTCAGCTCCGCGACCAGCGGGCGGACGCAGCGCAGCAGGAAGGGGCGGGGGCTGGCGGCGTAGAAGACGTGGAAGGCCAGCCAGTCGCCGCGGGTCTCGGCGGACCCCCGGCCGCTGACGGCGGCGGGCGCCGCCTCTGAGGTGGTCATACGGCGCTGTCCTGCCTTCCTGTGCGGGCCGCGGCGGCAGGCGCCGCCGCGCGGGGGATGATCTCCACGGCCAGCTCTGCGACGTGGTGGCCGCGCGGGGAGCGCACATGCAGCTCGTCCTCGCCCGGCAGCATCTCCTCGAAGACCGTCCTGGTCCGGCCGCCGCCGGTCAGCGCGTCGAGGGCCATCAGCGACAGCGGGCTGTCGAAGTCGACGTACTGCGGCTTGGAGCCGCCGAAGACGGCGCCGAAGCCGCCCGCGGAGTCGTCGCGTTGCTCGTGCAGCGTGGCGAACACCCGCACCGGCAGACCGTGGTCGCGGCGCCAGCGCTGCCACCGCAGGTAGAAAGCGGCGTCGTCGAGGCCCGGTTCGCGCACCGGCAGGGCGCCCGGTGCGGCTGTCCAGGCCCTGCGGTGCAGCACCAGGCTGCGGTAGCGGACCCGGGGCCTGGCGGTGACGCCGTCGCGCCCGGGTGCCTCGGGGACGCCGCGCCACACGTCGAAGGACGCCCGGGAGGTCGGCGAGAGCAGCAGCAGCGTGCGCGGCACCTCGGGCAGCACCATCGGCACCAGGTAGCCGAGGTAGAGCGGTATCACCTCGCGGTCGAGCCGGCGGGAGCGGAGCACCAGCCGGTCGGCGGCCTCGTCGTGCTCGGCGTAGAGGTCGTCCAGGTCGATCCTGGCCGCCGCAGGGGCGGTGCTGCTCTCGCCAGGGCAGACGATCTCGTAGTCGGTGAGCCGGCCGTGCAGGTTGAGGTTGGTGGTGGCGGAGCCCGCGGTGATCTCGGCGAACACCGCGCCCGGCGGCTGCCAGGCACGAAGCGCGGCTCGCAGCCGCCCGGTCAGGCCGGCGTCGCCCCGCGGGCCCCCGGCGGCGGTGGCACTGTCGGCACCGGCGCCTGGGCCGGTGCCGGCGCCGGAGTCAGTGCCGGGGTCGCGGTCGGCGCCCGCGCCGGTGGCCGCGCCGGAGTCAGTGCCGGAATCGCGGTCGGCGCCTGCGCCAGTGGCCGCGCCGGTGCCCGCGCCGGAGTCGAAGCAGTGGGTGAAGCGGGTGAAGGGGAAGCACAGGCCGCCGTAGGAGTTGTTGAGCACCACCAGCGGGTCGCCGGCGCGGCGGGCGAGTTGCAGGAAGTGGCTGTGCGGGGCGAACGACGAGCCGAGCGGGGCCAGTTCCGCGGTCACCTCGGCCACCGTGTCCTCAGCGATCCGCAGTTCCTCGCCGCCCTCCGGGTGCGCCGCCCAGTGCTCGCGCATCCGCCGGGTGAAGGCGGCGCGGGCGGTGTCGAGGGCGGCGACCTCCGGCATGCCGAGCCAGTTCTCCTCCGGCGCGTGCGATCCGTCCTCAGCCCAGGGCGACTTGAGCGAGGTGAACTGGAGGTACTGCGTGAAGATGTCCTCGTGGAAGTCGTGCACGAGCCGCAGCAGGTCGTCGCAGCGGCCGCCGCGCCCGTGGCGGGCCAGGAAGAAGCCCTTGAGGGTGAGCCGCTGCGGCAGGGCCACGTCGAAGGCGGGCAGCACCCCGGTGAGCGCGTGCAGCGGATCGGCGGCCAGCCGCGTCCACTCGTCGAGGTCGGCCGCGACCGGCTCCTCGCGGACGTCCTCGTAGAGCAGCGTCTGCGGCAGCGAGGGTGCGGCAGCGCCGAGGTCGCCCTGGAGCGCGAGCAGATCGCGGCGCAGAGCGGCGAGCAGCGCGCGGCGGGTGGCGACGTCCGCGTCCCGGTAGCGGTCGACGCAGGCCGCGGGGCCCTCCAGGCGGTCCGCGACGCCGTCCGCCCAGTCGCGGCCGAGCGCGCGCAGGGCGCCGCGGAAGGAGTGCAGCGGGTCGGCGGTGTGCACATCGGTCGCAAGCCCGGTCATCTGCAGGATGCCGAGGTCGAGGAGGGTCGCGGCGTAGTGCGCGGCCTGCTCGCCTGACGCCCCGGTCTCTGTCGTCAGCCAGCCGGTCAACTCCGCGTACCGCAAATGCGGTTGGTCGCGGAAGAGCGAGGTCAGCCGCTCCAGGGTGCCGCTGTTGCGCAGGAAGAACAGCCGGTCGTGGGCCGCGTCGAAGCTGACCGCGGCGCTGTCGTCGCCCGCGGTGACCGAGCGGCGGACGTAGCGGATGCGGTCCTCGTCCAGCTCCCAGCCCGCCGACAGGGTGACCG
Organism: Streptomyces sp. NPDC049040; assembly: GCF_043197715.1. Classification (NCBI taxonomy): domain Bacteria; kingdom Bacillati; phylum Actinomycetota; class Actinomycetes; order Kitasatosporales; family Streptomycetaceae; genus Streptomyces; species Streptomyces sp. NPDC049040. The sequence goes on from NZ_JBICTO010000014.1 coordinate 115,703, forward strand.
GCAGGTCGTCGCGCCGGGCGGCGTCGGCGGCGATCAGCTCGGCGAGCCTGGCCAGCACCACGACGTTGAGACGTGGGTGGCTGGTCCAGCCGCCGCCGGTGCGCACCTCGGGGCCGACCTCGCCGAAGGTGCCCTCGCAGACCGCGGTGAAGGTGCTGAACGGGCTGGTCTTGCAGGCCGTGCGGTAGAGGTACGCCAGCAGCGAGCGTTCCTTCTTCCTGGTGCGCTTGTCCGGCACGGGGGCCCGGTCGGCGATGAAGGCGTCGAGTTGCCCGTCGAGGGTGGGCGAGGCAAGGGCGAGGGCCAGCCGCAGCCGGTCCTCGCCGGCCAGGTCGCGCAACTCGGCCCGGCTGCGCTGGAGTTCACCGTCGAGCAGCGGGCCGCCCGCGCCGCGCAGCTCTTCGAGCCGCAGCCGGGCGTCCAGCCAGCCGGTGAGCAGCTCGCCGGTGCCGCCGCCGAGTGCCGCGGCCAGCCGGCGGACCGCGTCGGGGTCCCGCGGCAGGCGGTCGTTGAAGACCTGGCGGCGCAGCGCGAGCACGGCACGGCGGTCCGCGTCGTCCTCCGTGGCCTTGACCAGGACGGTGAGCGGGTCGTTCAAGTCGGCCGCGATGGACGCCAGTTGCTTCTCGGCGGCCAGCACCTGGTCGGCCCATCGCCTGGCGCCGGGGCTGCGCAGCCGGTGCACTGCCTCGACCGGGAGACCGGCCACCCGCAGCATGAAGCGGCGGTGCAGCAGCCAGTCCCGGTGGCTGTCCCCGGTGTCCGGCGCGGCGGCGTTGACGCTCATGCCGCTCCTTTCTCTGTCCTTGGATCCGTCCGTGGATCCGTCCTCGGATCCGCTGTCCTTGCGTGCGGCGGGTTGCCGCGGCCCGGCGGCCGGGGCGGCTCAGGCGAGGTCGTAGCGGAAGTCGGCGGGGCGGGGGCGCTCGTGGCCGATCATCATGATCAGCAGCGGCACCTCGCCGGTCTCCTCGAGCGCGAGTTCCTCGGTGAAGGAGATCGCGTCGAAGCCGAGTGCCACCCCGCAGGACAGTCCTGCCGCGGCCGAAGCGGTGTAGACGGCCTGGGACATGCCCCCGATCACGGCGTTGACCAGCCGGTAGCCCCGGTCGCCCACGGCGTCGAGCACCGCGGCCGTCCGGGCGACGGGCACGATGACGGCGGCCGCCTGCTCCAGGTTGTAGTTGGCCAGGAAGTAGTTGCGCTGCAGGAATTCCCCCGGTGCGCCTGCCTTGACCAGCCGCAGCGAGCCGTCCGTACGGTCGTGCAGATAGCTGCCGGGCTCGACGCCCGCCACGTGGTTGACGAAGACGTAGCAGCGGCTGAGCGGCCCGGCGCCCGGGGTCTCGGCGTCGCTGCCGAGGGAGGCGGCCGCGTCGGCGGCGGCCAGGACGGTCGACAGCGCGTCGGCGGGCAGCGGTGTGGTGGCCTGGAAGCGGCCGAAGCTGCTGCGCCTGGCCCGCAGCGCGGTGCCGACCGGGGTGTCGAGGCTGCGCGGCGCCGGCAGTGCGGTGCGCTCGCCGCCCGCGGGCACCGGCAGCGCGAGCGCGGCGTCCAGCGCCCCGGCCGCCGGCCGGTCGGCGGCGGATTCGAGCGTCGCGGCGTGCATGCGGCGTACCGTCTCGAAGGTCATGGTGGTACGTGAGCGCTCCTGGTCGGTGTACCGCACCCGGGGCGGTACGGCCGGCGGCGCCGAGCCCGCGGCGGGCCGCTCCCAGGCGAGCGGGACGACGGCGAAGACGCCCTCCTCGTCCTGTTCGAGGCCCAGCAGCCGGCCGAGCCTGGCCTCGTCGAACCACAGCGCGGGGCCGATGTGCAGCCCGTGCGCCCTGGCCCAGATCCGCCAGGTCTGGAGCAGGGCTCCGGTGTCCATCGCCACGACGTGGTAGCTGAAGCTGTTGTACTTGAAGGCGTTCTGCCAGAAGCGCACGCCGAGGACCAGGAACTGGTCGTACTCCGCCAGGTCGCCGCCGGCTGCCGCGCGGACCTCGGCCGTGACGTCGCCCGCCAGCAGCCGCCGCATGTCGTGGTGGGGGGTCGAGTAGTAGTAGACGCCGGGCGTCAGCGGGCCCGAGGGCCCGGCCGCCCAGTGGACGCCGACCGGGTAGAGGCCGCCGCCGGACGCGGTGCCGCGCGACCAGTTGGCCTGGGTGTACATCGGCAGCGTGCCCAGGTCGGAGTTGGCCTGCACCGCGAGCCTGCGGCCGACCAGCCCGTAGGACTCCTGGAGCATCCCGGCCAGCAGCGGCAGGGTGAAGGCGCCTGCGCCCCGCGGCCCGAACAGGCCGCGCTGCACGGTCGCCGCCGCCCCGCCGGCCAGGTCCGCCGCCTGCGGCAGCGGGAAGGCACCCGCGCCGGGGAAGTGCTTGCCCTTGCGCGGCCGGTCGGCCCAGTCGGGCACGAAGTCGGCGGGCTCCATGGGATATCTGCCCCGCCGGACGATGGCGGTCGCGTACTCATGGGCGAATCCCACGGGCGTTTCCTCTCTGTGCGGGTTCGGCTGGTGCGATGGCGCGGGTGCGGGTGACGCGGGTGCGGGTGGCGCGTGCGGGGGGGCGCTCAGGGGAAGGGGTGAGGGGCCTGGTTGAGGTCGTCGGCGGTCAGGTCCCGGTCGCGCAGGCCCGCCGCACGCAGCGCGGTCCGCGTCCTGGGCAGGTGGCGGGCGCGCTGCCGGCGCCAGCCGAAGTCGATGGGCAGCAGGCCCGGCACGATCACCCCTGCGGTGTGGAAGCCGAGTTCGCGCTGTTCGGGCATGGTCTGGTCGATGACGACGACGTCGAAGCCGGCCTTGGCGACCGCCCCGACACAGGCCGCGACGTCGTCGCCGAGGTCGTCGGCCGCGGGCAGGGTGCCGGGCCCGGTCGCCGCGAGGCCGGCCGGCGCGACGAGCGGGCGGTCGCCGCGCAGCAGGAAGTCGGCGTGCCCCGCCATCTCGGGCAGCCCGTAGAGCAGCGGATGGTCGTGCAGCACCTGGACCCGGTCGAAGTCGGCGGCCAGGGACCGCAGCCGGGCCTCGTCGCGGGCGGTCCTGCGGCGCAGGTTGACCGCGTCGGTGGCGATCTCGCACAGTCCGGCCGCAATCGCCGCCTCCGGGTCGAGCCCGGCGCCGGCCCCGAAGCACAGCCGGCCCAGGCCGCCGTCGACCCGCTCGGCGACCGCCGTGACCACCGGGATCGGGAAGGTGATCCTGGTGTCGAAGAAGCGGGCGCGGTAGCCGTACATGGCGAGCCGGTCGATCATCGCGCGGGTCTGCGGGCTGCGCACGGCCGCGCCGTCGATCTCGGGCAGCGGCGCCCTGCCGTACCAGGCGAGCAGGAAGGCGTCTCGCTCGACGACCTCCATCAGGCCGTAGTAGACGGCCTCGGCCAGACTGCCGCCGGACGCGCAGCCGTTGGAGCTCTCCTGCACGAAGCGGTGTTCGAGGCCGCCGGGTGCGTGGTAGTAGGCCAGGATCTCCGGTACGAGCAGCGGGCGCTGGTCCCGCAGCGACCAGCCCCACACCCAGGGGATCGGCCGGCCGGGGTCGAAGGGGCGGACCCCCGGCTCGGCCCGGTGGAAGTCGTCCGAATACAGGCCGCAGCTGCGCGGGTCGAGCACCGGCTCCGTGGCGGCGAGTCCGTCGTACGAGGCCGTCACCGCGGTGCGCTTGCCGCGCGGGCGCATCCCGGCGAAGCGTTCGAGGCCTTCGAGCAGGCCGACCCGCTCGCTCGACCGGTAACGCGGGGTGTGGCCGCCCCAGAAGCACTCCCTGAGGTAGTCGCCGGAGCGCAGCAGGAAGGAACCGACGGTCGACGACGTGGACGCCGAGATCAGGTCGGGCACCACGGAGGGGCCGAGCATCCCGGCCGCCGGGTTGACGAACGCCTCGAAGGGCACGTCGTAGTCGTCGGCGGGCCGCAGCCGGAAGACGTCGGGCGCGGGCTTCGGGGCCGGCGCGAACGTGATCCGCGCACCGGCCGCCGTGTCCTCGGGCCGCACCCCGCAGCTCGGGCACTCGGCGTCGGGCACGAAGGCGAAGCGGGTCACCCGCAGCGTCTCGGTGTCCAGCAGGAAGGCGTACGGCAGCAGGCCGTCGCCGCCCGCCCGCTCCCGGTGCGCCGCGATCAGCGCGGCGACGGCGTCCACCCCGAACGCCGGGTCACCGGCGAGGGGGCCGGCGGCCCGGGTACCGGCCCCGGTCTCCAGCGCCTCCCGCAGGGCCCGCGACCTTACGCCCTGCCAGCGCCGCGCCAGACAGCGCGGGCAGCCCGCGTCGCCGTCGGGGGCGAACGGCCCGACGAGCACGAGGTGCCCGTAGCGGAACACCCCGACCCCGCCGCCCGTCACGTCCTCGCCCCCGCCGACGGCCAGTTCGTCCCGCACCCCGAGCGCCCCGACGACGACACCGTCGCCCGTGCGCCCGGCCAGGCCCGCCGCCAGCCGCTCGCAGGCGTCCCGCAGGGGACCGCAGTACCCGACCCGCCCCATCCGCCCGCCGTCCGGCGGGCCGCCGCCGTCACCGGCCGCGCCGGCAGGCCCGGCCACCGGGCCCGGTATCCCGACCGGCACGCCTGCCGCGACCACCTCACCCGTGCCGGGTGACGCCGTGATTGCGGCGGGGGCGACCGCGGGGCCCGCGCCCGCGAGGGCGCCCGCGGAGAAGAGCGCCGCCGTCGCGCCCGCCACGGCACCCGGCCGCGACGTACCGGCCGGAGCGCCGAGCGCAGCCCTCTCCCCCGCGCCGGGCGACACCGCGCCACCTGCTGGAGCGACGGCAGGGCCCGCGCCCGCCACGGCACCCGGCCGGGGCAGGCCGGCAGGTGTCCCGGGCAGCGCCGTGGCGGCCGGGGTCGGGGCGGGTGGCGACGATTCGGGCGGGGGTGGGGTCACCGGTGGGCCTCGGGGGTGGTGAGGAGGACGCGGGTGGTGTGGAGGCGGCCCGCGGCCAGATCGGGGGTGTGCGAAGGGGCGGTCAGCGCGTCGCGGCCCGCGGCGCGCAGGGCCGCGGCGACCGCGGGCCAGTCGGTGTCCCGCGCGGCGGCGGACGGCTCACCGCCCGGGGTGAGAGCTGCCGGGTCGAGGTCGGCCAGCAGCGGGTCGCCGAGGTCGGGCGTGCCGCCGGTCTGTACGGCGCCGAGCAGGTCGCGCACCGCGGTCAGCATCGCGTCGCGGCGGCGCAGGCCCGCGGCCACGGCCCAGCGCGGGCGGCCGCCGGCCGGGTCCACAACCCTGGCGAGGACGACCGGCAGGAAGTACCGCCCCGCGCCCAGCTCCAGGATCTCCAGCTCCACGCCGAGCCCCGCTGCGGAGCGGAGCAGGAAGGTGATCTCGGCGTCGTCCGCGTCCGCTTCCGCCGGTGCGAGCAGTCCCACGGCCAGCGAGCCGCCGAGCGCGGCGCGCAGCGCGTCGTGGGCGAGCGCGGTCCGCAGGCCGCGGGCGGCGGCCGCGGCCGGGGTCGCGCCCGCGCCGGTGCCCGCGGCGGTCGGCTCGACGATGCGGGCCTGGTTGTCGGGGCCGAACGGCCGCAGGGCCGCGGCCGGCACCAGCAGCGTCTCACCGCTGAGCAGCGATGTCGCCGGGCACCAGCGCGCGATCAGCTCCGCCGGTGTGCCGAGCCCCGAGGCGATGGTCAGCCGCGCCGGGTCGACGGCCCGCCATTTGCCGCGGGCGGCCTCCAACTCCGCGCCTGACAGGGCCTGCTGGACCGGGACGACGTGCTCGGCGTACACCTCGGCCGCGCGGTGCAGTGCCCGCAGCCGCGCCCCGGCCACATGGTGCACGTCGAAGGCGGTGACCTCCCGGCGCTCCCGGTGCCCGGTGCCCAGCACCACGGTGCTGACCTTCAACGGCGTCTGCGCCCAGTCCTCGTCCGCGTAGGCGGCGAAGACACCGGCCTGCGGCCGCACCAGCACCGCCCGCTCGGAGATCTCGGCGAGCGCGGCCTGTGCGGCGTCCTCCTCCGCGGCGCCGTCACCGACCGGCCCGCCGAGCGGCGAGACGCTGCCGGGCGTCGTGTCCGCCGCCGCACCGGCCGTCGTGCCGGTGCCCGAGTCGGCTCCCGCGCCGGGCGCCTGTCCGGCCGGCAGGGTGTCCGCGTGCGCGGGCAGTTCCGCCAGCAGTACGGCCTGCTCGGCAGTACCGGGCGCGGTCGCGCAGTGCGGGCAGCGCGGGTGCGCAAGCAGCGGCTCCGCCGTGGTGTCGAGGGAGTCGGTGTGCTGGATGAGCAGCTGGTTCTCGGTCTCGGCAGGCAGCACACCCGTGGTGCGGCGGAAGACCTCGTAGCCGAGGAGGTTGCCGATCATCGCCGCCAGCGGGCCGCCGACCGCGGGCGCGGCGCTCTCGCGCGGGCCGCCCGGGGCCATGGCGCTCCAGACGTCGGCGGCGGCGCCCGCCTCGCCGTTCGCGCCGAGGCGCAGCGCGGCGCAGGTCCAGCAGCCCGCGGCGCCGCGGGACATGAGCGGGCCGATCACCACGGAGTCGCCGAACGGCCAGGCGGGCAGCAGCAGCCGCCCCGCGGGCAGGCCCGCTTCGAGCAGCGCGGCGAGCCGCCGTGGGGCGTGCGCGCCGGTGACCAGCACCATGTCGTAGCCGTCGAGGTCGTCCCAGCCGTACGCGGCCCGGTCGGCGCCCGCGGTGTCGTCGAGCAGGGCGACCTCGGCGGGGCAGCCGGCCTCCCGTAGCGCCGCGGCCTCCGCGGTGACCTCGGCGAAGCCGTTGCCTGGGCGGTCGATGGAGTGCGGCACCGCGACGGCGGCGCAGCCGTTGCGTATCAGGCTCAGCGCGGCCCAGCGGGCGACCGCGTCGTCGCCGACGACGGCGACCCGGGTCTGCCGGAAGCGCAGGAAGCGCTCGGCTGAGCCGTCGGTGTAGTGGTCGATGTAGTCGACCTGTGCGGCGAACCGCTCGGCCACGGCCGGGTCGAGCGGCTCCGCGCCGGGGTCGACTGGGACGGCGTCGCGGGCGAAGCCACGCGCGTAGAGCGTACCGACGAGCCGGACCACCATCGCGCGCTGCTTCTCGCCGAGCCCTTCGCAGAGCGCCGCCACCGTGTGGTCGCCTGTCAGGTGCGGGACCATGAGCGTTGCGAAGCGGTAGGCCGACGGCATGACGACGCTGAAGCCGCCGCGCGCGTTGTGGAAGTGCACGCCGGTGGGCGTCTGGGTGTAGAGCACGTCCCGGCGGATCCGCGGCCGGGTGCCGGCGAGTTCGTCGTAGGTGGACACCATGTCAGTCACGCCTCCGTGGGGTGCAGTCCTGCGGCAGCGGTCCGCTGCGGTTCTGTGGTGGTGTGTCCCGAGCGGGCCGACGCGGACGCGGGCAGGGGCACGGGAAGGGACGGGCGCGGTGGTCCTGGCGGGGCGCCGGCCTCGCGGGCCGCGGCGGCGCGGGTGAAGACGCGCAGGAGTTCGTGCACCCGGTAGAGCCCGCCGGGCCCTTTCTCCAGCAGGCCCGCGCCGACCAGGCTGTCCAGGACCCGGCCGCCGTCGACGGCTTCGCCGGCCACCGGGCCCGGTGCCGCCACCGCGGCGGCCTGCGGCTGCTGCCTGCGCGACGGCCCGGCATCCTGGCCGCTGGACGACTCACCGCGCAGGATGGCCAGTTCGAGCCGCTGCAGGGCGGGCCCCGGGTCGACGCCCAGCACCTGGGCGAGGTGCGACTTGAGCCTGCGGTATTCGGCAAGTGCCTCTGCCCTGCGCCCGACCCGGTCAAGCGCCTCCATCAACTGCTCGGTGAAGCGCTCGTGCAGGGGGTGGGCGCGGGCGGTCGGCCACAGTTCGGCCAGCGCCTCGCGATGCCTGCCGCACTCCAGTTCGAGGTCGAATACCCGCTCGATCGCCCGCAGCCACTCCTCCTGGAGTTTCGGCAGTTCGTCGCGGTGCAGCAGATCCGAGGGCACGTTGGCCAGCAGCGGGGGCTGCCACAGCGCGAGCGCCGCCCGCAACAGGCGCAGTTCGGCCTCCGGATCGCCGGTGGCATAAGCAGAACCGAGCAGTTGGCGGAAACGGACCAGGTCGAGGGTGGCCGCGTCCGCGGTGAGCCGGTATCCGCCGGGCACCGCCTCGATCATGTTTCCCGCGATGCCGTACTTGCCGAACAGCCGGCGCAGCCGCAGCACGCAGCTGTGCAGTGCCGACTTGCCTTGCGCGGGTGTTTCCTCACCCCAGATGACGCGCTGGAGGAAATCCACGGAAACGACCGAGTTGGCATTCAGCAGCAATGCGGCGAGCAAAGCCGCAGGTCGCGAGGGCTGAAGCACCACTGTTTCACTGCCGTCGGTGACGGCCAGCATTCCGAGTACCGTGAAACGCGTATGGTCCACCGCCCGTAGCGGCGATACCCCATTTCCCGATGGTAATCCTGCACTGTTTTCGAGCGCGTTGGACAAGACCACCAATCCACCATCCCCGTAGCCCCGTGTCGACCCCCCGCCCCCGCCCCGCTGGTGTACACGGAGAGCAAGGTCTAAATCCAGTCGGTCCGGCTGGTTGCGGTCAGAGAGGACAGTACGGCAGGCCTCTTTACCTTGTCCAGAGAATCGGCGCGGCCTACGGGCATCAATGTCCCCGGCATCGACCGGAGCCGCAAAGGCGAATTCCTGCCCGCAAACAGGACACACCGGACCGTGCGCACCGTACACGGATGCGAGCAATCGGACATATCCCGCAGAAATTACCGGCATGTAAAGCAGCGTTAACTCTGCCCCATTACCGGAGGGCTTTCCGCGAGCCATCCCCAAGGTATCCACGAGTCATACACCAGCCATCCGCGAGCGGGACGCACCTTGGGCGGAAGGCGGATCCGAGCGAATATGCGGCGGCCCGTCCGCGACCGGGGGCGCCTCATCGCTGAGCTGCGGCGGAACCCGGCGGCCTGCGCCACGACCGGCGGCAGGACGCGGGCCGGGGGCGAACGGCATGCGAGCCGGATGCCAGCCGGGTGCCAGCAGGGGCGGCTCGCGATGGCTTGACATCGCCGCAGGAGCTGTTTCACTCTTCCACGAGACAGAATAATACTTCCGCAATACGGAAGGAGTGCATCTCGTGAGCTTCACCGCCGCGCGCTTCGACGTGAACCTCTCCCTCCTGTTCACCGAACTCCCGCTGCTGGAAAGGCCGGCGGCCGCCGCCGCCGCGGGCTTCGACGCGGTCGAGCTGTGGTGGCCGTGGCCCGAGGAGCCCACCCCGGGCAAGGCCGCGCTCGACGACCTGCGGACGGCCCTGGAGACGGCCGGCACCCGGCTGGTCGGCCTGAACTTCTACGCAGGGCTGCTGCCGGGACCCGACCGCGGCGCGCTGTCGCTGCCGGGCGCCGAGTCGGAACGCTTCCGCGCCAACATCGAGGTCGCTGCCGGCTTCGCCGCCTCCGTCGGCTGCACGGCGCTCAACGCGCTGTACGGCAACCGGATCGACGGGATCGACCCCGCGGAACAGGACGCGCTCGCCTTGGACAACCTCGTCCTGGCCGCGGCCGCCGCGGACCGGGTCGGGGCGACGCTGCTGATCGAGGCGCTCAACGCGGTGGAGTCGCCGCGCTTTCCGCTGGTCGACGCGGAGGCCGCCGTCGCGGTGGTGCGCCGGGTCGACGAGGCGAGCGGGCTCGGGAACGCGCGGCTGCTGCTCGACCTCTACCACCTGGCGATGGGCGGCGCGGATCTCGCAGCGGTGATCGACCGCCATGCCGGCCTCGTCGGGCACGTGCAGATCGCGGACCTCCCCGGGCGCGGGGCCCCGGGTACGGGCGGACTGCCGCTGCGGGACCTGCTCGCCCGGTTGTCCGCCACCGGATACCGGGGGTTCGTCGGACTCGAGTACAAGCCGCCTCCCGGCGGGAGCGCGGCCGGCTTCGGCTGGCTCGACCAGCCGGGTCCGCCCGAGGCGGGGCCGCCCCCGAACGACCCGCAGACGACCGAGGAGTGACGCACATGCGGACACCCAAGCCGAAAGTGGCCTGGATAGGCCTGGGGATCATGGGGTCCCCCATGTCGGAGAACCTGATCGCCGCCGGCTACGACGTGACCGGGTACACGCTGGAGGCGGACAAGCTCGCCCGCCTGGCGGCGAAGGGCGGCACCGCCGCGGGGTCGGTGGCCGAGGCGGTCCTGGACGCCGACGTGATCGTCACCATGGTGCCGGCCTCACCGCAGGTGGAGGCCGTCGCGTACGGCGAGCACGGGATCCTGGCCCACGCCAAGGTCGGCGCCTTGCTCATCGACACCTCCTCCATCACCCCGCGGACGTCGATCGACCTGGCGGAGGCCGCCGCGGCGAAGGGCATCCGGGTACTGGACGCCCCGGTGTCGGGCGGTGAGGCGGGAGCGGTCGAGGCGACGCTGTCGATCATGGTCGGCGGTGACGCGGCGGACTTCGCCCGGGCCCGGCCCCTCCTGGACGCCCTGGGCACGACGGTGGTGCTCTGCGGCCCGCACGGCGCCGGGCAGACGGTCAAGGCGGCGAACCAGCTCATCGTCGCGGTCAACATCCAGGCCTGCGCGGAAGCCGTGGTCTTCCTGGAGAAGTCGGGCGTGGACCTGTCCGCCGCCCTCGACGTGCTGAACGGCGGGCTCGCCGGGTCCACCGTGCTGACCCGCAAGAAGACCGGCTTCCTGAAGCGCGAGTTCGCCCCCGGCTTCCGCGTCGACCTGCACCACAAGGACATGGGCATCGTCACCGACGCGGCGCGCGCGGTCGGCGCCGCCCTGCCGGTGGGATCGGTGGTCGCGGGCCTGGTGGCGTCGCTGCGGGCGCAAGGGGACGGCGGGCTGGACCACTCGGCGCTGCTGCGCGGCGTCGAGCGGCTCTCGGGGCTGCCGGTCAGCGGCTGACCGGGGACCCTCCCGGACACCGCCCGGCGGTGCGTGACTGTCCTGTCGCGCCGAGCGCACCGCCGGGCGGCCAGAGGTGACGGACTGTCCGTCATCGGTCACAGCAGGCGCGAACTTCCTGCACTATGGGGGCACGACACCGACCGGAAGTTGCGACCCATGGCAGAGAGCGTGCTGGTGCGCTGCCCGGCCTGCCGCCGAGACCACACCTACACCGCGCCGACGTACCCCTGCGCGTGCGGGGCGCCGCTCTGCCTGCCGGTGCTGCGCGGCGGGCTGCCGGTGGAGATCAGGCACCCGTCGTGGGACGACTCATGGGTGAGGCTGCGCTGCCCCGACTGCGGGCGCACCGACCACTGGCCGCAGCCGGAGTTCGGCTGCACGTGCGGTGCGCTGATCCGGCTGCCGGTGGACGACGAGGCGGCGGGTGAACCCGGGCTGCTGCCCGCGCCGCACCCCGGCGGGACGGCCCCGGAGCCGACCGGTGAGGTACCGCCGCCGCCGACGGACCGGCCGCCCTTCCGCCCGGTCACCATCCGCACCGGGCGGGACGCCCTCACGGCTGCCGCGCAGTACCTGAAGTGGCTCGGCTTCGCCGATGTGCGCCTGGCGGGCGACCGTACGGCCAACGGCATCGACCTGCGCGGCAAGGGCCTGGTCGCCCAGGTCGACCCGACCACCCAGCCGACCGCGGTGCGCGACGTCGAGTGCCTGTGGCTCAACTGCGCGAACGAGGACGCGGCGGGCGCGTTCTTCTCCCTCGCCGGCTACGCGCACGACGCCCGGCTGCGGGCGGACCACCTGGGTGTCCCGCTGTTCGTCATGGACCTCACGGGGACGCCGCAGCCGGTCAACGACGCGGCGGACGCCCTGATCCGCTCGGGACCTGCCGCCGCCCGCTGAGCACCGCCCCGCACTCCCTTCGGCCCGCCCCCGGCACCGCGGCGCCCTCCCGTATGACGCCCCCCTTGACGGTGCGGCACCGCCATGCCTACGTTGCTTCCGGATAGCAGAATCTTTTTTCCGTATTGTGGAACATCGAGATACCCCAGGAGGGGCAATGGCCCGGATGACCGCCGCTCAGGCAGCCGTGGAGATCCTCCGACTCGAAGGCGTGGACGCCGCGTTCGGCGTGCCAGGGGCCGCGATCAACCCCTTCTACGCGGCCCTCAAGGCCGTCGGCGGCATCCGGCACACGCTGGCCCGGCACGTGGAGGGCGCCTCGCACATGGCGGAGGGCTACACCCGGGCGCGGGCCGGGAACATCGGGGTGTGCATCGGGACCTCGGGGCCCGCGGGGACGGACATGATCACCGGGCTCTACTCAGCGATCGGGGACTCGATCCCGATCCTGTGCATCACCGGGCAGGCGCCCACCGCGGTGATCCACAAGGAGGACTTCCAGGCGGTGGACATCGCCGCCATCGCCGGGCCGGTGACCAAGGCGGCGACCACCGTGCTGGAGGCGGCCCAGGTGCCCGGGGTCTTCCAGCAGGCGTTCCACCTGATGCGCTCGGGGCGGCCGGGGCCCGTGCTGATCGACCTGCCGATCGATGTGCAGCAGACGGAGATCGAGTTCGACCCGGAGACCTACCGGCCGCTGCCGGTGTACAAGCCGGCCGCCTCACGGGCGCAGATCGAGAAGGCGGTGGCGATGCTGCACGCCTCGCAGCGCCCGCTGATCGTCGCCGGTGGCGGCGTGATCAACGCCGACGCCTGCGACCTGCTGCTGGAGTTCGCGGAGTTGACCGGAATCCCGGTGGTCCCCACCCTGATGGCCTGGGGCGCGATACCCGACGACCACCCGCTCAACGCCGGGATGGTGGGCCTCCAGACGTCGCACAGGTACGGCAACGCCACCTTCCTCGCATCGGACTTCGTGCTCGGCATCGGCAACCGCTGGGCCAACCGGCACACCGGCCGCCTCGACGTCTACACCAGGGGCCGCACCTTCGTGCACGTGGACGTCGAACCGACCCAGATCGGCCGGATCTTCCCGCCCGACTACGGGATCGCCTCGGACGCCGGGGCCGCACTCGGGCTGTTCGTCGAGGTGGCGCGGGAGTCGGCGGAGCGCGGCGAACTGCCGGACCGCTCGCGCTGGGCCGCCTCGGCCCGCGACCGCAAGGCGACGCTGCACCGGCGTACCCACTACGACGACGTGCCGATGAAGCCGCAGCGGGTCTACGAGGAGATGAACAGGGCCTTCGGCCCCGAGACCCGCTACGTGTCCGCCATCGGGCTGTCGCAGATCGCCGGCGCCCAGATGCTGCACGTCTACCGGCCGCGGCACTGGATCAACTGCGGTCAGGCCGGGCCGCTCGGCTGGACCGTGCCGGCGGCGCTGGGGATCGCGACGGCGGAACCGGGCGCGCAGGTGGTCGCGTTGTCCGGCGACTACGACTTCCAGTTCATGATCGAGGAGCTGGCCGCCGGCGCGCAGCACCGGATCCCGTACGTGCACGTGCTGGTCAACAACGCCTACCTGGGACTGATCCGGCAGGCGCAGGCCGGGTTCGGCATCGACTTCCAGGTGAACCTGGAGTTCGAGAACACCAACTCGCCCGACATGGGCGTCTACGGCGTGGACCACGTCAAGGTCGCCGAGGGCCTCGGCTGCAAGGCGATCCGGGTCACGGAGCCAGGGGAGCTGGCCGCGGCCTTCGGGCAGGCCGCGAAACTCGCCGCGGAGCACCGGGTGCCGGTCGTGGTCGAGGCGATCCTGGAGCGGATCACCGACATCTCGATGTCGGTCACGGCCGACATCTCCGCGGTGGTGGAGTTCGGGGAGCCGGCGACCGAGCCGTGGCACGCCCCGACCGCGGTCATGCCTGCGGTGTGACCGACGGGTGCTCCGCCCCGTCGCCCGCCGCGAAGCCGGCGCGCAGCTCCACCTTGCGGACCTTGCCGCTGACCGTCATCGGGAAGGCGTCCAGGATCCGCAGGTGGCGGGGGATCTTGAAGTGGGCGAGCCGGCCCTCGCAGTAGGCGGTGATCTCGCCGAGGGTCGGCGGGTCGGCCGGGTCCCGGGGGATGACGCAGGCCAGGACCTCCTCGCCGAGCCGCTCGTCGGGCACCCCGACCACCTGCACGTCGGACACCTTGGGGTGGCCGTAGAGGAATTCCTCGACCTCCCGCGGATAGACGTTCTCGCCGCCCCTGATGATCATGTCCTTGATCCGGCCGACGACCGCCACGTAGCCGTCGTCGCGCATCACCGCCAGGTCGCCGGTGTGCATCCAGCGCCCGCGGTCCAGGGCCTCGGCCGTACGGTCCGGATCGTCCCAGTAGCCCAGCATCACCGAATAGCCGCGCGTACACAGCTCACCTGCCGTGCCGCGCGGCAGTGTGACCCCCGACGCCGGGTCCACCACCTTGACCTCGATGTGCGGCAGGGCACGGCCGACGGTGGCCGTGCGGTGGTCCGGCGGGTCGTCGCGCCGGGTCTGGGTCGAGACCGGGGAGGTCTCCGTCATCCCGTAGCAGATGGACACCTCGGCCATGTGCATCTCGGTCATCACCCGCTTCATCACCTCGACCGGGCACGGCGACCCGGCCATGATGCCGGTGCGCAGCGAGCTGAGGTCGTAGTCCGCGAAGTCGGGCAGCCCGAGCTCCGCGATGAACATCGTGGGGACGCCGTAGAGCGAGGTGCAGCGCTCCTGCTGGACCGCGCGCAGGGTGGCGGCCGGGTCGAAGGCCGGTGCCGGGATCACGATGCAGGCGGCGTGCGAGGTGGCGCCGAGGTTGCCCATGACCATGCCGAAGCAGTGGTAGAAGGGCACCGGCAGGCAGATCCTGTCCTGCTCGCTGTAGCCGACCGTACCGCCCACGAAGTAGCCGTTGTTGAGGATGTTGTGGTGCGAGAGGGTGGCGCCCTTGGGGAAGCCCGTGGTGCCCGAGGTGTACTGGATGTTGATCGGGTCGTCGCAGCTCAACGTCGCCTCGACGGAGGCCAGATACCCCTCGTCGAGGTCCTTGCCCGCGGCGGTCAGCGCGTCCCACGACGGGTCGCCGATGTGCACCACCTCGCGCAGGTCCGGGCAGTTGCCGCGGACCTCGGCGACCATCAGGCGGTAGTCGGTGCCGCGGTGCCCGGTGGAGGCGATCAGCACCGACACGCCCGACTGCCGCAGCGCGTAGGCCAGTTCGTGCAGCCGGTAGGCCGGGTTGACGTTCACCATGATCGCGCCGAGCCGGGCGGTGGCGTACTGCACCAGCACCCACTCGGCGCAGTTCACCGCCCAGATGCCGACCCGGTCGCCCTTGCGCACCCCCCTGGCGGCCAGCCCGCGGGCCACCTCGTCGACCGCGCGGCCGAACTCCGCGTACGTCCAGCGGCGGCCGCCCGCCACGTCGACCAGGGCCTCGCGGTCGGGGTGGGCGGCGATGGCCCGGTCGAGGTTGCGGCCGACGGTGTCGCCGAGCAAGGGGGTGCTCCCTGTTCCGTGGGCGTAGGAGGGCTCGGCGGTCACCGGTGGTCCTCTTCGTGGAATTCGGCGCTGCCGTCCTGCATCGTCGCCTCGCGCAGCTCGATCCTGCGGATCTTGCCCGAGACGGTCTTGGGCAGCGGCGCGAACTCCAGCCGCCTGATCCGCTTGTACGGCGCCAGCACCGACCGCGAGTGGGCGAAGATCGCCTTGGCGGTGTCGCCGTCCGGTGCCCAGCCCTCGGCGAGCACCACGTAGGCCTTGGGGATCGCGAGCCGCACCTCGTCGGGCGCGGGCACCACGGCGGCCTCGGCGACCGCCTCGTGCTCCAGCAGCGCACTCTCCAGCTCGAAGGGGCTGATCTTGTAGTCGCTCGACTTGAAGACGTCGTCCGACCGGCCGACGTAGGTGATGTAGCCGTCCGCGTCCCGGCTGCCGATGTCGCCGGTGCGGTAGTAGCCGCCGCCCATCGCCTCCTCGGTGCGCTCGGGGTCGCCCGCGTACCCGGTCATCAGGCCCACGGGGCGGCTGCTCAGATCGAGGCAGATCTCGCCCTCGTTGGCGGGTACGCCGGTCACCGGGTCGATCAGGGTCACGGTGTATCCGGGGGTGGGGCGCCCCATCGAGCCGGCCTTGACCAGCTGGCCGGGTGTGTTGGCGACCTGGACCGCGGTCTCGGTCTGCCCGAAGCCGTCCCTGATCAGCACTCCCCACAGCCGCCGCACGTGCTCGATCACCTCCGGGTTGAGCGGCTCGCCCGCTGCCACCACCTCCCGCGGCGGGGTGGTGAGCGCGCTCAGGTCGGCCTGGATCAGCATCCGCCACACCGTGGGCGGCGCGCAGAAGCTGGTCACCCCGCAGCGGTCCATCTCGGCCATCAGCCGCGCGGGGTCGAACCGCGTGTAGTTGTGCACGAAGACGGTCGCCTCGGCGTTCCACGGCGCGAAGAGACTCGACCAGGCGTGCTTGGCCCATCCGGGTGACGAGATGTTCAGGTGCACGTCGCCGGGGCGCAGCCCGATCCAGTACATGGTGGCCAGGTGCCCGACCGGGTACGACAGGTGGGTGTGCTCGACCAGCTTGGGCCGGGCGGTGGTGCCGGAGGTGAAGTACAGCATCAGCGGGTCGGACCCGGCGGTCGGCCCGTCCGGGGTGAAGCCGGGCGGCGTCGCGTAGGCCTCCTCGTAGGCCGACCAGGGCACGGGGGCGTCGCCGCCGACCGCGATCCGGGTGTAGTCGCCCGGCACCTCGTCGAACTTGCCGATGTCCGCGGCCCGCACGATCGCGTGCCTGACCCGCCCGCGGCCGATCCGGTCGCGCAGGTCGGCCGGGCCGAGCAGCGGGGTCGCCGGGATGAGCACCGCGCGCAGCTTCATCAGGGCGAGCGCGGACTCCCACTGCTCGACCTGGTTGCCCAGCATCAGCAGCACCCGGTCGCCGGCCCGCACCCCGCGGGCCCGCAGCCAGGAGGCGACCCGGTCGGAGCGGTCGGACATCTCGCGGTAGGAGATCAGCGACTCGGTGCCGTCCTCCTCGACGATCCACAGGGCCGGGCGGTCGTTGCCCGCGGCGATGACGTCGAACCAGTCGAGCGCCCAGTTGAACCGCTCGGGAACCGGCCAGCGGAAGCCGTCACGGGCCGCCGTATAGTCCTCGCGGTGCCGCAGCAGGAAGTCCCGGGCGGCCCGGAATGCCCCGGTCGCGTCCGATGCCGCCATGTGTCCTCCTTGTGGATGTCCCCTCGGTAGCATCGTGCGGTAGTGACGTGGGTCTCACTACCCCCGGACGGGGGTGAGGAGGTGGCGCGGTGGACGGCAGTCGCGGCGAGGCCATGGAGGTGCGGGCCGCCCTGCTGCGGATGCGCGGGTCCGGGCTGCTGCCGGTGGCCTTCGGCGGGCTGGTGGCGGGAGCCGGTGCGCAGCAGTTCCGGATCAGCGAACTGGCGGGGGCCGACACGGATTCGCTGCGCGGGCTCGCCGTGCGCACCGGCAACGGGCTCGGCGGGAAGACCCTCGCCCTCGGGCGGCCCTGCGCGGTGACGGACTACGGCTCGTCGCGCGCCATCAGCCACGAGTACGACGCCGCCGTCGCGGGCGAGGGGCTGCGGTCGGTGCTCGCGGTGCCGATCGTGGTGCACCGCCAGGTGCGCGGGGTGCTCTACGGGGCGCTGCGCCAGCCGTTCAGCCTCGGTGACCGGCCGCTGGCCGCCGCGATCGACGCGGCACGCGACCTCGAGCAGGCGCTCGCGGTACGGGACGAGGCGCGCCGGCTGCTCGCGTCGTGCCAGGCACCGGTCGCCGCGGACCCGCGGGCCTGGGAGGAGGTGCGCGAGGCGCACACCGAACTGCGGGCGCTCGCGGTGCGGATCCCCGACGCGCGGCTGCGCCAGGACCTGCTCGCGGCCTGCGCGCGGCTGGCCTCCGCCGCGGTGTCGTCCGCCGGCGCCCGGCCGCCGCTGGCCCCGCTCACCCCGCGCGAGCTGGATGTCCTGACCACGATCGCCTCCGGCGCGACCAACGCGGTGGCCGCCTCGCGGCTCAGGCTGCGGCCGGAGACGGTCAAGTCGTACCTGCGGTCCGCCATGCGGAAGTTGGGTGCGCACACCCGGCTCGAAGCCGTCACCGCCGCCCGCCGCGGCGGGCTGCTCCCCTGAGCGAAAAAGGGGGGCGCCGCCGCGGGGGGCGGCGGTAGCGTGACGGGGTGACGATCGATCGGGTGGGCGGCTTCGCCGCGATGTCTCTGGTGCTGGTGCTGATCCCCGGCCCGAGCGTCCTGTTCGTGCTGGGCCGCGCCCTCGCGCACGGCCGGCGTACGGCCCTCGGCAGCGTCCTGGGCAACGCGATCGGGGCCTACGCCCTGATCGCCCTGGTCGCGGTCGGTCTCGGCGAGGTCGTGTCCCGCTCGGTCGCCCTGTTCGTCGGGCTGAAGCTGGTCGGCGCCGCCTACCTGGTCTTCCTCGGCGTCAAAGCGTTCCGCCACCGCGGCGCGCTCGCCGCGTCGCTGCGCGAGGACGTCGCGGCGGGACCCGCTCCGGCCCGCGGGGGTGACCTCCGTACGCTGTGGGAGGGCTTCGTCGTCGGGGTGACCAACCCCAAGACGATGGTCTTCTTCGCCGCCGTGCTCCCCCAGTTCGTGAACCGCGACGCCGGCCGCGTGCACGAGCAGATGCTGCTGCTCGGCCTGGTGTTCACGGTGATCGCCCTGCTGTGCGACAGCGGCTGGGCGCTGACCGCGTCCGCGGCCCGCACCTGGTTCGCCCGCTCGCCGCGGCGGATGGCGGCGGTGGGCGGGACCGGCGGGATCGCGATGATCGGCCTGGGCGTGACGGTCGCGGTGACGGGCCGCGTGGACTCGTAGCGCCGGGGCGGGACGGGGTGTGAGCAGGCGCACACCCCCGGCCTCAGCGAAACGTTTGCGTTTCGATAGTCGCCGTCGTACGGTCATGGAGTACGAAACCGTTTCGTTCTTCCTGCGGTACAGCCCTACCCGTCCCACCTCAGGAGATCCGCCTGATGTCCTCGCAATCCGCGGCCGACGTCCCCGTCGACCGGCTCAAGAAGTCCGTACCGGACAACGCCCCCGGCGCCCCGGCGGAGAAGGCCAACCACCGCTGGTGGGTGCTGGCGGTCATCGCCGTCGCCCAGCTGATGGTGGTCCTCGACGCCACCGTCGTGAACATCGCACTGCCGTCCGCCCAGAAGGCGCTCGGCTTCTCCGACGGCGACCGGCAGTGGATCATCACCGCCTACTCCCTCGCCTTCGGCTCGCTGCTGCTGTTCGGCGGCCGGCTGGCCG
Organism: Streptomyces sp. NPDC049040; assembly: GCF_043197715.1. NCBI lineage: Bacteria > Bacillati > Actinomycetota > Actinomycetes > Kitasatosporales > Streptomycetaceae > Streptomyces > Streptomyces sp. NPDC049040. The sequence goes on from NZ_JBICTO010000014.1 coordinate 134,729, forward strand.
ACCTGATCGGCCGCAAGATCGTCTTCCTGGTCGGCGTCGTCGGCTTCGCCGCCGCCTCCGCGCTGGCCGGCGCGGCACAGAACTTCGAGGTGCTGGTCTCCGGTCGCGCCCTGCAGGGCCTGTTCGGCGCCCTCCTCGCCCCCGCGGCGCTCTCGCTTCTCAACACCACCTTCACCGACGCCAAGGAGCGCGCGAAGGCGTTCGGCATCTACGGCGCCATCGCCGGCGCCGGCGGCGGTGTCGGCCTGCTGCTCGGCGGTGTGCTCACCGAGCACCTGAGCTGGCGCTGGACGCTGTACGTGAACCTGATCTTCGCCGTGATCGCCTTCATCGGCGGCATGACGGTGCTGCGCAAGGGCGCCCCCGCCCACCGGGCGAAGCTGGACCTGCCGGGCACGCTGCTGGTGACCGTCGGCCTGTTCTGCGTGGTCTACGGCTTCTCGAACGCCGACAAGCACCACTGGGGCTCCCCGATGACCTGGGGCTTCCTGCTGGTCGGCGTGGTGCTGGTGGCCGCCTTCAGCTGGTGGCAGACCCGCGCCAGGCACCCCCTGCTGCCGCTGCGGGTGCTGCTCGACCGCAACCGGGGCGCGTCCTTCACCGTGCTCGCCCTGTCCGGCGCCGGCATGTTCGGCGTCTTCCTCTTCCTGACGTACTACCTCCAGCAGTCGCTGGGCTACACCCCGGTCAAGACCGGTCTCGGCTTCCTGCCGATGATCGGCGCCCTGATGGTGGCGGCCCAGCTGGTCACCAACTCGCTGCTGCCCAAGTTCGGCCCGCGGCCGATCGTGCCGCTCGGCATGATCGTCGCGGCGGCGGGCATGGCCTGGCTGACCGTCCTCGACCTGAACAGCACGTACGCGGCGAACGTGCTGCCGCCGCTGCTGGTCATCGGCTTCGGCCTCGGCCTGGTGATGCCCACCGCGATGAGCGTGGCCACCGAGCGGATCGGCGAGTCCGACGCGGGCGTGGCCTCGGCCGCGGTCAACACCATGCAGCAAGTGGGCGGTTCGATCGGCACCGCGCTGCTCAACACGCTGGCCGCGAGCGCCGCGACCTCGTACCTGGCTGACCACACCGGCAAGCTCGCCCCCGCACAGGCCGCACTGCACAGCTACTCGACCGCGTACTGGTGGTCGGCCGCGCTGCTCGCCGTCGGCGGTGTGCTGGCCCTGTTCATGTACCGCGGCGGCCGTCCCGCGCCGCTCGACGAGAACGCCGTGGCCGCCGTCCACATGTAGGACGTACGGCCCCCTCAGCACCCGGTGCCGCCTGAGCGGACGGCGCCGGGTCCGGGGGCCGGTGGCCGGGTCATCGTGGGGACGGGACGCCCGGCACCACCGGCCCCCCGCATTCACCGCCCCGCCGGACCGCGACCCCCGTACGCGGCCCCGGCGGGGCGGCCTGCTGCGTACCGCCTGCGCCCGCTGCCCACCGCGCGCCGCCCACCGCTCGAACGACCGCCAGGGGCGGCGGCGCGCCGCGGCACGCCGGACGGCGGGCCCTGCTGCGGCCCGGGATCCGGCCGGCCCGCCTCACGGTCGGGGACGGCCGCCGCAGCCTCGCGCGGCTCGGCTTCTCCGGGCTCCCCGCCCCCTGCCCGTTCACCCCGATGGTCCCGCGGAACGGCACCGAGGCGGTGCTTCCCGGCCGGTTGCGGGCGCTCGGCGGTGACGAGGCGCGGCGCGGCCGGTGGCCGAGCGCGTCGTGGCCCCGACCGACCGGACGACCCGGATCGCCACCCTGCGACGGGCCCCTGCCCGCGCCGTCCGCAAGGCGGTGCTGCCATGGCCCGCCCGCGTCCCCTCGCCGCGTCGTGGCGCCGTGACCGACCGGATGACCGGGATCGCCGCCGTGCGGCGGCGCCCTGCCCGCGCCGTCCGCAAGGCGGTGCTGCCATGGCCCGCCCGCGTCCCCGCGGTGCGCACCCGGCTGGTCCGCGAGCCGGCCGAGCCCGGCCACCGCTGAGGGTGCGCTCGGCGCACGGGGGGATACGGTGAGGCCATGGACGTCAGCACGCAGCCCGCGGCCGGCCTCCGGCCGCTGTACGTACCGGTACGCACCGGACCGGCGGGCCTCGTCGTACGCCTGTGGCGCACTCCCGTCGGGACCAGGACGGCGGTCGCCTTCACCACGGATCAGCGGCTGCGGGGCGCGCTCGGCCCCTGCCAGCCGTGGATCCGGCTGTCCGAATCCGCGCTGCGGCGGCTCGCCGAGCCCCTGGGGGCGACGTCCCTGACCGTCGACCCCCTCCTCTTCGGCCGGCCGGGGCAGGGCTCGGCCCCTGCCCCGGTGAGGCTGGGCTGACCCCCAGCCCTTGGCGCGGACCGCGCTTCCGGGCACGCCCCGTCCCGAGAGGGCGGGCGTTTGCCAGGGGCGCGAGGTACCGCGCGACAAGCCGCGACCTGCCCGCGGGCAACCAGGCGCCGCAAGGGGCGACCTCCCCAGAGGTGACCAGCCCGGATCAGGATCCGGGCTGGACGTCACCGGTGGTCATCGCCGGGACCTCCCGCCGGGAGGCGAGGTCGCCCGGGGGGATGCCCGGGTGGTGCTGGGCCGGGGACAGGGGCGGCGCCGGGGCCGTGTCGCCCAGGGCCAGCCGGGAGACGATGCGGTAACGGTCACCGCGGTAGACGGAGTGGACGTACTCCACCGGCCGCCCCGTGGTGTCCTTGGTCAGCCGCTCGAAGAGCAGCGCGGGTGACAGGACGGGCACCCCGATCAGCCTGGCCTCCTCCTCGTTGGTGACGGTCGGCTCGATGGACTGGACGGCCTCATGCACCCGCACCCCGTGCCGCTCCCGCAGGATGTCGTAGAAGTCGCCGGACTCCATGTCGTCAGGCGACAGCCCCGGCACGAGCGCCGCGGGCACGTGGAGGTACTCGATGGCCATCGGCTCGTCGTCGACGAGCCGCAGCCGCGCGATGTACGTGATCTCCGCGGCCGGCGAGATGTGCAGGCGGCGGCCGACCCGGGCACCGGCCTGCACCGTGGTGAAGTCCAGCACCTGGCTGGCCCAGCTGCCGGACGCCTGCGGCAGGCGGTACGCGTCACTGGCAGGGGCGAGTTCCTGGGTGATCTTCGCGCGCGCGACGAACATGCCGCGCCCGTGCTCGCGCACCAGCAGCCCGGTGGTGACGAGTTCGTCGACCGCGGAGCGCAGAGTGGGCCGGGAGACGCCGAGTTGCTCGCACAGGGTGCGCTCGGAGGGGATCGGGTCGCCGGGGGCGCAGGACTCGACGAGTTCCATGAGGTAGTCGCGGACCCGTTCGCGTTTCACCGCGGAGCGCGACGGCTCGCTGACCATGGCGGACTTCCTTTCCCTGCGGCGGGTTGTCCAGCTGAGGCTATCCAGATGTTGACCAGCACGCCACCCGCGCGGCGACGCCGTCCCACTGACAACGGTATACAACCGAATCACCAGCTCTGCGCTGGGCCTTGACGGCACCAGTGGTCTATGCCACCTTCTGCGAGCAGCACCAGACCAGTTGGCAAGTGGTAAATTCCGCCCCGCGCTCTCCGAGGTGACATCACCGTGAGATCCAGACTCATCCCTGCCGCCGCCGCGCTCGCCCTGGCGGCCGTCACCGGCCTCACCGCCTGCGGCTCGTCCTCCGACGACTCGTCCGACTCCGCCGGCGGCGGCGCCTCCGCCGCACCGGCGAAGCTCACCGTGTGGATCATGCAGGACAGCATGTCCGACGGGGTCCTCAGCCGTTTCAAGACCTCCTTCGAGGCGGCGCACAAGGGCACCACCCTGGACATCCAGATCCAGCCGTGGGACGGCATAGGCCAGAAGATCACCAGCGCGCTGGCCAGCAAGGACGCGCCTGACGTGATGGAGGTGGGGAACACGCAGGTCGCGCAGTACGCGGCCAGCGGCGGCGTGAAGGACCTCACCGACAAGGTCACCGACCTCCAGGGCTCCGACTGGATCCCCGGCCTCGCCGACCCGGGGAAGGTCGACGGCAAGCAGTACGGCATCCCGTGGTACGCCGCCAACCGCGTGGTGATCTACAACAAGGACCTCTTCGCCAAGGCGGGCATCACCACCCCGCCCAGGACCCGCGCCGAGTGGATCGCCGACACCACCAAGCTCAACACCGGCGGCAACGAGGGGATCTACCTTCCGGGGCAGACCTGGTACGCGCTGGCCGGCTTCGTCTGGGACGAGGGCGGCGACCTCGCCGTCAAGGACGGCGACCAGTGGAAGGGCTCGCTCGACACCCCGCAGGCCAAGGCGGGCATGGACTTCTACAAGCAGCTCCAGGCGCTCGGCAACGGCCCCAAGGACTCCGACGAGGCCAAGCCGCTCCAGGCGGACGTCTTCGCCAAGGGCAAGAGCGCGCAGATCATCTCGGTGCCGGGCGGCGCCGCGGTCATCACCAAGGCCAACCCGGCGATGCAGGACAAGATCGGCTTCTTCCCGATCCCGGGGAAGACCGCCGACAAGCCGGGCGCGGTCTTCACCGGCGGCTCCGACCTGGTGATCCCGGAGGCCTCGCAGCACCAGGCGCTGGCCTACGACGTGGTCAAGGCGCTGGCGGGCACCGCCTTCCAGACCGACATGGCCAAGGAGATGAGCTACGTGCCCAACCGCACCTCGCTGGCCTCGGTGCTGGACGGCAACCCCGGCGCGTCGGTGATGGCGGTCGGCGCGGCGAACGGCCACGCCACCCCGAACTCCCCCAACTGGGCGGCGGTCGAGGCGAACAACCCGATCAAGCAGTACATGACCCAGGTGCTGACCGGCGCCGACCCGGACGCGGCGGGCAAGACGGCCTCCGAGGCGATCACCAAGGCGCTCAACAGCGCGTCATAAGGACCTGGTTCGCCGCCAGGACGACGGCAGGCTCCCGCCCCGTCACCGACCACCACCCCACACCGGAGGGATCCCGTGCTCACCGCCCACTCCCCCGCCGCACCGCGGCCGGACGTCACGGATCCGCCGCCGGCGCCGCCGCGGGCGCGGCGGCGGGTGCGGGTCGCCGCGCTCTGGCCGTACCTGCTCATCGCCCCCACCGTGGTGGGTGCGGCGTTCCTGCTGGTCTACCCGGTCGTCAGGAACATCGTCATGTCCTTCCAGCACTTCGGGCTCGGCGAGCTGATCCGGGGAGGTGCGACCTGGGTCGGCTTCGCCAACTACCGCACGGTCCTGAGCGATCCGGAGTTCTGGACGGTGGTGCGGCGCACCCTGTGGTGGACCGGCCTGAACGTCGTGCTGATCATGGTGCTCGGCACCCTGGTGTCCCTGATGCTGATCAAGCTCGGCAAGCGGATGCGGCTGGCGGTGATGAGCGGGCTGGTGCTGACCTGGGCGACGCCGGTCATCGCCGCCACCACCGTCTTCCAGTGGCTGTTCCAGTCCCGTTTCGGAGTGGTCAACTGGGCACTGGTCAAGCTGGGCTTCGACTCGTACCGCAACTACACCTGGTTCGCGCACGGCGGCTCGACCTTCGCCATCCTGGTCGTGCTGGTGGTCTGGCAGTCGGTGCCGTTCGCCGCGCTGACCCTCTACGGCGGCCTGACCACCATCCCGGCCGAGCTGTACGAGTCGGCCAGGATCGACGGGGCGAGTGCCTGGCAGTCCTTCCGGCTGGTCACCTTCCCGATGCTGCGCCCGCTGTTCGCGCTCGTCACCTCGCTCGAGGTGATCTGGTGCTTCAAGGCGTTCACCCAGATCTGGGTGATCAGCGAGGGCGGCCCGAACGGCGCCACGACCACGCTGCCGATCTACGCCTTCCAGATCGCCCAGTCGCTGCACAAGTACGACCTGGGCGCGGCCGTCTCCACCCTGACCGTGGTGATCCTGCTCGCCGCGCTGGTGTTCAACCTGCGCCGCATGTTCCGCCAGGAGGGCGCGCTGTGACCGCTCTTACCACTGGTAAAGCCCCGGTCCGGCTGCCACGGCACCGCCCGCGGCTGCGCCGGCTGCCGCTGAACCTGGCCGCGCTGCTCACGCTGGCCCTGTCCGTCTTCCCGGTCTACTGGATGGTGGTCACCGCCTTCAAGCCGGCCGCCGACATCCAGTCGGACACCCCCTCACTGCTGCCGCTGCACCCGACGCTGGCGCACTTCCGCACCGCAGTGGACTCCCCCGGCTTCGGGACCTTCTGGCGCAACAGCCTGACGGTCACCCTCAGCGCGGTGCTGATGTCGCTGGTGGTGGCGCTGCTCTCGGCGTTCGCGGTCGGCCGGATGCGCTGGCGGGGGCGGCGGGCCTTCATCCTGATGGTGTTCGTCGCGCAGATGGCGCCGTGGGAGGCGCTGCTGATCCCGATGTACGTGATCGCGCGCGACACCGACATGCTGGACAAGCTGTCGATGCTGACGCTGATCTACTTCATGACCACACTGCCCTTCACCATCGTGACGCTGCGCGGCTTCCTTGCCGCGATCCCGGTGGAGTTGGAGGAGGCGGCCCAGGTCGACGGCTGCACCAGGCCGCAGGCCTTCCGCCGGGTGACCTTCCCGCTGCTGGCACCGGGGCTGCTGTCCACCTCGCTGTTCGGCTTCATCACCGCGTGGAACGAGTTCGCCTTCGCCAACACGCTGATCATCAAGAACCAGGACGCCCGCACCCTGCCGGTCTGGCTGTCGTCGTTCAGCAACGTCTTCGGCACCGACTGGGGCGCCACGATGGCCGCGTCCTCGCTGTTCATGCTGCCGGTCCTGCTGGTCTTCCTGGTCCTGCAGAACCGTGTCACGTCCGGAATGACCGCGGGCGCCGTCAAGGGCTGACCTCGCGCCGAACCCGTGCATCCGCGCTCCCGCCGAGCGCGCGCCCCGTGCTGCCCCGCGCCGCCTCATCCCCGCCCCGCCCCGGGGCCAGGGAGACCTGGAGAGCCACCGCCGTGATCATTCCGCATCCCAGCCAACTGGCACGTATCCCCGGCCAGTTCACCTTCGACGAGACCACCACCGTCCGGGCGTCCGGCGACGCGCTCGGCGCCGCCCGGCTGCTGCGCACGCTGCTGGCCCCCGCCACCGGGCTGCCGCTGCGGCCCTCCCCCACCGGCAATGTCGTGCTGGTCGTCGACGCGATGCTCGGCGGCCTGGGCGAGGAGGGCTACGGCCTGACCGTCGGCCCCGACGCGGTGCTGCTGCGCGCGGCCCGCCCCGCGGGCCTGCTGCGGGGGGTGCAGACGATCCGCCAGCTGCTGCCCGCGCAGGCCCTGTCGTCGCGCCCGGTGGCCGATGTGCCGTGGCGGATGCCGGGAGTGCAGATCACCGATGTGCCGCGCTTCCGCTGGCGGGGCGCGATGCTCGACGTGGCCAGGCACTTCCAGCCGGTGTCCTTCCTGCGCCGCTTCACCGACCTGCTGGCCTTCCACAAGCTCAACGTGCTGCATCTGCACCTGACCGACGACCAGGGCTGGCGGATGCCGGTCGCGGCCTTCCCCGCGCTGACCGAGGTCGGCGGGGTGCGCGGCGGCGCGGTGCCGCACCAAGGTGCCTACACCGCCGCCGAGTTGCGCGGCCTGGTCGCCTACGCCGCCGAGCGCGGCGTCACCGTCGTGCCCGAGATCGAGATGCCCGGGCACGCGCGGGCGGCACTCGCCGCGTACCCGGGTCTGGGCAACGTGCCGGGGCGGCAGCTCGACGTGTGGACCGAGTGGGGCGTGTGCGACACCGTCCTCGGCGTCCACGACGAGGTGCTGGACTTCTGCAGGACGGTGCTCGGCGAGGTCCTCGACGTCTTCCCCTCCCCTTACGTGCACGTCGGCGGTGACGAGTGCCCGGTCACCGAGTGGGAGACCAGCCCCGCGGCCCGCCGGCGGACCGCGGAGCTGGGGCTCGGGTCGCCCAAGGAACTGCACGGCTGGTTCCTCGGCCAGGTCGGCGACTTCCTGCTGGAGCAGGGGCGGCGGCCGGTGTGCTGGGCGGAGGACTCGGGCGCGCTGCCCGCCGCCTTCACCGTGATGCCCTGGCGCGACACCGCCCACGGCCTCGCCGCCGCCCGCCGCGGCCACGACGTGATCATGACCCCCTATCGCTCGACGTATCTGGACTACCCGCAGTCGGACGACCCGGCGGAGCCGCCGGGTCAGGCCGGCGGCGTGGTGGACCTGAGCGCCGTGCACGGCGGCGACCCTGCCCCGGCCGACTGGGAGCCGGCCGCCGCCGCCCGGGTGCTCGGCACCCAGGCGCAGCTGTGGACCGAGTACGTCACCACAGCGGCGCACGCCGAGTACCTGGCCTTCCCCCGGCTGGCCGCGCTCGCCGACCGGGCCTGGAACCCGGCCAGCGACTGGTCAGGCGATTTCCGCCCGGCGCTGCGGTTGCACGAGGCCCGCCTCGACGCGCTGCGCGTCCCGCGCCGCAGCCCCACCCCCACAACCACCCTGCACTGACCCAGCCACCACCCCACTGGAAAGGGATCGACCGTGTCAGGAAACACAGCAGAAGGCACCGCGGAAAACCCCACCCGTAAGAGGAAGCCGCGGCTCACCGCGCGGATGCGCACCGCGATGGCGGTGTGCGCGGCGGCCGGGCTCGGCTGCGCGGCGCTCACCGCGCTGCCCGCGGCCGCCGCCCAGGACTCGCTGACCGCGCAATACCGCACCAGCGCGTCCGGTGCGACCGCCGACCAGGCCGAGCCCTGGCTCGAGGTCACCAACACCGGTTCGAGCACCGTCCCGCTCAGCCGGGTCACGCTCCGCTACTACTTCAAGGGGGACGGCGCCGGTGTGACCTACCGCTTCGCCTGCTCCTGGGCGGTCAAGGGCTGCGCCAACATCACCGGCACCTTCGGCACCCTCGCGAACCCCACCGCGACCGCCGACCGCTACCTGGAGATCGGCTTCACCGCGGGCGCCGGCTCGCTCGCACCCGGGCAGAACACCGGCGACATGCAACTGCGGTTCTACCGGACGGACTGGCAGACCCTCACCCAGTCCGACGACTACTCCTTCAACGGCTCCCAGACCTCGTACGCGAACTGGCCGAAGATCACCGTGCAGGACGCCGGGGCGGTGGTCTACGGCACCGCGCCCGCCGACAACGACCCGACGCCGCCCACCACTCCCCCCACCACCCCGCCGACCTCGCCGGGCGGCGGCGGCCAGAACGGGCCCGCGCTCTTCGACGACTTCTCCTACACCAGCAGCTCCGACGCGGCCGTGCAGCAGCACGGCTGGACGGTGAAGTCCGGGCAGGGCGGGCCCGGCGTGGCCGGTGCCACCTGGTCGCCGCAGGACGTCACCTTCGTCGCCGACGGCTCCAACAAGATCATGAACCTGCGGCTGACCACGAACGGCACCGCGTCCGGCACCAAGGAGACCGAACTCCAGACCACCGCACGCAAGTTCAAGAACGGCACCTACGCCGCCCGGGTGCGCTTCGACGACACCCCCACCGGCGGCCCCGACGGTGACCACGTCAACCAGACCTTCTTCACCTTCACCCCGCTCAACGCGCCGATGGACCCGGACTACAGCGAGCAGGACTTCGAGTACCTGCCCAACGGCGGCTGGGGCGAGACCCAGAACATCATGTACGAGACGTCCTGGGAGACCTACAACCCGGACCCGTGGAACGCCGTCAACACCCACGGCCAGCAGTACGGCAGCCTCGACGGCTGGCACGACCTGCAGATCACCATCGACAACAGCAGCATCACGTACTACATCGACGGCCAGGTCGTCGCGACGCACGGCGAGCCGTACCTGCCCGAGACCCCGCAGTGGATCGACTTCAACCACTGGCTGATCGACCTGGCCGGGCAGACAAGCAGCACCCCGAGGTCGTACGACGAGCAGGTCGACTACGTCGTCTTCGTCAAGGACCAGGTGCTCAGTCCCGCGCAGGTGAGCGCACGGGTCGCAGGCTACCGGGCGGCGGGCACCGCCTTCACCGACACCGTGCCCAACCCGTAGCCACCGCGCCGCGCCCGGCGGGTTTCCGTTATCCGCCGGGCGTGGCACCGTCTCCTGTCCGAGGGAAAAGTGACGGACGGAGAGTGGAGCAGCATGCGCGCAGGCGACCGTGTCGGACCCGACCCCGCGCTGGTGACCGCCGCGCGGGCGGGGGATCAGCCGGCGCTCGACCAGTTGGTCGCGCAGTGCCTGCCGCTGGTCTACAACATCGTGGGCCGCGCGCTCGACGGGCACGACGACGTGGACGACGTGGTGCAGGAGACGCTGCTGCGCGTGGTGCGGGGCCTGGCGGACCTGCGCGACCCGGCCGCGTTCAGGTCCTGGCTGGTGGCCATCGCGGTACGCCAGGTACGGGACCGCGAGCAGGCGCGCAAGGCGTCCTGGCACCACCAGACCGCACTCGACGCCGCGGAGCTGATACCCGACCCCGCCTCCGACTTCGCCGCGGTCACCATCCTGCGGCTCGGCCTGACCGACCAGCGCCGCGACATCGCCGAGGCCACCCGCTGGCTGGACGGCGACGACCGGACGCTGCTGGCGCTGTGGTGGCTGGAGGAGACCGGCGACCTCGGCCGCTCGGAGCTGGCCGACGCGCTCGGCCTGACCCGGCAGCACGCGGCGGTCAGGGTCCAGCGGATGAAGGAGCAGCTGGAGACCTCGCGGGCGGTGGTGCGGGTGCTCGGCTGCGGCGCGGACTGCGACGGGCTGCGCCATCTGACCGGCGGCTGGGACGGTGTGCCGAGCCCGCTGTGGCGCAAGCGGTTCGCCCGCCACATCCGCAACTGCGCCGACTGCACCGAGCACGCCGGCACCCTGCTGCCGATGGACCGGCTGCTCAGCGGGCTGCCGCTGCTGCCGGTGCCGCTCGGCCTCGGCGGCCACTTCGCCGCACACGCGCCCGCCGCTCCGGCCGGGTTCTGCCACCCTTCGCCCCCCACCCAGACCCCGCGCACCGCTCCGCACTCACGCCCCCCACGGCGGAGCGGTGCGCGGCACGGCTCGCGCGCCAGGCCGCGGCTGCTGCACGGCCCGGCGGGCGTGACCGGTGCCGTGGTGGGCACCGTCGCCGCGGTGGCGGCGGGCGCGCTGCTCGCGCTCCATCTGACGGCCGGCGGCCAGGACCGCGAGCCGGCCGCGGACGCCGCCGCCACGCGGCCCGCCGCCACCGCAGGGACCGCCGCCACGACACCGCCGACGACGGCCGCCACCGCCTCGCCGACCCCGTCGGCGACCACGCGCAAGCCGACCGCGACGGCCACCACGAGGCCGCCCGCCACGCACGCCCCCGCCAAGGCCGCACCGCCCGCGCCGGCCGCCTCCTCGACCCGCAAGGGCGTCGGGGTGTGGAGCTTCGACGGCGTCGGACCCGCGCTCGCCAAGTCCGGTGCCACCTGGTACTACACCTGGTCGACCACCCACAGCGGCGTCAGCGGCCCCGGCTTCGTCCCGATGATCTGGGGCAGTGCCAGCGCCGACGCGAACGGCCTGGCGCAGGCGAAGCAGGCGGGACCGTATCTGCTGGGCTTCAACGAGCCGGACATGTCGGCGCAGTCGAACATGACGGTGGACCAGGCGCTGTCGCTGTGGCCGAAGCTGGAGTCGGCGGGGAAGGTGCTGGGCAGCCCCGCGGTCGCCTACGGGGGTGACACGGCGGGCGGCTGGCTGGACCGCTTCATGTCGGGCGCGAAGTCGAAGGGCTACCGGGTCGACTTCATCGCGCTGCACTGGTACGGCGGCGACTTCACCACGCCGAACGCGGTCGCCCAGCTCAAGTCGTACCTCCAGGCGGTCCACAACCGCTACCACAAGCCGATCTGGCTCACCGAGTTCGCGCTGATCGACTTCTCGAACGGCACCCGCTTCCCCACCGACCAGCAGCAGGCGGCCTTCGTCACCGCGGCGGCCAAGATGCTGGACGGGCTGCCCTACCTCCAGCGGTACGCCTGGTTCGGCCTCGGCGCCGACGACAGCAAGCCGAGCAGCGGCCTTTTCCGCAGCGGCGCGGTGGAGACGCCGGCGGGACGGGCGTTCGAGGCCGCCCGCTGACTCAGCCCGCGGTGAAGGTGACGTCGTGGGCGGCGCCCGGGTCGGCGGCGGCGAGCAGCCGCAGGCCCTCGCCCGTGAGGGCGTCCCGGTCCGCCGCGCTCAGCACGGTGAAGTGTGTGACGGCGACGGCCGCGCTGCCCTTGGCGCGGTCGAACCGCCAGGTGCCCGCGACGAATCCGTCGACCAGGATCGTGCCCCGCACGATGCCGTTGACCGTCATCACCCGGGTGCGGTGGGCCTCGGGCAGGATCCGGCTGCGGTCGGCGTGCGAGAGCAGGGCGTTGTCGAAGTCGGCGACGAAACGCGCCGGCACCGGCACCGAGGGGTCCGTCAGCACCGCGTCGGGCAGGTCGTGGAGTACCCGGCCGTCCTGCGCCGTGTGGGTGCGCAGGTCCATGCCGGCGAAGACCGCTTTCAGGCCGGTCAGGCCGCACCACTTCTGCATGTCGGCGGGCCCTGCCGGGCCGTAGGCCGCCAGGTAGCGGCGGACCAGGTCCCTGGGGTCGGGCGGGGTGAAGGGCTCGCCCAGCCAGTCCTCCAGCAGGCCGTACTCCGGGGCGCCGCCCGCGCCCCACACCCCGCGCGGCGGCAGCTGCGCCAGCGGCATCCAGGACCGCAGCGCGTTGACCAGCGAGGCCGGGTCCGCCTCGGGGAAGCGGGCGGCGAACCCGTCCCGCAGCTCGGCCGGGGTGCGCGGCTTCTCGCGCAGCAGCGCGCGGGCGTACTCCTCCAGCTCGGCGCGGCCGGTGCCCGCGAGCCCCTTGGCCCACTGGGAGCCGAGGAAGGACCGCTCCAGCATCGGTCCGATCCAGTGCCGCAACCGCAGCGCGTCCGCCGACGTCACCAGATGCACGGTGCTGCGCATCAGGGCCAGCCGGACGGCACGGCGTTCGGTGAGCAGCCGGCCAAGCTCGGCGAAGTCGAAGCCGTCCAGGCGGGTCCACAGCCCCGGGTAGGGGGAGGTGGGCGTCTGCGACTGGAGGCCGAGCAGGTGGGCGACGGCGTCCTCGGCGCTCATGCCGCTCCGCTTCAGCAGGAGTTGCCGGTCGAGCAGGGTGCGGACGTCCAGCGGCGGGGTGACCATGGTCCCCACCGTATTGCGCCATGCGGACGGTTCCGGTCCGCGAGGGCTCGCGGGACCGATGTTTCCGCGGGGCGGGAGTGCCGCCGGTCATGCGGCCGGCGCGCCGGGGACGGACCGGTGAGGGGGACGGGATGGGCTGGTGGCGGCGGCTGCCGGGGCGCGGGGGCGGCGGACGGCGGGGGAAGGGCGGCACGGCTCCGTCCTGCGGGGCCGGGCCGGAAACGGCGGACGGCGTCCCGGGCCGCCACCCGGCCGCGGTCGACGCGGGACGCCCGGGGGTCGCTCATCGGCGGCCGGAGCAGGATTGCACGCGCCGGGGCAATCCGCAGCGCGCGGGTGCCCCCGCCGGGGCCCGCGCGCTACGCCGCCGGGGGGTCGAGGCGGCGCGGTGGGGGGTCCTGGTCGCGGTGGATGGGGGTGTGGGCGCCGGTCAGCGGGACGCCGGTGCCGCCGTGGCGGTGGGCGACGACCTCGGCGGCGATGGACAGTGCCGTCTCCTCCGGGGTGCGGGCGCCCAGGTCGAGGCCGATCGGCGAGTGCAGGCGGGCCAGGTCGAGTTCGGTGAGGCCCGCGTCGCGCAGCCGGTCGAGGCGGTCCAGGTGGGTGCGCCGCGAGCCCATGGCGCCCACGTACGCCAGCGGCATCCGCAGGGCGCGTTCCAGCAGCGGGACGTCGAACTTCGCGTCGTGGGTGAGGACGCAGACCACCGTTCGGCAGTCGAGCCGTCCGGCGTCCGCCTCCGCGTCGAGGTAGCGGTGCGGCCAGTCCACCACCACCTGCTCGGCGCCGGGGAAGCGGCGCGGGGTCGCGAAGACCGGGCGGGCATCGCAGACGGTCACCCGGTAGCCGAGGAAGGCGCCGGCACGTACCAGTGCGGCGGCGAAGTCGATGGCGCCGAAGACCAGCATCCGCGGCGCCGGCACGCTGGACTCGACCAGCAGCGTCAGCGGCTCGCCGCAGCGGCTGCCGTCCGCGCCGATCCCGGTGGTGGCGGTGCGGCCCGCGGCGAGCAGCGCGCGGGCCTCGGCGGCCGCGGTGGCGTCCCGCGCCGCGTCGCCGAGGGTGCCCAGGTGGGACCCGTCGGGCCTCACCAGCAGGGCCCGCCCGAGCAGTTCTGCCGGGCCCGCGGTGATCCGGGCGACCGCCGCCGCCTCGCCGGAGGCGGCGGCGGCCAGGGCAGCGGCGATCTCCGGCCGGGCGGCCGGGTCGATCCGCTGGACGAGGACGTCGATCTCGCCGCCGCAGGTCAGCCCGACCGCGAAGGCGTCCTCGTCGGAGTAGCCGAAGTGCTGCGTCACCGGTGCCGAGGCGTCAGCGGCGGCCAGCACCTCCTGGCACAGCTCGTAGACCGCGCCCTCGACGCACCCGCCGGACACGCTGCCGACGGCGGTGCCGTCCGCGTCGACGGCCAGCGCGGCGCCGGGCCGGCGCGGGGCGCTGCCGCCGGTCGCGACCACGGTGGCGACGGCGAACGGCCGGCCGTGGGCGCACCAGCGGTGCAGGTCGTCGGCGATGTCCAGCATGGTGTTCAGCTCCTCGGATTCCCCGGCCGCGCGGTCACTTGACCCCGAGCCAGCCCTCGATCGGGTGCAGTGCGAAATAGACGGTGAAGACGGCGGTGAGGACCCACATGAAGGCCCCGGGCTCGCGCCATCTGCCCTGTGCGGCCCTGATCGCGGTGTACGACACCACGCCGGCGCCGACTCCCGCGGTGATGGAGTAGGTGAAGGGCATCAGGGCGACGGTCATGAAGACCGGTACCGCCACGGCACGGTCCGACCAGTCGACGTGCCGGGCGTTGCCCATCATCATGGCGCCGATCACCACCAGCGCCGCCGCGGCGACCTGGCCGGGAACGAGCTGCGCCAGCGGCGTGAAGAACAGGCCGAGTGCGAAGAGCAGCCCGGTCACCACCGAGGACAGGCCGGTCCTGGCGCCCTCGCCCACGCCGGTCGCGGACTCGATGAAGACGGTCTGCCCCGAGGCGCCCGCGACACCGCCGATGGCCCCGCCCGCGCCGTCGATGAACAGCGCCTTCGAAAGGCCCGGCATCCGGCCGCGCTCATCGGCGAGTCCCGCCTCGGTGCCGACACCGATGACGGTGGCCATCGCGTCGAAGAACCCGGCGAGCACCAGGGTGAAGACGATCACGCCGACGGTCATCGCGCCGATCGATCCCCAGCCGCCGAACTCGACGTGGCCGAACAGCCCGAAGTCCGGTGCGGACACCGCGCTGCCCTCCAGCCTGGGCGGGCTGCCGCCCCACACGGCGGGGCCGAGGTCGCCGACCGCGTCGACGACCACCGCGAGCACCGTGCCGCTGACGATGCCGATCAGGATCGCCCCCGGCACCCCCCTGGCCTGGAGCATGAAGATCAGCAGCAGCGTGACGCAGAACAGCAGCACCGGCCAGCCGGCGAGCTGCCCGCCGGTGCCGAGGGTGACGGGGGCGCTCCCGTGCGGGTCGCCCTTGCCCACGAATCCCGCGTTGACGAGGCCGATCATGGCGATGAACAGCCCGATGCCGATGGTGATGCCGTGCTTGAGGGCCGGCGGTATCGCGTTCATCACGATCTCGCGCAGCCCGGTGACCACCAGCAGCACGATCACCCCGCCGTAGATCACGCACATGCCCATGGCCTGCGGCCAGGTCATCTCGGGGGCGACCTGGGTGGAGATCACCCCGGCGACGCTCAGCCCGGCGGCGAGCGCGAGCGGCACCTTGCCGAAGAAGCCCATCAGCAGGGTGGACACCGCCGCGGCCAGCGCCGTCGCGGTGATCAGTGCGGCGTGGCCGAGCTTATGGCCGCTGGCGTCCGGGCCCGACAGGAGCAGCGGGTTGAGCAGCAGGATGTAGCACATCGCCATGAAGGTGGTGATGCCGCCGCGGACCTCGCGGGGTATCGAGGAGCCTCTTTGGGAGATGTGGAAGTAGCGGTCGAGCCATGTTCCGCCGGCGGGCTCGCGCGGGCCGGAGCCCGCGTCCTCCGCCGCGGTGCGCGGCTCCAGTGGTGTCTGGGTCATGATGCCGACTCCCAAGGTTCACGGGGACACCCGTACGCCGAGTGCGGACGGGATTTGGGATCTGCCTGGCCTGCACGACCCGGGGGACGGCCCGAGACGGACGTTCGCCTTGCACTGGCGCCGGCGCGCCTACGGTCCGGTGAGGTGTTCCGGCCGGACCGGTGTCCTGTTCAGCTCCAGACCCGTCGCCTGCCTGATCGCGGCGAGCACCGCGGGGGTGGACGACAGGGTCGGTGCCTCGCCGACACCGCGCAGCCCGTAGGGGGCGTGCTCGTCGGCGAGTTCGAGCACGTCGACGGGGATGGTCGGCATGTCGAGGATCGTGGGGATGAGGTAGTCGGTGAAGGACGGGTTGCGGACCAGCGCGGTCTTCGGGTCGACGACGATCTCCTCCATCACCGCCACCCCCAGGCCCTGCGCGGTTCCGCCTTGGATCTGGCCGACGACCGACAGCGGGTTGATCGCCTTGCCGACGTCCTGGGCGCAGGCCAGTTCGACCACCTTGACCAGGCCGAACTCGGTGTCGACCTCGACGACCGCGCGATGGGCGGCGAAGCTGTACTGCACATGGCCGTTGCCCTGGCCGGTGCGCAGGTCGAAGGCCTGGGTGGGCCGGTGCCTGAACTCCAGCTCCAGGTCCACCACCTCGTCCTGAAGGACCTCGGCGATGCCGGCCAGCGCCTCGCCGCCGTCGGTGACCACCTTGCCGTCCTCCAGCAGCAGTTCCGCGGTGGCCCACGCCGGGTGGTGGGTGCCGAATCTGCGGCGGCCCAGGTCGAGGACCTTCTCGCGTACGGCCTCACAGGTGTTCTTCACCGCGCCGCCGGTCATGTACGTCTGCCGGGAGGCGGAGGTGGAGCCGGCCGACCCGACCCGGGTGTCGGCGGGCTGGATGGTGACCTGGGTGACGCCCAGCTCGCTCCTGGCGATCTGGGCGTGCACGGTGACACCGCCCTGGCCGACCTCGGCCATCGCGGTGTGCACGGTCGCGACGGGTTCGCCGTTGATGACCTGCATCCGCACCCGGGCGGTGGAGTAGTCGTCGAAGCCCTCGGAGAAGCCGATGTTCTTGATGCCCACCGCATAGCCGACGCCCCTGACGACGCCTTCGCCGTGGGTGGTGTTGGACAGGCCGCCGGGCAGCGCGCGGACGTCGGCGCCCTCGGTGGTCTCCCACTGGCGTTCCGGCGGCAGCGGGCGGGACTTGACCCGGCGCAGCAGTTCCGCGACCGGCGCGGGCGAGTCCACCAGCTGGCCCGTCGGCATGACCGCGCCCTGCTCCATCGCGTTGATCTGCCGGAATTCGACCGGGTCCATGCCCAGCGCGGCGGCGACCCGGTCCATCTGGGCCTCGTAGGCGAAGCATGCCTGGACCGCTCCGAAGCCGCGCATCGCCCCGCAGGGCGGGTTGTTGGAGTAGAGGGCGAGCGCCTCGATGTCGACGTCGTCGACCACGTAGGGGCCGATCGACAGCGAGGCGGCGTTGCCGACCACGGCGGGCGAGGCGGAGGCGTAGGCGCCGCCGTCCAGCACGATGCGGCAGCGCACGTGGGTCAGCTTGCCGTCGCGGGTGGCGCCGTGCTCGTAGTGGAGTCTCGCCGGGTGGCGGTGGACGTGGCCGAAGAAGGACTCGAAGCGGTTGTAGACGATCTTGACCGGTTTGCCGGTGCGCATCGCCAGCAGGCAGCCGTGGATCTGCATCGAGAGGTCTTCCCGGCCGCCGAAGGCCCCGCCGACGCCGGACAGCGTCATGCGGACCTTCCGCTCCGGCAGGCCGAGCACGGGGGCGATCTGCCGCAGGTCGGAGTGCAGCCACTGGGTGGCCACGTACAGGTCGACGCCGCCGTCCTCCGCGGGCACCGCGAGCCCCGACTCGGGGCCGAGGAAGGCCTGGTCCTGCATGCCGAAGACGTAGTCGCCGCTGACGACCACGTCGGCGCGCTCCGCGGCCCGCGCCGCGTCGCCGCGCACGATCGGCTGGCGGTGCACGATGTTGGGGTGCGGGACGTGCCCGATGTGGTGGTCCTCGCGGCCCTCGTGCACCAGGACGGCGTCCGCGGCGGTCGCGGAGTCCTCGTCGGTGACGACGGGCAGCGGCTCGTACTCGACCCGGATCTTGGCGGCGGCCCTGCGGGCGGTCTCCGGGTGGTCGGCGGCGACCAGCGCGACGGGCTCGCCGTGGTGGCGGACCTTGCCGTGCGCGAGCACCGGGGTGTCGCGGATCTCCAGGCCGTAGTGCCTGACCTCGGTGGGCAGGTCGTCGTAGGTCAGCACCGCGTGCACGCCCGGGGTGGCGAGCGCCTCGCGGGTGTCGATGGACACGATGACGGCGTGCGCGACGGTGCTGCGCAGCGTGTGGCCCCACAGCATGTCCTCGTGCCACAGGTCGGAGGAGTACGCGAACTCGCCGGTGACCTTCAGGACGCCGTCGGGCCGCAGAGTGGACTCGCCGATGCCGCCCTTGGTGGTGCTGGACTGGGTGAGGCTGGTGGGGGTACGGGTGATGCCCATCTCGCTCACACCGCCTGTCCGTTGCGGGCGGCCGCCAGGCGGACCGCGTCGAGGATCTTCTCGTAGCCGGTGCAGCGGCACAGGTTGCCCGACAGCGCCTCCCGGATGTCGCCGTCGCTGGGCGAGGCGTTGTGTTCGAGCAGTTCGTCGGCCGCGACCAGCAGACCCGGGGTGCAGAAGCCGCACTGGACGGCGCCCGCGTCCACGAACGCCTGCTGGATCGGCGACAGTTCGCCGTCCTCCCCCGCCAGCCCCTCGACGGTGTCGACCCGCCGGTCCTGCACCTGCCCGGCGGCGACCAGGCACGAGCACACCGGCACCCCGTCGAGGCGTACCGTGCACGACCCGCACTCGCCCTGCTCGCAGGCGTTCTTGGAGCCGGGCAGCCCCATCCGCTCCCGCAGCACGTAGAGCAGGCTCTCGCCCTCCCATACGTCGTCGGCCTCCTGCGGACGCCCGTTGACGGTGAAGGTCACGCGCATGACTCGCTCCTCAGGCTGCGGTACTGCTCCCACGTCCAGCCCAGCGTCCTGCGGGCCATCACGCCGAGCGCGTGCCGCCGGTAGGACGCGGTGCCGCGTACGTCGTCGATCGGGTTGGCGGCGCCGGCCACCAGGCCGGCGAACTGCTTGGCCACCGCGGGCGGCACCGCCTTGCGGCTCTCCCAGAAGCCGCCCTCGTCCAGCGCCGCGGTCAGGAACTCCTCCGCGGTCACGGCCCGGATCGGGGTGGGCGCGGCGGAACCGATGCCGGTGCGGACCGTGCGGGTGTCGGGGTGCAGCGCGAGACCGAAGGCGCACACCGCGATCACCATGGCGTTGCGGGTGCCGACCTTGGAGAACTGCTGCGGCCCCGTCGCCTTCTTCAGGTGCACGGCCCTGATCAGCTCGTCGGGCGCCAGCGCGTTGCGCTTGACCCCGGTGTAGAAGTCGTCGATCGGGATCAGCCGGCTGCCGCGCACCGACTCCGCCTCGACCGAGCCGCCGCCCGCGAGCAGCGCCGGGTGGGCGTCGCCGGCCGGCGAGGCGGTGCCGAGGTTGCCGCCGACGCCGCCGCGGTTGCGGATCTGCGGGGAGGCCACGGTGTGGCCGGCCAGCGCCAGTCCTGGCAGTTCGGTGCGCAGCCCGGCCATGATGCGCGAGTAGGGGACCGAGGCCCCCAGGCGTACGGTGTCCTCGCCGGTCTCCCACTCCTCCAGCTCGCCGATGCGGTTGAGGTCCAGCAGGTACTCGGGCCTGCGGTGGTCGAAGTTGATCTCGACCATCACGTCCGTGCCGCCCGCGATGGGCACGGCCGAGGGGTGCTCCGCCTTGGCGGCGAGCGCCTCCTGCCAGCTGGCAGGGCGCAGGAATTCCATGGGGGTCTCTTCTCGGGTCTCGGTGGCGAGCGGGAGTACGACCGTGGGCTGTTCATGTCCTGTACACGCTGCGTCGCCCCAGTACACGGCCGCTGGGCCGTCCGGGTGCAGTCACCGAAAACATGAAGGGCTTGGCTGGCCAGCAGCCGGGTCTTGTAGATTCCTCTGAAAGAGACCGTGGGGAAACCTCACGGTTTCCCACTGGCCACCTGCGACCCCGGCCAGGCAACGAACCGGCAATGCCACGACAGGACAAGGCGACCACGATGCGGCTGCGCGCGCTCCTCGACACCGAAGCTCTCGGCCTGCGGCTGCTCGGCGGCGAAGCGGAGCTCGACCGCACGGTCCGCGGGGTGATGACCACCGACCTGCGCGACCCGAGCCGCTACCTCAACGGCGGCGAACTGGTGCTGACCGGCCTCGCGTGGCGGCGCACCGCCGCCGACAGCGACGCCTTCGTCCGGCTGCTGGCCGGCGCCGGGGTCGCCGGGCTCGCGGCAGGAGAGGCGGAACTCGGCCCGATCCCCGACGACCTCGTCGAGGCCTGCGCGCGGCACCGGCTGCCGCTTTTCGCGGTGGACGAGCGGGTCGCCTTCGCCGCCATCACCGAACACGTCGTCCGGCAGGTCTCCGGCGAGCGGGCGGGCGACCTCGCGGCGGTCGTCGAACGCCACCGCCGGCTGATGTCCTCCGGCCCCGCGGGCGGTGGCCCCGACGCCGTACTCGACCTGCTCGGCAGCGATCTCGACCTGCGCGCCTGGGTG
The DNA here is from genome assembly GCF_043197715.1 of Streptomyces sp. NPDC049040. Lineage (NCBI taxonomy): Bacteria > Bacillati > Actinomycetota > Actinomycetes > Kitasatosporales > Streptomycetaceae > Streptomyces > Streptomyces sp. NPDC049040. The sequence goes on from NZ_JBICTO010000014.1 coordinate 155,393, forward strand.
CTGTCGTCCACCGGCCGGGAGATCGGCGCGGCCGGCCACCCGCTGCCCGCACCGGTGCGCGCGGAGCTGGCCGGCGCCCAGCAGGCCGCGACCCGCACCGGCCGCCCGGGCCCGCACCGGGTCGCGGTGCAGGGGCGCACGTACTCGCTCTTCCCGGTACGCGCCGGCGCCGGCACCGCCGACGTGCGGTCGCGGGTGCTGTCCGACTGGTTCCTGGCCGTCGAGGCGGACGCCGGGGAGTGGCCGGCCGAGCGGATGGACCTGCTCCAGGGCGTCACCCAGCTCATCGCCGTCGAGCGCGACCGGCGCGACGCCGCCCGAATGGTCAGGCGGCGACTGGCAGGCGAGGTCTTCGACCTGGTCAGGGGCGGTGCGGCGCCCGCCGAGATCGGGGCGAGGCTGCGGGCCGCCGCACCCGTCCTGGTGCCGGGCGCCGGCGGCGAGCCCTACTGGCAGATCGTGGTCGCGAAGGTCGACTGGGCCGGCGCCGAGGTGCCCGCGGGGCCGGCGGCGCAGGCGCTGCTCGAAGAGGTGCTGGCCGACCCTGCGGCGCCGGGACCCGACGCGGCCGACCGGATCGCCGTCGCGCACGCCGAGGACAAGGCGATGGCGCTGGTGCCGCTGACCGGCGGCGCGCCCGGCACCGGCATGACCGGCGCCGCACCCGAGCCGCTGCACGCCGAGGCGCTGCTCGGGCTGCTGCGCGGGCCGCTGGCCCGCGGCCTCGGCGACGACGGCCGGCTGACGGTCGGCGTCAGCGCCGCCGTCCACTCCCCCGAGGGCCTGCGCGGCGCCCTCGAAGAGGCAAGGCACGCGCGCAGGGTCGCCGCGGCCCGGCAGGGCCGGGTGTGCGTGGCCGGCCACGAGGAACTCGCCTCCCACGTCCTGCTGCTGCCCTTCGTGCCGGACGACGTACGCCGCGCCTTCACCGCCCGGCTGCTCGACCCGCTGCGCGCCTACGACCGCAGGCACCGCTCGGAACTCATCCCGACCCTCGAAGCCTTCCTCGACTGCGACGGCTCGTGGACGCGGTGCGCCGGCCGGCTGCATCTGCACGTGAACACCCTGCGGTACCGGATCACCAGGATCGAGCAGCTGACGGGCCGTGACCTGGCCCGACTCGAGGACAAGCTGGACTTCTTCCTGGCGCTGCGGATGAGTTAGTGATCCCGTTCACAAGATGTGATCTCCAGCCCCTTGGCGGGAGGCCCCGGCGCGTGTTGAACTTCCGCCACCGGCAGGGGCGCGGACAACTGCCGGACACATCGGACCGGTAGGGGCCCGGAACGGGATGGGACCGGACCGGGATCGGGACCCGCGTCCGACGCCGCGCACCTGCACCACGCAGCACCGCACGACGCACCACCGCACGACGTAGCACCGCACCACCGCACGACTGCACCACTGCACGGCTCGCACTGGCTCGACGACGCGCTTGGGGGAGAAGCTGTGGCGGAAACCGCCCTGTCGGCATCTGTGGTCGGAGTACCGGACGTCTGGCGGCTGCGGGCACGCGGCTGCTGGGCGGAAGCGGCGGCGCTGCTCGCCCCGCACTGCGCCGGCGACCCGGGCGCCGCGCTGCGGCGGGCGGAGATCCTCATCGAGGGCTGCTTCTACCACCTCGACGGATGGGCCGACGCGGAGGACGCGCTGCGGGTCGCGGAAGCGCTGGCCGGCACCGACGAGGAGCGCGGGGCCGCCGCCTCGGAACGCGGCCACCTCGCCTACGGGGCCACGCTGCACTCCGTACGGGACCGGGCGGACGAGGCGCGGTCCGCCTTCGGCCGCAGCGCCGCGCTGCTGTCGCCGGGCTCGCCAGGGCGGCCCCTGCTGGACTTCAGGCGCGGGCTCGTCGCCGAGAACATCGCCAGGAATCCGGCCGCCGCCCGGGCCGCCTACCGGCGTGCGCACGCAGGGGCCGTGGCGCACGGCGACACCTTCCTCACCTCCTTCACCTGGCGGCACCTGGCCGGACTCGCCGCGGCGGAAGGGGATCTGGCCGAGGCCAGGCACGGCTTCGCGGAGTCCCTCCGGCTGCGGGTCACCCTCGGCCACCTCGTGGGCACCGCCCCCGCCCTGCTCGCCCTCGCCGAGGTCTCCCCCGACGACGAGGCCGCCGCGCTGCGGGCCGAGGCCGCACGTCTCTACACCCTCCTCGGCGCGATCCCGACCTGGCTCGCCCCTGCCTTCACCTGACCCGCCGGCAGGTCACCCCGCGGGTGCGCAGGTCGCGAGGGTCTGGCGGGGCGTCCAGCCGCGGGACCTCGCCCTGGACACGTCGAGGACGACCGAATCGGACAGTTGGTCGACCGCGTAGCGGGTGAGCCCGGGTGTCGTGTGCGGACGCCACCGCTCGAGCGACTCGGCGGCGCCCGCCGGCCCGCAGGCGATCGGCCGCGGCACATGGCCGATCCGGGCCCGCACGCCGTGGGCGTCCAGCACGCGCCGTATCGCCGCCTCGCGCGGAAACGGCACCGGTCGGCGATGTCGTACGCGCCCGGCGGCCACCCGGCCGCAGCCGGGCACGCCTCGGTGAGGTTCCCCACGACCGTGAGGCTGAGCGGGACGCTGGGCCCCGGCAGCAGCAGGACGCCGCGGCGGACGCGGGCCGGCAGCCGGGGCACCGGGTGCGGATCGCCCGGACCGTGGACCGCCCGCGGCCGCGGCGTCCCACCCCACATGCCGCCCGCCCGGTCCCGGCCGCCGCCCCACACGCAGCAGGGCGGCGGTGGTCCGTGCCCGGGCTCAGGGGTTGGCGGCGAGGTGGGCGCGGAGCAGGTCCTCCGCCGGGGCGGCGGCGGCGAGGGCGGCGAGGAGCGCCGTGTGCTGCGCCGCGTGCGCGAGCAGCGTGGGGCGGCGGGCCGCGGGCGCGACGCCGGCCGGCCACTGCGCCCTGCGGTGCAGGTCGTCCGCGACGGCGACCAGGTGGGGGTTGCCCGCGAGCCCGAGCAGCGCGCGGTGGAAGGCGCGGTCGGCCTCGGCGTAGCCGGCCCGGTCACCGGCCGCGGCGGCGGTCACGGCGGCGTCGGCGAGCGGGCGCAGCGCCTCCCAGCGGGCGGCCGGCAGGGTGCGGGCGAGGTCGAGTACGACAGGGACCTCGACCAGCATCCGCACCTCGGCTATGCCGGCGAGGTCGCGCTCGGTGTGGCAGGCCACCCGGAAGCCGCGGTTCGGCAGCACCTCGACGGCGCCTTCCCTGGCCAGCAGCTGCATGGCCTCACGGACGGGCGTGGCCGACACGCCGTAGCGGGCGGCGAGTGCGGGGGCGGAGTGGACGGAGCCGGGGGGCAGCGCGCCGGCGAGCAGCGCGTCGCGCAGCTCGTCCAGGACCTGGTCGCGTACCGAGAGCCGTACCGGCATCCGGCGCGGTGCGGGCGGCGGCACCCATCCGGAGCGCGCGGACGCGACTGGCTCCATCGGCTGCCACACCCTCTCACCCCTACGGGGTACTCGCGGTCCGGGGCGTGTCACCCCCATGTCACCCGGGTGTCACCCACCCGGCGTACTGCGGTGAGCTTAGACCCCGCCGGAACACGCTAAGGTAAGGCTTACCTCCCCCGGTGATCCCCGGCGCCCCCTGGACGGTTCCCGCATGCCCGTGACCAGCCCCGCCTACGCCCTCCTCGCGGACCTGCTCCCCGACCTGCGGGTGGCGGAGGGCGAGCCGCGGTCCGGCCCCGGCTGGGTCACCGCGCGGCAGCTCGCGGAGGACCGCACCGCCCTCGACGCCTTCATCGCCCTGGACGCCGACGGGATCACCCGGGAGTACGGCGGCCCGCCGCGCCCGGACGTCGCCGCCACGCTCGCCCTGCACCGCTACGCCTGGCCCGCGTGCCTGCTCTTCACCATGCCGTGGTTCCTGCACCGCAGGGTGCCGCGGCTGCCGGTGGCCGACGTGTCCCTGCACCGCGAGTCCGGCCGGATGACCGTACGCACCCGATCCTTCCACTGCCTGCCGGGCGACCCGGCGGCCGCGCTGCCCGGCGCCCGCGTGCTGCCCACCGAGGCGGCGCTGCGCGACGAGCTGCGGGCGGCGCTCGCGGAGCACCTGACACCGCTGCTCGTCGCGTTCAAGCCGCTGCTGCGGCGCGGCCCGCGCACCCTGTGGGGTCTTGCGACCGACGAGATCAGCGAGAGCCTCTGGTACGTGGGCCGCCTGATGGGCCGTGAGGAGCAGGCGGTGGCCGACCTGACGGCGCTGCTGCCCGGCGGCACCGCCCCCTACGCCGGCGGCGCCCACTTCCGCGGCACCCCGCGGCTCCCGGCCCGGCACGGGACGCGGCCCGTACCGGAAGCGAAGGAAGCGGCGGAAAGCGGCTGCGCGCGGGACCGCCTGACGTGCTGCCTGTTCTACACCGTCAGCCCCGACGAGACCTGCGCCTCGTGCCCGCGCAGGACCGAATCCGACCGAATCAGGCGCCACGCGTCGGCCGCCTGACCGACCGCGCTACGATCTCGCTCAACTAAGCTGTGCTGGCACGCGAGTTCGAGCAACGTCCCTCGTGACGGTGCTCTTGTGCCATAACCTCTGCAGTCATCCGCGCTCTTCGCAAAGATGTCGGTCGTAAGCCGTCCCGCGGCCCGAGCGCGACGGAAGCGACACTAGGAAACGCACATGAGAGACATATCGCTGGACTGGGTGCTCTCGGGCATCGTCGGCCTGGTCGTGCTCGCGGCCTGTGCCGTCGTGTTTCGCAGCCGCCGTACGCGCGTCGCGGAGAGTGCTCAGGCCGATTCGTGGGAGCGCAGCGAGGAGCGCCGCCGCCGCAAGGAGGCGATGTACGGCAGCGCGTCGTACGTGCTGCTCTTCTGCTGCGCCGCGGTGGCGGCCGCGCTGTCCTTCCACGGCCTGGTCGGCTTCGGCCGGGAGAACCTGAACCTGACCGGCGGCTGGGAGTACCTGGTGCCGTTCGGCCTCGACGGGGCCGCGATGTTCTGCTCGGTGCTGGCCGTCCGTGAGGCCAGCCACGGCGACGCCGCCCTCGGTTCGCGCATGCTGGTGTGGCTGTTCGCGGGTGCCGCCGCCTGGTTCAACTGGGTGCACGCGCCGCGCGGGGTCGACCACGCGGGCGCGCCGCAGTTCTTCGCCGGGATGTCGCTTTCGGCCGCGGTGCTCTTCGACCGGGCGCTGAAGCAGACCCGCCGGGCGGCGCTGCGCGAGCAGGGCCTGGTGCCGCGTCCGCTGCCGCAGATCCGGATGGTGCGCTGGCTGCGGGCGCCGCGGGAGACCTTCGCCGCGTGGTCGCTGATGCTGCTCGAAGGGGTGCGGTCGCTGGACGAGGCGGTCGAGGAGGTCCGCGAGGACAAGCGGCAGCGCGAGCACAAGGAGCTGCGCCAGCGCGACCACGAGCGGCTGGAGCGGGCCAAGATCAAGGCGCTGAACCGGCAGAACAGGCCCTGGCCGCGCGGCGGCAGGGGCGGCCGGCAGGTGGAGCTGCCCGCGGCGAGCGCGGCAGGCGGCGGTCAGGCCGCATCGGAGCCTGCCATAGGTGCCGGGACGGACCTGGCCTCGGCCGAGCTTCCGGTGCGCTCCCGGCCCGCGCTTCAGCCGGTGCGCGAGGAGGCCGGGCAGTCCGCCGCGACGTCCTTCACCATCGACCTGACGGCCGAGGACGACACCATGACGCTGCCGAGGCTGGACTCGCTGGAGCGCAAACTGGAGGAGATGGAGCGGCAGTTCGGCTGAAGCCGCTTCCAGGATCGGGTCCGGGGGGGGGGGGGGGGGGGGGGGGGGGGGGGGGGGGGGGGGGGGGCCGCCCGCGCCGGCCCGGGGGGGGGGGGGGGGGGCGGCGGCGCGGGGGGGGGGGGGGGGGGGGCGGGGCGGGGCGGCGGG
>NZ_JBICTO010000015.1:0-157098 GCF_043197715.1 Streptomyces sp. NPDC049040
GGCCCTGTCTCCATGCGCACCCCGACCGGAGATCACCCGACCGAGAAACCACACTCGAACCCACGCTCACCACACCCGATAGCGCAACAGCTTCTTAGGGGTGGTACTTGGGCTGGAAGGGCCAAGGCGGATAGCCCTCGTAGCACGTGCCGTCCGGTTGGACGACCGGCGACTGCATCCCGGTGCGGTAGACGGCGGTGAAGAACACGACGGCGGCCAGGGGCAGCAGCCACAGGACACACCGCACGGCGGGTGCGGGAAGCGCGAGGGCCCACAAGGAGAGCTGGGTCACCAGCATCGCCACCGTCATCAGCACCCAGACCGCCGGCATCGTTCCCATCACGAGTCCGACGCCGCTCGAGGCGTCGACACCGAGCGGGCAGTCGGCCCAGGCACGCTCGGTCAGCACGGTGCCGACGTACGTGCCCACAGCCGCGAACACCGGAGCACGGGCGAACATCTGTACAGGGGGGAGGGTGGCCCACGGCTGTCGGCCGGCCGCGGAGGGACGGGGCGGCCAAAACGGCATGGGCGACCACGCGGGCGGCGGGGGCCACGCGGGCGGCGGCGGATAGGCGGGCGGTAAGGGGTCCACGACAAGGATCACGCGCCTGCGGCCAGAACAGTTCCGGCCCCGTCCCGGTCACCCAACCACCAAGACCCCAGCCCACAGCTCACTCCACGCATCAACCAGCCACCCCTCCGATCTCACCCTCGTCCTGCCAGTCATGGACTTCCCCGGTCCGCTCAGGCAGCAGCCCGGTAGCGTCACATCAGGGCGGGCGGCAAGGGTCTGCCACCCTGACAGGTGCTGGGAAGGGCCCCGGGGATGAGTGGCTGGCAGGCGGTGGGATGGGGTGCGTTAGGCGCCGCGCTGTACATCGCCGCGGTGTGGCGTCGCCTGCACGCTCCGGTGACCATGGTCGGTGGGATCGCGAGGGCCGACGGCCCCGCCCGGCGCGACCTCCTACCTGCACACGTGCCCGGCAGCACGACCTGTACGGGGCCGCTGCCGTCGCTGGGGCGGTGGCAGGCGGCGTCAGTCCCACCAGAACTCCCAGCAGTTCAGGTCGATCAGATACTCGGCGTACGCCGCCAGGTCGGGGTGCGCGCCCTGGCAGACGTTGTCGGGGCAGAAAGCGAAGTGCTCGGCCGCGAGGACCAGGGCGTCATCGAGACGGTGCGGTGGTGCGGCAACGCTGAGGTGCAGGGTGTCGAAGCCGACACCGGCGACACGTGCGCCGAAGCGGTCTTCCCAGTCGCGCACGACGGCGGAGAACTTGGCGGTGTCGTTGTCGTAGTTCAACGGTCCGGTCCAACCGGCGGCGGCCAGGGTCCCGGCTCCGCAAGGTGCTGCGACAAGTCCGAGGCGTGCATGGGGATGCCGGGCCAGGAAGCCTCGCGCGTACCGGTCGGCCATCGCGCCCGGGTCCTCCACGGGTGTGGAAGCCGGGGCAGGCCCGGGCCAGGTCTGCCCGAAGGGGGCGGTGACGGGCACGCGTTCGTCCAGGCTCAGCTCGTCCTCCTCCTCGGGCGCGGTGCAGTCCTGCCACCAGCGCATCAGGAGTGCCTGGGGATCATGGTCCGCCGGGGACGACATGCTCTCAGGCCATATCTCACCGCACGCCCAGGGACGGAAGTCGGTGTCATGCGGATCCAGGGAGTCCAGCAGGAGCGGCCAGAGCCCCGAAGCGGCGTGCTCAGCGCGCAGCCGGGGCCACAACTCCGGGAGAGGCGGGTTGTCGCTCAACCACAGCGGCTGCAGGACACCATCGCCCTCATCCGAAGTGATCATGCGGCCCGGCGGCAGCAGCAGGCCCTCGGGCAGGCGGGATTCGAAGCTCACGACCGCACGATAGGCCCGGGGTACGACAGCGCGGGCCGCCCCCGCGGCCCGGTGTACCCGGGAAAGCGCCCCGGTCGCTTCGGGCGGTCGCAGTGGGCCATTGCCCCGACCGTGTCCATGACCCCTGCGACCAGCAGATTTTCACGGCCGGAAGTGCCCCTACGTACTTCGTCGAGCCGAGCAAGAATGGCGGCATGACGACGGGGGATCGGCTGTGGCAGCCACTGCTGCCCAACGCCGTCTCTTCAACCAGCTGCTCTTCAAACTCTGCCACTGTCTCCAGCAGCGCGCACGGCCTTCCCAGGAGTCGCCGTGCGGGTAGAAGCGACCGCGGCGTAAACCAACGGGACGCCTTGCTCCAGCCAACCACAGCGTTGATCATTCGCGGATGAGACCAGAAGTTCAGGCCTTCGTAGCCGACGGCCCCCTCCCTGACTGGGACGCCGACGCGGAGGAGATCGACCGGCGATCCGACCAGTTCGACGCCATCGCCAAGCCCGTAACCGGCGAGGAAGCCCAAGCCCTGGTCGCCTGCTTCGGCCCGGACGACTGCTACGGCGTCGCCTGGGCTCTACTGCACCTCATCGAGACAGACCCGAATCCGGTCCTGACCACCGAACCCGCTCGCGACGCCAACGAGTGGCACCACAGCCTCTGGGCTCGCATCGTCAACAGCACTCTCCCCCAGTGAACTTGACATGCCAGGATCCAGATCCCTTCGGCACCCAGCGGACCCCATCCGGCGTCTCTTCCACGACCGGTACGGTCGCGCCGCCGCGTATCACCGGGCCCGGTGACCGTGCCGACAAGCTCACCGAGGGGTTACGTCCTTGGAAGTGGTGTAGCGGGTGGGACCTGATCCGGGGGTTTGTCCCGGCGTCTGGATTGGTGCCCGCATAGAGAGACGGCCACCGGCTGATCTTCGAAGTGTCTAAAGCCTCGAAGGAGATCAGCACGATGACCGCACCAGACAGTCTGCCCCTGCACGCCCTCACCGAGGACAACCTCGCCACGGCGAGTCCCGACCTGCTGCGCGCGATGGTCAAGACGTTCACCGATGCGCTGATGTAGGCCGAGGCCGACGCGATGCGCAATGCGGAGTATGGGCAGGTCAGCGACGAACGCGTCAACCGGGTCTGGTGCACGATCGGGTGACGTCTTGACCTGTCACCCAACCCTGCACCAGACCCGGCTACCTGTCGTGGCTGGAGGTCTGTTCATGGGGCGACGACATCGAAGTGACACTCGCCGCCGCGCGTCACTGGTTGCAGACACGCTCTTGATCTCGAACGAACCAGCGTCCAGCGGCCTCCGCGACACCACCGACATCACGCGTTCAAGTTCAGTAGCGTCGCCTTCCGTGACCAGGACCACTCCCCCCACGGCCGATCGATGCCGAGGTGTTCTTTTCGGAACTGGCTGCCTACCGAGGCACGACGACGCGGCTCCGCCCGGCACCTCCCGACACGCTGGCAGCACCCAAACCAGTGCAGTTCAGCGACACAGGTTTCAGCAGACCCGCGACGCGCTGAAACCAGCTGGCGGGTCATACGGAGCAGTCCGGCACCCTGATGCCGAGAGCACTGGCGAGGCGGAAGACGTGGGCGGGCTCGCCCAGGTGGGGTCCGAATGATCGGCCTCAGGGTGGATGGCCTGGCGCAGGATCGCGAGGACTTCTTGCCGCCTGCCGAGTAAAGCGAGGTGGAATTGTGGGGAAAGTCCTGCACGCACGCGATGCCATCCGGCATGCGAAGGAGGCGAACATCCCCGCTCATGTGCCCTTCCAGGGGAAACGGGCAGCGGCGCCGTGCGACCGGCAGCGCCCGGTCCTCCAGTAGCAGGCTCTCCTCTACTCAGCGGAACTCGTGGACCACCTGGATCTCGCCGACAATGTGGGCGTTGAAGTCGTCCAGTTCCTCGGCCGGAACCCAGAGTTCGAGGATTGTCCGCCCGCCGGCCTGCTGGACGGGATAGCGGCTCAAGAACTCCGACTCGACTTCAAAGCGAGTGACGAAACCGGCGCCATCGTGCTTCACGTTCCAATCCCGCGCGATCCTGATCGCGTAGTCCTCGTTGAGGACGGGGTAGAAGATCGGCTGCTCGGCGAGCCGGGGCGGCCAGGCCTTCCAGCTCAACTCCCGGACCAGATCCAGCTCCTTGGGGCCGGTGGGGCGCCACAGGGTCGTCGTTGCCTGCTGGCTGGTCATCTGCATCGCTCTCTGAAGGTAGGTCGCCGGTACGACGGGGCGGGAGACCGGACGATACCGGCATCGCGGACTCGGCAGCCACAAGGTTTCCGCACCCTGGCCAGGTTCGTGACCAGCGGGCACGAGACAGCCCTCAGCGGCTCGGCCCGTTCAGCGCGGCCTCGACTTCCTGTCGCGACTTCGGCACGTCGTGGCTCTCCACATATGTCTCGTAGTCCGTGCTCACCAGTTCCCGGACCATCGCCAGGTCGGCTTCGTCGCCCGGCTGCCGCATGTGGTACGGCGGCGGGTAGTAGCAGTCGCCCAGCAGGATCACGCCCTCGGACGGGACCCGGACCACGATCGAATCAGGGGCGTGGCGCCCGCCTACATGGTCGAGTTCGACCGCCGCACCCGCGAGCCGGACGGTGTGCCGGCCGTGGAAGGTCTGGGTGGGGAGCACCAGCCGGAACGACTCCCAGCAGCCCTCCATGGCTCGACTCCGAGCCGAATAACTCGGCACCAGCAGCGGTTCGCGTGCCATCTCCGCCCGCAGATACGCATCGGACCAGGGCTTGTCCGCCTCCGCGAGCATCATCTGCCGGCAGCGCTCATGGGCGACGACCGGAACCCCCCACTCCTGTGCGCCCCAGACGTGGTCCCAGTGGTGGTGGGTGTAGACCAGCAGCCGAGGCGGCGGGAGGCCCTGGTCCGCCATGCTGTCGCGAACCCGGCGAGCGTGCGCCGGACTCTGCCCGGCATCGACCATGACGCAGCCGTCGTCCCCCACGATCACCCCGACGCTCGCCTGGACCCGGTCGGGATCAGGATGGTGGGGCCATATCCAGACGCGTTCCGTGACCCGCACAAGCGCACCAGGAACCACGTGTGCCATCTCTCCCCCAGGACTACGGCGCCGACGTGCCCCGCACACTACATCGACGCCCGCTGCGGCGGCCCGGCGGTCCGCGACACCGTCAACCGCCACCCGCGGACGAACAGCGACCGATCCGCCGAAGGACTCCCACCGGTGACCGGACCCTGCGAGACCGTGGCAGACGCGCCTTCGGGGCGGGTTCAGGTGCTGGTCGGTCGCGCCGAGCGGGGTCTGCCGCGCAGCGCCGGGAGCAGGGCGCAGGCTTCGGAGTCCGCCAGGCACTCGCCCGATGCCAGGAGCGAGAGCAGCTGCACCGGGCGGCCGGCTGCGGCCGCGGCCTCCAGCTTGTGGTGGCCGTCGAGGAGGAAATGCGTCAGGCCCCAGTGCCGGTAGTGGTCGGCCGGCAGGCCGGAGGCGGGTTCGCACACGTCCAGCGTCGAGACCGCCACAGCCGTCGGGACCGCTCCTCGGCCCATGCTGTCGATGTATTCCTCGACGCGCTCTCCCTCGTTCCACGTCGGCGGAACCATGGGTACGACGAACTCGTAGAGGTGAGCGGACGCGTCGACCGTGGTCTCGAAAGTCCGGTAGTACGGCGTGTGCGAATTTTCCGGGAGTCCCCAGAATTGGTCAAGCCCCCAGGTGGCCACTTGCTCGCCGCTGAAATAGTCGCCGTCCCGGCCCGGGGTGACCAAGCGAGGCTCCACGCGGAGCAGCATCGGAAGGTACTCACCCGCCGGCAGCAACGCACCGAACGCCTCGATCACACCGCCGTCGTCGGGATCGGCCAGCGTGCCGGTGAGCTGTTCCTGCATGCTCTGCAGCGACAGGGTCTGCCGGGCGGTCTCCAACCGGCGGAAGAGAAAAGGGCATGTTCCGCACCAGAAGCTGAGTTCGAAGGCGGGTTCCCCGTCGACCACGAGCAGCCTGCGTCCCGGCCCGCTCCCGGTCTCCTGCTGCTCCGCCTCGAACCGCAACCGCGCCTCCGGGGCCGGGACACCGAGCCTGCGCGGTCCGCCCGACGTGATCAGCACGAACCGACCCTACGGGACGTCGCGGATCGGCACCGTCGGCACCATCCCCTATAGCCTCACATCGCGTTCGGGAACCGCTGGGTCGACATCCATGCGGTGTACCAGCCGCAGGAATCCCGTCAGGGAGTCGGACCACCGCATATGTGGCTTCCCGGCCGTGTGGTAGGCCTCATTTCTCACCGATCCGCGGGTGGTGCCGGGATTCCGCTCCGCCCGAGCTGCGTTCCTGTTCGGCGGAGGGACCGCGGACTCGCTGTGGGACGGGGAGGTCGCGCGTGAGTTCACACCTTTCGTGCGCGAAGTCGACGGCGGCGCGGACTCACGGGATGGAAGTGCCGGGCCCCTCGCTGCTTCCGCAGCCGTACTCGGCCAAGTGGCCGCGGAGATCGAGCAGTTACTCGACGAGACCGTGTGGGCGTTCACCTGAGGCCCTGGGGTGGTCGCTCCGATGGGCGCTGGAACCTCGTCGAACGCACCCCCGCGCCATCAAGGCCGACGTCCGCGGCGCCGCGCCGCCGGGAACCGTCGCCGGACCGGACATCACTGCAGATGCCACTGGCCTGACGCTGTTCGCGACGGTGCGGCGCGCTGACGGGCCGGGGTGATCCCCGCAGTCGGCTTCGTGTTCGTCGCCGACGCAGCCGCGATCGTCAGTCGAGGCCTTCGATGATGCGGAAGTCGCGCTCGACGGCACCGGCAAGTGCGGCCAGCGCCTCCTGGTAAGCCGCACTCGCATGTGCGGCGACCGCCTGTTCGAAGCTGTCGAACTCGATCAGGACGGTGCGCTCGGCGATTCCCGCGTCGTGTGCGACCACCCGGCCGCCGCGGGCAAGCGGCCGCCCGCCCGCGGCTTGGACGGCTGGACCGGCCAGCTTGTTGTAGGCGGCCAGCTTCTCGGGGTCCGCAATGGTGCGGTAGGCGCTGACCCAGTAGCCCTTGGCCACGGTTACCTCCTGTGTTCGGAATTGATGCTCGGCAGCATGCTCGGATCCATCGGCGGCGCGCTGTGGGTCAGCGAGCCGACGGAGACGGCGTCGAAGTCGGCCGGCTCCGGTCCTCAGCCTTCCTCAACTTTCGGTTCGATCGGACCGGCCCAGGCCCGACACACCGGCTGGGGCTGTGATCGGATCGGTCTCGGGTGGGCGCCGGCGGGCGAGGGCGAGACTGGCCATCGTCGTGATCGCCATCGCGGCGACGCCGACCAGCGCCGCGGTCGTGTAGGCGTCGTCGTTCGGGAAGAGGCGGCCCGTGGGGGTGCCGGAGGCCAGGATCAGACCGCCGATGGCGCTGCCCAGGGAGTACCCGACGCTCCGGACGACGTAGTTGAAGCTCATGGCGCTCGACGTCTCGCTCTTGGGGGTGACGGCCAGGATGACGCCGGGCATGGCGGCCGAGAAGCTGCCGACGCCGAAGCCCAGCACTCCCATGGCCGCGAGCAGTTCGGCCAGGTTGGACCGGGCGGTGGCGAACAGGATGAACCCGCCGCCGACGATGGCGGCGCTGCCCGCCAGGAGCAGGGGGCCCTCGATCCGGGTCCGGACCCGCGGTGTGAGCTTGCCGGCGACGAACCCCAGCACGGAGAACGGGATGAGGACCAGCCCCGCCACGAAGGTGGTCAGTCCGAAGCCGTAGCCGGCGCTGTGCGGCGTCTGCGCGTAGCGGGTGATGAGCGTGAGCAGGAGGTACATGCCGCTCCCGCCGACGAACATGGCGATGTTCGCCCCGGCGACCGCCGGGTGCCGTACCGCCCGGACGTCGACCAGGGGCGTTGTGGTTCGCAGTTCGGAGACGGTCCAGAGGCAGAGCAGGAGTACCGCGCCGACGGCAAGGGTCACCGCCACGGTGAGGTGTCGGCTCCACAGGCTCCTCTCGCCGGCCAGGAACAGGACGAGGAACAGTCCGCCCGCCAGGGCGAGCCCACCGGCCACGTTCACGTGGGCGGAGCGGCCTTCGGGAGCTGCGGGCATGGAGCGCCAGGCGGTCACGAAGGCGATGACGGTGACGAGCAGGCCGAGGCCGTAGGCGGCCCGCAGCCCGCCGAACTCGGCGAGCAGCGCGGCCAGCGGGTAGCCGACGCCGGCACCGATGATGGAGACCACGGAGATCAGGGCGATCGTGGCCGCACTGCGCTCCTCGGGAAGATGGTCGCGGGCCACGCCCATCATCAGCGCCGTGAGACCGAGTCCGACGCCTTGGGCAGCTCTGCCCACGAGCAGCCAGGCGAACGGCAGCGGCAGCACGGTGAGGGCGCTGCCGACGACGACGATCGCCAGCGTGGCGAGAATCGTGGCCCGCCGGTGCGGACCGGCTCCGAGCCGGCCGAGGACGGGTGTGGCGACGGCGCCGCTGAGCAGGGCGATGGTCAGCGTCCACTGCGCGCTGTCGAGGGAGACGTGGAACGTGGTCGCCACGCTGGTGATGAGGGGCGTCCCGAGGCTGGCGACCGCCGCCACGACCAGGGCGATGAATATCAGTGCGGGGACCAGCAGACGTGTCTCGGAACGTATCAGGGCAGTGCTCTTGGGCTGGTCCTGGGCCGCGGTCACCGGTCCGACTCCTCTCGGGTGTGGCTTTCGAGCTCCGCCAGATGCAGCAGCGCCGGAAGGGCTGCCACCAGGGCCTCGACCTCGTGACCGGAGAGTTCGCCGATCAACCGCGCGTACGCGTCGACGCCCGCCTGGTGTCGCGTCCGGACGTACGACGCGCCGGCCTCGGTCAGGCACACCAGAGTGACCCGCTTGTCGGACGGGTCGCCCTTCCGCTCGACCAGCCCGGATTCCTCCATCACCCGGACCAGGACGGTCATCGCGGGCTGGGTGACGCCCTCGGTCACCGCCAGATCGGTGATACGTCGCGGGCCGGTCTTGTCCAGGGTGGCCAAGGTGGCCGCGGACGTCAGGCTCATGTCGCGGGGAAGGCGTCTCACCGCCCGGGTGGCCAGGCCGTAGAGGGCTGACCCGATGGCATCGGTAGCGCCGTGCGCGGCGTCTCGGCTACTCACGCCTGAAGCATAGTCGATTTATATGAATCCTTTATGCATCTCGGATCAGGGGCTGGTCATACCTGACTTGCCACGGGCTGGTTCCGCCGACGAGTGCGCACCCTGCGGCCGCCCGGACCGCACCTCCACTCCCGTGATCGTCGGCGAGGTGCCGCTCAGTCGGCAGGAGTGCCGGACGTGGGTGCCGTTGCCGTGGCACGATCATGACGGTCGTCGTGGACCGGCAAGACGCAGGGAGTCGTACCGCTCATGGCCCGCTGGATAGTGCTTCTCACGCAAACCGCCGGGTATCCCGCCGAGGCGTCCGGTGTTCACCCTCTCGCCGAGTTCGAAGGCAGTGCGGAGGAGGCGGCAGCGGGGTTTGCGGAAATGGTGAGCACCTACGACCATGACGTCAGGAAGGTCACCCGGCGCGAGGTGTTCAAGTGCTCGGACCGGTCCTACTTTGTTCGAGTCAAGGGACGCATCCGCGAGTTCGAGTACCTGTTCCAGCTTGCCGAGCTGGTTGCCGACACGAAGTCCCCCGACCTTCCCGACACGATCGGCTGACGCAGCCGCCGTGACCCACCGGCGGATGCGGCCGTTGGCGGCCCACCACCCGCGTGAAACCCGATGCTCCTGCCATGATCGGGCCGAGTCGTGGAGAAGGGTGGGGAATCGGCCGTGGCGTACCAACTCACGTTCTTCTGCCGGGCGGACGAGGAGAGCGGGCAGGAAGCGATCAACCGCCTGCTGGCCGAGGTCTCGTCCGTCGGCGATCCCCTGTCGGCCGAGTGGCTCGGACCGTTCGCCGACCAGGTGGCCGCGTACTCGCTGGTGACGAGAGGGTCCGCCGGACATCCCGTGGCTGACTGGCTGACCCTTGAGGTGCACGTGGGAGTGGCGTGGAACGCGGAGTCGGTGATCGCGGCTTCTCCAGCCGATGAACACGGCATTTGGGGATGCGACCTGCTCGCCACGATCACCCTCAGCGGGGGCGCTCCCGACTGGCCTCTCGTCAACCGCATCTGGACGGCACTGGTCCGCCTGTGGGGAGCCACCCCCTGGGACGAGATCTCCGGATTCGAGGTTGCGAACAGTACGCCGGATGCCGTGCGGACGAAGAGAGGGAACTCGTAGAGATCCAGGGGGTGTTCAGTCGGCGATGGACCAGGGGCAAGGGCGCACCGCCTCTCCCGTGAGTGGACGCGAAGCGGCGCTCGCGCGGGTGGTCAGGGGATCTCGTGGTCAGGCGGCGAGCAGTTTGAGGACGGCTTCGGCTGCGGGGCCTGCGGATGCCGGGTTCTGGCCGGTGACGAGATTGCCGTCGACCACGACGTACGGGGACCAGGGCTGACCCTTGGAGTAGTCGGCGCCCGCGGAGCGCAGACGGCTCTCCAGCAGCCAGGCGGCGTTGGCTGCCAGTCCGGTCATCGTCTCCTCCTCGTCGGAGAAAGCGGTGAGCTTGCGGCCGTCGAAAAGCCAGGACTCGGTGCTGCCCGCGGAAAGGAGGCCCGCCTGGCCGTGGCACACCGCTGCGACGACCTTGGTGGTGTCGGGCAAGGTGGCCTCCAGGAGGCGGCCCAGGTCCTCGTTGACGGCGAGGTCCTGCATCGGGCCGTGACCACCGGGTATCAGGACGGCGTCGAAGCCGGCCGGGGTGACGTCCTCCAGGCGCAGCGGGGCCTCAAGGAAGGCCTGGACGCTGCCGGACTCCAGGTAGGCGCGCAGGTCTGCGACCTTGTCGGCGTCGCCGTTGTTCGCCTCGGGGGCGAGGCTGAGTTCGTCGACCGTCGGCACGCGGCCGCCAGGGGTGGCGAGGGAGATGTCGAGGCCGGCCGCGGTGAAGGCGCGGTGGGGCTCGATGAACTCCTCTGCCCAGTATCCGGTGGCGCGCTGGCTGCCGTCCGCCTGGGTCCACCTGGTGGCGGCGGTCAGCACGATGAGAACCGAGGGCATGGGTGTCTCCGTAGGAAGAAGAAGGGTCGGGGGGCCCGGGGGCCTCTGGCGGCCTCCCGGGGCGTCGCAGGGGGAACGGCTGACTCGGGAGCCTCTCCTCCGAGCCACCAAACTACCGTAACACCTTCGGGTATCACCTTTCCAAGGCTCGGAGGCTGTACGTCATATCCATCCGCCATTAGCTCATGACTGCGAGAGGGGGCGAAGGCATCGTAGGATGGGGTCCTCGAATGGAGGTGGGAGACATGCAGCAGGCTCCAGCGGACGCGTGCGCCGGTGACGCATGCCGCAGCTCGGAACTGCTCCTGGGCTTCGTGAACACCGCGCCCCACGGCAGCGAGCGGATCGAGCTGTTGGGTGACGGCCCGGCGCTGCGGGACTGGATGGCGGGCGCGGGGCTGGGAGTCGGCGAGGGCGAGCTGGTCACGCAGGCGGATGCCATGGCGGGCCGTGAGCTGCGCGATGCCCTGTGCACGGTCTTCCGCGAGCACTCGGCGTGCGTCGAGGGCGCGGAGATGCTGCCTGCCGCCGAGGCGTACCTCCTGCGGGCGGCCGATCGCCACCCGCTGACGCTGCGGGTCGGCGCCGGGAGCTGCGTGCTCGTGCCGGCGCAGACCGGGGTGCTGGGCGCGTTCGGCGCACTGTTCGCCGCCGCTGCTGACCTGTCGGCCCGTGGGGCGTGGGGTCGTATGAAGATGTGCGCGAACAAGGACTGCCACTCCGGGTTCTTCGACAAGACCCGCAACACCTCGGGCCTCTACTGCGGCACGGCGTGCAGCGCGAAGGCGTCGCAACGCGCGTACCGCAGCCGGCGGAAGGCCGCGACCGGGGTCGCGTAGATCCTCGGCGGGCGGCGCGGCCTCAGTGGCACGGCACCGCTTCACCGTCGGCCGTGGCTCAGGTGAAGCCAGTATTTGCGCGAGCCGCCCGGGCACAGGGCGGCGTGCTGGTCTCGGACCTCGCTCAGCGTCTCGAGCAACGAGGCGATGCGCAGGATCGTCGACTCGGCGTACCAGGTCGCGAGCAGTTGCACGCCGATCGGCAGGCCCTCGCGGGTCGTACCGAACCGCATGGACAGGGCCGGGAGCCCTGTCAGGCTGAACGGGACGGTCGTCGAGCTCACGTGGAAGGGGCCCGGCGTCTGCCCGTCGAGGACGAACTCCTCGAGCGCGTGCGCGTGCGCGTGGATCGTCGTCACGGCAGCAGCAGCGCGTCGTACGTCCGGAAGTACGCGGCGAAACCGTTCCGGAGCCGCTCCACGCCCTGCTCGGCCAGGACGTAGTCGGCCGCCGATGTGTCGGGGGTGGCGAGCAGGGTCGTGGAGTAGCTGAACATCTCGTCCTCGTGTCCGGAAGTGATCTCCCGGACGGCCGGCTTCATCTCCATGACGTGCTGCCGGGCGAAGAGGTCGACGCGGATGGCTGCACACCGGTCCCGGAAACCTGGCGACCGGCATCGGCCTGTTCACATCAATTTCCATGGATATCGCGCCCGGGGAGCAGCCGCATGTCCACTCGGCTGCTCCGCTCGTTCACCCGCTGTGACCCGGTACCGACCTGACTCAGGCGCCAGGGGACTCAACGGGGCCGGTGGTCATCGCGCGGACGGGGGTGGCATGGCGCTCGCCCCATTCGCGCAGCGCGCGGAGAACGGGGAGCAGAGCGCGGCCCGCGTCGGTCAGCAGGTACTCGTCCCGAGGCGGACGGTCACTGTAGCGGCGACGCTCGATGACCCCGGCGTCCTCCAGCTTGCGCAACCGCAGGACCAGCGTCTCCCGCGGGGCGCCGGTGTTGATCCGGATGTCCTTGAACCGGTGGACGTCGAACCCCAGCTCCCGGACCACGAGCAGACTCCAGCGTTCACCGACGACATCGAGCGCGTCGGCGACGGAGCAGACCCGGGGGGCCTGGCAGTCAGTCGATTCGGATTCCGGACTCACTCGGTCATATTACCTCTTCCGGGTCCCGGTCCCGACGGGCTGCACCCCGGGGCCGCGGGGTTTGCGTGATCGATGGCGAGCCACGGGCGAGCAGGTTCGCTTCTCGGACTGACCTTGGGTAGCGTTGGCAACAGGAGTGAGTTCGGAAATCGTACTTACTGGTAGAGCCTGGGCTCGCGACCCGAGTGGCCGGCTCCCCGAGAGATTGGATGTGCCTTGACCTGGATCGCATCGTCACCGCAAGCGCGCCGGGCGCAACTCGGACGATTTGTGCTGGGCACCGGCAACATCGGCGGAGTCTCGACTCAGACCGGCCCCGGCCTCGGGCTGTCCGACTCCGAGGGAATCGACCTGATCGACCGTGCGGTCGCCGAGGGCATCACGGTCATCGACACCGCCGACGTCTACACCGGCGGCAACAGCGAGCGTGTGGTCGGCATGTGGAACAAGGCGCACCCGGACTCCGGAGTGCTCATCCAGAGCAAGACGGGCTTCACGAGCGACGGCCCCGATCTGTCCCCTGAGCGCGTGGCCCGCCAGTTGCAGGCCGGCATCGACACCCTCGGCCGGGTGGACATCTACTTGGCGCACACCGTCGACCCCGATACGCCGTGGGCCGAGTCGCTCCCGGTGTTCAGCGCGGCCGTGGAGAGCGGCCGTATCCGGGCGTACGGCCTGTCGAACATCGACCGGGCCGGGCTCGAGTCGGTCCTGGAGACCGCGGACCGCCTCGGCCTCGTACGCCCCGAGCTGATCCAGAACCCCTACTCCCTGCTCGTCCGCGGCGATGACCTGTCCGTCTTGCCGGTCGTGCAGGCAGAGGGGCTGGCGTACACCCCCTACTCCCCGCTGGCCAACGGCATCCTCGCCGGCCGCTACAGCCGCGGCGAACAGCCGGAGAAGGGAAGCCGGGCCAGTACCGTGCGCCGGGCCGACGAATTCCTGGGCGACCCGGGGCTGATGGAGCGGGTGCAGGCATTCGACCGGCTCGCGGCCGACCACGGCGTCACGCCGGCCGGCCTGGCGCTGGCATGGCTGGTCAACCACCCGCAGGTCGCCGCACCGGTCATCGGCGTCAGCAAGGAGTCCCAGTGGCAGGGGGTCCACGAGGCGCTGAAGCTCGAATGGACGGCCGACCTCTCGGCGCGGCTCGACGAACTCTTCCCGGCTGCATGACCTGACCGCCTGGGCTCCCGTCCGGCCTCCGCCGCAGGGGTTCGCGATCCGCTCACCCCCTCAGCGCGCGTCCGGATCCTGCGCGCGCTCTGCGGTCGCCCGCGCCTGTCCCCATGAGCGACATCGTCCGCCGTCCGCTGCTTCGCGTTCACCTCCTGCTGCCCTGGGTGAGGTGCTTGACCCTCACGTGACGTCAGGCTGCATAGTCGGTGCCGTGGAAGATCACTGGACCGTGGGACGCGTGGCCGAGCTCGCCGGCGTGAGCGTCCGCACGCTGCATCACTATGACGAGATCGGGCTCGTCCTGCCGTCGGCGCGGACTCCGGCCGGGTACCGGGCCTATTCGGCGGGCGACGTGGAGCGGCTGCGGGAGGTGCTGGCCTACCGGCGGCTGGGCTTCGGGCTCCGCGAGGTCGCGGAACTGGTCGGCGACCCGTCCACCGACGCGGTCGCGCACCTGCGCCGGCTGCGCGGCCTGCTGCTGGAGCGGCGGGATCGCGCCGACGTCATGGTGGCGGCCATCGACAGGGAACTCGAGGCACGAGCGAAGGGAGTGCTGGTGACACCTGAGGAGCAGTTGGAGATGCTCGGGGCACGGCTGTACGACGCGATCGGCGGCGCCTACACGGCGACACGGCGCACCGAACCGCGGTTCGCCGCGCAGATCTGGGGCGCCCTCGGAGATGCGCGGACGGTGCTGAACGTGGGCGCCGGTACCGGGTCCTACGAGCCCGCTGACCGGCACGTGACAGCGGTGGAGCCATCGGCGGTCATGCGGGGGCAGCGGCCTGCCGGCTCAGCGCCGTGCGTGGCCGCCGCCGCGGAGAGCCTGCCGTTCGAGGACCACTCCTTCGACGTCGCGATGGCCGTCTCCACGGTTCACCACTGGGGCGACCCGATAGCGGGGCTGCGTGAGATGCGGCGGGTGGCCCGCCGCGTGGTGGTGCTGACATTCGACACCGACGAGCCTGCCTGGCAGGACCGGTTCTGGCTGACCCGCGACTACCTGCCCGAATTCGCCGGCGTCCTCGCCGATTTTCCCTCGCTCGCGGGGATGGCCGACGCGATCGGCGCCCGCGCCGAGCCGGTGCCTGTCCCGTGGGACTGCGCTGACGGCCTGTTCGAGGCGTACTGGCGCCGGCCGGAGGCGTATCTGGATGATCACGTGCGCCGTGCCATGTCGGTGTGGACGAGGGTCGGGCCGGAGGCCGAGCAGCGGGCGGTACGGAGCCTCGGCGACGATCTCGAATCCGGCCGGTGGGCCGAGCGCAACGGCGACCTCGCCGACCTCGACGCGGCTGATCTGGGCCTCCGCCTGCTCGTGGCGTGAACCGCGTTACAGCGCGGGTGCGTTGGTGGCCCATGGAAGCGCCGCACGTCGTATGCAAGCGGCGGCATGCTTTTCGGGACGTCCGTCCGGTCCACGACATGGCTGGCCAGAGCGCACAGTCGGCGCCGGCAGATGAGTACGCAACCGAGGCCGGCAGGGCTTCATGGCCGGGCGTTCTAGGGCCATCGATCGAAGTGGGCGCGGACGGGGCCGCCGGCGGGGGCCGCTCCTTCACCACCCATGATCACGTCGAAAGGGCGTCTCGCTCTGCGTCGTGTCATCCGCCAGACCCCTTCCCCGCGGCGGTATTCGTCCTCGTAGCTGCCTCCGCCGATCAACCAGCGGCGGTCGGGAAGCTGGGCTAAGACCACGACGTCCGACCGGCCTGTCGCCATGTCCCCGCTGATGGCCACGGTGTGGTTCGCGGTGGCGTGCTGCATGAAAGGGAAGGTGCGCCACTGCTGCTCGACTGCCGCGCAGATGGCCTCCAGGCCCCTGAAGACGCGGTTGGGGCTGATCTCCCAGATGGCGTCCAGTGCCCATACCGCCTCCCAGCGGAGCCGGTCGTGGTGGTCGGCGCCCACGCAGTAGTCGT
This sequence comes from Streptomyces sp. NPDC049040, assembly GCF_043197715.1. NCBI lineage: Bacteria > Bacillati > Actinomycetota > Actinomycetes > Kitasatosporales > Streptomycetaceae > Streptomyces > Streptomyces sp. NPDC049040. The sequence goes on from NZ_JBICTO010000015.1 coordinate 15,923, forward strand.
GGGCCAAGCGGTGCAGTGCCAATTCCGCCTCTACACGGTCGAGACGGGCAGCGAGATCCTCCAGCGTAGTCATGCCGGGCACGCTACTCACAGGTGGGACAACCCGGGAGGGGGCCGGGTGGGCTCGGTCAGGGCCGGCATGACTCGCGATCTTCACTCTGACCTGTTTTTCCACGTGCCCCGTCCAGCGGCGCCCGAGGGCGGTCCTGCCTGTCGGCGGGCACGCAGGTCAACGGTTGCCCGCCGCGGCCGGTCCGGCTGACGCCGCGCGGTGAGAATGTCATCGGGCCGATCCAGCCTTGGCGGACCAGGGCGACCTGGGAGGGCAAGGGGGTCACCGGGTCGAGGGCCCGTCCTCGTGACCAGTTCTCGAACAGGCCATCGGTGGTCTCGACAGCGGACACCACCATGGCCACTTGGAGGCCCCCTTCGTCCCAGGTGTTCCACAGCGCCCATCCTTCCGGCCGTGCTTCGACACCGATACGCGCGCACACTTCCTCGTAGCTCTCGTCCACCCCGGCCGGCATGGTCCCGGGCCTCAGCACCGTGGCACCGGCAAGTCTGACCACCGTGCGGTCCTCCTCCACGCAGCCGTCGCCGTCGAAGTGGTGGCAGCGCAGGGCGCGCGCCAGCGCGTTGACGCTGCGTCGGAGCGGGGACGCGCTTTCCGATTCCTGCTGGTACGAGAGCCAGCCTTCGCCGGACGCTTCGAGAATGACGCGGTGGGCGAGACGTTCGATCTCCAAGAGGTAGTCCGGATCGCTGAGTTCAAGTGTCGTCATGGCGCGCAGTGTCGCACCGGGGCGGTCCGGCAGGACACGCGTTTTCCGGCGGGCTACGGACGTATCGTCCGGCCCTGCATGGTGCCTTCCACGGCGTCCACGTAGGCGCGGGCGACTTCGGAGACGGGAGTGCCGTCCGTCGAATCCGCCCCCATGCCGTCCAGGGTCTCCTTGACCCACCCGGGGCTGATGAGGTTGATGCGCAGGCTCCGGGGCACTTCCGCCGACAGATTCCGGACGAAGCCCTCCAGGCCGGTGTTGATGAGGGCGCCCAGTGACCCACCGGCCAGCGGAGCGGTGAAGGTCCCTCCGGTCAGAGTGACGGAGCCTCCGTCCCTGAGATGGCGCACGGCTCGCTGGGCCAGCGCGACCTGTCCCAGGAGCTTGCCTCGTACTCCGGCCGCGATCTCTTCATCGGTCGCCGACGCGAAATCCACCCGCGGGCCGCCGGCGGCGCAGCACACCACCGCATCGAGGTCAGCCACTTGATCGAAGAGTGCGTCCAGAGAGGCAGGGTCTTCGAGGTCCACTTTCAGCGGGCCGCCACGCGAAGCCCTCATGACCTGATGAGAGGTTTCCAACGCGCCGGCGACAGCGCCGCCGATGGTCCCGGTCGCTCCGATGACAAGTACGTTCATGCCGGGGATCATGCCAGTGGAACCCGGAGAGGTCTTCACGGTCGCGCCTGGAACCGGCCGGATCCGGCCTGGCCGCACAGCACCGACTGCCCTGCTCGGGACGTCAGTTCGGGCCCGAGCGGGTCGAGGTGACCACCACGGTGGTGTAGGGCATCGCGGCACTGCCGCCGAGAGAGTCGATCGCGGCCCCGACGCTGTCCAGGACCGTCGCGAGCTTGTCCGCGGGCAGGCGGGTGAGCAGGCCGAAGGTGGGGAGCTGGTCGAGCCATTCGTCCCGGGTGCAGGTGCGCTCCCAGGTGAAGCGCCACTGCTCCGGTTCGCTGAACCCGCCCGCCTGCCGCATGCCGTCCGCGATTCTCGTGAACAGCGGCTGGAACGCGTCCAAGGCCGACTCCCCCAGCACGCCGGGGTCGAGCGGCGAGTCGGGTGCCACCTGCCGGTATGCCCCGGCGAGGGCGCCCATCACCTCGGCCGGGAGCCGGGGCACGTGGTGGAAGGGCGCGAGTCGGCCGCCGGGCCTGAGCACCTGGGCGGCCTTGGCCGCGCCGGCGACGGGGTCCACCCAGTGCCAGGCGGTGCCGGCGATGACCGCGTCGAACCGCCGCCCGGCCGGCTGCCAGTCCTCGAACCTGGCGACCTCGACCTCGACGCGGCTGCGTCGTGCGACCGCGGCCATCCGCTCGTCGGGTTCGACGCCGAGCACCGTGCAGTCGGCCGCCTGGAACTGCCGGGCTTCGATGCCGGTGCCGGCCCCGACGTCGAGGACGTCCCGGCCGGGGCTTGCCGCGACGATGCGGTCCACCAGGGCTTCGGGATACCGCGGTCGGGCGCGGTCGTAGCGTTCGGCGTCCGCGCCGAACGACTCGGCCACCTGCCGGTGGCGGTGGGGCTCGGGTACGTGGCGGTCCGGCTGTCCCTGCGACAGAGTGGGCATGCGCCCACTCTAATGGGCAGGTGCCCACATGGAAAGATGGCTGCCGCTGAGGAAGGGGAGCGATGCCGTCAGGGGTGCACATCCACAACGTGCGCGGCCAGCTGTTCGAGGCCGCCGAGCGCGTCCTGCTCAGGGACGGGCCCGACGCGCTGACCAGCCGGGCGGTCACCGAGGAGGCGCACTGCGCCAAAGGCGTGCTGCACCGGCACTTCACCGACTTCGACGCCTTCCTGGCCGAGCTGGTCCTCGACCGCATCCGCGGCATCGAGGAACGGGCCACCGTCCTGCGCGCGGCCGCCGGCACCGGGAGCGTGGTCGACAACCTGGCCGGTGCGCTGGCGGACCTGTTCGGGCCGGTCACGGTGGCGATCGTCGCGCTCATCACCTTCCGCGACGGCCTGCGTGCCCGGCTGCGCCGAGCCGGTCTGGCCGGCATCCCGCTGGTCGCGCAGGGCTCCGCCATGGTCGCCGGCTACCTCACCGCCGAGCGGGAGTCGGGACGGGTGGCGGACGACGCCGACATCGACACGCTCGCCCCCGTCCTCGTCGGGGCCGGGCACCTGCTGTTCGCCGACCGGACGAGCGCTCCGCCGCAGATCGCCGCCGTCCGCAGGATGGTGGCCACCGTCGTCGCCGGGGCCGTGCGGCCGCCCCTGGTGTGACACGCCCGCCCCTCCCGGGTCACCCTCGACACGCTCGCCGGTGTCCCGCAGGCGCCATGCAGCCCCCCGGACAGGTCGTGCATCCCGACGTCAGATCTCCGGTCGGGCTTCGGTCCTGCGTGCGAGGTCGAGGAGGGTGCGCGTGGCGGCGTTGCGGATGGCGCGGGCGCCGCGCGACGCCCGTCGGCCGCTCAAGTCGTGCAGGATCGAGCGTGGGGTCCGCGTGTTGGCGGCCAGCAGGAGAAGGACGTCCGGGTCGCCGGTTGCCGCGAGAGCGGCGGCGGCCGCGGAGCCCAGGGACGGACCGGCCGCGTCCCGGCGGTGCTTCCGACGCCTGAGGGCGTCGGACACCATCGGGTCGGTCGCGTCCCGGGCGCGGGATTCGACCAGTTCGCCACGCTCGGGGTCCCGGATGCGCGATTCCAGCAGGAGGACGAGAACCTGCGGGTCGCCGTACCTGTCGAGGAACCGCGCGAGCCCGTCGATGTCGCTGCCCGGGGCGTTCGCCAGGTGCCGGGCGTGGAAACCGGCCGCCTTCCGGCCGCCGTCCGTCGCGGTCGGCGAGGCGCCGAGCATGTCCTCGTACGCGGTCTGTTTGAGTGCCGAGTCCGGATCGGCCTCGGCGAGTGCCCGCAGCAGCCGCCCGTCGGATACGTCGCCGTACCGTCGGACGAAGGCTGCGAACTCGTCGGGGGGGACGCGGGGGTCGCGGTAGAGCTCCAGCCCGAGCGTCAGGATCGACTCCTCGTACCTGTGGACCTCGCACATGCGCGTGAGCAGGCTGCGCGGCCCGGGGCGATGCCCCAACTCGTCGATGAGCACGCCGCGATCGCACAACTCGAGGAGGTAGTCCTCCGGCATGCCCGCGTTGCCGGTGAACCCGCACCCGAGTTCCTCGTACCCTTCGGCGACCACCGCCTCGACGATCCCGCGCAGCTGGGCGGCGGATGCGTCCGCCGCTGCCGCGGCACGGGCGACCGCGTTCACCAGTGCCGCGGTGTCGCCCGGCCCTTCCAGCGCCTGGTAGAGGTCGTGCCGCCAGGGTGGCCGCAGCATGTCCGTGACGAGCGTCGCCGGGTTCACGTCGTCCTCGGTGATCATCGCGTCGACGTCCGGGGGTGTCCGCCGTCGGGAGGTGCGGAGGTGACGGCGTGTCCGGGAACTCTGCGGCCCTCGGCACGAAGATCGATTCGGCGACCGGCCGGGTGGCCGAGGATCGGCTTGGGGTCGGCGGCGATCGCCTCGATGTCGATCAGGTCGAGGCAGTCGAGCGCCGTCTGGTCGCCGTCGTGCGCGACGAGCGCGCGGAACTCGGGATCGGGCGGCGGGGTGTTGGGCTCCCGGGTGATCTCCGCGGGCCGCGCCGCACTCCACCGGTGGTGCCGCCCGGCTTCGAGGAGCGGCGCGAGCCGTACGCGGAATCCCATCCGTTCGCTCCCGGCCACGGCCTGCCGGAGGTCCGGCTCGCAGGTGGTGTGGAGCGGCCCGGACAGCGGGGCGATGACGACGAGGTCTCCGGGCGCCAGGGCGCGGGGCCGAGGCGGTCCAGGCGGTGCGGCACGGGTCACCGGGGCAGTATTCCGGCGCCTGCCGCAGCACGCCACGCATTTGCCGTTCGGCCGCTGTGGCGCGGTGCCGTTCACCGGTGACCGGTGTCCCGCGCGGGCGGGCGGGCGTCGGGAGCCGGCCGTCCCGCACCCCTCGTCGTTCCACGTGCGGGTCGGCCGGCGCCGTGGCTGCGGTCAGATGTTCGTCACCAGGATCCAGACGGCGACGGCGAGGAAGACGACACCGACGACGCGCTGCATGGCGTAGCCCTTGCGGGTGGGCTCCGTGCCGTCGGGATCCTTCACCCAGCCCCGCTGCAGGCGCCTGTTCATCCCCCAGAGCAACTGCGGTCGTACGACCTGGAGCAGCCCCATGGCGAGCATGAGGCACATGACGGCGATGAACACCGGTCCCCCTTGCGATCGTGTCGGGCGGCCCGTGCCTTGCCCGGCCCGGCCTCGCCTCTCGGCTGCCCCGGGGGCCAGGGCGGAAACGGGCACCGGTAGCCTCGCCCGTCGCGGGCGGCGGCAGGCGTGACGGCGTCCGCAACGTCCCACGGCGCGGGGCGTGTTCAGTGCGGGGGCACCCAGTCCGGGACCCATGTCCCGGCGGCACCGTGGCCTGCGGCCGTGGCGGCGAGATGGGCCCGCAGGGTGGCCAGCGCCGGGTGGGGGTTGTCGCGGTGCCAGAGCAGCGAGTGCGGGTACACGGGCGTCGGGTCCGTCACCGGGATGCGGCGCAGGCCGTGGCCTGCGGGCCAGACCAGGCGGGCGTGGACGCCCATGAAGGTGGCCAGGGCAGGGGTGTCGGCGACGGTGTCCAGGAGGACGTCGGAGCCGAAGTTGGGGCCGGTCGCCTCGATGGTCAGGCCGAACTCGGCGACGAGGTCGTCGTAGTAGGCGGCCCACTCCGTACCGGGCACGATGCCCGGCATCCAGATCCGGTGCCCGGCGAGCTGGGCGACGCTCACCGACCTCGCTCCCGCGAGCGCGTGGGCGGGCCCGGTCAGGAGCTCCAGCGGCTCGTCGAGCACCCGGACGGACTCGATGTCCTCGGGCAGGGGCCGCCCGGGCACCCCGACGGCACGGAAGGACGCGTCGATCACGCCGGACCGGATGGCGGCCACGGCCGTCTCGATGTCGAACAGCATCACCACGTCGAGCTCGATCTCGGGGCGCGCCTGGTGGAAGCCGCGCATCAGGCCCGACGCCGCGCCGCGCGAGGCGATGATGTCCACCCGCAGCGGACGGCGGCCGGTGTGCACCGAGGCTGCCGCACGGTCGGCGACGCGCAGCAGCTCGCGCGCGTGCGGCAGGAACGCCTGCCCGTCGATCGTGAGCACTGCGCCGCGCGGGGTGCGGGTGAACAGCCGTACCCCGAGGCTCCGCTCCAGCGCGGCGATGCGTTTGGAGACGGCCTGCTGGGTGACCGCCAGCTCGGCCGCGGCCTCCTGGAACTGCCCGGCGTCGGCCGCGGCGACGAAGGTTCTGACGGCGTCGAGATCCATGGAGGCACCTTAGACGCACAACCACCGGTTGTGGCCGGTGGGCCAGCGGTTGTTTGATCCGCGGATACGGCACTCGCTTTGATGCTTCCGATCGCGGATCGGTTGTACGGGTGAGGACGAGGGGTGCGGGGATGAGGAGCGGGGACCGGCGGGGGCAGCGCCAGGGACAACGGCTGGGGCGGGCCTTCGGGTGGCTGTGGGCGGCGTACGGCACCAGCGCGCTCGGCACGTGGCTCGCCTTCGGCGCGTTCCCCCTCATCGCCATCCGGGTGCTCGGCTCGGGGCCAGCCGAGGTCGCCGCGCTCTCCAGCGTCGGGGCCGCGGTGGGCGCGGCCGTCGCGATTCCGCTCGGCCCGTGGGTGGAATTCCGCCGCAAGCGGCAGGTGCTGATCGCGATGGACCTGCTGCGGTGCGCGGCATTGGTCACGATCCCCGCGGCATTCGCACTCGGCGTCCTCACCTTCCTCCAGCTCCTGCTGGTCTCCGTCGCGGTCGCGACCGCCGACATCACCTTCAGGGCCGCCTCCGGCGCCTACCTGAAGACGCTGCTGCCGACCGGTGACCTCCTCGTCGCCAACGCCCGATTCGAGTCCACCGCCTGGACCACCACGATCGTGGGTCCCCCGCTGGGCGGGGCCGCGATCAGCCTCCTCGGCCCGGTGGCCACGGTGGTGGCGGACGCGGTGAGCTACCTGCTCTCGGCCGTCGGGATCCGTGCCATCGGCGGGAACGAGCCGCGCCCCGAGCGACGGGAGGCCGCGCGCATGCGGCCGGGGGACCTGCTCGACGGCTGGCGGTACATCCTCGCCGACAACGCGCTGCGCCCCCTGTTCTTCAACACCGCCGTCTTCAACGGCCTGGTGATGGCCACCCAGCCGCTGCTGGCCGTCATGATGCTCGGGCGGCTCGGATTCCCGCCGTGGCAGTACGGGCTCGCCTTCGCCGCGCCCTCCGTGGCAGGGCTGCTCGGTTCACGACTGGCACGGCCGCTCGTCACCCGCCACGGACAGCGCCGCGTCCTGGTCGCGACCGGGGTGCTGCGGGCGATCTGGCCCATCGGCCTGGCCTTCGTCGGGCCGGGCGCCGCAGGACTGCTGCTGGTGGTGGGCGTCGAGCTCGGGCTCATCTTCTGCTGCGGGATCTTCAACCCGGTCAGCGGCACCTACCGCCTCGAACGGACCCCTGCCGACCGGGTCGCCCGCACACTGACCGCATGGGCGGTGACGACCAAGGCGTCGACCGCTCTGCTGACGGCCGTGTGGGGGGCGCTGGGCGCGCTGCTCGGCCTGCGTACGGCCGTCGGCCTGGCCGGAGTCCTCCTGCTGGCGACTCCACTGCTGCTCCCCCGCCGCACGGCGGCGCCGCTCCCCCGGCCGGAACCCGTGTCGAACCCCACCTGACCGGCCCGCCCCGCTGCCGGCGGGCGTTGCGTGACCGTGTCAGGCGCACAGTGACGCGTTGTCCCCGACGGAGGCGGCCAGTGCCCTGGCGATCAACTCGGGCAGCTCGGTGCGCCCGTCGTCCTCGGCCCAGCGGGTCAGCGCCGTGTGCATCGCGGCCAGGCAGGCGCTCGTGGCCGCCTGGGCGCGGAAAGCGGTGTCGGTGTCGGCCGCCTGGTCCCCCAGGGCCTCGATGATGGCCTGCTGCAGGGCGTATTGGCTGTCGAGGTACCGGGCGCGCAGCGCGGGCGTGGCGACCATGAGCTTGAGGCAGTCCAGCAGGAACCGCCGGTAGGCCGCCGGTTCGGCCGCGTCGCCGCCCGTCAGTGCCGCGGCCGCGTCGACGAGTGCGCCGCCGACACGGCTCACCAGGGGGTTGCCTGCGGGGGACGCGGCGACACGTTCGGCGATGAGCCGCGCCGGCTGGTCGACGAGGACGAGGTCCTCCTTGGTGGGGAAGTGCCGGTAGACGGTCATCGCCGAGACACCGGCGGCGCGGGCGACGTCGGCCACCGTCACCGTGTCGTAGCCGCGGTCGGTGAACAGCCCCACCGCCTGCGCCTGGATCAGGCGCCGCGTCTCGGAGCGCTGTCGCTCCCGCAGGGTCGGTTGCCGGTCACTCACGCGAAGGACATTACCGCAGCGTCTGCCATCGGCACCGAAGAGGACTCGCATCGGCGCCTTCGTGCACGGCCGCGCCGGTGCCCCGCTGCCCCGATGGCCACTGCGGTGCCCGGCATGCCCGGTCACCGCTCCGGATGCCCCACCACCAGCGCCCGGCCGTCCATCCGCCCACCCTGCCCGGGTCCGGAAGGGTCCGGCGCCCGAACTCTGCGGCCCGGCCCTGGTCTCAGCGGTCCCCGACGCGGCGGGCCAGGACCTGGCCCGGCCAGGAGTCGGCCGTGAAACGGTCCGTCGGGGTGAAGCCGTTGCGCTCGTAGTAGGCGACCAACTCGCCCCCGCCGCCCGCCCAGCAGTCCACCCGCAGCAGGTCCACGCCGGCCCGCCGGGTCTCCTCGACGGCGTGCGCGAGCAGCGCCGCTCCGACGCCCCGGCCGGCGTGGGCGCGGTCGGAGACCAGCAGCCTCACGTACCGCTCGGGTTCGTCGGCCGGCGCGATCGGCACATGCGGGCTGGGCCCCGAGTCCAGGACCAGGGTTCCGACGGGGCGTCCGTCCAGCTCCGCGATGAAGGGGGCGTTGTCGGTCATGTACTTCTCGACCCGCGCCACACCGCCCGGCTTCTGCGAATACGGCGTGGTGCCCCACTGCTCGGTGTTGCCGCGCGCGTTCATCCAGGCCACCGCCGCGTCGAGCATGTCGAGCGTGGCGGGCGCGTCGGCCGGGCCGCCGGGTCGGATCGTCAGGCGTGTCGTGTCGTTCACGGCGTGAGTGTAGGCACAGCCGGCAGGCACGAGCGCCACCTCGGGGTCAAGAGTGCCCCTGCGTGCGGCGCAGGAGAAGTGTCACGAAGCCGAAGGCGTCGCGGTAGACGCGCAGCCATTCGGTGCGGCGGGTGTCAGCGGTGGCCAGCACCTCCGCGGCGGCGGGGTCGTCGGGGTGGTCCAGCGCCCAGGCGGCCAGGGCGCCCCAGCAGGCCCACTCGTAGTCGTCCAGCTCACGGCGGGTGCTGACGTGTCCGTGTACGGGGGTCCAGCCCTCGGCGGCGACCTTCTCCACGGTGGTGGCCAGGTCGTCGAAGTCGCCGAGCATCCCGACGGCTTCGGCGGACGGCGCGGACTCCCAGAAGCCGTCGCCGATCAGGACGTGGCCGCCGGGGGCAAGGTGCTCTCGGGCCGCGGCGAGGGTCGGGAGCAGGCCTCCGAAGGCATGCGCGGCCCCGACGCTCAGCACCAGGTCGAACGGTTGCGGCGCCGTGAAGTCCGCCGCGTCCCGCCGGTGCAGCACCAGCCGCTGCTCGACGCCCCGGCGGGTGGCCGCCTCGCGGGCCTGGGACAGCGCCTCGGGGGAGATGTCGACGCCCTCGGCGTGCACATGGGGGCCTGCCGCCAGGGCGCGCAGCAGCCATTCGCCGCCGCCGCAGCCGAGGTCGAGCACGCGTCCCCCGCCGCGCGCGAGGCCCTTGTCCAGGAGTTGCCGGACCGAGTCGTCGTCGAGCGGCGCCTTGATCGGGTGGTCGGAGTGGGCGATGCGGGAGATCTCTTCGCGGTTCACCCGCGCAGCCTGCCGACTCCGTGGCGCACGCGCATCCGATTTTGCGGTGGCGTCGGGAGTCCGCGGGGATATGCGGTGGAAGGCAGCGGTCCGGTGCGGGCATCCTGTGCGCATGCTGATCAGGGAAGCCACCACCGAGGACTGGCCGGCCATCTGGCCGTTCTTCCACCGCATCGTCACGGAGGGCGAGACCTTCACCTACCCCGTGGACCTCACCGAGGACCAGGGCCGCGAGTGGTGGCTGCTGGCGGAGCCGATGCGTACCGTCGTCGCGGTGGACGACGCGGGCACCGTGCTGGGCACGGCGAAGATGAACCGCAACCACATGGGCAACGGCTCGCACATCGCGAGCGCCAGCTACATGGTCGACCCGGCGCACTCGGGGCAGGGCGTGGGGCGTGCGCTGTGTGCGTACACGGTGGAGTGGGCGCGCGCGGCGGGCTATCGGGCGATGCAGTTCAACGCGGTCGTGGAGACGAACGAGTACGCGGTGAAGCTGTACAGGTCGCTCGGCTTCCAGGTGATCGGCACGCTGCCGGAGGGCTTCCGGCACCCGAGGCTCGGCTATGTCGGGCTGCACATCATGCATCTCGCGCTCTGACCGGGCGGCGGCCCGCGGGCCCCGGCGGGCCGTGCCCCGCGCCTCTCACGCGGGCGGTGAGAACCGGTCGATCAGCAGGGCGAGCCGGACGTCGTGGCCCTCACGGCGCAGACGGCCGCTGCGCATGAGGGTGAGCAGGCCGTGCAGGCCGCTCCACACGGTCTCGGTGAGCGCGCCCGGATCGTCGCCCGGCGCCGCCAGCGGTTCGACGGCGCCGCGCAGTTCACCGAACGCCTCGCGGAGCGGGGCGGGGGCCTGCGGGGTCGCGAACGGCAGGTCGACGGCGTGGGTGAACATCGCGTCGTACGTCGCTGGGCACCGCTCGGCGAACGCGGAATAGGTCACGGCCACGGCCACGAGGGCTTCGCGCGGGCCGGGCGCCGCGGTGCGCGCCGCCCGCAGTTCGCCGGCCATCTCGGCGAATCCCTGGACGGCGACGGCGGCCATGATGGCGTCCTTGCCCTTGAAGTGGCTGTAGAGCACCGGCTGGCTGTACTCGATCTCGGCGGCGAGACGGCGGGTGGTGACCGACTCCCAGCCCTCGGCCTCGGCCATGTCCCGGGCGGCCGTGATGATCGACCGCTCACGTTCGGCTCGTTCGCGCTCGCGGCGCGTCTGGATCGTCATGGCAGTGACTCTAGCATTGCTAGGCAATGTGTCGACGCTATGCTAGCGTCGATCTCGTTCCTAGCAGTGACAACTACCGCGAGGAGAACCGCCGTGCTCACGCCCACCGCCTACGGCCTGGCCATCGTGCTCGACCTGCTCGTCCTGTTGATCGGCGCCCGCTTCCTGCTGGTGCCGCGGCCCGCCGCCGTGGGCTACGGGGTGGCCGCCCGGGAGAACGGCGACCCGGCGTATCTGACGGTCAAGGGCCTCAGGGACGCCACGTTCGGCGTCATGGGCCTGGCCCTGCTCGCCTTCTCCGGTGCCGGCGCCGAGGCCTGGTTCATGCTCGTCGTGGCCCTCGCGCCGCTCGGCGACACCCTGATCGTGCTGCGGCACGGCGGGACCAAGGCCACAGCATTCGGCATACACTTCGCGACCGCCGTCACCGTACTGGCCAGTGCGGCCCTGCTGTTCGCCGTCTGACCACCGCTCACCCCACCCCGAGGAGCCAGAGATGTCGCTCATCGTCCCGAAGTTCGACGAATCCGTGGTCGTCCGCTCCGCGGAGGCGGAGGTGATCGGCAGGGCGCCGACCACCATCAGGCTGCTGGCCGACAGCAGCGCGACCGGCGGCGCGCTGTCCACCCAGCGGGTCACCCTCACGGACGGCGCCGACGGCGCCAAGCCGCACCACCACGCCGGCTCCGCCGAAATGTTCTACCTGCTCGACGGCACCGCACAGCTGCTGTCCGGCGAGCAGGTCGTCACCGCCGAGCGCGGCGACCTGGTCATCGTCCCGCCGGGTCTCCCCCACGCCTTCGCGGCCGCCCCCGGGCACGACGCGGACATCCTCATCGTCATCACACCGGGCGTCGAGCGCTTCGAGTACTTCCGCCACCTGGAGCGCATCGCCTACGGCAAAGTCCCCCCGGAGAGCCTCCTGGACGTCCAGGAGCTGTACGACACGTACTTCCTGCAGAGCGCGGCCTGGGACGAAAGGCATTGACGGCGATGTGGCGGGGGGGCAGGGACGGAGGCGACCGGAACATCCCGGCCGGTGCACGCGTGGCGACCGGGCCCCCGGCCCGGGACCGCGGGCCCGTCGGGACGGAAGACAGGCCGGCGGCCGTGGACGATCTGACGACGGCGCGCCTCGTACTGCATCCGCTGAGTGCGGGCGAGGCCGAGCAGGTGCTGGGCGGCCGGGCCGACCGCTCGGTGCGCTGGGCCGACGGGTATCCCGCGGAAGGGGACCTCTCGGCGGCCAGGCGTTTCCTCGCCACCTGCGCGGACAGCGGCGATCCGCGGCCTTTCGGCACCTACGGGATCCGGCTGCGCGAGGACGGGCGGACCATCGGCGGCGTGGACTTCCACGGCAGGCCGGACGAGGACGGCTGCGTCACGATCGGCTACGGCCTCGTACCCGCGGCGCACGGCAACGGATACGCCTCGGAGGCGCTGCGCGCGCTGCTGGCATTCGCGCGGACGCAGGGCGTCGGCAGCGTCCTGGGCGACACGGACGTCGGCAATGTCGCCTCCCGCCGCGTGATGGCCGCGGCCGGCATGCGGCTCACAGCCGAGACCGAGCAGCTGGCCTTCTACCGGATCGACTGGGAGGACGCGATCTGACGGCGGCCCGGGACGCAGCAGGAGAGTGCCCCCGGGTGGGTGGATGGGGCTGGTCGAAGGCACTGTCCACCGCAGCAGCAGGAAACACTCTCCAGGCCGGTGACTCTACCCGGGCACGCCGCGGCGGCGGCGCGAAAGCGCCGCCGCACGAAGACGATCACCCTTTCCAGCGACATAGCTGCCGGGGCCCGCGGGGGCAGGACCGGATCAGCCGGCGCTGCGCCCGTAGCGGCGCCGGAAGCGGTCGATTCGGCCCGCGGTGTCCAGCTCGCGTGCCTTGCCGGTGTAGAAGGGGTGGCTGGCCGACGACGTCTCGACGTCGATGACCGGGTAGGTGTTGCCGTCCGTCCAGGCCAGGGTGCGGTCGGACGTCGCGGTGGAGCGGGTCAGGAAGGCGAAGTCGCCGGCCTTGTCCCTGAAGATGACCGGGCGGGAGGTGGGGTGGATGCCGTTCTTCATGCGTGTCCTTTCACTGGCCGGCTGTGGCGTGCCGCGGTGCTGCCCTGATGGGGCCGCGGGTCAGCGCTCCTCGCGGAAGAGCACGTGCTTGCGGGCCACCGGGTCGTACTTGAGCAGCGTCAGCCTGTCGGGGTCGTTGCGCCGGTTCTTCCTGGTCACGTACGTGTGTCCGGTACCGGCAGTGGAGCGGAGTTTCACGACGGGGCGCAGTTCACTGCGAGCCATCAGCCACCTCTTTCCGTCATCGTTGTCGTTTCCACTTCCTACGCTCACCAGAACGCACCGGGGTGGCGTCGCATTCCTTCCCCGGCCGACTTTTCCGCACGGTCGTGCTGCCAGTCACGTAGGCTTGGCGGATCGGAATCAGGACAACGCATCGGAGGCTCCAGTGGCGACGACGAGGACCGCCGCCCGCGTCGACGGGCGGGTGGCGCGCGGCGACGAGACGAGGCGCCTGGTACTGGAGCGCGCCGTCGCGCTCGCGTCGGTCGAGGGCCTGGACGGGCTGACGGTCGGGCGGCTCGCCGGCGACCTGGGGCTCAGCAAGAGCGGGGTCTTCGCGCTGTTCGGGTCGAAGGAGGACCTCCAGCTGGCGACCGTGCGCACCGCGATCAGGATCTTCCTCGAGCACGTGGTGAACCCCGCACACGAGCTGCCGCACGGCATGGACAGGCTGTGGCGGCTGTGCAGCGGCTGGCTGGCCTATTCGCAGGCGAGGATCTTCCCCGGCGGCTGCTTCTTCTACGCGGTCGGCGCCGAATACGACGCGCGGCCCGGCCGGCTGCACGACACGATCGCGGCGGCCCGCAGGAACTGGTCCTCCTTCCTGGAGCAGACCCTGCGGGAGGCCCAGCAGGCGGGCCAGGCGCGGCAGGACGTCGACCGGCCGCAGCTGGTCTTCGAGATCTGCGCGCTGATGGAGATGGCCAACGGCGATTCGGTGCTGCACGGCGACGACACCGGCTACCGGATGGCGGCCAAGGGCATCCTGCGCCGGTTGCGGGAGGTGGCGACCGACCCCTCGCTGCTGCCCGCGGCGGACGGCTGAGCGCGGGGGCCGGGGCCGGCGCGAGACTCACCAGCCATCGGCCCGCACATCTTTAAGCACGATCGTTCGTGTATATTTCGCGGCGACGGTCATCCGGTGCATCGGGAGGCAGGACATGGTGGAGCCGCCGGCTTCTGGGCAGCAGTCCGTGAAACCCCGGATCGCCGGGCCCAATCAGTGGATCAAGGACCACCTCGACGCGCTGATAGACGCCCGGCTGCTGCCGCAGGACCCGGCACCGCCCGCCCGGGGACGTGCCCGCAGGTCCGCCAGGATCGCGGACCGGTTGAAGCGGGCGGTGGCTCCGGACGCGGCTACCGGGAGAACACCGTGAACAGGCCGCCGTCCGGGTCGCGCAGGTCGGCCCACGGGCCGGCCTGGCCCGTCCCGCTGCCGAGCAGCGTGCCGCCCAGCGCCCGGGCGGCCTCGACACGCGCCGCGACGTCGTCGACCGCGAAGTGGACGGCCCAGTGCGGGCGGACCACCGGGTCGGGCGCCGCCTCGACCGCGCCTGAGGAGATCCGGGCCACCACGTCGCCCGAGCTGTGGACGAGGACCTCGGCGCGCTCGTAGTCGTAGGAGACGCTGCAGCAGCCGGCCGCCTCGTCGGCCCACTCCAGGACGCCGCCGTAGAAGATCGCCGCCTCGAAGGCGTCCCTGGTGCGCAGGCGGACGACCACGGGCCCGCGGTCGTGCCAGGACTGCCAGCCGCCGGGCAGCCGGCCGTCCCATACGCCGAAGACGGCGCCGTCCCGGTCGGCGGCCAGGACCGCGCGACCCGAGGCGAAGGAGACCGGGCCGAGCGCCACGGTGGCGCTGCGCTCGCGGATCCTGGCGGTCGCCTCGTCGGCCTGTGCGACCTCGAAGAACGGTGTCCATCCCACCGCGACCTGCATGTCGCCGGCGACCGCGCCGATGGTGGCGATCGGCCGGCCGTCGGTCACCGCGACGGCGAAGCGCTCGCCGAGCGTCGTCGAGCGGAACTCCCAGCCCAGCACGCTGCCGTAGAACTTCTCGGCGGCGGCCAGATCGCGTGCGGTCAGGCTGACCCAGCACGGGGCGCCGCGCGCCACGACCGGGTCGCTCGCGCCCGTCCCGCTCGTACCGCTGGTCGGACCGGTCGCGCCGGTCGCGCGCCCGTCCGTCTTCGCCGGCTGCCGCCCGGTCATTGCACCGACTCCGCTTCGTCCACTTGATGCTCAGGGGGAGATGACCCCCTGGATACGGGGGTGTCCTTCCTGCACTTGCCCGGTCCTCGCGTGATCATGCCGGGTGATCGCGGTCTCTTCCGGTGCCGGACACGGAGCGGCGCACGGTCAGGGCCGAGCACTGCCAGTGCAGCTCGTCGGTGCCGGGGCGCGGCGGCAGATGGCCGTAGCGGCCGGCGGCGACGCTGATGCAGACCACCGGCCAGGCGCGCCAGTGCGGGCCGACGCCCCGGTGGTCGGCGTGGAGCAGCCGGCCGTCGGCATACCACTCGACGCTCGCCGCCCCGAAGACCACCCGCAGCACGAACGGGCGGCCGGCGGTGACGGCGCCCTCGGCGTAGTGCGCGGCAGGGCGGACGTGGTTGGTCAGCTCCAGCATGCCGGGGTGGGTGGGGTGGTATTCGAAGGCGTCGATCTCTCCGTGTCCCGGCTGCGGGCGGCCGCCGGTGTCGCGGCCCCAGGTCCACAGTGCGGGCCACGCGCCCTGGACGTCGTGGACGACGCAGGTCGCGCTGAGCTCGTCGCCGGCCAGCAGTTCGAACCCGCCCGGGGCGTACTCGGTGGAGACCAGGGCGGTGTGCCACTCGCCGCCGCGGGCGCGGTGGGCGGCGAAGACCCCGTCAGCGGTGGGGGCGAAGTCCGGGCCGATCCGGTCGAGCTTGTTGTCGCCGGGGTTGCGGCCGTCCTCGGGATAGGCGGAGGTGCGGCCGACCGCCCAGGCGGAGCGGTCGCCGAAGGGCGCGTCGAAGACCACTGCTGGGGTGGGGCGGTCGGGCATACGGGCTCCTTGCTGGCGGCCGGAATGACCCCATTCAATCCGGTTCGACCCTCCATTGGAAGCGGCGTGCGGAAGCGTCCGCCCGGCGCGTACGGCGTGGCACGCGCCCCCGGGCAGGTCCCGGGGCGGGCGGCGGCTCAGGCGGGGTTGTCCGCGAGCCAGCGGAGGACCTCGCCCGCGTGCCGGTCCGGCGGGAAGACCGGGTAGAAGACGTGCTCGACGACGCCGTCCCGGACGACCAGCGTGATGCGCGCGTGGAGCACGTCCCCGCCGGCCTCGAAGGTGGGCAGACCCAGTGACGCGGCCAGGCTCAGCGCGGGGTCGGAGAGCATCGCGAAGGGGAGCCGCAGCCGGGCCACGACCTCCTGCTGGTAGCCGGTGTCCTGGCTGGACAGCCCGAGGACGCGGGCCACGCCGAGGGCGGCGAGGTCGTCGTGGTGGTCCCGGAAGCCGCACGCCTGCGCGGTGCAGCCGCGCGCTCCCGGGATCGAGTCCCAGCCCTCGGGCACATCGGTGTCGGGCCTGCCGGTGAGCGGGTAGCAGTACAGCACGGTACGTCCCTCGCCGAGCGCGTCCAGGGCGACCGTGCCGCCCGCGGTGCCGGGCAGCGCAAGGGCGGGCATCCGGCAGCCGACGAGGTGGTCCGCGGCGCCGTCGTCCTGCGGCACCGGCAGGTTCTGCGGCAGCCGCCTGAGGTGCGCGTCCCCCGTCGCGCCGCCGGCGAGGGCGTCCCGCGCGGGCACGGCGGCGGCCGGCGGGGAGGCCCTGCTGTTGCGGTAGGCCGCCTCGCGCAGCTGGGACGCGAGGGTGTCCCTGCGCACGGTCAGCGCGTCGATCCGGGCCGTCAGGTCGTCGATGGCTTCGCGATAGGCGGCCAGCGAGGACGGGCAGTCGTCCGCGTACTCCCGGCCGCCGGCCAGGCATTCGAGGAAGGGCCGGGTCCGCTCGACGGGGATGCCGAGGGAGTTGAGCGCCCGGGCCTCGCGCACCATCCGGGCGTCCTGCTCCGAGTAGTCCCGGTAGCCGTTGGGCAGCCGGGCCGGGGCCAGCAGCCCCGCGGCCTCGTAGTAGAGGACCGTCTTGACCGTCACTCCCGCGCGGCGCGCGACCTCACCGATTTTCATGTCATCACCACGGAACGGACCCTAGACCCTGCCCCGAGGGGCAGGGTCAAGCGGCGGACGCGGAAGGCCTGCCGCTCAGCGGCCGCCCTCGATGCGGCGGCCGCGCTGCTCCACCCCGGGAACGCCGTACGGGTAGTCCGCCGCGCCCGGGTCGCTGGCCTCGTCCAGCCTGGCCGTCTGCCCGGCGGTCAGGCGCAGGGCTGCAGAGCCGAGGTTGTCGTCGAGCTGCTCGACGGTACGGGCGCCGAGGATGACCGAGGTCACCGCCGGGCGGTCCAGCAGCCAGGCAAGGGCGACCTGCGCCATGGTGGCGCCGGTCTCCTCGGCGATCGACTGGACCGCGTCCACCACGTCCCAGGTGCGCTGCACGCGAGCCCGCCGCTCGTACGCCTCCACGCCGCGCTCGGGGTTCTCGCCGAGCCGGGTGGCGCCGGTGGGGCGCTCGTCGCGGCGGTACTTGCCGGTGAGCCAGCCGCCGCCGAGCGGGCTCCAGGGCAGCAGCCCCAGGCCCTCGGACTGGCAGGCCGGGGTGACCTCCCACTCGATCTCCCGGCTGAGCAGGCTGTACTGGGGCTGCAGCGTCACCGGTCGGGCCAGGCCGCGGAAGTCGGCGGTGTCGACGGCCTTCTGGAGCTGCCAGCCGGTGTGGTTCGACAGTCCGACGTAGTGGATGCGGCCTTGGCGTACCGCGTCGTCGAGGAAGCGCAGGGTCTCCTCCACCGGGGTCAGCGGGTCCCAGGAGTGCACCTGGTAGAGGTCGACGCAGTCCACGCCGAGCCG
The DNA here is from genome assembly GCF_043197715.1 of Streptomyces sp. NPDC049040. NCBI lineage: Bacteria > Bacillati > Actinomycetota > Actinomycetes > Kitasatosporales > Streptomycetaceae > Streptomyces > Streptomyces sp. NPDC049040. Next base: position 33,843 of record NZ_JBICTO010000015.1, read on the forward strand.
GCGCAGCGAGGCGGTCAGCGCCCGGTCGAGGTGCCGCCGGGACAGTCCGGCGCATCATGGAACTGCGGCAACTCGAGTACTTCGTCGCCGTCGCCGAGGAGCGGCACTTCACGCGGGCGGCGCACCGGATGGTGGTGTCCCAGTCGGGGCTGTCGGCATCGGTGCGGTCGCTGGAGCGCGAGTTGGGCGCGGCGCTGTTCACCCGGACCACCCGCAGCGTCGAACTGACCGGCGCGGGACGGGCGTTGCTGGCCGAGGCGACCCGTACGCTGGCCGCCGCCAGGGCCGCGGGGGACGCCGTCGCGGCGGTGCAGGGGCTGCTCCGCGGCAGCCTGGCGGTGGGCACGGAGCAGTGCGTGAACGTCGACGTGGGGGCGCTGCTGGCCCGCTTCCGCGCCGAGCACGGCAATGTGGAGGTGCGGCTGCGGCAGGCGGGCTCCGCGGTGATGGCGCAGGACGTCGCCGACGGCCGGCTGGACCTGGCCTTCATCACCCTGCCGGGGCCGCCGCCCGAGGGGGTGCGGCTGCTCCCGCTGACCAGCGAGCCGATGGTGCTGCTGTGCGGTCCGGGGCACCGGCTGGCGGGCGAGCCGTACGCCCGCTGGGGGCAGTTGGCGGACGAGACGTTCTTCGACTGGCACCAGGACTGGGGGGCCAGGCGGCTGAACGACCTGGCCTTCGAGGCGAGCGGCACCCCCCGGCGGGTCGGCATCGAGGTCTACGACGTGCACACGCTGATCGACATGGTGCGGCACGGGCTGGGCATCGCGGTGGTGCCGCAGCCGATCTCCCGCAAGGAGCAGGCGGCGGAGCTCTCGGTGGTGCCGCTGAAGGGTCAGGACGAGCGGCAGTGGGAGGTGTCGGTCGCGCTGCCCTCGGACGGCCGGGACAGCCCGGCCGCCCGCGAACTGCTGTCCTATCTGGGGCTGTGAGGCGGACGGCCGGCGGCCCCGGCGGCGGATGCCTGCCTACCCGGCGCCGTGCGGCGCGGCAGGCCGTGCGGCACGGGCGGCGGCCACCGCACGGCGGGTGTCGGCGCCGACCAGGTCGGCGTTGATCGCCGCCGCGGCGCGCACTCCCGCGGCCGCCGCCCCGATGACCTGCTCGGCCAGGCTCGCCACATTGCCCGCGACCCACACGCCGGGCACGGCGGTCGCGCCGGTCGGATCCGCGGGGATGCGGGTGCCCAGCACGTGGCCGCCCATCTCCTGCTCCTCGGGCTTCAGGCCCAGGTCGCGCAGGATGCCGCCGTTGGCCGTGAAGCGGGGGGCGACCGCGAGCGCGTCGCAGGCGATCCGCCGGCCGCCGACCAGCTCGACGGCGGCGAGCCTGCCGCCGTCGGCCACCAGGCGGGCGACCTCGCCGTCGACGACCGCGATGCCCCTGGCGGCCAGCTGCTCGCATGCCTCGTCGTCAGGTTCCTGCGCGGTGTGCAGGAAGACGGTGATCCGGTCGCTCCACTGGCGCCACAGGAGCGCCTGGTGGACGGCGAGCGGTCCGGTGGCCAGGACGCCGACGGCGCGGTCCCGTACCTCCCAGCCGTGGCAGTACGGGCAGTGCAGCACATCGCGACCCCACAGGCCGGCCAGCCCGGGGACTGCGGGCAGCTCGTCGGTCAGGCCGGTGGTGACCAGCAGCCGGTCCGCCGAGACCGCGGCGCCGTCGTCGAGGGCGACCCGGAAGCTCCCGTCCGGGCGGCGTTCGGCCGCGGTGACGGTGCCTGACCGGATCTCGCCGCCGTAGCCCGCGACCTCGGCGCGGCCTGCGGCGAGCAGGGCGGCGGGCGGGGTGCCCTCGCGGGCCAGGTAGGTGTGGACTCCCGCGGCGGGCGCGTTGCGCGGGCGTCCGGCGTCGACGACAAGGACCGAGCGGCGGGCGCGGGCCAGGGTGGACGCTCCGGCCAGGCCGGCTGCGCCGCCGCCGACGACCACGGCTTCGTAGTGGGCCTCCGCGCCGGCGGGCGGCGCGGCCGGGGCGGGCGTGGGGGTGTGCGGGCGGGGTTTCGTCATGGGGTCTGCCTCCTTGCCGCGATGGTCGGCGGGGCCGTCCCTCGTGGCAAACCTCATTGCCGGAACAGCAACGCGTGCGGCAGGACGGCAGGTGGATCTGCACGGGGATCGGGATCGCACTTTTGCCTGCGGGGCAAAAACTTTGCCCCTCAGGTACGGAAGCGGTTCCATGGAGTCATGGCAGACCACCAGTCCCCCGCCGCCCCCGAGGAAGACCTCGTCCTGGCCCCGCGACTGCGGGACCTGCGGCGGGCGGCCGGGCTCACCCTGGAAGGTGCGGCCGGCCGGGCCGGACTGTCCGCTGCGCATCTGTCGCGGCTGGAGTCCGGACTGCGCCAGCCCTCGCTCCCGGTGCTGCTCGGGCTCGCCCGGATGTACGGGACCACGGTCTCGGACCTGCTCGGCGAGACCACCGGCGAACCCGATCCCATCGTACGCGGCGCCGACGCCGCCGCGGTGCCGGCCGGCGGCTGGACCTACTGGCGGGCCGGCGGCAACGGCCGGGCCATGCAGGCACTGCGGCTGCACATCCCGGCCGGGGCGCAGCGCGCGCTGGTACGGGTGCACGCCGGCGAGGAGTGGCTCTACGTCACCGGCGGCACGCTCGACCTGGCGCTCGGCGAACGCACCCACACCCTCGCCCCCGGCGACTCCGCGCACTTCGACTCGCTGGTGCCGCACCGGCTGGCCGCGGCGGGCGACGCGGGGGCCGACGTGCTGTTCGTTCACACGCTGATGCAGAGCGAGACCTCCGCGCTGTGCGTCGGCGCCCCCTCCCGCACCACCGCCGCGCTCCCCGCGGCGCACCGTATCGCCACCCCAGGAGACCGGACATGACCATCGACAGCACCCCGCACGACGCCCGCCCGGTCACGCCGGTCGTCGTCCCCACCACCAACGGCAGCGAGAAGCGCAAGCAGCGCGGGGTGATCACCCGGGTGCTGGTCTACGTGGTGGTCGCCCATCTGCTCGCGGCCTACCTCTTCTTCCTCTTCGAGGTCGCCGCCAAGCACGGCTGACCGGCAGGGCCGCCGCCCCCGCGGCGCCGGCGTGGTCGAATGGTCCGCACGCACGGCCCCGAGCGGTGGGACCTGACAGTGGAAGGTGACCCGATGGCGCTGACCGACGACACGTGGCAGACCGAACTCCTGCCGGGGCTCGAGGCGCTGTACGAGGATCTGCACCGCCATCCCGAACTTTCAGGGCAGGAGCACCGCACCGCGGCGAAGGCCGCGCAGGCGCTGACCGCCGCGGGCTACGAGGTGACCGAGGGCGTCGGGGGCACCGGCGTGGTCGGCGTGCTGCGCAACGGCGAGGGGCCCGTGGTGATGCTGCGCGCGGACATGGACGCGCTGCCGGTGCGCGAGGAGACCGGGCTGCCCTACGCCTCCGAGGTCCACGCGGTGGGCGCCGACGGCGCGAGCGTGCCGGTCGCGCACGCCTGCGGCCACGACATGCACGTGGCCTGCCTGGCCGGGGCGGCGGCCCTGCTCGCCAGGATGCGCCAGCGCTGGTCGGGGACCGTGCTCGCGGTCTTCCAGCCGGCCGAGGAACTGGTGGCGGGCGCGCGGGCGATGATCGAGGACGGCCTCTTCGAGCGCTTCCCGCGGCCCGGCATCGTGCTCGGCCAGCACGTCGGGCCGCTGCCGGCCGGGATGATCGGGTACCGCGAGGGCGCCGTGATGGCCGCGGCCGACTTCGCGGACATCGAGCTCTTCGGGCGCGGCGGCCACGGGTCGCGGCCCGAGGCGACCGTGGACCCGGTGCTGATGGCCGCATCGGTCGTGGTCCGCCTGCAGGGCATCGTGGCGCGGGAGGTGCCGGCGGCGGAGACCGCGGTGGTGACGGTGGGGCGGCTGCAGGCCGGGACGAAGGAGAACATCATCCCGGACACCGCGCAGCTGGGCATCAGCGTGCGCTCGTACACCCCGCAGGTGCGCCGGCTGGTGAGGGACGCGGTCGAGCGGATCGTCAACGGCGAGGCGGCGGTCAGCGGGGCGCCCCGGCCGCCGGTGATCACCTGGAAGGAGGCGGCGCCGGTCCTGGTCAACGATGGGGACGCGACAAGGGCGGTGCTCGCGGACCTGGCGGCCCACTTCGGGCAGGAGCGGATGCTGCCGCTGCCGCCGATCGCGGCGAGCGAGGACGTCGGCCTGTTCGGCGAGGCGGCGGGGGTGCCCACGGTCTTCTGGTTCTGGGGCGGCCCCGATGCCGCGAGCGTGCTGGCGGCCTTCCGGGAGGGCACGCACGACCAGTTGCCGAGCAACCACTCCCCCGGCTTCGCCCCGGTCGTCCAGCCCACCCTGACCACCGGCGTGGAGGCCCTGACGGTCGCGGCCCTGGGCAGGCTCGGCGGCTGAGCCGCGGTCAGCGCGCGTTGCCCGCGCCGAGCCAGCCGAGGTAGTCGGCGACGGCACGTGCGGTGTCGTACGCGGGGGCGTACCCGGTGTCCTGCCGCAGGCGGGTGATGTCCAGGCAGATGTCGGCGGGGGCATGCGGGGCGCGGCCCGGCGGAAGGCCGATGGGGGCGGCGGGCGCGTGCGCGGACAGGGCCGCAAGGATGTCGGCGTTGGTGGTCACGCGGCCCGAGGCGACGTTGTAGGTGCGGTGCCCGAGCGCCGGCGCCAGCTGGAGCAGTGCCAGGGCCCGACCGCAGTCCCTGGCGTAGATCAGGTCGGTGCCCTGGTCGGCGTACGCGGGCGTGTACAGCGCCGACAGGTCGGGGGCGACGCCGCGGGCGGCGGCGTGGACGAGTTGCGGGGCGGCGAAGAACACCGACGCAGGGCGGCCCAGTGGCCCCCAGACCGCGGATATGCGGGCGTTGACCAGCTCCACTCCGGTGGCCGCGGTGAGATGGTCGGTGAGCAGTTCGCCGATCTTCTTGAACGCCGGGATGACATGACCGGTCGTCATCGGCAGCGGCAGGTCCTCCCCGAGCCGTGTGCCCGCATCCCCTGCGGCCCCGGCGTAGACGCCGATGGTGCTGGCGACGACGACCCGGGCGACCTTCCACTCGGCCGCCGCCCGCACGACGGTGAGCAGGCTGTCGAGCGCCGCGCCGGCCGCGTCCACCGGGTCGGCCCCGCCGGGCGGCCAGGGCACGGACCCGGCGAGGTGGACGATGCCGGTGACGCGGTGCCGGGCGCCGATCCCCCTCACCCGGTCCCGGTCGGCGAGGTCGGCCTGCTCCACGAAGAGCCGGGTGCCGTGCTCGGCGGCGAGGGCCGCGGGCATTTCGGTGACGGCACGCCGCTGGAGCAGTACGCACGACTCGCCGAGGTCGAGCAGTGCGCGTGCCGTGTGCGTGCCGATGAAGCCCAGGCCGCCGGTGATGAGGATCATCCGAAGTACTCCGTTGCTGGGTCGGTGCGTCCGGTCGGCGGCATGCGCAATCGCGTCGTCGACCTGATCGTCAGGCATGAAGAACGTCAGCTCTACTGACGTTCACGCTAGCTGTAGAATCCCCTGGTGTCCAACACACCGCCGGAGCTGAGCGGCCGGCTCGGCCATCTCCTGAAGCACGCGCAGCTGCGGCTCGCCGAGCTGAGCGCGCAGGCGCTCGCGCCGTTCGGCATCAGCGGGCGCGAACTGGCGGTGCTGCTCGTGCTCGCCGCGCAGGAGGCGGCCTCGCAGCAGCAGGCCGCGGGCCGGCTCGGCGTGGACCGGACGACGATGGTCGCCTTCCTCGACACCCTGGAGGGCAAGGGCCTGGTGGCACGCCGCCCCGACCCCGACGACCGCCGCCGCAATGTCGTCGTCCTCACCGCGAAGGGCACCCAGACCCTCCGGGATGCGACCGCGGCGAGCGACGCGGCGGAGCGCGCCTTCCTGGCCCCGCTCACCGCACCCGACGCGGCCGGCTTCCGTGCCGCGCTCAGGGCCGTGGCACTGCACGACGACGCCACGGCCTGACCGGCCGTCCCCTGCCCGTCGGCGCCCCCGGTGCGGCCGCCGCCACGATGACCCGCCGCGGCCTCCGGCGTCTCGCGGGCGGCAGCGCGTCCCGGGACGGCCCTCAGCGACCCGCGGGCGGTTCCTGCGTCTCCCCTGCGGCCAGACGGCTCCTCAGTTCGGCGAGCCACGCCCGTATCTGCTCGTCGTCGTGCAGGTAGCCGCCGTACTGGTCCGCGGGCAGGTCGATTCCGTGCAGGAGGTTCAGCGCCCACCACGAGAGGTCGTCCCAGGACAGGGCGTCGTCGTCCACCCATCGTGCGGCCCAGCGGTCGGCCTCGTCCCTGGTCAGCCGCCCCTCGACGAGCGCGGCGAAGCACTCCTCGATCTCGCCGGGGCTCGGCCGGCGGTCGGCGTCCATGCCCCGACGGTAGCCCGCGGGGCCGGCGCCGCGGGCCTCGGGGCACCGCAGGCGCCTGGCATGTCAGGCCGCGCCGCTCCCGTCGTCCCACAGGTCCGCGTCGCGGGTGCGCAGTCGGGCCGCGATCCTTCGCACCGCCTCCGCCGCCGGCAGCGGTCCGAGGCGGCGTCCGTCCCGCAGCCGGAGCGCGAGGTCGCCTGCGGCTGCCTCGCGGGGGCCGAGCACGGCCTGGTAGGGGGCGAGGCGGGCGGCTCTGATCCTGGCGCCGAGGGTGCCGTCCGCCGGGTCGGCGGCCTCGGCGCGAAGGCCCTGGTCGAGGCAGACTTCCAGCAGCGCGGCGGCATGGGGCGCTTCGGCCTCGGTGAGCGGCTGAAGCACCAGCTGCACCGGGGCGAGCCAGCCGGGGAAGGCACCGCCGTGCTGCTCGATGACCTGGGCCACGGCCCGCTCCACGCTGCCGACGATGCTGCGGTGGACCATCACCGGGCGGTGCTTCGCCCCGCCGGGGCCGACGTATTCGAGGCCGAACCGCTCGGGCTGGTGGAAGTCGACCTGGACGGTGGACAGGGTGCTCTCCCGGCCGGCCGCGTCCGCGACCTGGATGTCGATCTTGGGACCGTAGAACGCGGCCTCGCCCGGCGCCACCTCGTAGTCGAGACCTGAGGCCTCCAGCGCGTCGGTGAGCAGCGCGGCGGCCCGCCGCCAGCTGTCCTCGCCGCCGGCGTACTTCCCGCCGGGGCCCGCCAGCGACAGGCGGTGACGTGCGGCCACGATCCCGAGCGCCGCGTAGGCACGCCCGATCATGGCCAGCGCGGCCCGCGCCTCTTCGGCGACCTGGTCGAGGGTGCAGAAGATGTGGGCGTCGTTGAGCTGGATCGCCCGTACCCGGGTCAGGCCGCCGAGCACGCCGGACAGCTCGGAGCGGTACATCCCGCCGAGTTCGGCGATCCGCAGCGGGAGTTCGCGGTGGCTGCGGGCACGGCGGCGGTAGATCAGCGCGTGGTGCGGACACAGGCTGGGGCGCAGGACGAACTGCTCGCCGCCGACGTCCATGGGCGGGAACATGTCGTCGCTGTAGTGCGACCAGTGCCCCGAGATCTCGTAGAGCTCCCGTTTGCCCAGCACGGGCGAGTACACGTGCCGGTAGCCGGCGCGGCGTTCGGCGTCGCGGATGTACTCCTCCAGCGCGTGCCGCACCGCCGCGCCCGCGGGCAGCCAGTAAGGCAGCCCGGCGCCGACGAGCGGGTCGGTGTCGAACAGGGAGAGCTCGCGGCCGAGCCTGCGGTGGTCGTGCATGGTGGTCTCCTCGCGGACGGCGGGGCGGGTGACCACACGGCGAAGCCCCGGGGCACCCGCCCCGGGGCTTCGCTCACGGACATCGGTCAGCGCGCCGGGACGTACTCCGGCGTCGTCGTCAGTCCTCGGCGTCTCATGCCGCGGACGCTAGCAGGGCGGCGGCAGGGCGCGCAGGCGGTTTTCCACCCGCACGTGCCGAGTCCGTGCCGCCGGGCCCCCTCGGTGCCCGCCGTCACTCCTCGGGGCTGTAGTACGCCAGGGTCGCGTCGAACCCGGCCATCCAGGCGTCGAGTTCCGCGGGCCTGCGGGTGGTGACCTCGCAGGAGTGGAGGGTGCCGTCGCGGAGGGCGAGGGCCACGACGAGGACATGGCCGCGGCCCCGCCCCTTCTCGCACCAGGCGACGTCGACCGCGGGCCAGGGGATCTCCGCGACCCGGCCGTTGTTGCCGAGCGAGATGCCCGCCCGGTCGAGGACGACCGCGTTCCTGCGGTCCATCGCCAGGAATTCGGGCTCGGGCGGCCCCGCGAAGGCCCCGCCCGGCGGCGGGATCGGGGCACCGGGGAGATATGGCGACGGCGGCAGGGCGGGCGCAGCGGCGGCCGCGGGAGGGGGGTAGGCGGGCATCGCGGGCACGGCGGGCGGGGGTGCGTCCCGCGGCGCGTACGGCTCGTTCCCGGCGGCCCGCCCGTACGGCCCGACGGGCACCTCAGGCGCGGCGGGCACGGGCGCCGCCGGCACCTCAGGCACGGCGGGCACGGGCGCCGCCGGCACCTCAGGCACGGCGGGCACGGGCGCCGCCGGCACGGACGGCCCTGCCGCCTCCCGAGGCCCCCGCGGCCTCGGCGGCGCGAGGTCGTACGACGTTCCCGCGGGCCCGGACGACGCGGGGCCGTCGTGCAGCGGGCTGAGCTCGTCGAGGAGCTGCCCGGTGGTCGGCCTGCGCCCAGGGGACTTGTCCAGACAGGCGGCGACCAGCGGCCGCAGTCGCTCCGGCACGGCGGACACGTCGGCCTCGTGGTGCACCGAGCGGTAGACGAGCGCCACCGGTGTGCCGCCGCCGAAGGCGCTGCCGCCGGACGCCGCGACCAGCACCGCCCCGAGCGCGAAGACGTCCGCGGCGGGACCGACATCCAGTCCCTCGGCCTGCTCGGGCGCGAGGAACCCGGGCGTGCCGAAGGCCGTGCCCGTGGCGGTGAGCCGGGCGTCCTCCATCGCGCGGGCGATCCCGAAGTCCAGTACGCGGGGGCCGTCTTCGGCCATGACGATGTTGCCCGGCTTCAGGTCCCTGTGCACCAGGCCGCAGCGGTGGATCGCCTGGAGCGCCTCGGCGAGCGCGGCCCCGAGACCGCTCAGCCGCGGCTCGTCCATCGGCCCCTCGGCGGCCAGCAGCCCTGCCAGCGTCGGTCCCGGCACGTACGCGGTCGCCAGCCACGGCGCCGGGGCGTCGGGGTCGGCGTCGACCACCTGTGCGGTGTGGAACCCCCCGACCCTGCGGGCCGCCGCGACCTCCCCGCGAAACCGCGCCCTGAATCCCGGATCCGCGGCCAACTCCGGCCTGACGACCTTCACCGCCACCAGCCGCCCGCCGCGCGAGCGGGCAAGCCACACCGTCCCCATCCCGCCCTCGCCGAGCTTGCGCTCGACGCGGTGACCGCCGATCCACTCCACGCGACCCCTCCCACGTCCGACCCGGCGATTATGACGAAGCACACGCCCCGTTCCCGCACCGACCGCCACCTTGGCAGCCGGGGCACAGCGGGACGCGCGGGTGGTTTTCGGGCAGCCGGAAGCGGCGGCGCGCCGACTGTGCCCGGTTCGTGGCCCCGGTCCTTGCGAACTGCGGCTACCTTCCCGGTAGTCATTGCCTCATCCGAGGTGGTTCGCCGACCAGAGAGGACCCATGATGAGTCAGTCAGGGCAACGAGTGGGCGTCGTGGCAGAGTCACGGGCCGGGGAGACGCGGGTGGCGGCCACCGCGTTGACGGTAGCCCAACTGCGTGACCTCGGCTACCAGGTGGTGGTGGAGGCCGGCGCGGGTCTCGGTGCAAGCCTGGCCGACGATGCCTACAGGGACGCTGGAGCCGGCATCGGGAGCCGTACGGAAGTGTGGGGCGCCGATGTCGTCCTGGCGGTCAACGCCCCCTCAGCGGAGGAGATCGCGCTGCTGCGGGACGGCTCGACACTGATCTCGCTGCTCGGCCCGGCGCACAATCCCGACCTGCTCGACGCGCTCGCGCAACGCCCGGTGACCGCGCTCGCGATGGACGCGGTGCCGCGGATCTCCCGGGCCCAGTCGCTCGACGTGCTCAGCTCGATGGCCAACATCGCCGGCTACCGGGCGGTGGTGGAGGCCGCGCACGCCTTCGGGCGCTTCTTCACCGGCCAGGTCACCGCTGCGGGCAAGGTGCCGCCGGCGAAGGTCCTGGTCGCGGGCGCCGGGGTGGCCGGGCTCGCGGCGATCGGCGCGGCCGGCAGCCTGGGCGCGATCGTGCGGGCGACCGACCCGCGGCCCGAGGTCGCCGACCAGGTCAAGTCGCTGGGCGGGGAGTACCTGTCGGTGGAGTCGGCGGAGGCGGAGGTGAGCGCCACCGGTTACGCCAAGGAGATGTCGGACGACTACAACACCCGCGCCGCCGCACTGTACGCGCGGCAGGCCCCCGAGGTGGACATCATCATCACCACCGCCCTGATCCCGGGCAGGCAGGCGCCGCTGCTGATCACCGAGGAGATGGTGGCGAGCATGCGCCCCGGCAGCGTGATCGTCGACATGGCGGCGGCGCAGGGCGGCAACGTGGCGGGCACGGTCGCCGGCGAGGTGGTCGTCACCGCCAACCAGGTGTCGATCATCGGCTACACCGATCTGGCGGCCCGGCTCCCCGCGCAGGCCTCGCAGATGTACGGCACCAACCTGGTGAACCTGCTGAAGCTGCTGACCCCCGGCAAGGACGGGCAGTTGACGCTGGACTTCGACGACGTGGTGCAGCGCTCGGTGACGGTGGTGCGGGACGGGGAGAAAACCTGGCCGCCACCGCCGGTCCAGGTGTCCGCCGCACCGGCGGCCGGGGCGGCGGCCGCCCCGGCCGCGCCTGTCGTCCCGACGGCGCGCAAGGCGGCCTCGCCGGGCCGCACCTACGCGCTGGTGGGTCTGGGAGCGGCGGTGCTGTTCCTGGTGACGGCCTTCGCGCCAGAGCAGCTGATCGGCAACCTGACGGTCTTCGTCCTGGCGATCGTCATCGGCTACTACGTGATCGGCCATGTCCACCACGCCCTGCACACACCGCTGATGTCCGTGACCAACGCGATCTCGGGCATCATCGTGGTCGGTGCGATGCTCCAGATCGGGCACGCGCACACCGCCGTGACGGTGCTGTCCTTCGCGGCGGTACTGCTGGCGTCCATCAACATCTTCGGCGGCTTCGCCGTGACCCGGCGCATGCTCGGCATGTTCGCGAAGGACTGAGCGACAATGACTGCATCGACTGCCGCACAGGCGGCCTACGTTGTCGCCGCCCTGCTGTTCATCCTCTCCCTTGCCGGGCTGTCCCGGCACGAGACCTCGCGCTCCGGAGTCGCCTACGGCATCGGCGGCATGGCCATCGCGCTGGCGGCGACCATCGGTCTGGCATCGCGCAGCATCGCCGCGACCGGGATCGGGCTGCTGGTGCCGGCCATGGTGATCGGCGCCGGGATCGGCCTGTGGCGGGCCCGCCGGGTGGAGATGACCGGCATGCCGGAACTCATCGCGATACTCCACAGCTTCGTCGGCCTGGCCGCGGTCCTCGTCGGCTGGAACGGCTACCTCGACGTCGAGGCCAAGGGGGCGGCGCAGCACGAGATCGCCTCGGACCTGCTGCGCATCCACCACGCCGAGGTCTTCATCGGCGTCTTCATCGGGGCGGTGACCTTCACCGGGTCGATCATCGCCTTCCTCAAGCTGTCGGCGCGGATCAAGTCGAGCCCGCTGATGCTGCCCGGCCGCAACGCGATCAACATGGGCGGGCTCGCCGCCTTCGTCGCGCTGACCGTCGCCTTCGTGGTGTCACCGCACCTGTGGCTGCTGATCGCGGTGACCGCGGTGGCGCTCGCGCTCGGCCTGCACCTGGTCGCGTCGATCGGCGGCGGCGACATGCCGGTCGTCGTCTCGATGCTGAACAGCTACTCCGGCTGGGCGGCGGCCGCGTCGGGCTTCCTGCTCGACAACAACCTGCTGATCGTGACCGGTGCGCTGGTCGGCTCCTCGGGCGCGTATCTGTCGTACATCATGTGCACCGCGATGAACCGGTCCTTCCTTTCGGTGATCGCGGGCGGTTTCGGCATCGAGACCGGTCCCGCCGACACCACGGAGTACGGGGACCACCGGGAGATCAATGCCGAGGACACCGCGAAGCTGCTGCGGGACGCCACATCGGTCGTCATCACCCCCGGCTACGGCATGGCGGTGGCGCAGGCCCAGTACCCGGTGGCCGATCTGACCCGCAGGCTGCGCGAGCGCGGGGTGGACGTGCGCTTCGGCATCCACCCCGTCGCGGGCCGGCTGCCCGGCCACATGAACGTGCTGCTGGCCGAGGCGAAGGTGCCGTACGACATCGTGCTGGAGATGGACGAGATCAACGACGATCTCGCCGCCACCACGGTGGTCCTGGTCATCGGCGCGAACGACACCGTCAACCCGGCGGCGATCGACGACCCGGGCAGCCCGATCGCCGGCATGCCGGTGCTGCGGGTGTGGGACGCGGAGAGCGTCGTCGTCTTCAAGCGGTCGATGAACCCCGGTTACGCCGGGGTCCAGAACCCGTTGTTCTTCCGCGAGAACAGCCAGATGCTCTTCGGCGACGCCAAGGAGCGGGTGGAGGACATCCTGCGGGCGCTGTGACCGTCCCTGCGCGGGGGCGCCACCGCCGCCGCCCCCGCGCAGGAACGGCGGTACCGGTCGGCGAGGTCCCGCGGGTGGGCCGCCGGCGCGGGAGCGTTTGGGCCGTCCGGCGGATACGGGGGCCGCGGGGGACGGTGCCCGCGCGTCGCCCCGCGGCGGCCGGCAGCGGGCGTGGTTGAGTCGCCGGACCGGGGTGCGCCCGACGACCGGCGCGGGCCTGCGCCGCGCCCGCCGGAGGCGGCGCCTGGAGGGCACAGAACGTGACGCAGGACCAGGTGTTCGCCGGCCTCGGGCTGACCGTGGCCCTGGCCGTCGGCTCGCAGCTGCTGGCGAGCCGGCTGCGCGTCCCGGCCCTGCTGGTGCTGCTGCCCGTCGGGTTCGCCGCGGGCGCGCTGACGGACGACGTCGATCCGGTGCGGCTGCTCGGCGACGCCTTCGCGCCGATGGTCTCGCTCGCGGTCGCGGTGGTCCTCTACGACGCGGGCCTCGGCCTCGACGTGCGGCGGCTGCGCGGGCACCCCCGCCGCGTGGTGGTCCGGCTGATCTGGGTGGGCGTGCTGGTCACCTGGGCGGCGACGGCGCTGCTCGCGGTGCCGCTGCTGGGCATGTCGAAGCGGTCGGCGGTGATGCTCGGTGCCGTCCTCGTGGTCTCGGGACCGACTGTCGTCGGGCCGCTGCTGAACTTCGTGGGGCCCAGGGAGCGGTTGCAGCGCATCCTGGTCTGGGAGGGCACGCTGATCGACCCGGTCGGCGCCGTCCTCGGCGCGCTGGTCTTCCATGCCGTACTCGCCGCCGACCACCGGGGGGTGGCGGCGCGGGTGGGGCAGTTCGCGGCGAGCACCGGGATCGGCCTCGCGGGCGGCGCCGTGGGCACGGCGGCGCTGTGGCTGATCCTGCGCCGGCTGCGGCCCGACGAGGTGCTGGGCACGACGGTGCAGCTGGGGGTGGTGGTCGGGCTGGCCGCGGCCTGCGACGTGGTCCGCGACGACACGGGCCTGATCGCGGCCGTCGCCATGGGGGTGGCGCTGGCGAATCTGCCGGGGCTGGACCTGCCGGCCCGCCGGCCGTTCTTCGAGACACTCGTGTCGCTGGTCATCGGGCTGCTCTTCGTCTCGATCTCGGCGACGGTCACTCCGCAGTCGCTGCGGCACGTGGTGCTGCCGGCGCTCGGCCTGGTCGCCTTCCTCGTCCTCGCCGTCAGACCGCTGGTCGCCGCGCTCGCCACCTTCCGCACGGATCTCCCCCGGCGGGAGAGGGCGTTCGTGGGCTGGATGGCGCCCCGGGGCATCGTGGCCGCGTCCACCGCCTCGACCTTCTCCGCTGCCCTGGTCGCACAGGGCGTCGGCGGGGCCGCCAGGATCCTCCCGGCGACCTTCGTGGTGATCGTCTCCACCGTCACGCTGTACGGGCTGACCGCGCTTCCGGTGGCCCGATGGCTGCGGGTGCTGCGTACGGCCAGGTCGCGCCCGCTGCTGGTCGGGGGCGCCGACTGGGTGGTCGACCTGGGCCGTGCGCTGAGCTCCGCCGGGCTCGACGTGCTCATGTGGGCGGGCGTGGACCGGGAGCGTGAGCGGATCACGCGGGCCGGGCTCGAGCTGGCACCCGGCGAGCTGCTCGCGGACGCCACCGGCGCCGGCGCGGAACTCGAGGGGATCACCGGAGTGCTGCTGCTGACCGCGGAGGACGACTTCAACGCGCTGGCGGCGATGACCCTGCGCGGAGGCATCGAGGGCCCGGTCCACCGGCTCGGGGCGCCGAGCAGCCGGCACGGCGTGGTCGCCCCGTACACCGGTGGTGCGGCGCTCTTCGGCAAGGACCTCGACAGGTCCGAGCTGGAGCGCAGGTACCGGGGCGGGGCGCGGATCGTGACCGCGGCGGCCGACGCGGGGATTCCCGCAGGGCACCGGCTGCTGTTCCTCGTCAGGGCCGACGGGCGACTGCTCCCGGTCACGGAGGCCGACCGGCCGCTGCCCCGGCCTGGCGACCTCGCCGTACTGCTGGGCCCCTGCGGCGGGGACAGGGCTGCTGCGTCCGCGGCCGGGCGGTGAGCCGCCACCCGCGGCGGAAGGTCTTCACCGGCCGCGCACCGGGGCCGGGCGGCCGGTGCCGACGGAGCGCCAGATCGCGCGCTGGCACTTGAGGGTGGCGGTGCCGACCACGACCAGCACGACGACGTTGAGCAGCAGCTGGAAGAGCGAGCCGCGGGCCTCCGACCAGCTGGCGAAGGCGCAGGAGACCCCGATGTCGGCTGCCGCGGGGATGGTGGTGACGGAGATGAAGACGCCGAGCAGGGCGCTGGTCCTGGCCTCGGTCAGCGAGACGATGCCGATGACGCCGGCCAGCACCGCGACCACGACGGAGAAGAAGTTCGGGGTGTTGATCAGGTTGGACACGGGTCTGATCCCCCGGTCGAAGGCCTCGGGCTGGAGCCCGAGGCCCCGCACCACCAGGCTGAACAGGAGGGTCACCGCGACGGCCGCCGTGAAGCCGGCGGCCAGGGCCGCCAGGCCCTGGCGGACCCTGGTACCCGAGTGGCGGTCGATGCCGAGCGCGACGCTGGTGATGGCCCCGTACTCGGGTCCGACCACCATGGCCGCGACGATGAGGATCTGCGAGTTGGTGAGGATGCCCACGGCGCCGATCATCCCGGCGGCGACCAGCAGGAGGTGGAAGCTCGGGGGGTATCGGCCCTCGGCCCCGATGCGGGCCTCCACCTGGTCCCACACCGGCGGGCGCGGCCGCGGCCCGAGCACCTCCGCGCGGACCCGTGCGGCACGCTCGCAGAAGGCGGTGTCGACCGGGTCGAGGACGATGGACCCGCGGCGGTCGAGGCCGAGGTCCCGGAGCCCGCGCAGCACCTCGTTGGCGGCGCCGGTCAGCACGTCGAAGGCGATCGCGTCGCCGTCGGGATTGCGTGCGCTGCCCGGCTGGAGGAGCAGGTCCAGCACGCAGGGCTCCGCGCCGAGCAGGGCCATGGTGCGTTCCGTGAGGTCCAGCGGGCTCACCACCCGGACATGGAGCATGTCGATGGCAGAACCTCCGCGAGTCCGTGCGGTGCGCGTGCACGACCGCGGACCGGGCCGCCCCTCCATTGACGCCGCGCCCGCCGGGTACGGCAACCGGACACCGGCCGCCGGGGGCTCGCCACCGGGTGCGGGGCGGTGGGGGTGTCAGTTTCCCGCGTCGATCTCCGGCGGGTCCTCCCGGCCGGGCGGGCTGTCGACGGCCCGGGGCCCGCTCGGGGGGTCGATCCGCGGGACCGCGGTGTCCCGGTCCACGGGGCCGCGGCCCTGGTCCTCGACGAACCGGGTGACGGCCTTCGCGCTGTCGAGCAGCTGGGCGGGGAAGACGATGGTGCTGTTCTTCTCCGCCGCGATCTCGGCCAGGATCTGCAGATTCCGCAGCTGGAGGGCGATCGGGTGGTCGGCGATGACGTCCGCGGCCTCCGCGAGCCGGCCGGCGCTCAGCGCCTCGCCCTCGGCGGCGATGATCTTGGCGCGCTTCTCCCGCTCGGCCTCCGCCTGACGGGCCATCGCGCGCTGCATGGACGTCGGGAGCTCGATGTCCTTGAGCTCGACGAGGAAGACCTGCACGCCCCACTGCTGGGTGATGTTGTCCAGGATCTCCCGGATCGCCAGGTTGAGCGTCTGGGTGTCGGTGAGCACCTGGTCGAGGAGCGAGCGGCCGACGATGTTGCGGACCGTGGTCTGGGCGATCTGGCCGACCGCCTGGGCGACGTTCTCGATCTCCACGATCGCCTTGACCGCGTCCACCCTGCGGAAGTAGGCGACCGCGGCCACCCCGATCGACACGTTGTCCTGCGTGATCACCTGCTGTGACGGCACCGGCATGGTGACCGTGCGCAGGCTGACCTTCCACATCCGGTCGGAGAACGGGATCATGAAGTGGAAGCCCGGCCTGCGCACCCCGCGCAGCCGGCCGAGCCGGAACACCACCCCGCGCTCGTACTGCCGCACGATGGCGACTCCCATGTTCGGCATGTCGCATGCCTCCCGGTATCGGCTCCTTCCAGCATCCCTCGCCAGGCGCGGGTCCGCGCGGACACCAGGGGCCGGCCGTCCGCCCGCGGGGCCCGGGGCCACGGCTCCCGGCACCGGCGCACGCGTCCGCCGGCCCCGGGGCCGATCGCCGTCACAGGCTCTGGGCGAGCCGTTCGATCAGCGGCTCGGCGGCCATCAGCTGCTCCAGCTCGGCCCTGGTGAAGCGGGTGGCGAGGGCGTCGGCGAGCCGCTGGGTCCTGGCGTTGCGCCGGTTGCGGAGCATTTCCAGGCCGGACGCGGTGACCGACAGGACCACCCGGCGGCCGTCGTCCGGGTCGGAGCGCCGCTCGACCAGGCCGCGGGCTTCGAGCCGGCCGAGGGTGGCACCCATCGACTGCGGGCTGATCTGCTCCTGCTTGGCCAGCGTGCTGGACGTGGCGGGGCCGCCGCGGTCGAGCCGGGAGAGCGCCGAGGTCTCCGGGAGGGTCAATTCGCCGTCCACCTGCACCTGGCGCACCCGCCGGACCAGCAGCCGCAGGCTGGAGATCAGGGCTTCCGCCGCCCGACCGGCGTCGAGGTCCTCGGTCATGCCCTCAGGGTAACTGTTAAGCCCGACTTACCATATCGGGTCCCACGACATCGTCGCCGCCCGTTCCGACCTGGACGACCAGTGCCGCGATGTCGTCGTCGAGGCCGCCCCCGCTGAAGCGCAGCAGCCGCTCGTGCAGCAGGTCGAGCAGCCGGCGCGGGGGCGCCGGGTCCTGCTCGCGCAGCCAGTCCAGCAGCGGGAAGAAGGCGCCCGCCCGGTTGCGCGTCTCGGTGACGCCGTCGGTGTACAGGAGCAGCTGGTCACCGGGGGCCAGCAGGACGGTGTCGACCGTGTAGTCGCCGCCGATCAGCCCTGCCATGTTCAGCGGCGGCGAGACGGCGGACGGCTCCAGCGCGCGGACCTCCGCACCCCGCGTCACGATCGGCGCCGGGTGGCCGCAGTTGAGCACGGTCGCCTCGCCGCCGCCGCGGGGGATCTGGGCCAGCACCACGGTGGCGAACCGCTCGGTGGCCTCGTCGGAGGGGAAGGACGCGCTGTAGCGGACCATGCTGGTCTCCAGCCGCCGCGCCAGCCCGGCGAGGCCCGGTTCGTCGTAGGCCGCCTCGCGGAAGGAGTTGACCACGGCGCCGGCCACGCCGACGGCCGACAGGCCCTTGCCCCGGACGTCGCCGATCAGCAGCCGGACGCCGTACTGCGTGTCGACCACCTCGTAGAGGTCGCCGCCGATCCTGGCCTGCGCGGCCGCGGCGACGTACAGCGTCTCGACGGCCATCCCGCAGATCCGCCGCGGCACGGGCCGCAGCACCACCGACTGGGCGGCATCGGCGACCGAGCGGACCTGGAGCAGGGCGCGTTCGCGCTGCAGCCGGATGTGGCTGGCGTAGCCGGCCGCGGCGGTGACGGCGGCGATGGCGGCTCCGGTGAAGATGCTGGGCGGCTGGTGGGAGGAGATGTCGATGGTGACCACCACGGCCAAGGCCAGCACCCCGAGTGCCACGGTCGCGGTGACGGACCACATCGAGGCGGCGAGGGCGGGCGCGGCCGGCAGCAGCCGGCTGAAGGCGAAGTCCCTGGGGGTGGCCATGGACACCGCACCGAGGACCACGGTCAGCAGGATCGGCGCCATGGGCGGGCGGCGGCTCGGCCGGCGGGTGGCCGGGCGGCGCCTGGCTTGCTCGGTGGTCGTCACAGCAGCGAGCGTATCGGGGCGAAACGGAAATACCGCGCTGCCGCCGGGACCGGCGCAAGGCGCCGCGGGCGCTTCTCCGCCCCGCTTTCCCGTACCAGGTCAACTCCCCGCGGCACGGCATCGTTCCCGTTCCCGCTGTGACAATCACCCCTCCGGCAGGGCATTAACGGCACCCCGACCCGTAGGCGATACTCCGGTCTCCACCACGAGAGGAAAACGATCATCCATGGCCTCACACACCATCACCGCCGCAGCCGCAGGCACCTGGCGGCTCGGCGATCTGACGGTGAACCGCATCGGCTTCGGCGCGATGCGCCTGACCGGAAGCGCGGCCTTCGACCTCGGCGTGCCCAGTGACCGCGAGCGGGTGCTCGGGGTGCTGCGGCAGGCGGTCGAACTGGGCGTCGACCACATCGACACCGCCGCCTTCTACTTCTCCTCGCTGCGGTCGGCGAACGAGCTGATCGGCCGGGCGCTGGCGCCGTATCCCGACGACCTGGTGATCGCCACCAAGGTGGGCCCGGGACGGGACCCGTCGGGGCAGTGGCTGCCGCTGGCCAGGCCCGACCAGCTGCGCGGCCAGGTGGAGGAGAACCTGCGCCAGCTCGGCCGGGACCACCTGGACCTGGTCAATCTGCGCGTGATGCCGACCACCGAGCTCGCCGAGCACTTCGGCGCACTGTCCGATCTGCGGACGGCGGGGCTGATCCGCCATCTGGGCGTCTCCAACGTCACCAGCGCGCAGCTCGCCGACGCGCGGGCCGTCGCACCGGTGGTGTGCGTGCAGAACCTGTTCGGCCTCGACGACCGGCGCAGCACCGACCTGCTGCACGAGTGCGGGGACCTGGGCATCGCCTTCGTGCCCTTCTACTCCATAGCGGGCAAGGGCCGGGAGGAGGGCGCCCGCGGCGACAGCAGTGAGCAGCTGGCGGCGGTCGCCCGCGCGCACGGGGTCTCCACGGCGCAGGTCCGGCTGGCGTGGACGCTCGGGCTGGGCCCGCATGTGCTGGCCATTCCGGGGACCGGCGACCCCGCCCACCTCGCGGAGAACGTGGCGGCCGGCGCGCTGCGGCTCACCGACGAGGAAATGGCTCTGCTGAACGCGGCCTGACCCGTCCGGTCCGACAAGTCATGAATGAACTCATCCGATCTTTTACCGCTATTGCACAGGGCGCAACGGTGGAGGTCATCCCGTGAATGCTGCGCTTTACGGACAATTCGCTTATCTGGTCTGGACCCTTGACGGGATGTTTGTTTCAGCAGTTGAATCCCTGCGTACCTGAAACCGCGCTTTCGGAAGTGCTCAGCGTGGTGCGTGTCATGGGACTGCGCGCACCTCCCCCCACCGCAAATCAGCCCGAAACAAGCGGATTCCACCGCGACCGTGGCGCGCTGCGCCACGGTCGCGCGCGGGGCACTGGGTTCACCTGTTGAAGTTGAAGATGTAAGCAGCAGGTTCCGTGCGCTCAGTCCACCGTCGCGCCCGGCCGACCTCGCCGTGCGCCGCCGTTCGGAGACAGCCATGTCAGTCACGCGTCGTACGTTCATCGGCACCGCAGCGGGCGGGGCCGCCGCCGCGGCCCTGGGCACGCTCAGCGCCGCCCCCACCGCGTCGGCGGCCAGCGGGCCAGGCGATGTGGTCGGCAAGATCACGGTCGGGTATCAGGGGTGGTTTGCGTGCATCGGTGACGGTGCGCCCATCAATGCGTGGTGGCACTGGAGTGCCAACGCCGGCCTGGCCCCCTCGCCGTCGAACACCACGATCGTGGCGTGGCCGGACGTGCGCGAGTACACCAGGACCTACCCCACCGGATACGCCGCGCTGGGCAACGGGCAGCCCGCGACGCTGTTCTCGTCCTACGACCAGCAGACCGTCGACACGCAGTTCCTGTGGATGCAGCAGAACAACATCGACACCGCCGCCCTGCAGCGCTTCAACCCCACCGGCGGCGAGGGCCCCACCCGCGACGCGATGACCGCCAAGGTCCGCACCGCCGCAGAAGCCCACGGCCGTAAGTTCTACATCATGTACGACGTCTCGGACTGGACGACCATGCAGTCCGACATCAAGACCGACTGGACCAACAAGATGAAGGCGTACACCGCCTCACCCGCCTACGCCACCCAGAACGGCAAGCCGGTGGTGTGCATCTGGGGCTTCGGCTTCGCCGACAACCAGCGCCCCTTCACCCCCGCCGCCTGCCTGGACGTCCTGAACTGGTTCAAGGCACAGGGCTGCTACGTCATCGGCGGCGTGCCCACCTGGTGGCGCACCGGCGACCGCGACTCCCGCCCCGGCTTCTCCGACGTCTACCACGGCTTCCACATGCTCAGCCCCTGGATGGTCGGCCGCATCGGCAACACCGCCGACGCCGACAACTTCTACAACACGGCCACCGTGCCCGACATGGCCGAATGCGCCGCCCACGGCATCGACTACCAGCCCTGCGTCCTGCCCGGCTCGGTCACCGGACGCCAGCGCGCCCACGGCGACTTCATGTGGCGGCAGTTCTACAACATGTGCCGCGCCGGCGTCCAAGGCATCTACATCTCCATGTTCGACGAGTACAACGAAGGCAACCAGATCGCCAAGACCGCCGAATCCCAAGCCTTCGTCCCCACCAACTCCGGCTTCCTCGCCCTCGACGAAGACGGCACCGCCTGCTCCTCCGACTACTACCTCCGCCTCACCGGCGACGGCGGCCGCATGCTCAAAGGCCAGATCGCCCTCACCCCCACCCGCCCCACCAAACCCACCCTGGGCTCGTCCGGCGGGCCGACCACGGTGGTGAGCCTGCGGGCCCGCGCCAACGGCCGCTACGTCACCGCTGACAACGGCGGCGCGTCACCGCTGATCGCCAACCGCACCTCGGTCGGCCCGTGGGAGCAGTTCGACCTGCTCGACCAGGGCGGCGGCACCGTCGCACTGCGGGCCCACGCCAACAGCCTCTACGTCTGCGCCGGCAACGCGGGCGCCTCGCCGCTGATCGCCAACCGCACCGCACCGGGCGCCTGGGAGACCTTCCAGCTCGTCCACAATTCCAACGGCAGCGTCAGCCTCAAGGCCCAGGTCAACGGGTTGTACGTCACCACGGAGAACGCCGGCGCCGCGGCCCTGGTCGCCAACAGGGCCACCATCGGCGGCTGGGAGCAGTTCGACCTCACCACCGGCTGAGGTCCGCTCCCGGCGGGCGCGGCGCAGCGGTGAGGCGGGCGACGGGGCATCCGGGCACGGCATCCGGGTGAACCGCCCGCCCGTCGGGTGGCGCGACGCCCGCGACTGGCAGAACGTGGTGGCAATCGCGCCCCGCGGCTGATCGCGGGGCGTGGCCGCGACCTGCCGAGGAGAGCCATGACCGCCGCTGCGAGGACCGGTGGTGGATCGCGGAACCTGGTGCTGGCGGCGATGATCTTCGCGGTCTCGATGACCTTCATCGACCAGACCATCGTCTCCATCGCGGTACCCGACATCCAGCGGGAGCTGGGGCTGTCGAGCACCGGAGTGCAGTGGGCGGTCAACGCCTACCTGCTGACGCTGGCCGCGCTCTTCGCCTACGGCGGCCGGCTGGCCGACATCGCGGGGCACCGCAAGGTGGTGGTGATCGGGGTGGTGGTCTTCGCCTGCGCCTCGCTGCTGTGCGGCCTGACCCCGAAGGGCGGTGCGGCGCAGGCCTGGATCGTCGCCTTCCGCGCGGTCCAGGGCGCCGGCGGCGCCGTCATGTTCCCCGCGGCGCTCGGGATCGTGGTGCAGACTTTCGCGCTGCGGGAGCGCGGCAGGGCGCTGGCCCTCTTCTTCGGGATCGCCGGCGGCCTCACCGCGATCGGGCCGATCCTCGGCGGCTACCTCACCGAGTGGACCTGGCGGGCCATCTTCTGGGTCAACATCCCCGTCGCGGCGATCGCCCTGGTGCTGATCGCCGTCTCCAAGCCGGTCACCGAGCACCGGCCTGCGCCGATGGACCACCGCGGCCTGGTCCTGATCGCCGCCGGGGTGACGCTCAGCGTGTTCGGCTTCCAGCAGGCCGAGATCTGGGGCTGGGGCAATCCCGGGATCGGTGTCGCGATCGGCGCCGGGGTACTGCTGCTGGTGGCCTTCGTGCTGGTCGAACTGCGCACGCGCGAGCCGCTGATGCAGGTGCGGATCTTCCGCAACCGGGCCTTCCGCTTCGAGAACGCCGTGCTGGGCATCGCCATGCTCACCTTCGTCCCGGTCTTCTTCTTCGTCAGCGAGTACGCGCAGATCGCGCTCGGCAAGACCGCCTCGGAGGCGGGCCTGTACCTGCTGTACTTCTTCCTCGGCTTCGTCGTCGCCTCGCAGATCGGCGGGCGGATGCTGGACAGCCGCGGCGCCAAGCGCCCGGTGGTGCTCGGCTGCGCACTGGCGGCACTCGGTTTCCTGCTGTGGGCAGGCGAGGTGACCGACCTGGACTTCTCCGACCAGGTCTGGGAGGTGATCCTGGCCGGCGCAGGCATGGGCATGATGCTCAGCCCCGCCAGCACCGACGCGGTCAACCGCGCCTCCCGGCTGTCGTACGGCGAGGCCACCGGCATCACGCAGACCGTACGCAACTACGCCGCCTCGCTCGGTCTCGCGGTGCTCGGCACCATCTCGGTCACCGAATTCCGCAACCACCTGCGGCAGTCGCTGACCGCCCGCGGCGTGCCGGCCCCGCAGGCCGCGGAGCAGGCCCGGCACATGGCGCAGGCGAACTCCACGCAGAGCGGCGGGAGTCCGATCCCCGCCTTCGTCCGGATGGACTTCGCCGAGGCCACCCGCACGGTCCTCTACTGCATGGCCGGGGTCATGGCGGTGGCCGCGGTGGTGGCCTTCCTCGGTTTGGAGGCGGGGCTCCAGCCCGAGGTCCCGCAGGACGGAGCGGAGGCCGGCGGCGGGGCCGGGAGCGGGGCCGTAAACCGGCAGCCGGCACCTCCCGGCAGGTGAGGCCATGAACGCTCGCGGCAGCCGCGGTCTAAACTCTCCTGGCACCGGCCTGTTCGATGGTGACCGGAGACAGGCCGTCCATGCCCGATCCCGAGGGGTATTCGGCACTTTGATACAGATAGAGTCAGTTACGAAGCGATACCCCGACGGCACGACAGCGGTCGACGACCTGTCGCTGGAGATCCCGGACGGCTCGATCACCGTACTGGTAGGACCGTCGGGATGCGGGAAGACGACGACTTTGCGCATGATCAACCGGATGGTCGAGCCGACGTCGGGGCGCATCCTGCTGGACGGCTCGGACATCAAGGCGCAGCCGGTCAACGCGCTGCGCCGGTCGATGGGCTATGTCATCCAGAACGCCGGCCTCTTCCAGCACCGCACGATCGTGGACAACATCGCGACCGTGCCGCGCCTGCTGGGCTGGGACCGCCGCAAGGCGAGGGAGCGGGCCAGGGAGCTGATGGGGCGGGTCGGCCTCGACGAGGCACTGGCCAAGCGCTATCCCTACCAGCTCTCCGGCGGGCAGCAGCAGCGGGTCGGGGTGGCCAGGGCGCTCGCCGCCGATCCGCCGGTGCTGCTGATGGACGAGCCCTTCTCCGCGGTCGACCCGATCGTCCGAAAGAGCCTCCAGGGCGAACTGCTCCGCATCCAGCAGGAGCTGGGCAAGACGATCGTCTTCGTCACCCACGACATCGACGAGGCCATCCGGATCGGCGACATGGTCGCGGTGATGCGCACCGGCGGCCGGCTGGCCCAGTTCGCACCGCCCGACGAGCTGCTCAGCTCGCCCGCCGACGAGTTCGTCGAGGACTTCCTCGGCACCGACCGGGGCATCAGGCGGCTGTCGTTCTTCCCCTCCACCGGCCTGCGGCTCACCATGGAGCCGGTCGTCCCGGTGGACGCCGACGCGCAGCGGATCGCGCGCGGCACCGCGGCCGGGGCGCCTTACCTGCTGCTCGCCGACGCCGGGGGCAAGCCGCTCGGCTGGGTGGAGCCGAAGGACGCCGCGGGCGGCGCCGACAAGGTCCCCGCGGGCCGGCTGCTGCCCTACGGGCGCCCGTTCGCGGCCGGGAAGGAGTCGCTGCGGGACGCGCTGGACTGCGCGGTGCTCTCCCCGACCGGGTGGGCGGTCGCCGTGGACGGCGAGGGGAAGGTGGCGGGTGTGGTCTCCCAGGAGGCGATCGGCGCCGCCATCCGCAGCGCGCACGCCGGGCAGCAGGACGGCGGCGGCGCAGACCCGGTGCCGACCACCAAGGCCGGGGCGGCCACATGAGCGGCACGGGCTTCTTCGACATTCCCAGCGACCTCCAGCACTCCTATCTCGGCCTGGTCGGGATCCATGTGGAGGAGGCGCTGATCCCGGTGGCGCTCGGATTGGCCGTGGCCCTGCCGCTGGGCCAGCTGTGCGTCCGCTTCCGGTGGCTGTATCCGCCGGTGCTCTGGATCACCACCGTGCTGTACGCGATCCCGTCGCTGGCCTTCTTCGTCTTCCTCATCGACTACACCGGAGCGACGAGGACCACCGTGATGATCCCGCTGACCCTCTACAGCCTGGTGCTGCTGGTCCCGGCCATCGTCGACGGCATCAGAGCGGTACCGCAGGAGACGATCTCGGCGGCCACCGCGATGGGGCTCGGCCCCATGCGGCGCTACCTCCAGGTGCAACTGCCCATCGCGGTGCCCGCGGTCATCGCGGGCCTGCGGGTGGCCGTGGCCTCCAGCGTCTCGCTGGTGAGCGTCGGCGCGCTGATCGGCAACCAGGGCGCGCTGGGCAACCTGCTCCAGGACGCCAACCTCTACCACCGCTCCAACCTGGCGGTGAACTCGGTGGTGACCACCGCCCTGCTCGCCGTCCTGCTGGACATCGCGCTGGTGCTGCTGCGGATGGCGCTGACCCCGTGGATGCCGCGCAGCGCCGGCGCCGCACGCCGTGCGGCGCGCCGCGCGGCGGTCGAACCCGCAGCCCGGCCCGCCCTGGAGGACAGCGCCGTATGAGTCTCTTCCAGTTCATCAGCGATTTCTTCCGGGACAACGCGCACTGGCACGGCGAGTACGGGATCCCGCACCGGTTGCTCGAACATGTGGAGTACTCGGTCATGGCGCTCGCGATGGCTGCGGGCATCGCGCTGCCGGTGGGCCTGGTCACCGGCCACACCGGGCGCGGCGGCAACGCGCTGGCGCTGATCGCCACGGCGGCCAGGGCGCTGCCCAGCTACGGGCTGCTGGTACTGATGTTCTTCTGGCTGGGGCTCGGGCTCACCCCGGTGATGATCCCGCTGGTCGCGCTGGCCATACCCCCGGTCCTGGTGACCACCTACGAGGCGATGCGCTCCGTGGACCCCGCTCCGGTCGACGCGGCGCGCGGTATGGGCATGGGGCCGGCCGCGGTGCTCTTCCAGGTCGAACTGCCGGTCGCGCTGCCGCTGATCCTCAGCGGGCTGCGGTCCGCGGCGATCCAGGTCGTCTCGACGACCGCCATCGCCGCGATCGTCTCGCTCGGCGGCCTCGGACGCTTCGTCATCGACGGTCTCAACCAGCGCAACTACCAGATCGTGGTCGGCGGGGCAACGCTGACAGCGGCTCTCGCGGTGTCCATGATCGGGGTGTTCTGGCTGATCGGCCGGCTGGTCGTCTCCCCCGGTGTACGGGGCGGCCGCTGAACCGTACGACGGGACGTCAGGCCGGATTCCGCCCCTTCGGGGGCGGTGTCCGGCGTACCCGCGGGAACGGACATCGTGCTTCGCCGGCGGCGCCCATCGATGCCAATCGGTGACCAAGACGGGCTTGACTGGGTTTGAGCCCGCTGGATTGGATCAGTTGACGTACGGAACCGATGTTCCGATGACCGCAGAACGCCATCCGAACCATCAGCCCCCGGAAGCGGGAATAGTGATTTCACAGACGCAGAGCACCTCCACTGGCCCTCGACACCTGCGGGTGGCGGCGATCGTCATCGCCGCCACCACGGCCGCGGCGCTCCTCGCGGGCTGTTCCGACTCGTCCGACTCCTCGTCGTCCCCGTCCTCGTCCGGCAGCGCCAAGGGTCCCAAGGACCCGCTGGCCGCGGCTCCTGCGAGCGGCGACACCGTGGTGGTCGGGTCCAACAACTTCGCCGAGAGCGTCCTGCTCATGGACATCTACGGCGAGGCGCTCAAGGCCAAGGGCATCAAGGTCGGCTACAAGCCGGACATCGGCAGCCGGGAGATCACCTACGGGCTGGTCAAGAACGGCTCCCTGACGGTGCTGCCCGAGTACAACGGATCGCTGCTCGCGTACCTCGACAAGTCCGCGCCGGCCCCGGCCTCGGCGGAGGCCGCCACCGCGGCGATCAAGGCGAAGCTCGACCCCAAGCTGACCATGCTCGACCCGGCCGCGGCCGAGGACAAGGACTCCCTCACGGTCAACGCGGCGACCGCGGCGAAATACCACCTGACGTCGCAGTCGACCATCGCCGACCTGGCGAAGGTCGGTTCCGACATCGCCATCGGCGGCTCCTCGGAGTTCCAGACCCGGCAGCAGGGCCTGGTAGGTCTCAAGTCGCAGTACGGCCTGGTGCCCAAGTCGTTCAAGACGCTCGACGCGGGCGGTCCGCTCACGGTCGCCGCGCTGAAGAACAACAACGTGCAGGCCGCCGATGTGTTCAGCACCGACGCTTCGGTGGCGCGGGAGAAGTTCGTAGTCCTCCAGGACCCGAAGAAGCTGTTCGGCTTCGCCAACGTCCAGCCGATGGTGTCCAAGACCGGGCTGTCGCCCGAGGGTGTGGCCGCACTGAACGCGGTGTCGGCCAAGCTCGACACGAAGGCGCTGCTCGACATGGACGACCAGGTGCAGAACCAGAAGAAGGACCCGCTCGACGTCGCCCAGGCCTGGCTGAAGTCGGTCGGCCTCGGCTGACCTGACGCCGGTGTGCCGGGTGCGGACTGCCCCTGCGGGCGGTCCGCGCCCGGTGGGTCCGCCGGACCGTGCTCCGGCTGCCACTGGCTGCGGCGGGTGACGGCCGGGCGTGGTTGACTGCCCCGGTGACCGACTACGACGTACTGCGTGTCTTCTGCGGGGCAGGCGGCCGCCACGGCAACGAACTCGCCGTCGTACGGGACGGGTCCGCCGTGGCCGACCAGGGCGAGCGCCGAGTGCTCGCCGGGAAGCTGGGGTTCAGCGAGACCGTCTTCGTCGACGACCCCGAGCGCGGCGCCATCGACATCCACACGCCCACGCTGCGGCTGCCCTTCGCCGGGCACCCGTGCGTGGGGACCGGCTGGCTGCTCGACCTTCCCGAACTCGTCACGCCCGCGGGCGTGGTGGGCGTGCGGTTCGACGGCGAGTTCACCTGGATCGAGGCGAGGGCCGACTGGGCGCCGCCGCGCACCCTGCGGCAGTACGCGTCGGCCGGTGAGGTCGACGCGCTGCCCCTGCCGCCGCCCGGCGAGTGGACCTACGCCTGGGCATGGCAGGACAAGGCGGCGGGCCGTATCAGGGCCAGGGCCTTCCCCGGCCGCGACGACGGCATCGACGAGGACGAGGCCACCGGGGCCGCCGCCCTGCTGCTCACCCACCGGCTCGGACGCGCGCTCAACATCGCCCAGGGCCTCGGCTCGCAGATCCTGACCGCACCGCACCCGGACGGCTTGATCGAGGTGGGCGGCCGGGTCGTGCTGGACGGCCAGGAGTCCATCTGAGGGGCGTCCCGCGATCCCCGGCGTGCGGCCGCGGTCAGCCGGCCTTGGCCGACTTGGCGTTGGCCGCCGCGTCCTCGGTCGCCTCGTGGAGCATCTGCCTGCCCAATTCCAGCAGGGCGCGGCCTGCGGCGTACTCGTCGCCTATACCGGGCACCGGCGGATCCTCCGGGTTGCGCTGGGCGGTGGTGCGGGTGCGCAGGGTGCGTTCGCCGGTGTCGAGCGCGGCCTGCACCGAGGTCGCGTCCTGGCTCTCCTCGGCGATCTCCAGATTCAGCGTCCAGGTCTTCGTGCGCGGCCGCGCCGCGGTTTCCTGCTGCATCACAAGCCGTCCGTTCCCGTACGCGTGTCGAGCGGATGCCGGACCACGGCGTACGCGACCGCGTTCGCGGCGCCGGGCTCACTTCGTGCCGGTACCGCGTCCGGCCCCCTTACGATCAACACCTGCCCGGTGCGATACCAGGCAAACACCGGCATAACGCCCCGGCCGATCGGGACACCGAGGGGACAAAGCGGAGTAATTCCTCCATATCGTCATACCCTTCCCGCATGACGGAACTCGCCTACGACGACACGCAGGACTTCGAGAACGCCGACCGCGGCTTCGTCGCCGCGCCCACCGTGCCACAGGTGACCGACGCCGCAGGCGCCGTCGTGTGGGACACCCAGGCCTACGGCTTCCTCGAGGCCGACTGCCCGCCGAGCGCCCACCCCAGCCTGTGGCGCCAGGGCAGGCTGTGCGCGCGGGCGGGCCTGTACCGGGTGACGGAGGGGATCTACCAGGTAAGGGGCCTCGACCTGTCCAACATGACCCTGGTCGAGGGCAATCACGGAGTCCTCGTCATCGACCCGCTGATCTCGGTCGAGACCGCGGCCGCCGCGCTGGCGCTGTATCAGGAGCACCGCGGGCGGCGCCCGGTGAGCGGTCTGATCTACACCCACTCGCACGGCGACCACTTCGGCGGCTCCCGCGCGATCGTCCCGCACGGCAGCGAGGGCGGCATCCCGGTACTGGCACCGGAGGGCTTCCTCGAACAGGCCGTGGCGGAGAACGTCTACGCCGGCGGCGCGATGTCCCGGCGCGCGGTCTACATGTACGGCACGGGACTCCCCAAGGGGCCCAGGGGCCAGATCGGGGTGGGGCTCGGCACCACCACCTCCACCGGCACGATCAGCCTGGTGCGGCCGACCATCGACGTCACCCACACCGGGCAGGAGGAGACGATCGACGGGGTCAGGATCATCTTCCAGCTCACCCCGGGCACCGAGGCGCCCGCCGAGATGAACATCCTCTTCCCCGGCCACCGGGCCCTGTGCGTGGCGGAGAACGCGACCCACACCCTGCACAACATCCTGACGCTGCGCGGCGCGGTCGTCCGCGACGCGCGCGTCTGGGCGCACTACCTCAACGAGGTCATGGACTTCTCCGCGGGGCAGGCCGACGTCGCCTTCGCCTCGCACCACTGGCCCACCTGGGGTGAAGACGCGATCACCGGCCTGCTCACCGGACAGCGGGACCTGTACGCGTATCTGCACGACCAGACGCTGCGGCTGCTCAACCGCGGCCTGACGGGTGCGGAGATCGCCGAGGAGATGGTCCTGCCGCCGGCGCTGGAGCGCAGCTGGCCGGCCCGCGGCTACTACGGCTCGGTGTCCCACAACGTCAAGGCGATCTACCAGCGCTACATGGGCTGGTTCGACGGCAACCCCGCCCATCTGTGGGAGCACCCGCCGGTGGCGACGGCCCGGCGCCACACCGACGACTACGGCGGCATCGAGGCGATCACCGCCCGCGGCCTGGAGTACGCCGCCGCGGGCGACCTGCGCTTCGCCGCCACCCTGCTCAACCACGCCGTCTTCGCCCACCCGGACGACGCGGCCGCCCGCGAAGCCCTCGCGTCCGTCTACGACCGGCTCGGGCACGGCGCGGAGAACGGCACCTGGCGCAACTTCTACCTCACCGGCGCAGCGGAGTTGCGCGGCAGCGTCGGCGAGGTCCCCATGGACCCGGGCAACCCCGAGGTGGCGATGGCCCTGACCGTCGGGCAGCTCATCGACTCCCTGGCCGTCCGCGTCGACGGCCCGCGCGCCTGGGACAGCGACCTGACCATCGACTGGCACCTCACCGACGAGGGCCACACCTGGCGGCTGACCCTGTCCAACGGCGCGCTGACCCACCGCACCGTCCCGGCCGACCGCCCCCGCCCCGCCGCCCCGGACCTGGCGATGACGCTGACCAGGCCGCAACTGCTCGCCGCCCTCGACGGCCGCGGCCTCGACGGCATCGCCACCGAGGGCGACCCCGCGGCGCTCGACCGGCTGCTGTCCCTGCTCGACACGCCCGACCCGGACTTCCCGATCGTCACCCCCTGACGGCGTCTCCCCGGTACTCCCCCGGCGTGCGGCCGCGCCCCGCAACGCGTGCAGGGTCCTCGCGGGCTGACGCCTGCGAGGACCCTGCACGGTGCCGGGGCCGCCGGGCGGCAGCCAGGCAGCGGATCCGGAAGGTTATTCGACGATGCCGGACGCGGTGATGACCACCTTGGAGGAGGGCTTGCCGCTGCGGGAGCCCTTGCCCTCGATCAGCCTGACCAGGTCCTGGCCCTCGACGACCTCGCCGAAGACGACGTGCTTGCCGTCGAGCCAGTCGGTGACGACGGTGGTGACGAAGAACTGCGAGCCGTTGGAGTTCGGTCCGGCGTTCGCCATCGACAGCAGGAACGGACGGTCGTGCTTGAGCTGGAAGTTCTCGTCCTTGAACTTCTCGCCGTAGATGCTCTTGCCGCCACGCCCGTCACCCGAGGTGAAGTCGCCGCCCTGGAGCATGAATTCCGGGATGATCCGGTGGAAGGCGGAGCCCGCGTAACCGAAGCCGTGCTCGCCGGTGGCCAGCTCACGGAAGTTCCTGGCGGTCTCGGGCACCACGTCGTCGAACAGCCGGAAGACGATACGTCCGGCCGGGGCATCGTCGACGGAGATGTCGAAGTACACATTGTTCATGGGCCCCATCCTTGCACCCCTGCGGTCGCGGACCGCGCCCCGGGGCCGTCTTACGCGCCGTGTCAGGCCAGCAGGCCGCCGATCGAGGCGATGCCGGCGGTGATCGCCCGCTCGCCGACATTGCCGAAGCCGAGGACCAGCCGGGGCGGCCGCAGGGCGCGCACGGAGCTGTTCTCGCTCATGCCGTGCAGGCCGACACCGCGGGCGAGGGCCGCACCGACCACGGCCTGCTCGTCGGCGTCCGCCGGCAGGTGCGCGACGGCGTGGAAGCCTGCCGCCAGGCCGCTGAGGCCCACCCGCGGCGCGTGCGCGGCGAGCGCGTCGGCCAGGGCCTCGCGCCGCCCGGCGTACAGCGCCCGCATCCTGCGCAGGTGCCGGTCGTAGCGGCCCGACTCGATCAGCCGGGCCAGCGCGAGCTGGTCGAGGGTGGGCGAGCCGCGGTCTTCCAACTGCTTGCAGGCGGCGACCCGGTGGGCGAGCGCGGGCGGGCACAGCAGCCAGCCGATGCGCAGCGCCGGTGCCAGCGACTTGCTGACGGTGCCGATCGCCACGACCCGGTCGGCCGCGAGGCCCTGGACGGCGCCGACCGGTTCGCGGTCGTAGCGGAATTCGGCGTCGTAGTCGTCCTCGATGACGTACGCGTCGTGCCGCGCGGCCCATTCGACCAGGGCCAGCCGCCGCCGGGCGGCCATCACGACACCGGTGGGCCACTGGTGCGCGGGGGTGACGAGGACGGCGCGGGCGCCGGTGGCAGCCAGCGCGCCGACGTCGATGCCGTGCTCGTCGACGGGTACGGGGACGGTCCGCATGCCCGCGTGCGCGGCCGCGGCGGCGGTCATGACGGGCGCGCCGGGGTCCTCGTGGGCAAGGGTGCGGATGCCCGCTGCGGCCAGGGCGCGCAGTACCAGGACCAGGCCCTGCGCGTAGCCGGAGCAGACGACGGTGTGCTCGGGGTCGGCCGCTGCCGCCCTGACCCGGCGCTGGTATCCGGCGATCACCTCGCGCAGGTGCGCGTCCCCGCGGGGGTCGCCGTAGTCGAGGGCAGCGGTGGGCATGGCGCGGGCGGCCTCGCGTGTCGCCCACAGCCAGTCGGCCATCGGGAAGGAGGCGAGGTCGGGGACGCCGGCCTTGAAGTCGGCCAGCAGCCGCGGGGCGTCCTGGTCGGCCGTGCGCGGCGCGGGCGCCGCTCGGGGCGGCGGGCACGCGCCGGCAGCGACGGAGGTGGCGGCGCCGACCCGGGAGTCGAGGTAGCCCTCGGCTCTGAGCTGGGCGTAGGCGTCCTGGACCAGGCCCCGGGACAGGCCGAGCCTGCGGGCGAGTTCACGCGAGGACGGCAGCCGTTCGCCGACGTCCAGGCGGCCGTCGCGGATCGCGTCCCTGAGCCGGTCCTCCAGCTGGGCGCGCAGCGGCCGGGGACCGTCCCTGTCGAGGGTGAGCAGCAGCTCGGGCGAGAGACCGGACCACTCCAGCGGCATGGAAATGGAGCTTACCGGGGGGCCGGCCGGCTCGTAGCGTCGTGGCCATGACCACTTCACCGCGCGTCAGGACCCCCGTCGCCGCCCTTCCTGCCACCCGCCCGCCGCTGGTCACCAGACCGCTGATGCTGCGCCTGGTCACCGTGGTCGGCGCGTCCGCGAGCTTCTTCCTGCTGCTGTCGGTCGTGCCGCTGTACGCCACCGCTTCGGGCGGGGACGCGGGCCTGGCGACCGGGGCGCTGATGCTCGCCACGGTGTGCGGGGAGCTCGCCACCCCGCGGCTGGTCGCCCGGCACGGATACCGGCGGGCGCTGGCCGCGGGGCTCGTGCTGCTGGGCGCTCCCGCCCTGCTGGTGACCGTGTCGGGGAGCATGGCCTGGATCGTGGCGGTGTGCTCGCTGCGCGGCATGGGCTTCGCCCTGACGGTGGTGGCCGGCGGCGCGCTGACCGCGTCGCTGATCCCGGCGGAGCGCCGCGGCGAGGGCCTGGCCCTGACCGGGCTGGTGTCGGGGGTGCCCTCGCTGCTGGCGCTGCCGCTGGGTGTCTGGCTGGCCGGCCGGGTCGGCTACCTGCCGGTGTGCGTCGCGGGCGGGCTGCCTGCGCTGGTGGCGGTGGTGGCGGTGGTTGGCCTTCCCGGCCGCGGACCGGCCGCGGGCGGTGCGGATGACCAGGGCGGTGCTGCCGTCGCCGCGGGGCGGCCGGTCCCGCCGCAGCCGGGCGACGGGCCGGGCGCGGCAGCCGGCGCGCGGGCCTGGCGGCCGGGGAGGCGTTCGGCCGTACGGCGGTCGTGGCGGCGGCTGACGTCCGGCCGATCGAGGGCCGGGGCGCCAGGGGGCGTCGTGGCCGGGCTGCGGGACGGCGCGCTGGTACGGCCGGCCGCCGTCTTCACGGTCACCGCGCTGGGGGCCGGGATCGTGGTCACCTTCCTGCCGCTCGCCGTACCCGCGGCGGCGTCCGGTGTGCTGGCCGCGGCGCTCTTCGTCCAGCCGGCCGCTTCGACCGCGGCCCGGTGGTTCGCGGGACGCGCCGGGGACCGGTACGGCGCGGGCCGGCTCGTGCTGCCCGGGCTGCTGCTGTCGGCGGCGGGCCTGCTGCTCACCGCGGCGACCGGCAGCACGGCCGCGGTGCTGTGCGGGGTCACGGTCTTCGGCGCCGGCTTCGGGGTGATGCAGAACGCGACGCTGTCACTCATGTACGCGCGGGTGTCAGCCGCCGGCTACGGCACGGTGAGCGCGCTGTGGAACGTCGGCTACGACGCCGGGATGGGTGCGGGCGCGGTCGGCTTCGGCGGCCTGGCCGCGCTGACCGGCTACCCGGGGGCCTTCGCGCTGACCGCCGCCGCGATGCTGCTGCCGCTCGGCCTCGCCCGGCGCCCGTGACGGCGCGCCGCGGACACCGGTGGCACGGCGCCCGG
Source organism: Streptomyces sp. NPDC049040 (assembly GCF_043197715.1). Classification (NCBI taxonomy): domain Bacteria; kingdom Bacillati; phylum Actinomycetota; class Actinomycetes; order Kitasatosporales; family Streptomycetaceae; genus Streptomyces; species Streptomyces sp. NPDC049040. The sequence goes on from NZ_JBICTO010000015.1 coordinate 67,581, forward strand.
GCGGGATGGGCGGTAATCGCCGGATGTACGACATCGGGGCACATCCCCTGATCTCCCGCCCGTCTGCCGACGTGACCGCAGGAATACCGTTATCTGCGGGAGCGCACAGCACGGGCGCATACTCTGCACACACACCCGCCGTATCTCCCGGCATTCCGGTTTCCCGGCCGCCGGCACGCAGGTGTGTTCGAGCGGAATGTGCCGGAGCTTCCGCAGGACCGCCGCTGTGCGAATTCCTGGGGGCAAACGGTGTGAAGAATTCGTCACCGTCCCGTGCCGACTGCCGCCACACCGCACCCACCTGCGCCGACCTGCCGATCCCGGGGTGGCTCAGGCGGCTTCGATGTGCTTGCATCGTGCGCCGAGCGGGAGTTGAAAGAACACCCTCCGGAATTCCGGGCGTCGGATGGGCCGTCGATTCGGCCTGCCCGGTTCTCACCGCCCGCCCGGTTCGACAATGTTTTCGAAGCATTCCGGTACAACGAAGGGACGATGCACTCATGCGCAAGGATTCCACCCCCAGGGTCGAGACCCGCGAGATTTCCGACAGCGAGCTCGACACCATCTCAGGCGGCATTCTCGGCCCGGTGCTCGACACCGTGTGGACGGTCGACGCGATGCTGCCGACCGTCTCCGACGTCACGGGTCTTGCCACCTCGGCGGCAGGCGTGAACGTGGCGCCGCTGACCGGTCTCGCCGGTCTCTGAGCGCATTCGCGACCGACCGTGGACCCCGGGGCCTGACAGCCCGGGGTCCACGGGGCTGTCAGGGAGGACTTCGGTGGAATTCCGGCAGAAAGCGCTGTCCAGGCTCCGTTCGCCAGAGGAACTGGACCTGCCGGTGCGGTTCGCCCGGCCGCAGGGCCTGCTGGCGCTGACCGTGGCGGTGGTCGTCCTGGCCGGCGCGGGGGTGTGGGCGGTGGGCGGCTCCGTGTCGTCCCGCACGACGGTGCCCGGGGTGCTCACCCGCGGCGCGGGAGGCTACGTGCTGCAGAGCCCGCTGGCGGGCCAGGTGGTGCGGGTACGGGCCAGGGTCGGCGACCTGCTCGCGGCCGGAGCGCCGTTGCTCGACGTGCGCACCGCGCAGGGGGTGCAGCAGGTGCGCATGGTCGCGGCGGGGCGGGTGACCGCGCTGCCGGCCGGGATCGGCACGGTGATCGGCGCCGGCAGCGAGGTGGCGGACCTGGAGCGGGCCGAGCGGGCGAGCGACCCGCTGGAGGTGGTGCTCTATCCGGCCGCCGGGACGCCGGTGCCGGTCGGCGCCGCGGTGGAGCTGACCGTGCAGTCGGTGCCCGCCGGGCGGTACGGCGTGCTGCGCGGCACGGTCACCGAGGTGGGCCGCGAGCCGCAGAGCCCGCAGCAGATCGCCGGATTCCTCGGCGACGCCCGGCTCGGCGCGGCCTTCGCCGCCCACGGTGCGCCGCTGGCCGTCACGGTGCGGCTGCGGCGCGACCCCGGCACGGCCACCGGCTACCGCTGGTCCTCGCGCGGCGGCCCGCCGTACCCGCTTGCGTCGCTGACGCCGGTCAGCGGTTCCGTGCTGCTGCCCGCGCAGCGCCCTCTCGACTGGCTGCTGCCGTGACGGCCCGCCACACCGGCCGACCGGCCGCGCCCGCCACGGGCCGGCACCGCCCCGGGCGCGGCCCGCGCCCCGGCCGCCGCCGGGCGCGTACGCCCGGGGTGTTGCAGATGGAGGCGGTGGAGTGCGGCGCCGCGGCCCTGGCGATGGTCCTCGGCCACCACGGGCGCCATGTGCCGCTCGAAGAGCTGCGGGTGGCCTGCGGGGTGTCCAGGGACGGCTCACGGGCCGGCAACCTGCTCAAGGCCGCGCGCACCTACGGTCTGCGGGCCGGGGGCTTGCAGGCGGAGCCCGCCGCCCTGGCCGAACTGCCGCTGCCCGCCGTGCTGTTCTGGGAGTTCAACCACTATGTCGTCTACGAGGGCCCCGGCCGGTGGCCGGGGCGGCGCGGGGCGTACCTCAACGACCCGGCGCGCGGCCGCCGTTTCGTGTCGCCCGAGGAGCTCGACGCCGGGTTCACCGGTGTGGTGCTGACCTTCGAGCCGGACGCCGGCTTCGTCAGGGCCGGGCGCAGGCCCGGGGTGGTCCGCGGGCTGCCTGCCCGGTTGCGCGGCACGTCGGGCACCATGTCGGCCGCGATGCTCGCCAGCCTGCTGCTGGTCGTGGTGGGCGCGGCGGCGCCCGCGCTGAGCCGGACCTACATCGACTCCTTCCTGCTCGGCGGCGGGCCGGCCCTGCTGGGCACGCTGTTCACGGCGATGGCCGTGGTGCTGGGGCTCACCGCGGTGCTGACCTGGGTGCAGCAGGCGAACCTGCTGCACGGGCGGGTGGTGTCCTCGACTCTGGGCAGCGCGCGCTTCATGCGGCATCTGCTGCGGTTGCCGGTGCGCTTCTTCGCCCAGCGCAGCCCCGCCGACCTGGTGCAGCGGTTGCAGTCCAACGACACGGTCGCGCAGACCCTGGCCAGAGACCTGGCGGCGGCCGGGGTGGACGCGGTGGTGGTGCTGCTCTACGCGGCGCTGCTGTGGACGTACGACCGGGAGCTGACGGCCCTCGGCGTGCTGATCGCGCTGCTGAACGTGGCGGCGATGCGGATCGTGGTGCGGCTGCGGGCCACCGGCACCCGCAAGCTGCGCGCCGACACCGCCCGCCTGACCAACACCTCCTACAGCGGGCTCCAGTTGATCGAGACGATGAAGGCCACCGGTGCCGAGGACGGCTACTTCCGCCGGTGGGCCGGGCAGCACGCGGCAACCCTGGACGGCAGGCAGCGGCTCGGCGTGCCCGGTGCGGCGCTCGCGGTCGTCGCCCCCTCGCTCGCCGCGCTCAACAGCGCGCTGATCCTGCTGGTCGGCGGCCAGCGGGCGGTCGAAGGCCGGATCTCGGTCGGCCTGCTGGTCGCCTTCCAGGCGCTGGTGACCGGCTTCACCGCACCCGTCACCCGGCTCAGCGCGGTCGCCGGGCGGGCGCAGGACCTCGCCGCGGACCTCGCCAGGCTCAGGGACGTGGAGGGCTTCCCCGTCGACCCGGTCCACTCCCCCGGCCGCGGCGCGGTGCGCGCAGGCGACGCGCGCCGGCTCACCGGGCACGTGTCGCTCGAGGACGTCACCTTCGGCTACAGCCCGCTCGACCCGCCCCTGCTCACCGGCTTCTCGCTCGCGGTGGGCCCCGGCCGCCAGGTCGCGCTGGTCGGCGGCTCCGGCAGCGGCAAGTCGACGGTGTCCCGGCTGGTGTCGGGGCTGTACGAGCCGTCGCGCGGCACGGTGCGCATCGACGGGCGGCGCCTCGCGGATCTGCCGCGCAGCACCCTGGCGGCGTCGGTGGCCTTCGTCGACCAGGACGTCTTCCTCTTCGAGGGCACCGTCCGCGACAACGTGGCGCTGTGGGACCCGTCCGTCCCCGACGAGGCGGTGACCGCCGCGCTCGCGGACGCGGCGGTCCTCGACGTGGTCTCCAGGCGCCCCGGCGGCATCCGCTGCCGGGTGGAGCAGGACGGCCGCAACTTCTCCGGCGGGCAGCGGCAGCGCCTGGAGATCGCCCGGGCCCTGGTCCGCGATCCCGCGGTGCTGGTGCTCGACGAGGTGACCAGCGCGCTCGACGCGGAGACCGAGCGGTTGATCATCGACAACCTGCGGCGCCGCGGCTGCGCCCGGGTGGTCGTCGCGCACCGGCTGAGCACGGTGCGCGACAGCGACGAGATCGTCGTGCTGGACCGCGGCGCGATCGTCGAACGCGGCCGCCACGAGACCCTGGTGGCGGCGGGCGGCCCGTACGCGGATCTGGTGAGGGAGCACTGACGTGACGCAGCCGCCCGGTCCCTTCCCCGCGCCGACCGCCCAGGGCTCCGGCCCGGTGCCGCATCAACCGTACGGGAGCGCGCCGCTGCCCGCGGCCGACGGCCCCGCCAGAGACCGGCGGGACGGCCCGCTGCCGCCGCACTCGGCCGCCTACGGCGGCGGGGATCCCGTCGTCGCGGCGCTCGGCGGGCTCGGCGAGGCGGTCGACTGCGCCGGGGCGCGCAGCCTGGCGCTGGCCGGGCCGGAGACGCTGTGGCTGGTGACGGCCGGGGCGGTGGACCTCTTCGCGGTCGGCGGCGACGGCCAGGGCCGCTGGCACCACCTCGGGCGCCTGGAGGCGGGAACCGCGGTGCTCGGCCCCGCGCACGGTCCGCACCACTCCCTGGTCGGCAGGCCGCTGCCGGGGTGCGGGCTGCGGCGGATCGCGCTGCGCGAGCTGTTCGCCGGCCCGCAAGCCCCGCCGTACCCCCACTCCCTGGCGCAACCCCGGCAGGAGCCATACCCGCAGCAGTACGCCGATCCGTACGCGGCGGGCGGTCCGCCGCTGAGCGTGCTGGAGGAGGCCTTCGCGCTCGGTGTCGGGCGCGGGCTGCGGCTGATGTTCGAGGCCCGGGTCGACGGCCGGCCCGCCACCGGGTCGCCGTCCGCGCAGGACGACATCCGGTGGGTGCCGGTCGAACCGGGCAGCGTGCGGCTGGGCGCCGACTTCGACCGGGAGTCGGCCGGCCGGCTGCTGGTCGACGGGGCGATGTGGCAGCGCATGGTCAGGCAGCAGTCGCGGCTGCTGCTCTCGCTCGGCCGCTGGATCGAGCAGGTGGAGCACGCCCACGAGGAGCGGGCGGCGGCCGGGACCCGGGCCGGCGAGGCGGCGGGCGCCCGGGCGGAGCGGCTGCTGCTGGCGGCGCTCGACCGGCCGGGCCGTGACTCCGGCGGCGACGGCGACGCCACCTTGGCGGTCTGCCGGCTGGTCGCGGCGGCGAGCGGCATCACGGTCGCCGAGCCGGCCGGCGCCGAAACGGGCACCCGGCTGGGGGCGGTGGAGCACATCGCCGTCGCCTCGGGCTTCCGCACCCGCGAGGTGGCGCTCGGCGGGCGCTGGTGGCGGACGGACGCAGGACCGCTGGTGGGCCGCACGGCGGCGTCCGGCGCACCGGTCGCGCTGCTGTGGCGGCGCGGCGGCTACCGTGCGGTCGATCCGGTGGCCGGCCGCACCACCCGGGTCGGCCCGGTGAACGCCGCCGGATTCGCCCCGCAGGCCGTCATGTTCCACCGCCCGCTGCCGCAGCGCGCGGTCTCCGCCCGCGGGCTGCTGCGCTTCGGGCTGCGCGGCACCGCGGCGGACCTGGTCCGGCTGCTGGCCGGCAGCCTGGTCGCGGTCGGCCTCGGCGCGCTGGTGCCGCTCGCCACCGGGCGCATCCTGGGCAGTTACGTCCCCCAGGGCGAGAACGGGCTCATCGTGCAGGCCGCGCTCGCGGTGGTGGCCGCCACGGTGGTGTCCGCGGCCTTCATGCTGGTGCAGAACATCGCGGTGCTGCGGCTCGAAGGCCGGATCGAGGCCACCTTGCAACCGGCCGTGTGGGACCGGCTGCTGCGGCTGCCCACCGGCTTCTTCGCGCACCGTTCCACCGGGGAGCTGGCGAGCGCCGCCATGGGGGTCAGCGCGATCCGCCGGGTGCTGTCGGGCACCACGTCGGTGGCCATCCAGTCCGGCACGGTCGCCGTGGTCAACCTGGTCCTGCTGCTCTGCTACAGCGTCCCGCTCGCCCTGGCCGCACTCGGCATGCTGGCCGCCGTCGGCGCGGTGCTGCTGGCCGCGGGGCTGGCCCAACTGCGCTGGCAGCGGCAACTGGTGGAGCTGGGCAACCGGTTGAACAACCAGGCGTTCCAGACCCTCAGGGGGCTGCCGAAGCTGCGGGTGGCGGCGGCGGAGAGCTTCGCGTACGCCGCCTGGGCCGCGGACTTCGCCCGCAGCCGCGAACTCCAGCGCAGGGCGGGCCGGGCCGGCAACGTGGCGAGCGTCGTCAACGCGGTCTACCTGCCGCTGTGCACGCTCGCGGTCTTCATGCTGCTCGCGGGCCCGGCGCGCGGCAGCCTGTCGGCGGCCGGCTTCCTGACCTTCAACTCGGCGGCCACGATGATGCTCTCCTCGACCGGGCAGCTCACCGGGGCGCTGCTGTCGGCCGTCTCCGTGCTGCCGATGGCCGAGCAGTTGCGTCCGGTGCTCGCGGCGACCCCCGAGGTGCCGGCCGGCAGCGTCCGGCCCGGCGCGCTGTCCGGCGCGATCGAGGCCGTCGCGGTGTCCTACCGCTATCCGGGCGAGGGGCCGCTGGTGCTCGACGAGGTGTCGCTGCGGGTGGCGCCCGGCGAGTTCGTGGCCGTCGTCGGGCCGAGCGGGTGCGGCAAGTCGACGCTGCTGCGGCTGCTGATCGGCTTCGACGACCCCGTGTCGGGCAGCGTCCGCTACGACGGCCAGGACCTGGCCGCGCTGGACCGGGCTGCGGTCCGCAGGCAGTGCGGGGTGGTGCTCCAGCACGCGCAGCCCTTCACCGGCTCGATCCTCGACTGCATCCGCGGCGCCGGTTCCTACACCCAGGAGGAGGCCTGGCAGGCCGCCACGATGGCCGGGCTCGCCGAGGACATCGCGGCGATGCCGATGGGCATGCACACGGTGCTGCCGGACGGCGGCGCGGCGGTGTCCGGCGGGCAGCGGCAACGGCTGATGATCGCGCAGGCGCTGATCCGCCGCCCGCGGATCCTCTTCCTCGACGAGGCGACCAGTGCGCTCGACAACGCCACCCAGCGCACCGTGATCGACAGCACCCGGGCTCTGCGGGCCACCCGGATCGTGGTCGCGCACCGGCTGTCCACGGTGCTGGACGCCGACCGGGTGGTGGTGATGGACGCGGGCCGTATCGTCCAGCAGGGACCGCCGCAGGAGCTGCTGGCCGACGCCGGGGGGCCGTTCCACGCGCTCGTCCGCCGCCAGACGCTCTGAGGCGGGCGGCGCCGCGCGTGCCCTGGCGGCCGCGCGGGAGCCCCCCGGCGGATCGGTACCGCGGGCGCGGGAGGATGGACGGATGAGCGACTTCCTGGTGATCGGCGAGAGCGTCGCCGACATCGTCCGCACCCCCGGCAGGCCCGACGTGGCGCACCCCGGCGGCAGTCCCGCCAACGTCGCCTACGGGCTGGCACGGCTGGGGCGCCCCACGGCGCTGCTCACCCAGCTCGGGAAGGATGACGCCGGACGGCTGATCCGCGGCCATCTGGCCTCGGCCGGGGTGGAGTTGCTCGCCGACGGGCAGGAGGGGGCGGCCACCCCGACCGCGGTGGTGAGGCTGGACGAGCGCGGCGCGGCGTCCTACGACTTCGAGATCGGGTGGACGCTGCGGCCGGTGGACGTGCCGGCCGGCGCGAGGCATGTGCACCTCGGGTCGATCGGCGCGGTGCAGCCGCCCGGCGCTGCCGCGGCTCTCGGCGTGGCGGCGCGGCTGCGGGAGTCCGCGACGGTCAGCTACGACCCGAACATCCGCCCGGCGCTGCTGGACTCGCGGGACGAGGCGCTGGCCCAGGTGGAGAAGTGCGTGGCGATGAGCGACGTGGTCAAGGCGAGCGACGAGGACATCGCGTGGCTGTACCCGGGTGAGGCCGCGGGTGCGGTGGCAGGGCGCTGGCTCGCCCTCGGGCCTGCGGCCGTCTTCGTGACGCTCGGTGCGGACGGCGCCTCGGCCTTCACCCGTGCCGGGCAGGTGACGGTGGCGCCGGTCAGGGTCGAGGTCGCCGACACGGTGGGCGCGGGCGACGCCTTCATGGCGGCCGCGCTCGACACGATGGCCGGGCTCGGGCTCACGGGGGCGGCGGCCCGGCGGCATCTGCCGGCGGCGCTCGACGGCCCGGCGCTCGCCGGGGTGCTGCGCCGGGCGGGGACCGCAGCGGCACTGACGGTGTCACGGGCGGGAGCCAATCCGCCGGACGCGGCGGAGCTGGCGGCGGCGCTCGGACGTCCCGCGGGGGCGCATCCGTAGGCTCGGCCGAGGTGGAGGAAGCCGGACGCGGGTCAGTAGCGCAGTACCGCCGCGACGCCGCCGGCGGCGTCGAGCGTCCCGTCGGGCACGAACAGCACCTGGGAGTCGGCCTCCACGGCGTTCTCGACCAGCCGCTCGACGATGTCGGTGGCCACCGCGGCCGTGTGCGCGGGCGACCGGCCGTCCTGGCGCGGGTCCGGCAGCGTCACGGGCTCCGGGTAGGGCACGACCTCCAGGTCGCGGCCGTCCCCGCCGATCCGGCCGGCCACCGCGAGGCTCTCCTCCACCAGCAGCCGGTGCACCCGCTGGTCGGCCGCCGCGGTCCACACGTCCGCGGGGCCGCCCGCGTACTTGCCCTGCGCGCGTGCCGCGCCCAGGTCCTCGACGGCCGCGGCGACCTGCGTCGCGCGGAAGTCCTCGACCAGCGGTGCCAGCCGCCTCGCCAGGTCCCGCTCCGGGTCCTTGTCCATGCCGGTCAGCGGCAGCGTGCCGGCGATGCGGTCGCCGTGTCCCGTGAGGCCCTTGAAGGCCGACAGCACCTTCTGGCTGCCGACGACGAACAGCGGCGCGTCGTCGTACTCCTTCAGCGCCGCGCCCAGCCGGGTGTCCACGGTCCGCAGATACTGCCTGACCCGCTCGTCGTGGCTCTCGTAGGGCGCCGAGTGCGGGATCGGCCCGGGAAGGGAGTCCTCGGGAGAGGGGATCCGCGGGACGTCGGGGAATCCGTGCCGCGTCACCTCGACCAGTCGCCGCACCGAGCCGCGGTGGAGCCGGCAGGTCTCCTGGTCCAGGACCAGGACCAGGTACGGCCGCGAGCGCTGCTCGGCTGCGACCGCGTACCGGGTCAGGAAGGCGGATGCGAACTCCACCCGCGGCTCGACGGCCGGTGATGTCAGCTGCCACACCTGGGCCGGCTCGCCCACGGCGAGGTGCACCACCAGCGCACCGGCGGGATGGAAGGGAATGCCCGCACGCTCGATCGCTTCGGCGTCCAGCGCGTGGTCGCGCAGGGCAAGCCGCGCCTCGCGGGTGACATCGGGGTCGTCGGCCAGCCGGCGTCCGGCCTGGATGACCAGGTCGCGCAGCAGGATCCGGTCCTTCTCGCCGAAGGGGAGGTCGGGATCGGTCGGCATCGCCAGCGTGATCGCCGGATAGGGCCGCGGCCTGCGCAGGTCGGCCAGGGTCTGGGGGGTCAGATCGGACGTATCCACCATGCCACCTTCGCTGGGGTCGCTGCGACGCGTGCTCCTCGGCGCAGCCGGGTCACGGGACCCAGTGGCCGTTCTGCCGGCGGTGCTCGTGCGGCCGGTGGCGCTTGGCGAGGAGGGGGTCCGTGGGCTGCCGCTCCGCGTGCGGGATCTGCGTGTGGAAGTAGAGCTGCTTTCCCTGTCCTCGCGCGGCGAGACCGTGCCGGCCCTTTGCCGGGGAATTCCTGCCCATGCCTTCTCAGCTCCCTCGCCTGCGGAAAGTCCTGATCGCAGCGGTGGGTTCGTGTTTTCACGCTACGCCGTACAGGTGGCTGCGGCGACCGGGCCGCCCTCGGGCAATTCGACTAAAATGGGGGCGTGTACGGGAATTCCACACGGTGACCACTCACCCGGCTCCGTACCGCCTCGACCACGGGAGCAGGCATGACCGGTGTCCCCGAGCCCCTCAGCCCCGACGCGCGCCGCGCGCTCGAAAAGGAACTGTCCGATCTGCGTGAAGAACGCGGGTCGGTCGCGCTGACCCTGCAGGGCAACGACTCCGAATCGCCGGGCGACAGCGCGGACCAGGCCGACGAACTGCAGCGCGCCACGGAGGTGACGCGGCTGGACAACCGGATCGCCGAGGTCACCGAGCGTCTGCACGACGCGACCGAGAGCGGTCCGCCGAGCACCGACGCCGTGGGCGTCGGCAGCACGGTCACCGTGCGGTTCGCCGACGGTACGACCGAGACGCTGCACGTGGGCGAGGTCGCCGACGACCGGGACCAGTCGCTGGTCACGGCCGACAGCCCGCTCGGCCGCGAGTTGCTCGGCCACCGGGCGGGCGACGCCGTGGACTACGAGACGCCGGGAGGGCCGACATCGGCGGAAGTGGTGTCCATCGGCACCGGGTCCTGACCGTTCCCTGCGGGCACCCGCGGTCGAACGGACGCCGGCGTGTGGCCGGCCGCCCCGCTTGCGGCCCGGCGGACGAGGCGTTTGAGTGAGGAGTATGTCCGGCGCGGAACCGCCCCGGATGTGCTCGCAGACCTCTCCGCGCACCGACACGGTCCGCGGCGCCGGCCGGCACCGGCATCGAGAGGAGTAGCCATGGCACACCACCACAAGTCCAACACGGCCGTCGAGGGAGACCCCGACACCGGTCACAGCCGAGGCATGCCGGGGCGCCCCGACGAGGACCGGCTCGTGGAGCGCGCCGCGGTGGACCGCCAGGAGGCGGGCCTGACCGCGGGCTCGCAGGCACAGCCCGCGCGGATCGCCCCGGAGGCCCACATCGCCACCTGGACGCAGCGGCTGCTGAGCGAGGCGCCGGAACTCTCGCCGGAGCAGGCCATGGGTTTCGTCCACGACCTGTACTTCGCCGCCCAGCGGGCGCTGGACCGCGAGGTGTGGGAAGCGGACTTCGAACGTGATGAGTAGCCGGGCGTGAGGCGTGCGTCGCGCCGCCGGCCGGGCTCGGAAGCCCGGCCGGCGGCGCGTGGCGTTCAGGAGGAGTAGCCGGCCGACCTGTAGGGCTGGTCGGGCTCGACCGGATGGCCGGAGCGGCGGGACGGCGGGCGCAGCGGGCCACGTGCCAGCCGGTGGGCGCCCAGCGCGGCGAAGACCGCGAGCAGGCCGCCGCCGGCCGTCCACAGCCACCGCGGCGACCACCAGGTACCTGCCCAGCCGTCGCCGGGTGCGACGTCGGGGGCGTTGCGTGAGACCACAGGGACGACGGAGCCGTCGACCGCGTTGCGGCCCGCGGTGCCGTGCGAGGTGGCCTCGACGGTCGCGCGGACCGGCTGGCCGAGGTCGCCCTCCGGCACGTTCAGCGCGGTGAGCCGCAGGTAATAGGCGCCGCGCAGCGGGTCGTTGGACCAGGTGTCGGCCCAGGACCGCACCGGCCGCAGGGTGCAGGCGAGTTCGACGCTGGCCGCGTCGGCCGCGGCGGTGCGCGTCTGGGCGCCGTAGCGGCACGGCTGGCGGCGGCGCAGCCCGTCGTAGACGTCGATCTGCCAGGTCGAGGCGCCGTGCGCCGCGGTGGCCCCGGACCCGGAGCCGAAGGCCACGGTGGCCTTCACCGTGACGTTCTGCCCGACGTCCGCGGGCACCACCCAGTACAGGTAGTCGCCCGCCGAGGCGGTGGCGGTGGCCTTCTCGCCCTGCTGGATCACCGTGGCGGTGAGGAAGTTGGTGCCCGCCTCGGTGGGCGGTCCGTCGTCGCCCGCGGTGGCGGTCGCGGTGGGCGTGGCCGCGGGTGTGTCGTCGGCCGCGGCGGGGCCGGTCAGTACGGCGAGCGCGGTGGCGGCGAGCAGCCCCGCGGCGGCCAGGCGTCGTGCGGTGCGCATCAGGAAGCCCTCCCCGAGTTCATCCGCCAGCGGGCGGCCCAGCCGGTCAGAAGTCCGGCGATGCCGCCGGTGACGGCCAGCAGTCCCAGCAGCCACCAGCCGCGTCCCAGGCCGTAGAAGGCCACGTCGGACGGCTGGTCGGGGCTGTGCACCAGGTCGATCGACAGCTCGACCGGCAGGCCGGGCGTGGTCTTGACGGAGGCCGGTGCGGAGAAGGAGTTGCCGACCTGGAGGCACACGGTCTCCGCCGGCGTGTCCGAGTCCGCCTTCGGCTTGGGGTAGCGGATGCCGGCCGAGACCGCGTCCGTGCGCCCGCTGCCGCCCTCGTCGTCGCGGACGATCTCCCTGCCGTGCAGGGTGACTCCGCGCAGCAGCACGCCGTATCCGGCGTTCACCGCCCGGTCGTCGCCGATGCTCACCGCGGCCCGCAGCTCCTGTCCCGGGCGGACGTCGACGCGGTACCAGCGGTTCTCGGAGAAGGTCTCGCGGTCGGAGTACAGGCCGGCCTTCAGGACTGGTGCGTCGGCGCAGTTCGCGGCGCCCTGGGTGGCCACCGGGGTGGCGGCCACCGGGTCGGTGCTGCGCTTGACCAGCTGCTGCACCTTGCTGGTGAGCTGCGCCCTGTGCTGCACGGTGGTGTACGTGCCGCCGGTGGCCTCCGCGATGCAGCTGAGCTGGTTGCGGGTGGTGGCGTTGGGGATCAGGCCGAGCGTGTCGATGACCAGGTGGATGCCCTGGGCGGCGATGTCGCGGGCGACGTCGCAGGGGTCGGCGTTGCAGGTGTCCTCGCCGTCGGTGATCAGCACCATCCGGCGGGTGCCCTCGCCGCCTGCCTTGAGGTCGTCCGCGGCGGCGAGCAGCGCGGGCCCGATCGGGGTCCAGCCGGTGGGAGCGAGCGTCGCCACCGCGGTCTTGGCCTCGGTGCGGTTCAGCGGGCCGACCGGGTAGAGCTGCTTGGTGTCCTTGCAGCCGGTCTTGCGGTCGTTGCCCGGGTAGTCCGCACCGAGGGTGCGTATGCCCAGTTCGACATCGGGGGGTGTGGAGTCGAGGACGTCGTCGAAGGCCTGCTTCGCCGCGGACATCCGGGACTGCCCGTCGATGTCCTTGGCCCGCATGGAGCCGCTGACGTCGAGGACGAGCTCGACTTTCGGTGAGGGTTGCGCCGCCGGTTCGTCGTCGGCGGTGGCGCTTGCGGGCAGCAGCCCGCAGGCGAGGGTGGCCAGCAGGCCACCGGCCATTCCCGTGGCCACGAGTCTTCTCATGATCATCGCAGGATCGTAGTGAAGGTCGGCCCCAATCATGAAGTCGGCTGGTCAGCGGGGCGCGTTGGGGCCCGGTCCGGCGGACTCGGTTCCGCACGGGGTGACTTGACGAAGTCTTTACAACCCGGGCGAGCGCTGTGTCGTCTCTGCTCGCGACTCCCGGCAAGGCCCGGGTCCGCGCTCGCTCCGGGGCGCGGCGGGCCGCCGGAGAAACGAGGGACGGGACATGCGGAGCACTTCACTCGCCGCCGGCGCGGCGGCGGTCCTGGCGATGGCGGCCGCGGGCGCGGCCCCCGCGACGGCCTCGGCCCCGGTCGGCCGGGCACCCGGCACCCCGATGTGCGTGACCTCGCAGCTGACCGCCGCCCTGGGCGGCGGGGACGCGGGCGCGGGCAACCTCTACCGCTACCTGGTCCTCACCAACCACGGCTCCACGGCCTGCCACCTCACCGGCTACCCCGGGGTGTCGCTGCTGGACGCGGCCGGCAGGCAGATCGGGGCACCGGCGGGCCGTCAGCCGAGCCGCTACGCGCCGGTCGTGCTGCGCGCCGGCGGGTCGGCGAGCGACACCATCCACACGATCAACCACCAGGGGACCTGCCTGCCGGCCTCGGCGAAGGTACGGATATACCCGCCGGGGAACACCGCCTCGATGGTGATCGCCGGGAAGATCACGAACTGCGACCACCTCTTCACCGTGACGCCGATGGCCGCGGGGACCGGTGGCAGCGATCCGGTGGAGCCCCCGCCCCCGACGGCCACGGCGACCTCGCCCGGCCGGCAGGTGCCGACGGTGCCCGCGGGGGCGCCCGACACCGGGCTCGCGGCGACCGGTGGCGGCGACCACTCGTGGCGCGCGCCCGCCGGGCTGGGCGCCGGAGCCCTCGTCCTCGGCGGCGCGGGCGTCGCGGCCGCCACCCGGCGCCGCCGGGCCAGGAGTTGACCGTGCCGCCGCGCCCGCCCGCCGCCTCCACGGGGAAAGGCAACGGTCCCCTGCGGCCGCCCGCGGATCCTTCTGGCCCGGCCCCCCGCACGGACGGTGCGGATCCGCTCAGGCCCGCGGTGCCGCTCCCCGAGCCCCCTCACGGCACCCGCCCCCGCACCCGCCGCGGCGCGCGCCGGGCGTGGGTGCGCGGCGGGCTCGCCGGGCCCGGGAGGCGCGCGCTCGGCAGCCGGTCACGGCAGGGAGCCGGGGCGGCACGCGCCACCGGCGCTCCTGCCCCAGGGCCGCGCGGTGGGGGGACCGCCACCAGGGTGTGGGTGGTGGCGGTCGCGGCGGGCGTGCTGCTCGCCGGCTGCAGGGCCACGGACACGGACGCCGGCGCGGGCGGTGCCCCGACGGCAGCGGCGCCCACCGCGCGGGCCACGACCGCGACCGGGGCGCCGACCACACCCAGGACCGCGGGAGGCAAGCCCTCGGCCATGGCGAAGTCGTCGCCCGAACGGCTGCGCATCCCCGCCATCGGCGTCGACACGCCCGTCATGTCACTCGGCCTCGCGGCCGACGGCACCGTACGGGTCCCGCCGATCGAGGCGCACGCGCCTGCCGGGTGGTACCGGGGATCGCCGACGCCCGGGCAGACCGGACCCTCCGTGCTGCTGGGGCACGTGACCGTCGGGGCGTACGGCGACGGCGTCTTCCGGCACCTGGACCGGATGCGGCCGGGCGACCGGGTGGCGGTCACCCGGGCGGACGGCTCGGTCGCCACCTTCGCCGTCGACAGGGTGCAGACCGTCGCGAAGTCGCGTTTCCCGACCGACGAGGTCTACGGGAACGTCGACCACCCGGCGCTGCGTCTCATCACCTGCGGCGGCACGAGGATTTCGGGCGGCGGTGGGTACCCGGACAACGTGATCGTCTACGCCTCGCTGGTCGGCGGGGCGTGAACCACTGGCCGGCGGTGGCCGGCGCCTCGACGACGGGAGTGAGGAGGGCGGTCATCCGGCCCGAAGAACGCGCCGCCTCCGAGCTGTTCGAGGCCCTCTATCCGCGGCTCGCGGGCTGGTGCCGCCGGCTGGTGGACGACGACGGGACGGCGCACGAGATCGCCGCGGAGGCCTTCACCCGGCTGTGGGCGCGCTGGACGAGGGTCGAGGAGCCCAACGGCTTCCTCTACGTGACCGCGGCCAACCTGGTCCGCGACCACTGGCGCAGGACGGAGCGCGAGCGCAGGGCGCTGCGCAGGGTGACCACGGAGCAGGCCGTACGCCCGCAGGCGGAGCCGGCGGACCCCTCGGTGCGCATGCTGGTGCAGTCGCTGCCCGAGCGGCTGCGCAATCCCGTCCTGCTGTACTACTACGCCGACCTGCCGGTCCGTGAGGTGGCCGCGCTGCTGGGCCGCAACGAAGGGACCGTCAAGGCCGATCTGCACGCGGCACGCGAGCTGCTCCGCGCCCGACTCGAGGGACACCATGACCGGATTTCCTGACCGCGACGGGGGCGACCCCGGCGGTGGCGGCGCCGACCCGCAGGAGCCGCTGCTGCGGCAGCCGCCCGGGTATCTGGACGCGCCGCCCGGCGCCTTCGCGCAGATCCGGCGGCGCGCGGCCCGCCGTCGCCGGGCACGGGCCGCGGTCGGCGGTCTCGCGGCGGCCGTGGTGCTGACCGGTTCCGTGTACCTGGCAGGCGCGCTGGCCCCGCACGGCTCCGACCACGCCGTGAGCCCGCCCGCGAGCGACTCGCCGACCACCACGGCCCCGCCGCTCCCGACGGCCACCCGGCAGACCACGCGGGAGCCGTCCGCGACCCCGGCCACCGGGCGGCGCACCAGCGACGCGCGCGGTGGCGCGGGCACCGCCACCGGCCGGACGGCGACGAGCACTCCGGCCAAGGGCGGCGGCGCCACGGGCAGTGCGAGCCCGGCCACCACCCCGATGTGCGCGACCTCGCAGCTGACCGCCTCACTCGGCGGCGGGGACGCGGGCGCGGGCAGCCTCTTCCGCTATCTGCTGCTCACCAACCACAGCTCCACCACCTGCCATCTCACCGGCTATCCGGGGCTGTCGATGCTGGACGCGAAGGGCGGCCGGATCGGCGCGCCCGCCGACCGGCAGCCGATGGACTACGCGCCGGTGGTGCTGCGGCCCGGCGAGTCGGCGAGCGACACCATCCACACGGTCAACCAGCAGGGCAGCTGCCTGCCGGCGTCCACGAAGCTGCGGATCTACCCGCCGGGCAACACCGCGTGGCTGGACTTCGCGGGGCGGGTGACCGACTGCGACGACCTGTTCACGGTCACCCCGTTCGTCGCGGGCCGCACCGGCAACCCGCCGTCGTGAGTGCGTATCCGGGCCGCCTGGCGCGCCGTGCCGCCCGCCGGTGCGCGCACCGCGCCGGCGGGTCCCCGCGGGGACCCGCCGGCGCGGCCTGCGTCACAGCCGGCCGGCACCGGCGCCGCCGTCGACGATGTGCGGGACCGAGCGCGGGTTGTCGACGCGGGTGCGCAGGGTCGGCGTCCAGCCGGCGCCCTGGGCGATCGGCGTGGCGGGGTTGGCGGCGTTGAAGGCGGCGAGCAGGCCTGCCGGGCGGCCGTTGACGTAGTTGTGGTCCTCCGTCATCGCGGTGCCCTTCCAGTACGCGATGGTCCGGTCCGCGGTGACGCCGGCCGGCAGGGTGAACGCGTTGTCCTGGGCGACGAGCCGGGACTGCACCCCGACGCCGAGGCTGTAGACGTAGTCGGCCGCGTCGGTGACCACGTAGTGGTTGTTGTAGGCGTCGACCTGCCCGAAGCGGACCCGCGGGGCGCGCTCGCCGATGTCCTGGAAGAGGTTGTGGTGCAAGGTGATGCGCAGCTTGCCGGCGTCGGTGGCGGCGGCGCCGTCGCTGTTGCCGAACAGCAGGGTCTTGTCGTGGTCGGTGAAGGCGTTCCAGGAGGCGGTGACGTAGTCGGCGCCCTTGACGACGTCGAGCTCGCCGTCGTGCTGCTGGTAGATGCGGCCGAAGTAGAGGGGCTGGTCGGCGTCGGGGCGGCGGCCGTCGGTGAAGGTGTCGTGGTCGACCCAGACATGGGTGGCGCCGGTGACGACGAGGTTGTCGTACTCGGAGTTCCAGTTGCCCACCGCGGTGTCGGTCGGATCCCACTGCGGGAAGCAGTCGAAGGCGTCCTCGAAGGTGAGGTTGCGGATGATCACGTTGTCGGAGCCGGACACCTGCAGGTCGAGGCCCAGCAGCCTGGGGTGGCGGCCGACGCCGACGATGGTGGTGTTGGATCCGACCTTCA
The DNA here is from genome assembly GCF_043197715.1 of Streptomyces sp. NPDC049040. NCBI lineage: Bacteria > Bacillati > Actinomycetota > Actinomycetes > Kitasatosporales > Streptomycetaceae > Streptomyces > Streptomyces sp. NPDC049040. Next base: position 84,435 of record NZ_JBICTO010000015.1, read on the forward strand.
ACTCGACGCGGGCGGCCTGCACCGCCGCGGAGGCGGCGCGCGCGTCCTCCAGCGGGCCGGCCGGCACCTCGGTGGTGCCCCAGACCGCCGGGTCGTAGGCCGCCAGGTAGGCGTCCAGGGTGTATCCGTCGGTGGCGTAGTCGTCGCAGGACAGCGGGGCGCCCGCGTCGTCGGCATTGCCGTCGACGGTCCCGGCGACCTGGATGATCTTGGGGGTGCTGCTTCCGCCGTCCAGGGCGGCGGCCAGCTCGGCCCGGTTGGTGACGGTGAAGACGTGCGCGCTGTCGGCGGCGGCGCCGCCGGTGGTTCCCGACCCCTGGGAGGCCCACCCGTCGCCGGCCGCGAGCGCCTGGCGGGCGTAGTGCGGCAGCTTGGGCGCCGACCCGCAGTGCGCGGGTGCGGCGGCGAGCATCAGGGGGGCTGCGGAGATCAGTACGGCGATCATCGGGACATGGCTCTTGCGCACTTCGGCTCCCGGTGGGGGGTGAAGGTGGATGCGGGGGGGTGGGGAAGCCGGCCCGGACGGCGGGGCACGGCTGCGGTGGCGGGGCCGGCTCCCGGTGTGCCGGCCGGCCCCGCCACGCGGCTCACTTCTTGCTGTGCTGGGCGAAGTCCGCCTGGGCGTCGTTGAGCTTGCCCGCGAGCTCGTCCGCGAAGGCCTTGGCGGTCATCTTGCCGAGCAGGACCTTCTGGAAGTCGGGCTCGGTGTCGGCCTTGGTGATGTTGTTCCAGTCCGGCAGGTAGTACGGGAACTGCACGATCTTGGTCTTGGGGTCGTTCAGCGAGTCCATGGCCACCTTGGTGGGCTTGGCGTCGTTGATCCACTTGTCCTGTTCCGCACCGGTGTTGGCCGGGATGGCGCCCGCGGACTGGTTCCAGAGGCTGTTCATCGGCGCGGAGGCGGCGAACTCGATGAACTTCCAGGCGGCGGCCTTGTTCTTGCCCGACTTGAACATCCCCAGGCCGTCGACCGGGTTGGAGACGATGGTCCGCACCCCGCCGTCCTGCGAGGGCGGCAGGGGTATGCCGTCGACCTTGTCCTTGCCGAGGGCCTTGATGTGGTCGTTGTACGAGCCGAGGTTGTGCTGGAGCATGCCGACGCTGCCGTGGTCGAACTCGGCGACCATGTTGACGAAGTCGTTGTTCAGGTCGGCCTCGGGGGTCGACTTCTTGTACAGGCCGACGTACTTCTCCAGTGCGGCGATGTTCTTCGAGTCGTTGACGGTGGTCTTGTCGCCGTCCCAGAAGTTCTCGATGCCCGACTGGGCGTACATCATCTCCAGGGCCTGGGCGATCGAGCCCTTGCCGCCGCGGATGGTGAAGCCGAACTTGTTGTCCTGCGCGTCGGTGAGCTTCGAGGCGGCCTGGTAGAACTCCGACCAGGTGGTGGGTGCCTGGAGACCGGCCGCGGCGAAGAGGTCGGTGCGGTACCAGATGGTGCCCTGGTTGGCCGAGGTGGGCACCTCGTACATCTCCTTGCCCTGGCCGCCGGCCGCCTGGACGCCGGCGACCATGCCGGTGACCAGCTTGCCCTTGAGGTCGCTCTTGTCGATCCGGTCGGTGAGCGGCTCCAGCGCGTTCTGCGCGACCATGTTGGCCAGGTACGCCGTGCCGACGCCGCCGACGTCGGGCAGGCCGCCGCCGGCGATGGCGGTGTCGTACTTCTTCTGCACGTCGGCGATCGGGATGCCGACGTACTCGACCTTGATGTCGGGGTTCTGCTTCTCGAACGCGGCGATGATCTGCTTCCAGACGTCGGTGCGGACACCGCCGTTGTTGTCCCAGAAGACGATCTTCCCCTTGCCGCTGCCCTCTCCCCCCGAGTCGCCGCCCCCGGAGTCACCGCAGGCGGTGGCGGTCAGGGCGAGTGCTGCGGCGAGGGCGATCCCCGCGGCCGGTCTGCGGTGTCTGTGCTGCGGTCGTGACATGGCGGCTCTTTCGGTTGTCGGAATCATCGGGTGGTGCGGGCAGCGAGCGCGGCGGCCTCGCCGGGTCCGAGGCGGCCGTCGGCGACGGCGGTGACGACGCGCCGGGTGAGGGTGCCGCCGGCCGGTACGGTCAGCGGGTCGCGCCAGGCCAGCGCGGGCCCGACGCCGGGGTACTCGCGGGTCCTGACGAACCAGGGGTCCGCCGCGCGCAGCACGAGGGTCCACTGCTCGCCGGCCAGCGCGATCCAGTCGGCCCTGCGGCCGTGCACGGCGTCCTCCCCCGCCGCGTCCGCGGTGAAGACCAGAGGTGGCGCGGCGGCGCGGGGCGCCCGCCAGAAGAAGCCGCCGTATCCGGCCCCGGGGCGGCCGTTGGTGGCGGGGCTGCCGATGCGCAGCGGCCCCGCGGTGGTGTTGGTGAGGGTGAAGGAGAGGTCGAGCTCCCATGCGGTGGGCGACAGCAGGCGGGTACGCAGGGTGCGCCGCTCGTGCAGCAGCCGTTCGCCGTCCGCGGTCCAGGACAGCTCCTCGGTGAAGCCGTCCGCGGCGCGCCGGATCCAGCGCAGGTGGCGCTGCTCGCCGTGGTTGTCCAGTTCCGTGGGCCCCTGGTCGCGCACATAGGTCCTGCCGCCCCAGAAGTTCCGCCCGGCCACGTCGGGCACCGCGATGCCCGCGCCGAGGTGGTGGCGGTGGTCGTGGGGCGTCGACTCGGTGACGGCCGCGCCGCCCAGGGTGGTGAGCGGGTGCAGGTAGGGGCGCGGGGAGAGCCGTGCCGGGAGGTCGGGCCGGTGGACGTAGCTGCCCACCGTGCGGTCGCCGCAGCGCAGCGGCAGGGCGGCGGTCACCGGTGCACCGCCGTGCGCGGTGCGGCCGGCCGCACCCAGGGCGCGCCCAGCTCGCCGAAGGTCGCCAGCCGCTCCGCCGCGGCGTCGACGAGCTTGTCGACGTCGCGCACCACCCGGCGGTGGGAGCGCTCCCCCGGAACGGCACGCCAAAGGGACCCGGGGACGCCCTCGGGGTCCGCCGCGGTGCGGACGGCCTCGACGACCTTCATGAACGCACCGGTCGACTGCGGGGGCACGAGCAGGTCGGCGCCGCGGGCGCGGTGCGCCAGCAGGTTCTCCAGCAGGTCGGTGCGGTCGAACACCCGCTCGTCCGGGCCGTGTCCCGCACGTTGCAGCAGCACCCGGTCCTGCTTGTACCAGAGCGTGATCCGGCCCCTGGTGCCGTGCACGACGACATACGGTTCGGCCGGCGTCGCCGCGCACAGGGTGGCCGCGACCACGATCCTGGTGCCGCGGGTGGTGCGGATCAGGACGCAGGAGGTGTCGTCCGACTCGATGTCGTGGGCGCGGAAGAGTTCCGTGCCGACGGAGGCGACGTCCTGCTCGCGGCTGCTGCCGTCCAGGTGCAGCGCCGTGGCGACCGCGTGCGCCAGCGGGTTGGTCAGCACGCCGTCGACGACGTCGGCACCGCCGAGGGTGCGGCGTCCCGACCATGCGGCGCGGCTGAAGTAGTGCTCCTCGCGCACCCAGTTGCCGGCCGCGCCGATGCCGCGCAACTCCCCCACGGCGCCGTCCTCGACGAGCGAGCGCACCGCGGTGAGGGCGTGCGAGCCCAGCGACTGGAAGCCGATCTGGCAGGCCCTGCCGCTGCCGCCGAGCCCGGCCACCAGCCGCCGGAATTCGGCCAGTGAGGGCGCGGGCGGCTTCTCCAGCAGGACGTCGGCGCCGCGGGCCGCGGCGGTCAGCGCCAGGTCGGTGTGGGTGTGGATGGGGGTGCAGACGATGGCCACCCGGGCGCCGGTCCGCTCGATCAGCTCGCCGAGGTCGGAGCCCTGCTCGGGCCGGCCGAGCCGGGTCAGCGCGGCGGCGTCCAGCGGCCGCACGTCGCACACCCCGGCCAGCTTGACCATGCCGCGGGCGCTGAGGCGGCGCAGGTTGTCCAGGTGCCAGTGGCCGTGGCCGCGGCCGCCCGCGAGCACGACGCGTACCGGCCGGCGGCCGGCGGTGGCCGCGGCGCTGCCGCCCATGCCGCTCACCCCTTCACCGCGCCGGCGCTGAAGCCGGTGATCAGCCACTTCTGGATGAAGGCGAAGACGATCACCACGGGCACCGCGGCGATGACGCCGCCCGCGGCCAGCGCGCCCAGGTCGACGCTGTCGGCGCCGATCAGGGTGTTGAGGCCGACCGGGATCGTCTGCTTGTCCTGCTCGCTGAGGAACATCAGCGCGAACAGGAAGTGGTTCCAGCTGTGGACGAAGGCGAAGGAGCCGACGGCGACGAGACCGGGCCGCAGCATCGGCAGCACCACGGCGAAGAAGGCCCGCAGCCTGGTGCAGCCGTCCACCCAGGCGGCCTCCTCGAGCGCCTCCGGTATGCCACGGATGAAGCCGCTGAGCAGGATGACCGACAGCGGCAGCTGGAAGACCGTCTCCGAGATCACCACGCTCCACAGCGAGTTGATCAGCTGGAGGTGCCGGAAGATCTGGAAGAGCGGCACGAGCATCAGCGCGCCGGGGACGAACTGCGAGCACAGCAGGGCGATCAGGAAGGCGGTCCTGCCCTTGAAGCGGAAGCGGGCCAGCGCGTATCCGCCGCTGAGCGCGACCACGGTGGTGGCGATCAGGGTGGCGACGCCGACCAGCATGCTGTTCTGGAAGAAGATCCCGAACGACCTGTCGTTCCACACCTTGTCGAAGTGCGCCCCCGTGGCCGGCCACGGCAGCAGCGAGGTCGAGCCGTCGGGGCGTACCGCGAACAGCAGCATCCAGTAGAAGGGGACCAGGGTGAACAGCAGGTAGAGCCCGAGCGGGAGGTAGATCTGCCAGCGCGGCGGACCGTCGTTCGGCCCGCGCCCGCGGCGCCCGCCCTTGCGGGGACGCGCGACGGCGGCGGACGGTACGAGGGCGCCTTCCTCGACGAGTGCGGCGGTCATGTGCGGTCGCCTCCGAATTTGCTCAGGCGCAGGTAGAGGACGGAGAAGAACAGCAGGATCACGAAGGCGACGGTGGTCAGCGCCGACGCGTAGCCGAAGTCGTGCCCGTCGAGACCGGTGTTGGCGACGTAGAGCGGCAGCGTGGTGGTCTGGCCCGCGGGGCCGCCGCCGGTGAGGGTGTAGAGCAGGTCGACGTTGTTGAACTCCCAGACCGCGCGCAGCAGCGTGGACAGCACGATCGCGTCCTTCAGGTGCGGCAGGGTGATGTGGAACAGCCGGCGCATCCGGCCCGCGCCGTCGACGGACGCCGCCTCGTACAGCTCCCCGGGGATCGACTGGAGGTCGGCGAGCAGCAGGATCGCGAAGAAGGGGACCCCGCGCCACAGTTCGGCGAGGACCGCCGCCCAGAAGACGGTGTGCGGGTCGGACAGCACGGAGTGGCCGTAGGAGCCGATGCCGGCGTCCGCCAGGTAACGGGTCATGCCCGTCGAGGGGTTGTAGAGCAGCATCCAGATCGTGGTGGTCAGCACGCCGGATACGGCCCACGGCGAGAAGACCAGCGCGCGCGACATGCCGCGGCCGATGAAGGTCTGGTTGACCAGCAGCGCGAGCGCGAGACCGATGAGGAGTTGCAGTGCGATCTCGACCACGACCCAGCGCACGCTGAAGTCGAGGCTGTGCCAGAACTGCGGGTCGTCGGTGAAGATCCTGGTGAAGTTGGACAGGCCCGCGAAGCCGTTGCGCCAGGGCTTGGTGACGTTGTAGTCCTGCAGGCTGTAGTAGAGGACGCTGATCATCGGGTAGGCGATGAAGGCCAGCATCAGCAGGGCTGCCGGGGCTATCAGCAGATACGGAAGGCGCCGGGTGCGCCGTCTGCGGTTCTTGACTGGGTGCTTCGCCACGGCGATGGCCATGACCGGGGGCTCCTTCGCTACGGAGGGCGTGTGCCGGGGGCCGGGCGCCCGGACGGACGGGTGGGCGGCCTCGGTTCAGCCCGCGTAGGGTTCCGGGACCTGGCCGGGTGCGGCAAGGAAGCGGAAGTCGCAGCCGGTGTCGGCCTGGGTGATCTGCTCCTGGTAGAGCGCGCCGTAGCCGCGGCCGTAGCGCGGCGGCGGCGCCTTGAACTGCGCCCTGCGGCGGTCGAGTTCCGCTTCGGGGACGTCCAGGCGCAGGGTGCGGCCCGGGACGTCGAGGGTGATGGGGTCGCCGGTGCGGACCAGGGCGAGCGGGCCGCCGACGTACGACTCGGGGGCGATGTGCAGGACGCAGGCGCCGTAACTGGTGCCGCTCATCCGGGCGTCGGAGATCCTGACCATGTCGCGCACCCCCTGCTTGAGCAGGTGGTCGGGGATCGGCAGCATGCCGTACTCGGGCATGCCGGGGCCGCCGAGGGGGCCGGAGTTGCGCAGCACCAGCACGCTGTCCGCGGTGATGCCCAGGCCCGGGTCGTTCACCGTCGCCTGGAGGGTCCGGTAGTCGTCGAAGACGACGGCGGGTCCGGTGTGGGTGAGCAGGTGCGGCTCGGCGGCGATGTGCTTGATCACGGCGCCGTCCGGGCAGAGGTTGCCGCGCAGCACCGCGATCCCGCCCTCGCCGGCCAGCGGGTCGGCGGCGGGGCGTATCACGTCGTCGTCGTGCACCGCCGCGCCGGCGAGCTGCTCGCGCAGGGTGGCGTGGCCGACGGTGGGCCGGTCCGGGTGGAGCAGGCCGATGATCCGCGAGAGCAGTCCCGGCAGGCCGCCGGCGAAGTGGAAGTCCTCCATCAGGTAGCGGCCGCCGGGGCGTACGTTGGCGAGCACCGGCACCGTGCGGGCCAGCCGGTCGAAGTCGTCCAGGGTGAGCCGGACTCCGGAGCGGCCGGCCATCGCCATCAGGTGGATGACGGCGTTGGTGGAGCCGCCGAGGGCGAGCACGGTGGTGACCGCGTCCTCGTACGCGTCGCGGGTGAGGATCGCGGAGGGCCGCAGGTCGCTCAGCACCAGCCCGACGATCAGCGCGCCGCTCGCCGCCGCCATCCGCTCGTGGGCGGAGTCGACCGCGGGGATCGAGGACGCGCCGGGCATCGTCATGCCCAGTGCCTCGGCCGCGGCGGTCAGGGTGGAGGCGGTGCCCATCGTCATGCAGTGGCCGGCGGAGCGGGCCAGACCGTTCTCCAGTTCGGCCATCTCGCAGTCGCCGATCAGGCCGGCCCGCTTGTCGTCCCAGTACTTCCACATGTCGGTGCCCGAGCCCAGCACCTCGTTGCGCCAGTGGCCGGGCAGCATCGGCCCGGCGGGCACGAAGACGGCGGGCAGGTCGGCGCTGGCCGCGCCCATCAGCAGGGCGGGCGTGGTCTTGTCGCAGCCGCCGAGCAGCACCGCGCCGTCCACCGGGTAGGAGCGCAGCAGCTCCTCGGTCTCCATGGCCAGCAGGTTGCGGTAGAGCATCGGGGTGGGCTTCTGGAACGTCTCGGAGAGGGTGGCCACCGGGAATTCCAGCGGGAAGCCGCCCGCCTGCCACACCCCGCGCTTGACGGCCTGGGCGCGGTCGCGCAGATGGCTGTGGCAGGGGTTGATGTCCGACCAGGTGTTCAGCACGGCGATCACCGGCTTGCCGAGGTGCTCCTGCGGCAGGTAGCCGAGCTGCCGGGTCCTGGCCCGGTGGCTGAAGGCCCGCAACCCCTCGCCCTCGTACCAGTGGCTGCTGCGCAGCACCGGTGGGCTGGTCGCTCCGTCGTCCGTCACAGTCCCCAGCCCTCCACTGCGGCGGCGACCTCGGCCCGCCGGTCTTGGGGCAGCGCGCTGCTGGGCGGGCGCACCTCGCGGCGGCACAGGCCCATCGCCGCCAGCGCCTCCTTGACCACGGTGACGTTGTCGGCGGACTGCCGGGCGGCGCGCAGGTCCTCGAACGCGCGGATCTGCTCCCAGACCTTCATCGCGGCCGGGTAGTCGCCGGCCCGCAGCGCGGCGAGCATGTCCAGTGAGATCCGGGGGGCGACGTTGGCCAGGCCGGAGGTGAAGCCGGTCGCGCCGGCCGCGAAGTACGCGGGCGCGTACAGCTCGGCGAGTCCGGCCAGCCACACGAAGCGGTCGAGGCCGGCGTCCCTGGCGAAGGCGGCGAAGCGGGCGGCGTCGGGCACCGCGTACTTCACGCCGATCACGTTGGGGCAGCTCTCGCCCAGCTCGGCCATCCAGCTGCCGTCGAGCAGCGGGTTGCGGATGTAGGGCACCACGCCGATCTCGGGCACGGCCTCGGCGATGGCGCGGTGGTAGGCGACCCAGCCGTCCTGCGAGACGTACGGGTGCACGGGCTGGTGCACCATCACCATCTGCGCCCCGCAGTCGCGGGCGTGCTCGGCCGCGCCGATCGCGGACGGCAGGTCGTGGCCGACGCCGACGACCACGGTGGCCGGGCGGTGCGCGGTCTCGGCGAGGGTGTCCTGCACGACCACCTGCCGCTCCTGCGGGGTGAGGGCGTAGAACTCCCCGGTGTTGCCGTTCGGCGTGACGGTGCCGATGCCGCCGTCCAGCAGCCGGCGCAGCAGCAGCCGGTAGGCGGGCCTGTCGATGCCGCCGCCGGTGCCGAAGGGGATCACCGGGATCGCCACCACACCGGCGAGCGCGCCCGTCAGCGCGGTCGTGTCCATCACAGGCCCTCCTCGTCGTCGGGGAACGCTCTGCGGACGAAGTCCGCGATGTGCGCGTGCAGCAGCCGGCCGGCCTCCGTCGCGTCGCCGGCCAGGGCGACCCGCAGGATCTCCTGGTGCTCGTGCGCCTCCCGCTCCCACGACGGGTCGGCGGCCCATGCGACGGTGGACACCAGGGCCGCCTGGTCGCGGACCTCGTCGAGCATCCTGGCCAGCAGCGGATTGCCGCACGGCAGGTAGAGGGCCCGGTGGAAGTCGCGGTTGGCGAGGCTGCGGTCGGCCCGGTCCTCGGCCTCCTCGGCCCGCACCAGCGCGTCCTGCGCGGCGGCGAGCGACGCCTGCTTGGTGATGGTCCTGCGCAGCGCCTCGGGCTCCAGCAGCAGGCGTACGTCGTAGACCTCGCGCGCCATGGCGGCGTCCACGGTCCGCACGGTGACGCCCTTGTACTGGCTCATGACCACAAGACCGGTCCCTGCCAGCGTCTTCAGCGCCTCGCGCACCGGGGTCTTGGACACCCCGAACTGCGCCGCGAGGTCCGCCTCGACCAGGGCCTGTCCCGGGCTGAGCTGCCCGGTGAGGATGCGGTGCTTGATCGCTTCGAGGACATACTGCGTCCGGGAGGGGATCGGGGTGGGGGCGAACGTCATAGGGCTCTCGGATTCTCGCGTATCAGGTCTCATATATGACGTACGAAGTACGACGCGATGAAAGTAGGGCCGCCGGCGGCCGGCGTCAATGCCCCGGGCCGGATCGGTTTCCGGTCACCCCGCCGCCCGCGGGCGGCACAACGCAGGCGCCCCCGTCGCCGCGCGGTACGCGGGTGACGGGGGCGCCTGGTGTGGTCGGTGGCCGGTGGCCGGTTCAGCGGCAGTCGGGGTGGCCCCAGCCGTCGGGGTTCTTGGTGATCGGCTCGCCCGCGGCATAGCTGCGGCCGCAGCGGCAGCGGCCGGGGTACTTGGCCTTGAGCGTGCGCGGGGCGCCGCCGCCCGGGCCGGAGCCGCCGCCGGGGGCTGAGGACCCGGACCCGCCACCGGAGGGCGGGGCCTGCTTGCGGGGCGCCTTGCGCACCGCGTCGGGGGCGCGCGGCGGCAGCGGGGAGCCGAGGTCGCTGCCCGCGGCCTCCTGGACGATGGCGCAGTGGCTGGCCGCGCGGTCCGCGAAGTCGTTGAGCCGGTCGCCGTCCACCTGATGGGCGGCGACGTAGCGGAAGTCCACCGAGCGGCCCGCCAGCAGCGCGTCGATGCGGACGACCAGCTCCTGGTTGGCGACCGGCTTGCCCGCCGAGGTCTTCCAGCCCTTGCGCTTCCAGCCGGGCAGCCAGGTCGTGACCGCCTTCATCGCGTACTGCGAGTCCATCCGGATCTCCAGCGCGACGTCGCGGTCCACCGTGGCCAGCAGGCGTTCAAGCGCGGTCAGTTCCGCGACGTTGTTGGTGGCGGTGCCCAGCGGCCCGGCCTCCCAGCGGACCGGCTCGCCCCGGTCGTCGGCGATGACCCAGGCCCATGCCGCAGGCCCAGGATTGCCCTTCGATGCCCCGTCACACGCGGCGATGATGCGTTCACCCACGACTCCGAGCATGCCAGTAGGCCGTCCCCTGCAGCACATCGCCCCCCGTCGACCCGCCGGGACGCTCCGCATGCGAGGACCGCGGTCGTCGCAGAGCATGGGTACCGACAGGACCACCCCTGTGGCGAGAGGGCGCCGGATGGGCACGGGAGCAGAGGGTCCGGCGCAGCACGAGCAGTCGGAGTCGGACACCGGAGCCGGGCCGGGGGACGGCCCCGGAGCGGAGCCGGGCGCCGAGGCGGGAGCCGAGCCGGGGGCAGGACCCGACGCGGAGCTGCGGCAGATCGACGCCATGAACCGCTTCGAGCCGGAGGCCGGCGGCCCCCCTACCGACGCGGGGTCCGGCGCCGCGGGCCCGACGGGCGGTACGGGGGCGCGCCCCGTCCAGGGCAGGCGGCACGACGCACTGCTGCTCGAGACCGGTCACGAACTGGCGGAGGCGGAGACGCTCACCGCGGCCCTCAAGACGGTGACCAGGCTCTTCACCCCGGACTTCAGCCTGGACGGCCTGGTGGTCTTCGGCGTCACCGACAAGTTCCTCAATGTCATCGGCCAGTGCGGATACCGCAGCAACACTCCCGAGCGGGTCTTCCGGATGCCGGTGACGACGGCCTTCCCCGCAACCGAGGTGGTCAGGTCGGGCCGGCCGGTCTACCTGTCCTCGCCCGAGGAGTACGGCGAGCGCTTTCCGGCCACCTGGCCGCTGGCCGCCCGGCACGGCCGGGTGTCCTGGGCCTTCCTGCCGCTGGTGACCTCGGGGCGGATCAGCGCGGTGTGCCTGATGGCCTTCCGCCAGCCGATGGCCTTCACCGCCGACGAGCGCGCCCTGCTGGTGGTGACCGCCCGGCTGATCGCCCAGGCGCTGGAGCGGACCAGGACCAGCAGCGCGGAACTCGCGCTGTCCCGGGGACTGCGCCGCAGCATGGGCGCGGCGGTGCCCGCCGTGCCGGGGATGACGGTGGCCAGCCGCTACGTGCCGACCGGCGGCGGACTCGTGGTGGGCGGCGACTGGTACGACGTGATCAACCTGTCCGGCGGCCGGCTGGCGGTGGTGATCGGCGACGTGCAGGGCCACGACGTGCACGCGGCCGGGTTGATGGCCCAGCTGCGTACCGCCGTGCACGCCTACGCCGCCGAGGGCCACGGGCCGGACGCGGTGCTGGCCAGGTCGTCCAGGTTCCTGGCCGCGCTGGACGAGGACCGCTTCGCCACATGCCTCTACATCGAGGCGGAGCCCTCCACCGGGATGCTGCACATCGCCAGGGCGGGCCACCCCCACCCGGTGCTGCGGCTGCCGGACGGCACCTGCATGCTCAAGCACGTCGGGGGCGGTCTGCCGCTCGGCCTGATGCCGGGCACCGAGGACTACCCGGTCACCGATCTGGAGCTGCAGCCGGAGGAGATCCTGCTGCTGTGCACCGACGGCCTGATCGAGACCGGCGGGCACGACATGTACAGCGGCTGGGTACGGGTCAGGGACGCGTTCTCCCCCGGGTCGGCCGATGACCTGGAGGGCATCGCGGACCGCCTGATCCGCACCGTCCACCACCCGCTCCAGCAGTCCGCACAGCCCGCGTCCGGCGAGGACGGCTCGCGGCGCGAGCCGGACGCCGCCGGTGTCCGCGCCGACCTCGCGCCGCGCAACGAGGACGACATCGCCCTGCTGCTGCTGCGCCGGGACGCCGGGGTGCAGCAGCGGGTGGTCCCTGAGCGCAAGCTGGTGCTGACCATCGAGCAGGACCAGGCCGAGGGGCTGTCCGAGGCGCGTGCCGAGCTCCAGGCGCTGCTGCACGACTGGGCGCAGCCCGACCAGGTGGACACCGCTGTGCTGCTGACGTCGGAACTGGTCGGGAACGTCCTGATGCACACCGACCAGTCGGCGGCGCTGACCGCGTCGCTCACCGGCGTACCGGGCCGCCGCGTGCTGCGGGTGGAGGTGTCCGACAACGGCGACGAGCTGCCGCACCAGCGGGCCCCCGGCGAGATGGCGTCCTCGGGCCGCGGGCTGATGCTGCTGGACATCCTGTCGGGCCAGTGGAGCGTGCGGCCGGAGTCGGAGGGCAAGACCGTGTGGTTCTCGCTGTGGGAGGACGAGGAGGAGAGCGGGGAGGAGCAGCCCGGCTCGGCTTTCCTGAACGACCTGGCCGACTGAGGGCGGTCCCCGCGTTCTCGCGCACGGCACAGGACAGCGTGGGAGCGCCCGGCCGCACGGAATCCGTGCGGCCGGGCGCTCCCAGGCGGTCGCCGCCTACGGGTGCGGCACCGCCTCGCCGACCTGCTCGCGCAGTTCCTCGGGCGACAGGTACGCGTGGGTGAACTCGAAGTCCACCAGGGTGGCCGGCTTGCGGGACTGGAAGCCGGTGCGCACGAAGTCGTCGCCTGCCACCGCGTTGAGCAGCCAGTTGGTCATCACCCGGGTCTTGGCGACGTTGGTGCGCAGCGCCGACCAGTGGTAGCCGCGGGCGACCGCCTGGGCGGTCACGCCGCGCAGTTCGATGCCGAACGGCTTGGAGACCGCGTCCCTGCCGCCGAGGTCGACGACCAGGCCCAGGTCCCGGTGCCGGTAGGGCTTCAGGGGCTGGTGCCGGATCGCGGCGATGACGTTGTCCGCGACCTTCGACCCCTGGCGCATCGCGTGCTGCGCGGTGGGCGGGCAGACCGCGCCCTCCTCGCCCTTGGCCAGGTCGGGTACGGCCGCCGCGTCGCCGAGCGCGAAGACCCCGTCGGCGCCCGGCAGCGTCATCTCCGCGTCGACCGCGAGCCGGCCCTTCACCGTCTCGGCGCCGAGGGTGGCGATCAGCGGGCTCGCGACGACGCCGGCGGTCCAGATCAGGGTGCGGGTGGGCACCACCCGGCCGTCGGTGAAGGTGACCTCCTCGGGGCCCGCCTTGGCGATCGACACCCCGAGGGAGATCTCGACACCGCGGTCCCGGAGGATCTTCTGCGCCCTGAGCCCCAGCTTCTCGCCGAGCTCCGGCATCAGCCGGGGTGCGACATCGATGAGGTGCCACTTGATCAGCTTCGGGTCGAGCCGCGGGTAGCGGTGCAGCGCGGCGGTGGTCAGCCGCTGCAGGCAGGCAGCTGTCTCGGTGCCGGCGTAGCCGCCGCCGACGACGACGAACTGGAGCCGCGAGGCCCGTTCCACCGGGTCGTGGGAGGCGTCGGCGAGATCGAGCTGCGCGATCACGTGGTCGCGGACGTAGGCCGCCTCGGCGAGCGTCTTCATGCCCCGGGCGTTCTCGACGAGGCCGGGGATGTCGAACGTGCGGGTGACGCTGCCGGGGGCGAGCACGATGTGGTCGTACCGCTCGTTGACGATCTCGTCCGTTATCGTGCGGACCACGCAGACCTTGGCCCTGGTGTCCACGCCGATCGCGCCGCCGGGGACGATCCTGGTGCGGTACTTGCTGCTGCGGCGCAGCGAGACCGCGATGGACTGCGGCGTCAGGATGCCCGAGGCGACCTGCGGCAGCAGCGGGAGGTAGAGCTGGTAGGAGGACGGGGTCACCAGGCAGATGTCCGCCTCGTCCCGGGCGAGATTGCGCTCGAGTCTGCGCACGCATCCCACCCCGGCGAAACCCGCACCCACCACGAGGATCCTCGGTCGTGCCACGATGTCCGTCCCTTCTGGGGCTGCCGGCGGTCGGCGGGGAGTCTGCCCGCCTGCCGCGGCTTCGCACCTCCTGTCCTACCGCGCGCCCGGGCACCCCGCCAGCGGGGTGGTGCGACCGGATGCCGCGGCTCCGCCTGCGGGCCGGGCCGCGCGACAGCCGGCCGACGGCCGGGGTCGGTTCGCGCCGCGGCTCGCTAGCATGCTGGTGCTCCCGCACAGTTCGCCCCTCGCCACCGGGGCCGCGGACGGCCCCGGCTTTCCACTCCGGAGGTAGGCATGCGCAGCAGGCACCACCACTTACGCTCCTCGGGCACCGTCGCGGCACTGGCCGTGCTGGCCGGTACGGTCGGCCTGTCCTCGGCCGGCGCGGCGGCCGTCTCCCCGTTGCCCGTCGGTCCCGGTCAGACCTTCGTCGGGCAGGTCAACGGCGTGACGATCGGCGCGGTCATCAAGGTCGGCTGCTTCGGCCCGGTGACACCCGCCTCGACCGGTCACCCGCTGGCGGGCCAGCAGGTGTCCGTCCAGCTGGTCGCGGGCAACGCCCCGACCACCGCGACCGTCGGCTACACCGGCACCGCCGCCGACCGCGACATGGTCGGCTTCGGCAACTCCGTGTCGGCCGCGCCGGCCACCGAGATCAAGGCCTACGGGCTGGCCGTCGCGATCCCGCAGACCCTGAACCTGCCCTGCTACGGCACCGGCACGGTCGGCTTCGTACCGGCGCCGACCAGTCCCGGCGCGCAGACCGCGCTGGTCGGGGTGACCTACGTCAGCGTGGGCGTGTCCCCGGGGAGCTGAGCCCGGCGCCGGCGGCGCCCGCCGCGGAGCCGCCGTCCCCGGCGTCCGGTCCGCGCCCCGCGGAGCGGGCGACGATTCGGCCGGGCCTGCGGGCGCCGCCGCGTTCCAGCGACATCGACAGCACGGCGAGCAGCAGCGCGCCGCCGGCCAGGGCCACGCCGACCCAGTTCGTCGCGGTGTAGGCGTGGCCAGCCGAGATGACCAGGCCGCCGATCCAGGCCGCGAGGGCGTTGCCGAGGTTGAAGGCCCCGATGTTGACGGCGGAGGCGAGGGTGGGGGCGCCCGCGGCCTGGTCGAGGACCCTCTTCTGCAGCGGCGGCGTGGTCGCGAAGCCGAGCGCGCCGATCGCGAAGACGGTGACCGCTGCGGCGGCCTTGTGGTGCGCGGTGACGGTGAACAGGGCGAGCACCACGGCGAGGCCGCCCAGCGCGGTCATCAGCATCGGCATCAGCCGCCGGTCGGCGAGCCGGCCGCCGGCCAGGTTGCCCACCACCATGCCGAGCCCGAGCAGCACCAGCAGCCAGGTCACCGACCCCTCGGCGTACCCGGTGACGTCGGTCATCATCGGCACCAGGTAGGTGACGGCAGCGAAGACCCCGCCGAAGCCGAGCACGGTCATGCCCATCGCGAGCAGCACCTGCACATTGCGGAAGACGGCGAGTTCGTGGCGCAGGCTCACGCCCTCGGGACGCGGCAGGTCCGGGACCAGGCGGGCGACGCCGAGCAGTCCGAACACGCCGAGGCCGGCCACGATGACGAAGGTGACCCGCCAGCCGGCGCCCTGCCCGACGAGGGTGCCGAGCGGCACGCCGACGACGTTGGCGACCGTCAGCCCGGTGAACATCGTCGCGATGGCGCCGGCCCGCTTCGCCGGCGGCACCACCTCGGCGGCGACGACCGACCCGATGCCGAAGAACGCGCCGTGCGCGAGCGAGGCGACGACCCGGCCGATCAGCATGACGGCGAAGACCGGGGCGGCGGCCGAGATCAGGTTGCCGACCACGAACAGGCCCATCAGCAGCATCAGCATCCGCTTGCGGGTCACCTTGGTGCCCAGCACGGTCATCAGCGGCGCGCCGACCACCACGCCGAGCGCGTAGCCGGTGACCAGCAGGCCCGCGGTCGGGACGGTCACGCCGAAGTCGCCTGCGACCTGGGGCAGCAGCCCGATGATGACGAATTCTGTGGTGCCGATCCCGAAGGCCCCGATGGCGAGGGCCAGGAGCGCGAGAGGCATGGGGATACCCTTCCCAGGTGAGTGCGCAAGCGCCTAACAAGCGTCGACAATAATTGCACACGCGGGTTACTTGCAAACGCGTTAGAGTGGGGGTTGCGCCCGCACGTCACCTGGGCCGGGCGCCGACGCCCACGGAGGGCCTGGAGGACAGATGACCGCCACGGATCCGGCTATGACCGCACTCGCCGACGGCTGGTGCGCGCTGTCCCTGCTGCACGGTCGGATCGAAGCGCACCTCGAGCGTGCGCTCCAGGCCGGGCACGGGCTGAGCGTCCGCGAGTTCTCGCTGCTCGACGTGCTCAGCAGGCAGCACGACGGCCCCGGCGGGCGGCTCCAGATGAAGCAGGTCGCCGACGCGGTGGTGCTCAGCCAGTCCGCGACCACCCGGCTGGTCACCCGGCTGGAGGAACGCGCGCTGCTGGAGCGCTACCTGTGCCCCACCGACCGCCGCGGGATCTACACCGACGTCACCGCGGCGGGCCTCGACCTGCTGGCCGCGGCCCGCCCGACCAACAACGCATCGCTGCGCGAGGCCCTCGACCAGGCCGCCGCCGACCCCCGGCTCGCCCCGCTGGTCACCGCGGTCGAGCAGATCCGCGGCCCGGTCCCGGCCTGACCGGCGGGCGGCAGCGGCACCGGCAGGCGTACAGGCGTCCTGACCGGCGGGAACGGCCCCCGTAGGCGTATCCGGGCCATGTCGCGGCACGAGGGGCTTCCCCGGCGGGAGCCGGACCTTCACCTGCGCTTCAGGAGAAGAAGCGCACCCCGGGAAGGAGCGGTGACGGGCCGTCGAGCAGGCCGTGGTCGTCGCGGCCGCGCAACCGGCCGTCGAAGAAGGCGGCCAGGCAGGCGCGCTGGACGGCGATCGCGCGCCAGGGGGTCGACGGTGCCGACGTTCGCCGCGACGGTCTCGGCGGGAAGGCCGAACCGGCGGGCGATCTGCGGGATCAGCGCCTCCGCGTCGGTGTAGGTCGCATGCTCGGCGCCGACCAGGCTCAGCCCCCGGTGCCACCCGCGGCTGCGCCGCCACAGCGCGTCCCATGAGGGCACCGTACGGGGGGTGTTGCCGTCCTTGCCGATCACCCCGGTGTAGGCGGCGAGCGCGGCGAACCCGGCCGCCTTCCCCGGCAGCATCTGCGGGGCGCCGGGGCGGCCGCCGGTGGCCGACGCCGGGTAGCGCAGGCTCACCGTCAGTTCCCGGTAGGGCTGCGGCACCCACGGGTCGGGGCGTACGGTGTCGACCAGCCGCAGCGCGACCGTGCCCACGGCGTACGAGCCGCTCGGCTCCGGAAGCAGCAACCGGCCGGGGCGGCCCGGGCGCGGCGGCCGGGTGCGGGACGAGGGTCAGGGCTGCGGCGGCTGCCGACAGGGCGGCGGCGCGGCGTGTCTGCAAGGTGGCTCCCGTGGTCCGTGCAAGGGTGGCGACCGCCTCGTCCTTGCCGCCGGGCACCGTCTTCCCCATCCGGCAGGCCGGACGGTCTCCCCGGGGGTGAACCCGACTGCCGCAGTGCGCGCGGGCCCGCGCCGTGCCGCCCCGCAAGCATCAGGAGGACACCGTGCGGATCGTGGTCTTCGGCAGCACCGGCGCCACCGGGCGCCAGGTCGTCGGGCAGGCGCTGGCGGCCGGTCACGAGGTGACCGCCTTCCTGCGCGACCCGGCCAAGGCGCCGCCCGCCAGGGACGGCCTGCGGGTCGTGGTCGGACAGGTGACCGCCGATCAGGTCGCGGTGACCGCGGCGGTCACCGGCGCCGACGCCGTGGTGAGCACGCTGGGCGTGGAGCGCACCTGGCGCGGCCTGCGCTCGCCCGAGGTGATGGCCACCGCCGCCCCGCGGATCGTCCGCGCGATGGAGGAGGCCGAGGTCGGCCGGCTGGTGTGGCTCTCCGGGCTCGGCGTCGGCGACACGCTGGCCGAAGTGCCGCCGCTGCCGCGGCTGAGCTACCGCGCGCTGCGCCGGGTCTACGCGGACAAGGCGGCGGGCGAGCAGGTGCTGCGCCGCAGTTCGCTGGACTGGACGCTGGTCTACCCGGTGATGCTCACCAACCGCGCCCGCACCGGCCGCTACCGGCACGGCGAGCACCTGGAGCTGCGCGGTGTGCCGACGGTCTCCAGGGCCGACGTCGCCGACTTCATCCTCGGCCGGCTCACCGAAGGCGACTATCTGCGCAAGATCGCGGCCATCGCCGACTGACCGGCGGGCCAGGGGCGTTACCATCGTCCGGGCCGCGGGTGCGCTGGGCACCCGCGAGGACGCAGGAAGGCGGCGGCGACCGCGATGAAGGTGGTGGTCTTCGGTGCCTCGGGCATGGTCGGACACGGTGTGCTGCGGGCCTGCCTGCTGGACGACGAGGTGACCGAGGTGGTCACGGTCGGACGCAGCCCGCTGGGCATCACACACCCCAAGCTGCGCGAGGTCACGCACGCGGACTTCACCGACCTCTCCCCCGTCGCCGGCGAGCTGGCGGGCGCCGACGCCTGCTTCTACTGCCTGGGGGTGTCCACCGCGGGGCACAGCGCCGAGGTCTACCGGCGGGTCAGCCGCGACTTCCCGCTGGCCGCCGCCCGGCTGCTGGCAGCGGACAACCCGGCGCTGACCTTCACCTACGTCTCGGGCGCGGGCACCGACAGCACCGAGCAGGGCGGGGTGGCCTGGGCCAGGATCAAGGGCGGCACGGAGAACGCGCTGCTGGCGATGGACATGCGGGCGTACATGTTCCGGCCCGGCTGGATCCGGCCCATGCACGGCGCGGTCTCGCGCACCCGGGCCTACCGGATCATCTACCGGCTGACGTCCTGGCTCTACCCGCTGGCCCACCGGGTGGTGCCCGACCGGCTCACCACCACCGAGCTGCTGGGCCGGTCGATGCTCGCCGTCGTACGGCTGGAGGGGGCGGGCCCGCACATCCTGTCGCCGCGGGACATCAACCGGCTGGGCGCCCAGGGCGCCGCCTGACCCGTTCGGCGAGTCGGGCGGACTTCACCGCGACGGGACATACCCTGCCGGGTCAGCGGGCACAAGCAGCGTCATGACCGAGATCGGCCTGCCCAGCGGTATCCGCGCCTGCCTCTTCGACCTCGACGGCGTCCTCACTCCGACGGCACTGGTGCACGCCGCCGCGTGGAAGGAGACCTTCGACGACTTCCTGCGCCGCCTCCAGGGCCCGGAGTCCAAGCCCTTCGACGCCACCAGGGACTACGACGACTACGTGGACGGCCGGCCGCGCGCCGACGGGGTGCGCACCTTCCTGGCCTCCCGCGGCATCGAGCTGCCGGAGGGCGAGGAGGAGGACCCGCCCGACCACGACACGGTCCACGGCCTGGGCAACCGCAAGAACGCCCTCGTGCTGGACAAGATCCGCGAGGAGGGCGTCGAGGCCTACCCCGGCTCAGTGCGCTACCTGGAGGCGGTACGTGCGGCGGGCCTGCGCACCGCGGTGGTGTCCTCGAGCGCGAACTGCCGGGACGTCCTGGTGTCCGCCGGGATCGAGCAGCTGATCGAGGTGCGGATCGACGGGGTGGTCGCCAGGGAGCGCGGGCTGCGCGGCAAGCCGAAGCCCGACACGTATCTGGAGGCGGCCGCCGACCTCGGCCTGGGGCCGGGCGAGGCCGCGGTCTTCGAGGACGCCCTGGTCGGCATGGACGCCGGGCGCGCCGGGCGGTTCGGGTACGTGGTCGGTGTGGACCGCACCGGGCAGGCCGACGAGCTGCGGCGGCACGGCGCCGACACCGTGGTCACCGACCTCGGCGACCTGCTGGGGGCCACCGCGTGATCACCGACCCGGCCTACGAGGTGTCGCCGTGGTCGCTCCGCGAGGCCGAGCTGAACCTGGAACTGCTGCCGCAGAGCGAGTCGGTGTTCGCGCTGTCCAACGGGCACATCGGCTGGCGCGGCAACCTCGACGAGGGCGAGCCCAACGGCCTGCCCGGCAGCTACCTCAACGGCCTGCACGAGCTGCACCCGCTGCCGTACGCGGAGGCCGGCTTCGGCTACCCCGAGTCCGGGCAGACCGTCATCAACGTCACCAACGGCAAGCTGATCAGGCTGCTGGTGGACGACGAGCCGTTCGACCTGCGCTACGGCACGGTCCGCCGGCACGAGCGTGAGCTGGACCTGCGGGCCGGGGTGCTGCACCGGGTGTGCGAGTGGGTGTCGCCGGCCGGACGGGCGGTGCGGGTGCGCTCCACCCGGATGGTCTCCTTCCAGCAGCGGGCGGTCGCCGCCATCGCCTACGAGGTCGAGCCGCTGGACGGCGAGGTGCGGGTGGTGGTGCAGTCGGAGCTGGCCGCCAACGAGGAGGTGCCCCACACCCCGGGCGACCCCCGGGTCTCGGCGGCGCTCCAGTCGCCCTTGCGGCCCGAGGAGAACTGGGCGGGGGGCACCAGGCTGCGGCTTGTGCACTCCACCACCCGCAGCCGGCTGCGGCTCGCGGTGGCCGCCGACCACCTGGTCGACGGCCCGGCAAGCACCCAGGTCTCCGCGGACTCGGGCGAGGACGTGAGCCGGCTGACCGTCACCTCGGTGGTGAAGGCGGGCGAGCGGCTGCGGCTGGAGAAGTTCGTGGCCTACGGCTGGTCGGCGACGCGTTCGCTGCCCGCGCTGCGCGACCAGGCGGACGCGGCACTGGTGGGCGCGCGGGACACCGGCTGGAAGGGCCTGCTGGACCAGCAGCGCGCGTACCTCGACGACTTCTGGGAGCGGGCCGACGTCGAGGTGGACGGCGACACCGAGATCCAGCAGGCGGTGCGCTTCGCGCTCTTCCACGTGCTCCAGGTCGGCGCACGGGCCGAGGAGCGGGCCATTCCCGCCAAGGGCCTGACCGGTTCGGGCTACGACGGCCACTCCTTCTGGGACGCCGAGACCTTCGTGCTGCCGCTGCTGGCCTTCACCGCGCCGCAGGCGGCCGCCGAAGTGCTGCGCTGGCGGTACAACATGCTGCCGTCCGCGCAGGACCGGGCGCGCCAGCTCGGCCTGTCGGGCGCCGCCTTCCCGTGGCGGACCATCAACGGCGAGGAGGCGTCCAGCTACTGGCCGGCCGGCACCGCCGCCTTCCACATCAACGCCGACATCGCCGACGCGGTCGTCCGCTACGTGACCACGACGGGCGACCTGGACTTCGAGCGCGACACCGGCCTCGAACTGCTGGTGGAGACCGCCAGGTTGTGGCGTTCGCTGGGCCACCACGACCACGCGGGCGCCTTCCACATCGACGGCGTCACCGGGCCCGACGAGTACAGCGCGGTCTGCGACGACAACGCGTACACCAACCTGATGGCGCAGGCGAACCTGAACGCGGCGGCGGACGCGGCCGAACGGCACCCGCGGCACGCCGCGGCGCTCGGCGTCACCGACGAGGAGACGGCCGCCTGGCGGGACGCGGCGGCGGCGATGACCCTGCCGTACAACGCCGACCTCGGGGTGCACGAGCAGTCCGCCGGCTACACCCAGCACCAGACCTGGGACTTCGCGAACACCGGTCCCGAACGCTATCCGCTGATGCTGCACTACCCGTACTTCGACCTCTACCGCAAGCAGGTGGTCAAGCAGGCCGACCTGGCGCTGGCCATGTACCTGCGCGGGGACGCCTTCACCGCCGAGCAGAAGGCCCGCAACTTCGCCTACTACGAGCCCCTGACGGTCCGCGACTCCTCGCTCTCGGCCTACTGCCAGTCGGTGGTCGCCGCGGAGGTGGGCCATCTGCAGCTGGCCTACGACTACCTCGGCGAGTCCGCGATGATCGACCTGGAGGACCTGGAGAACAACGCGCGCGACGGGCTGCACATCGCCGCGCTGGCCGGCACCTGGACCGCGCTGGTGGCCGGCTTCGGCGGGATGCGGCTGTTCGACGGCAACTCGATCCGCTTCGCACCGCGGCTCCCCGAGGCGCTCAGCCGGATCGCCTTCCGGCTGCTCTTCCGCGGCCGGCGGCTGCGGGTGGAGATCGGCAGGAGCACCGTGACGTACACCCTGGCGTCCGGCGAGCCGCTGGAGGTCCTGCACTACGGGCAGCCGGTCCCCCTCACCCCCGACAAGCCGGCGGTCCGCGACCTGCCCGCGGTCGTCCACCGGCCGCCGCCGGCCCAGCCGCCGGGCCGCGCCCCGCTGCGCCGCCCGCAGCACCTCCAGTAGCCGGCTGTTCTTCACCCGGCGAAGCGGTGACGCGGGGCGCACCCGGCTGACAGACTGGCCGGGTGCGCGACTTCGACATGCTGGTGATCGGTTCGGGCCCTGGCGGGCAGAAGGCGGCCATCGCGGCGGCCAAACTCGGACGGCGGGCGGCCCTGGTGGACCGTGCCGACCGGCTGGGCGGGGTGTCGCTGCACACGGGCACCATCCCGTCCAAGACGCTGCGCGAAGCGGTGCTCTACCTCACCGGGCTCAACCAGCGCGATCTGTACGGGCAGAGCTACCGGCTCAAGGAGGACATCACCGTCGCCGACCTGACGGCCAGGACCCAGCACGTGGTCGGCCGCGAGGTGGACGTCGTCCGCAACCAGCTCTCCCGCAACCGGATCACGCTGCTCGACGGCACCGGGCGCTTCCTCGACGAGCACACCGTGGCGGTCACCGACGCGGGCGGCCAGGACCGGGTGCTGACCGCCGACCACATCGTGATCGCCACCGGGACCAGGCCGGCCCGCCCGTCGACCGTGGAGTTCGACGACCGGACGGTGATGGACTCCGACAGCGTGCTGGACGTGGAGCGGGTGCCGCGCTCGATGGTCATCGTGGGCGCCGGGGTGATCGGCATGGAGTACGCCTCGATGTTCGCCGCCCTGGGCAGCAGGATCACCGTGGTCGAACAGCGCGACGCGATGCTGGACTTCTGCGACGCGGAGATCGTCGAGGCGCTGAGGTACCACCTGCGGGACCTGGCGGTGACCTTCCGCTTCGGCGAGACGGTGGCGGCGGTCGAGCGTCACGAGCACGGCACGCTGACCGTCCTGGCCAGCGGCAAGAAGATCGCGGCCGACGCGGTGATGTACTCGGCGGGCCGGCAGGGGCTCACCGACGATCTCGGCCTGGACAAGGCGGGCCTGACGGCGGACAAGCGCGGCCGGATCCAGGTGGACGGCAACTACAGGACCGCCGTCCCGCACATCTACGCGGTAGGGGACGTCATAGGCTTCCCCGCGCTGGCCGCGACCTCGATGGAGCAGGGCCGCAGCGCGGCCTACCACGCCTTCGGGGAGCCGGTGCGCGGGCTCCAGGACCTCCAGCCGATCGGCATCTACACCATTCCCGAGATCAGCTTCATCGGGCGGACCGAGGACCAGCTCACCGAGGCCTCCGTACCGTTCGAGGTGGGCGTCTCCCGCTACCGGGAGCTGGCCCGCGGCCAGATCATCGGCGACGCGCACGGCATGCTCAAGCTGCTGGTCTCGCCCGCCGACCGGAAGCTGCTCGGCGTGCACTGCTTCGGCACCGGGGCGACCGAGCTGATCCACATCGGGCACGCGGTGATGGGCTGCGGCGGCACCGTGGACTACCTGGTCGACGCGGTGTTCAACTACCCGACGCTGGCGGAGTCCTACAAGGTCGCCGCGCTGGACGTGACGAACCGGATCCGGCAGATCGACCGGCTCGGCGACTGAGCCGCGGGCCCGGCTGCTCCCGGTCCGTACCCGGGCATTGACAAGACCGGCCGCCGTGCCAAATATGGGAGCGCTCCCACGGATCGGCACCCCCCACGTCCCGCCTCGCGAAGGTGAGAACTCCCGTGCGCCCAGGCTCATCCCCCAGTTCGGCCCCCCTGCGCAGACGGCTCGCCGCCTGCGCCTCCGTCGTGGCGCTCGGCGCCGCGCTGCTGGCCGGCGGCCAGGCCGCCGTGGCCGACCCCGGCGACCCGGCCGCCCCCGCGGTGGACGTCACGGTGAACGCCGCCGAGGGCCAGGGCACCATCCCCGGCACCGCCTACGGCCTCAACAGCGCGGTGTGGGACTCCCAGATGAACGTGCCCGAGGTCCAGAACCTGCTGTCGGCGGCCGACATCGGCATGCTGCGCTACCCCGGTGGCTCGTACGGCGACATCTACCACTGGAAGGACAACACCGCGCCGGGCGGCTACGTCGCGCCGGGGACCGACTTCGACGCCTTCATGGGGACGGTCAAGAAGATCGGCGCCCAGCCGATCCTGATCGCCAACTACGGCTCCGGCACGCCCCAGGAGGCGGCCGACTGGGTGCGCTACTCCAACGTCACCCAGCACTACGGCGCCAAGTACTGGGAGATCGGCAACGAGCTGTACGGCAACGGCCACTACGGCTCCGGCTGGGAGACCGACACCCACGCCGACACCTCCCCCACCGCCTACGCGAAGAACGTCGCCGACTACGCGACGGCCATGAAGGCGGTGGACCCCTCGGTGAACATCGGCGCGGTCCTGACGCTGCCGGGCAACTGGCCCGACGGGGTGATGGCCGCGGGCGAGACCGCCGACTGGAACCACACGGTCCTCCCGCTGATCGCGGGCAAGGCCGACTTCGTCATCGTGCACTGGTACCCCGGCGGCTCGGACGCGGCCGGGATGCTCGGCACCCCCTCCCAGCTGGACGGTGAACTGGCGCAACTGCACGACCAGCTGGATGCGGCCGGGGTGCCCGGCATGCCGATCGCGCTGACCGAGCTGAACTCCAACGTCTTCGAGGACACCCAGCCCAACGCGCTCTTCGGCGCCGACGCCTACCTGACCGCGCTGCAGAACGGCGTCTTCACCGTGGACTGGTGGGACACCCACAACGGTCCCGGCACCATCAGCACCGCCCCCGACGGGGCCACCGACTACAACGACTACGGCATCCTCTCCAGCGGCACCTGCGTCGGCACCGTGTGCGAGCCGCCGCTGAACACCCCGTTCGCGCCCTACCACGCCATCTCGATGCTCAGCCATCTCGGCACCCCCGGCGACCAGTTGATCGGGGCGGCAAGCGGCAGCCCGCTGGTGGCCGCGCACGCGGTGCACCGCGCCGACGGCGACCTGAGCGTGATGCTGATCAACAAGGACCCCGCGAACGCGCGGACCGTGGCCCTGCACTACGCCGGCTTCACCCCCGGCGGCTCGGCCGCCACCGTGGACACCTTCCGCGACCAGGCGTCCTCGATCGACAGCGTGACCGCGCCGAACACCGGGACCTGGACACTGCCGCCCTACTCGATCACCACGGTGACCGTCCACCAGAAGACCGGCACCTCCTCGGCCCTCACCGCGCCCGGGGCGCCGAAGGTGACCGCCGCCGGCGCCACCAGCGCCACCGTCGCCTGGACCCCCTCGACCGGCGGCAGGGTCGACCGCTACGAGGTCTACCGGCAGGTCGGCAGCACCAGCGAGCTGCTGGGCAGCAGCACCGGCACCTCGGTGACGGTGCCCAACCTGACCCCGGGCACGACCTTCACCTGGAACGTCCTCGCCCGTGACGCCAACGGCCGGCTCTCCCGGCCCTCCGACCCGGTCACGGTGCGCACCGGGACGCCGCAGGACGCGCCCTGCAAGGTCTCCTACGACCTGACGGCCGGTTGGGGCAACGGCTTCAACGCCAACGTGACGGTCACCAACACCGGGCCGAACCCGATCACCGGCTGGTCGCTGGCCTTCTCCTTCCCCAGCAGCGGCGAGTCCGTCAGCGGCTTCTGGAACGCCAACCTGACCACCCAGGGCACCCATGTGGTGGCCACCCCGGTGGACTGGAACGGCACGCTGGCCGCGAACGGCGGCAACTCCGCGACCTTCGGCTTCACCGGCGCCAACAACGGCGCCTACCAGGATCCGACGGTCTTCACCCTCAACGGGGCGGTCTGCACGACCGTGTGACCGGACCTGCCCGCGGCCGCCCGCCGCGCCCGGCGCCTGTCAGGGGCGCCGGGCGCGGCGGGCCCGTTCAGGCTCCGGCGCCCGGCGGGACCTGCCGCGTCGCGGTCCAGGTCAGCAGGTCCTCGGCGGTCCAAGTGGTGATGATCCGCCCGGCCGGGATGCCGGCCTCCTCCGCGCGGGCGCAGCCGTTGATCTGCCAGTCGAGCTGGCCGGGCGCGTGCGCGTCGCTGTCGATGGCGAAGAGCGTGCCCGCGTCCCTTGCCAGCGCGAGCAGCCTGCGCGGCGGGTCGAGGCGCTGCGGGCTGCTGTTGATCTCCACGGCGGTGCCGCCCTCGGCGCACGCGGCGAAGACGGCCGCCGCGTCGTAGGTGGACTCGGGGCGCTCGCGGCCGCCGATGAGCCGTCCCGTGCAGTGGCCGAGCACGTCGACCAGCGGGTTGCCGACTGCGGCGAGCAGCCGGCGGGTGAAGGCGGGGGCTGCCATCCGCAGCTCGGAATGGGCCGAGGCGACGACGACGTCGAGCCGGTCGAGCAGGTCGTCCTCCTGGTCGAGCGAGCCGTCGGGGAGGATGTCGCACTCGATCCCGGTGAGCAGCCGGAAGGGCGCCAGGCGGGTGTTGACCTCGGCGACCGCGTCGAGCTGGCGGCGCAGCCGCTCGGCGGTCAGGCCGTGGGCGATCCGCAGCCGCGGCGAGTGGTCGGTGAGCACCGCCCACTCGTGCCCCGCGTCCCTGGCGGCGAGCGCCATCGCCTCGATCGGGCTGCCGCCGTCGGACCAGTCGGAGTGCAGGTGGCAGTCGCCGCGCAGGGCCGCGCGCAGGGCGGTGCCGCCTTCGGCGAGCGGGCCTGAACTGTCGCGTTCGAGATCCGTCAGATAGCCGGGGGTGCGCCCCGCGCACGCCTCGGCGAGCACCGTGCCGGTGGTGGCGCCGATGCCCTTGAGGTCGGTGAAGCGGCCGGTGGCCGCCCGCCGCTCGAATTCCGCGGAGGGCAGCGCCGCCACCACGGCGGCCGCGTTGCGGAACGCCCTGATGCGGTGGACGGGCGCGTCGGCGCGTTCCAGCAGGAAGGCGATCCGCTCCAGTGCCTCGATCGGCTGCATGCAGACCCGGTTCCCGGTCGGGCGGCCCGCGTAACGGCGCTGCCGCGCGGGTCACACGTTCGGGACGTGCAGCGCGTCCCAGGTCTCCTTGCCGGGCGGCCACTTCAGGGCGGAACCGGTCCAGCCCTTGTGGTGGTCGGTGTTGTACTTGCGCTGCCACGCCTCGTAGGAGGCCACGTCGCCCGAGCCGATGACGTCCTTGTTCGCGGAGCCGGCGTAGTGGTTGCAGCCGACCGCGACCAGCCGGTCGTGCATGGCGGCCACGACCGGTGAGCGGCGCCCCTTGGTGAACCAGCCGGCACCGGGGAAGGGCTCGTAGCGGGGGGCGGCGCCCTTGTTCGCCCAGGCGCGCAGCGTGCCGAGCCCGGCGAAATTCCCGACGTTGCGGTCCAGCCCGCCGGCCGAGCTGTACTGGTGGAACAGCCAGGGGTGCTCGACCCTCGGGTGGCCCGCGGGCGCGGAGGGGTCGGCGATCCACAGCCCGTCGGCGCACAGGGAGGTGCTGTCGCGGTTCAGCCAGAAGTCCCGGTTGCAGTAGAGGATCACCCGGTGGTCGGGCGCCTTGGCCTGGACGTGCCGCAGCCAGGCGTCCTTGTCGGCGCCGGACACGCCGGTGTCCTCCCAGTCGAAGGCGAGCACGTCGCCGGCCCGGGCACCGGCGTGCGCGAGGAAGTAGTCGGCCTGCGCGGTCATCGAGCCGGGCCGGGCGAAGTGGTAGTGGCCGACGACCAGGCCGTGGGCCCGGCCGTGGGCGATCTGCGCCGCGTGCCGGGGGTTGAGGTAGCTGGATCCCTCGCTGGCCTTGACCATCACGAAGTCAAGGCCGCTGGTGCTGTAGTCGTCGGCCTGGTAGGAGGCGACATCGATTCCGTTGACCGTCACGGCGGTCCTCTCAGTGCACGGGGCCGACGTCGAAGGTGTCGCCGCAGACGACCGGGTTCGACGTGGCGAGCGTCATGGAGTCGGTGGATCCCGGGGGGTAGACCATGATCAGGGTGGGCTTGCGCCAGCAGCTGTCGCCCTTCACGCCCTGGTTGAGCGTGTGGATGTCGGCCTGCACGGTCTGCCCCGGTCCGATGCGTACGGCGGCCGGCGCGCCGCCCTGGCGGCCGGCGGGCTTGCCGATGACGCTGCCGTCGCCGCGCAGCAGCGAGACACCGGGAAAGCCGTTGAGGGTGCAGGCGTGCGAGGTGGTGTTGGTGAAGTCGAGCGGATAGTAGACGCTACCCGCTCCAGGGTCGCCGCGTCCCAGGGTCAGCTTGAGCCCGGTGACCGTGCATCTGGCGGCCGCCTGCGGCTTGGCGTCCCCCGGGGTCGCGCCGGACGGCGTGGTGGCGGCGGGTGCGGACGGCCGGGTGGCCTCGGGTGCGCCGGTGGTCGTGCCGCCTGCGGTGTCGCCCGGGGTGCCGGACGTCGCCGCCTGGGACGAGGACGCCGGTGCGCCCGTGGTACCGGCAGGCGATCCGGAGGCGGCTTTGTCGCCGCAGCCGACGGCCGCGGCGGCGAGCAGCGTCACGGTCGCCGCGACGAGGACGGTCCTGCGGCGCGGGACCCGCTGCGGGTCGGCGGTCGCGGAACGCTGTGACGAGATAGGCATACTGCACGATTGCTCACAGTCAGCCCGTTTCGAACCTCCGGGGCCCTGATTGTTGCCGTCTCGGCACATTGTCACCGCACGGAACTCCGGAATCAGTACACACACACGCCTCACGAACACCCGTGCGGCATCAGTGGCGGCGGTCGCCGTTCCTGCCGCCGTCCCCGTCCGCGTCCGGGGACCTTTCCGCGCTGCCGCCTTCGCTTTGGCCCTCCTGCGCGCCGTCGCCGCCGCCCTTGTCCGCTCCGTCGCCCTTGCCGCGCCCGCGACGCCGCTTGCGGATCTGCCAGACCACCACCGCGACCACCACGACCGCCGCCACCACGACCGCGACCGCCGTGCCCGCCGTCTTCTCGACCTGCTTGTAGGCGGTGCCCGCGAAGTACCCCAGCAGGGTGAAGCCGACGCCCCAGATCAGCCCGCCCAGTGCGTTGAACAGCAGGAACGTCCGGTATGGCATCCGCGACATGCCGGCGAGCGCGGGCATCATGGCGCGGAAGAAGGCGATGAAGCGGCCGAGGAAGACCGCGACGGGCCCACGCCTGCGGATGAAGTCCCTGGCCTGGTCGATCCGCTCCTGGTGCCCGCGCAGCGGCTTGGTCTCCAGGATGCGCGGGCCGAAGCGCCTGCCGACCTCGTAGCCGACCGAGTCCCCCGCGATCGCGGCCAGCACGACCACGGCAGCCAGCCAGTAGACCGACACCCGCCCCTGCCCCGCGACCACCCCGCCGAGCACCACAGCGGTCTCGCCTGGCAGTACGAAGCCGAAGAAGAGCGCGTCCTCGCAGAAGACCAGTGCGGCCACCAGCGCGTAGACCGCGGGACCCGAGGAATGGCCGAGCCAGTCGGTGATGGAGTCCATGAGCCGAGCCTTCCCGCTGCGCCGCGTCCCTCACGGCAAACCGGCCGGTGACGCGCCCGCAAGTCCGCGCAATGGGCGCGGGACGGGGTGTGGCGCGCTCCGGGGAGCGGGGACTACCTCCGGTAGGCGTCCCGGTAGCAGGGGAACACGCCGCCCGGTCCCTCGACCGTCTCGGCGGCCAGTACGGCGTGCCGGACCGCACGGGTCAGGGCGTCGGCGCCCGCTGCCAGTACCGCGTCCAGCGCGCCCGCCTCGATGTGGACCCCGAAGGCCGGCTCGCCGGCGGCGGCCTCGCCGGGCGGCACGAGCGGGCGGCGGCAGGTGGCCATCGCGAAGACGGTGTCGCCGTCGGACAGCAGGTGCACCGGGCGGACCGCGCGGGCCAGCCCGTCATGCGCGGTGCCGGCGAGTCTGTGCGCCTGGGCGCGGGTCAGCACGGCGTCGGTGGCGACCACCGCGAGCGTGGTGTGCAGCGGCGGTCGCTGCCGGTCCGCGGTGGCCGCGGCCGCCGCCGCGAGCCGCCGCCCGGCCCGCGCCCGCACGCCGGGCGGCACGGGGCTGCCGGCGACGGCGGCGTCAGGGCCGGGCCCGCCCGACCTGCCAGGGCCGGCCCACAGGGCGCCGATGTCCGGGTCGACGACGGAACCCGAGGCGTTGACCACCGCGAGCGCCGCCACCGTGACGCCCGACGGCAGGACCAGGCTCGCGCTGCCCACGCCGCCCTTGAGGTCGCCCGCCACGGCGCCCGTACCGGCGCCGACGTTCCCCTGCGGGACCGGCGCGCCCTCGGCTGTCGCAGCCGCCGCCTCGACCGCGGCGCGGCCCATGGCCGGTCCTGGGCGGGCGCCCCAGTCGCCGCCGCGGCCGAGGTCGAACAGTGCGGCGGCGGGCACCACCGGCACCACCTGCCCGGGACCGCCGGCCAGGAAGCCGCGGCCCTGCTCCTCCAGCCAGGCCACCACCCCGGAGGCGGCGTCGAGGCCGTAGGCGCTGCCGCCGGTCAGCACGACCGCTTCGACGTGCTGGACCAGGTTGCGCGGGTCGAGCGCGTCGGTCTCCCGGGTGCCGGGGCCGCCGCCGCGTACGTCGACCGCGGCCACCGCGCCGCCGTCGGGGGCCAGGACGACGGTGGTCCCGGTCAGCCAGCCGTCCGAGGCCCGTCCCGCGTGCCCGACCCGCAGCCCCGCCACATCGGTCAGCGCGTCCGCCGCGCCCCGCCGTTCCCCGTCGCCCACTGGCCGCCCGCCTCCGTACCGCCGCCGCTGCCCCGGCCCGGCAGGTGTCCGGGCGGGGCCCCGGGTCACACCCTGCCACCGGGGGCGGCGCCGGGCGGCGAGCCCGGCACGGCGTGGCGGCCCGCACCGGGTACGGCGGCTTCCGAGCGCGGGGGGCGGCGCCCGGCGGCGGTCAGGGCTGGAGCCGGGAGTGGGCGGCGGCGTCCTCGCCGGCCTCCAGCAGGTTGGCGGCGGCGCCGACGATCAGCGGGTCGGGGGTGCCGACGACCTCGTCGTCGCGGTCGGTGTAGTCGAAGCGGGCCAGGACGCTGCGCATGGCCTCGACCCTGGCGCGCTTCTTGTCGTTGCTCTTGACCACCGTCCAGGGCGCGTACTCGGTGTCGGTCTCCTGGAACATCGCGACCTTCGCGCGGGTGTAGTCGTCCCACCGGTCGAGGGAGGCGAGGTCCATCGGGCTGAGCTTCCACTGCCGCACCGGGTCCACCTGGCGGATGGTGAAGCGGGTGCGCTGCTCGTCGTGCGAGACGGAGAACCAGAACTTCACCAGGGCGATGCCCTCGTCGACCAGCATCCGTTCGAAGCGGGGCGCCTGCCGCATGAAGCGGTGGTATTCGTCGTCTGTGCAGAAGCCCATGACCCGCTCGACACCAGCCCGGTTGTACCAGGACCGGTCGAACAGCACGATCTCGCCCGCGGTGGGCAGGTGGGCGACGTAGCGCTGGAAGTACCACTGCCCGCTCTCCCGCTCGGTGGGCTTCTCCAGCGCCACCACCCGGGCGCCGCGCGGGTTGAGGTGTTCGATGAAGCGCTTGATGGTGCCGCCCTTGCCCGCCGCGTCCCGGCCCTCGAAGACGATGACGATGCGCTGGCCGGTCTCCTTGACCCAGCTCTGCAGCTTGAGCAGCTCTATCTGCTGGAGCCGCTTGTGCACCTCGTACTCGGGACGCTCCATGCGCGCGTCGTAGGGGTAGTTCTCCCGCCAGGTGTCCACCACGGTGCCGTCGGGGCGCACCAGGACCGGGTCGTCCTGGTCGGTGTAGTCGACCCGCATCCCCGCGAGGAGTTCCGCGCCGGTGTCCGTGCTCGTCATGGTGCCGCCTCTCGTCCGCCGGGCCGTCAGTGGAACTGCGGGATGATCAGGTACAGCCCGTAGAGCACCGCGCCCGCGCACACCGCGAAGCACGCGCCCGCCGCGGTGGCCCGCGCCGTACCGCCCTGGCCCGCGGAGCGGGCCGCGTCGCGGCCGGCGAGTGCCTGCACACCCAGGGCGAAGATCAGCACCACCCCGACGGTGGCACCGAAGCTCACCAGGGCGACCTCGCCCAGGGATCCCCATTTCACGTCCATACGCTTCTCCCGGTCCTCTGCGTTCCCTTGTGCCCGCGAATGCTCGTTTCGGTCGTCATGCGGCGGCGCCGGCGTGCGCGGGCGGGCGGACGGAGGTGCTGGTGGCGTTGTTCACATTGTCGGCGTGCACCGGGTTGCGGCGCGACAGCACCACGATGACGGCGGCGACGGCGACCGCGGCCAGGGCGATCAGCACGGTGCCTGTGGTGCCCCCGTGCACGACGGCGCCCGCGGCCACCGCGCCGACCGCGGCGGCGGCGGGCAGCGTCACCAGCCAGGCCAGTGCCATCCGGCCCGCGGTGTTCCAGCGGACCTCAGCGAGCCGGCGGCCCACTCCCGCGCCCAGGATGCCGCCCGAGCAGACCTGGGTGGTGGACAGCGCGAAGCCGAGGTTCGCCGAGCTGAGGATGACCGCGGTCGCCGCCGACTCGGCGGCGAAGCCCTGCGGGGATTCGATGTCGACGATCCCCTTGCCCATGGTGCGGATGATCCGCCAGCCGCCCAGGTAGGTGCCCGTCGCGATGGCCAGCCCCGCGGTGAGGATCACCCACACCGGCGGCCCTGCGTCGTGGCCAAGCGCGCCGCAGGAGATCAGCGCGAGCGTGATGACGCCCATGGTCTTCTGGGCGTCGTTGGTGCCGTGTGCGAGCGAGACCAGCGAGGCGGAGGCGATCTGCCCCGCCCTGAAGCCCTTGGAGACCCCGTCCTTCGGCGCCCGGGCGGTGATCCGGTAGGCCAGGTAGGTCGCCGCGAGGGCGGCCAGGCCCGCCACCACGGGGGAGGCGAGCGCCGGGATGAGGATCTTCTCCACGACCTTGTCGAAGTGGACCCCGTGCCGACCCGCGCCGACCCACACCGCGCCGATCAGCCCGCCGAAGAGCGCGTGCGAAGAGCTGGACGGCAGGCCGAGCAGCCAGGTCATCAGATTCCACAGGATCGCGCCGACCAGGCCCGCGAAGATCATGCCGGGGGTGACCAGGGTGTCGTCCACGATGCCGCCCGAGACGGTCTTGGCCACCTCGGTGGACAGGAAGGCGCCCGCCAGGTTGAGCACGCCGCTGATGGCGACGGCGACCTTGGGGCGCAGGGCGCCGGTCGCGATGGACGTGGCCATCGCGTTGGCGGTGTCATGGAAACCGTTCGTGAAGTCGAAGGCCAGGGCCGTGACGATGACCATTGCCACAAGGAAGGTGATGTGGTCCATCACCCCAGGTAACCCGCGCCGGGCGTACGCCGGGGGAAGGGCATGTGAAGCTGCGGTACGCGCAGGAGGCGGCTGTGGTGCAGGTCACACGGAAGCCGCGTCCCCGGGCATATCGGACCGGGGACGCGCGGCACCCGTCGGGCCGGGCGCCGACGCCGGCCTGGCAGGGCCCGGCCGAAACTTCCGGGCCGGACCCTGCCGGTGTGCGGCCCGGGGCTCTTCGGCTGCTTCCGGCGCGGGTCAGTGGCCCGACGTCGCCTTGAGGCCCACGACGGCGACCAGCAGCAGGGCGACGAAGAAGATCCGGGCGGCGGTTGCGGGCTCGCCGAGCAGCAGCATGCCGACGACTGCCGCGCCGGCCGCGCCGATCCCGACCCACACCCCGTAGGCGGTGCCGATCGGAAGCGACCTGGCGGCCTGGGACAGCAGCAGCATGCTGGCGGCGATACCGGCGCCGGTGAGGACGCTCGGCCACAATCGGGTGAAGCCGTCGGTGTACTTCATGCCGATCGACCAGACGACTTCGAGCAGGCCGGCGACGATGACAAGGACCCATGCCATGGGGGCACCTCCGTGGGATGTGGACTTACGGGGGTGCGTCGTCTTTGCAGGGTCCCGGTACGACGCGCTCGTCGGGTTCCCGCAATTCTAGCAAATTCCGGCAATCCGGCCGGGGCGCACCAGGGTTGGACCGGGGGTGCGCGGCACGTCACCGGCAGTGGTGGCCCGCGGCACCGGGACCGGCGAGAGATCCGATGTCAGGGCCCGCATGGAGTCGAATCCGGCGGAAGATGCCGCGCAGATGATTCAGTCATCCGAACTCTTCGCTGGGCCAAGGGGATTGGCGCGAGCCGACAGCGGGATTACAGTTCCACTCCCCCACCACAGGAGGCCCCTGTGCAACGCCAAGCGCGCTCCCCGCGCCGCGCCGCCGTCCTGGCGGCCGCGATCCTGGCCGTCGGACTGTCCGTCTCGGCCCCCGCCACCGGTGCGACCGCCGCCACCCCGGCCGCACCCGACTCGTCCCCCGCCCGCACCGCCGGTTCCCCGCCCGCTTCGGTGCCCGCGGCCGCCCCCGCGGCCGCGGACGGCTGGACCGGTACATGGTCCGTTTCGCCGCAGAGCGGCGGCCCCTCGTACAACCGGCAGACGCTGCGGCAGATCGTGCACACCGGCATCGGTGGCACCTCGGCCCGGCTGCGGATCTCCAACGCCTTCGGCTCGGCGCCGCTGACCGTGGCCGATGTGCACGTCGCGCTGAGCACCTCGGGGCCGTCGGTGAACACCGGCACCGACCGGACGGTGACCTTCGGCGGGCAGACCTCGCTGACGGTGCCGGCCGGCGGTTCGGCGGTCAGCGACCAGGTCGCCTTCACCGTGCCCGCCCTGTCCGACGTCGCGGTCAGCCTCTACCTGCCGCAGCCCACCGGCTCGGCGACCTACCACCAGCAGGGCACCAGGACCAACTACCTGGCGAGCGGGGACGTCAGCGCGAGCGCCACCCTCAGCGGGGCGTCCACCACCGGCAGTTACTCCTTCCTCACCAACCTGGACGTGCAGAACCCGGCCGCCCAGGGCGCGGTCGTCACCCTCGGCGCGTCGATCACCGACGGGGTCGCCTCGGCGCAGGACTCCAACCGCCGCTGGCCGGACGACCTGGCCAGGCGGCTGGCGGCGGGCGGCCGCACCGTCGGCGTGCTCAACCAGGGCATCAGCGGCAACAAGCTGCTCAGCGACGGCGCCGGGCAGAGCGCGCTGGCCCGCTTCGACCGGGACGTCCTGGGCCAGCCGGGGGTGCGCTGGGTGGTCCTCTCGGACGACCCGATCAACGACCTCGGCTCGGGCAGTCCGCCGACCGGGGCCCAACTGATCTCCGGGATCCAGCAGTTGATCTCCCGCGCGCACCAGGCGGGACTGTCCTTCCTGTGCTCGACCCTCACCCCCTTCCAGGGCTCGGGCGGCTGGACCCAGGCCGGCGAGAACGCCCGCGCGGCGATCAACGCCTTCGTGCGCGGCTCGGGCAGCGGCTGCGACGGCCTCATCGACCAGGACACCGCGACCCACGACCCGGCCAACCCCGCCCGCTACCTGCCCGCTTACGACGCCGGCGACCACCTGCACCCGAACGAGGCCGGACTGCAGGCCATCGCCGACGCGGTGAACCTGTCGTACTTCGGGCCGCCCGGACAGCCCGTGGGCGACTGGATCGCGCTGCGCGCGCACGCCAACGGCAAGTTCGTGACCGCGCCGAACAGCGGCGCCTCCGCGCTGATCGCCGCTTCCGCATCGGCGGACACCGCCGCGCAGTTCGACGAGCTCGACCAGGGCAACGGCCTGATCGCCCTGCGCGCGCACGCCAACGGGATGCTGGTGACCGCGGAGAACGCGGGCGCGGGCCCGCTGATCGCCAACCGCACGGCGGTCGGCCTGTGGGAGACCTTCCAGCTGATCCGGAACCCCGACCACAGCGTCAGCCTGAAGGCCCAGGCCAACGGGAAGTACGTGACGGCCGAGAACGCGGGCGCCGCGTCCCTGATCGCCAACAGGGACGCGATCGGGCCCTGGGAGGAGTTCGACCTGGCCGCCCCCTGATCCGCCGCCCGGCCGCCGTCACCGTGCCGCCGCTCACCGCGGCGGCGCGGTGAGCGGCAGCACGACCTGTGACGGGCGGGCCGCGTCGCGGAAGACCGTACGGGTGCCAGGCGGGCCCGCGACGTCCCAGCGCGGGTGGCTGCTGGCGGCGATCTGGAGGCGCACCCGGTGGCCGGGGCGGAAGACGTGCGCCGTCGACCACAGGTCGACCCGCACCTCGCGCTCACCGGCAGCGTACGTCCGCGTCACGCCGTCGGTGAGGACGCGGGAGGTGCCGTCGGGGGCGACGTCGCAGAGCCGGACCACCCAGTCGGCGGGCCCCGCGTCCGCGCCGACGGTGAGCGTGGCGCGCACCCGGCCCATCACCTCCAGCGGTCCGGCCAGCGCCTCACCGGTGTGCACCAGCACATCGCCCCTGGCCTCGACGGGGCGCTGATCGTACGGGCCCGCCGGATATCCGGAGGTGAGCAGCAGCGCGCCGCCGCGGGTCGGCACCGGGTCGGCGGGGTCGTGCAGGAAGCCCGCGGGAGGCTCCGCGGGGCCGGGAGGCACCGGTGACAGGGCGGCGTCCGCCCGCAGGTACCAGGGCGTGGGCGTGGCGGGCGGCGGCCACTGCTCCAGCGGGCGCCACTCGTCCGCGCCCATGACGAAGACCAGCACGGGGGTGCCTGCAGCGGCCGCTCCACCGCCAGGGGGCGCGACCCCCGGGTGCGGGGCGCCCGCCAGGACCGCCGTCAGCCAGTCCAGGGTCCGGTCGCGCAGGGAGGAGCCGCCCGCGAGCGCCGCCTCGCCGGCTTGCGGGCCGAAGTCGTGGGCGCGCGTGCGGCCGGTGCGGTCGTCGTGGGTCCAGGGGCCGACGATCAGTGCCGCCGTGTGCCCCGCGGCGCGGGCCGCGGCATGGTTGTCGAGGCTGCCCTGGAGGAAGGCGTCGTACCACCCCGCGACCGTGAGGGTCGGGGTGCGCAGCGCCGTGTGGTCGGCGGGGACCGCACGCAGCGGCGGGCCGCCGGGCCGCCCGGGGCGCGGCAGCGCGTGCAGGACGGAGGGGCGCGCCGGCGGATCCCACTCCCCCGCGCACAGCCGGTCCTGGACCGCCGTCAACTCGGCCAGCGCGCGGGCGAGTCCGCGGCCGGTGCGGGTGCGGCGCAGCACCTCGCGGCCCAGACCGAGGGTCCACTGGTCGAGCAGGCCGCGCTCGGTCGCGCCGCCTCTCGCCACGAGTCCGTCGCGGGGGTCGGCCCAGGTGAACTCGGGTGCGGCCGCGAGGAGTTCCGGCGGTGCGGCGACGATCGCGGCCCACTGGGTGTGGCCGAGGTAGCTGGGCCCGTACATCACCACCCGCCCGTCGGCGCCCGGCAGCCTGGCCGCCCAGCGGACGGTGTCGTGGCCGTCGTCGTACTCGTGGACCAGCGGCTCCCAGTCGCCGTCGGAGCCGAAACGGCCCCGGGTGTCCTGGACGACCACCAGGAAGCCCCGCCGGGCGGCGGCCGGCGGGTCGAGCCTCGCCAGGACGCCGGGGTCGCGCCTTCCGTAGGGGCTGCGGGCCAGCAGTACCGGCCAGGGCCCGCCGCCGGGCGGGGGCCGGTAGAGGTCGGCGCGCAGCACGGCGCCGTCGCGCATGGCGGCCTCGGCCTCCTCCGGCACGGCTGGGCTTCCTCTCCGGCTCTCGGGGTCCCCGCCGTGGACGGCACGGCGGGGACCGGTCAGGGGGTGGGGGCAGGCAGATCAGTTGATCGTCAGGTCGTCCACGTAGCCGCGGTAGCCGCCGGCACCGCCCGGGTGGTCGTAGCCGATCAGGACGCGGGCGATCTGCTTGCCCGCGTTGTCCGCCGCGAGGTCGACGGTGACGTGGTTCCAGCTGTCCGGGGTCAGGTGGCCGCACTGGTGGGCGGGATGGGCCTGGTTGCCGTTCTGGTCGGCGGCCCCCGAGTCGCGCAGGGTGCTGCCGTCGGTGAAGACCAGGTCGACCGCGACGCACTCGCTCTCGGTCGAACCGGCCGGCACCCAGGGGGTGGTGGCGTGGGACTGCGGATGGATCCAGTAGCCAAGCGTCTTGGCGCTGCCGACGGCCAGTGGCGACGCGCTGAGGTCGTAGACCTTGAGATAGGCGTGCGGGCTGCTGCCGGTGGCGCTGCCCGAGTACATCAGCGAACCGCTGCCGGTGCGGGCGGTCTCCCCGGTGCGCGGCCCGGTCTGCGGCCCTGCGGAGTCCGAGTTGATGCCGGCGACGCCGTTGACGCCGCCGCCCGCGGTGTCGACGGTGTCGGTCCAGGCCGGGGCCGGGTCGCCGGCTTCCGACCCCGAGGCGAAGGTGGTGCTGGTGCCGCCGGTGCCGGCACCGGCACCGAGGGGCTGGGCCAGCTGGGTCTGCACGGTGGCGTAGGAGGTGCCGGGCGGAGCCAGGGTGACGGTCTCGCCCGCGGAAGTGGCGAGCGTGATCTTCGTGCCCGAGACGGTGCCCGCGCCGGAACCGCCGCGGTAGACCTGCACGCTGCTGCCCGGCCAGGGGTTGGTGAAGGTGAGGTTGCCGCCCTTCTGGCTGATCGCGCGGACGTACTGCACGGAGTTGCCGGCCCTGCTGCTGGAGATGAGGAAGCCGCCGTCGGCGAGCAGGTCGCCGTACTTGGCGCTGGTGTTCACCGGCCAGTCGGGGAAGACCTTCACATCGTGCTGGAAGGACTGGAGCAGCATCTCGTCCAGGCCCGATGTGGTGACGTTGAGGTTCTCGATGCCGCCGCCGCTGTGGTGGATGCCCAGGTTGGCGTACGCGTTGCCGGTCGCCTCGGTGTGCAGGTTGGACAGGATCGCGGCCGGGTCGTAGCCGACCCGGGCGGCAGCGGCGTAGAAGGTGGCGGGGGCGTTCCCGCCGTGCCAGGCGGCGCTGAGCTGGCCGACGGTGTTGCGGGCGGTCTGCAGCAGTCCGGCACTGCTGTCCAGGCCCACCTGGCCGCCGGGGTAGACGGCCTGGATGTCGATGTCGTTGCCGTCGTTGACCCAGGAGGCGCCGGTGGAGGTCTCGCGGAAGACGGTCTGCCCGTTCTGCGTCATCGTGGGCAGCGGCGCCAGGTGGGCGTCGATGTCGCTCCAGGTGGCGCGGGTGCCGGAGTCCTGGCCGAGCGCGGTGGAGATGTCGACGAGCCCCTGCATGAGCAGGTGGACCAGGCCGAGCGAGAGGATGCTGTTGGTCTGCGGGTAGGCGTTGTCCTCCTGCGGCGCGTCGTTGGTGATGGTGTAGGTGCCGGACGCGTCCTTGGTCAGGTAGTTCTGCCAGAACAGCCCGACCTGCTTGAGGTAGGGGTAGACGGTGCTCGCGTAGCCGGTGTCGCGGGTCTGCTCGTAGCGCATGACCATGTCGCTGGCCAGGTTGACCGCGTTGGACTTCTGGTTGTGCAGGTTCATGTCGGCGCTGGTGCCCTTGGGCGAGATGCCGACCGGGTAGAGGACGCCCTGGAAGCCGTTCTGCGCGGCCAGTTGCTGCCCGCGGGCCGTCCAGTCGAGCACCGGCTGGTCGTAGGAGGCCATCTGGTCGATGTGGTTGGTGGTCAGGGCGGCGTAGAAGGGCGCCTGGTAGTTGTAGTTGGTGTGGTAGTCACCGTTCCAGTTCATGTTGCCGGTGATCCAGTTGCCCCACAGGCCGGGGGCGTACTTCCCCGGGCGTGACACGCAGCCGAGCAGGTACAGCGAGCCGTACCAGCTCTTCTCCACCGCCTTGTCGGGGATCTGGACGTAGGACTGCGACCAGTAGGTCTGCCACCAGCCGCGGTGGGCGGACTTGCGGCTGTCGACGTCGGCCTGGGTGAGGGTGCCGACCAGGCCGTCGGCGGCGGCCTGGTAGCCGGAGGTGTCGATGCTGCTCTGGATGCCGGCGACCAGGGTGGCGGTGGTGCCGGGCTGGACGGTCAGGTTGACGGTGCTGCCGGAGACCGTCTGGCTCTGGCCGATGGTGCGGGCGGCGATCCTGGCTCGCGGGTCGCCGCTGCCGCCGGTGTCGGCGACCACGTCGGCGTCGAGGTCGTTGCCGCTGGTGCTCACCGCGGGGGTGCCGCCGGAGCCGTTCTGCAGGGTGATCGTGATGTGCTGGGTGCTGCCGCCGGTCAGGGTGAAGGAGGTGACCAGGACGTTTCGGTTGGCGTCCACCCAGCTGGTGGTGCTCAGCGTCTGGCCGCTCTTGGTGTACGTGCCGCGGACTTCCGCGTGCTGGATGTCCTGGACGACGTTGTAGGACGCGCCGGCCAGGCCGCCGGCCGCCACGACGATCCGGCCGAGCGGCTTGACGGCGTGGCTGGTGGCGGAGAAGAAGTCGTTCTTGCCGAGGTAGAAGGTCTGGTTGTCGATGCTGCCGCCGACCGCGACGCCGACGTCGCCGTTGCCCATCTCCGGGGCGTCGACGGTGCCGCCGCCGGTGAGCTGGGTGGGCGGCGACGTCCACACGCCCTGGTACTGCCCGACGGTGTTCATGCCCTGCGCCGCGGTGATCGGGTCGGCCGCGGCGGGCCGGGCCAGCGCGGTGGTCAGGGCGGTGGCCAGCAGGGCGCCGGCCAGTGTCGCCGCGGCTGCCGCGCTCCCGCTTCCGCGGGCCCGCAAGGTGAGCCTCATAGGGGCTGCTGCCTCTCTTGTGACGGATGCCGCCGCCGTCCCGTCCCCGCTGTGCCGCCGGCTCCGCTGCCGGAACGCTGCTGCCATGCCTGTGGGCCCGCAATACATCGGATGACTATTGCAGGGTGTCCACGGTCGCCATGACAGCGTTGTCGGTCGCCGCTCATGCCCAAGGCGGCGACAACCCCGCCCACCGAGGTGGGCCGGGCGGCGCGGAACCGGCGGAAAGCCGGGTGAAACCGGTCGGGAAGGCGGTGCGCATCGTGGGGGGAGTTGACGGGAAACCAGCAGGAGGACGCAGGCGGCTCGCCGGGCCCTCCGCACGCTCCAGGGCGGCTCGCATGCCCGAGAGAACGTTATCGTAGGATGTCTGGCACGTTTATAGAGGTGCCGCAGCGTGTTGTAAAGGGGGTACCACCCAACTCCCGGTCACCGCCCCGCCGTCCCCCGCCACCCCCGGCCGGCCCCGGCCCTCAGCGGCCGGGGCCGGCTCACGGGCCGATCTCGCCGGAACCCCTGGTGATCAGCGACGTCGTGACGATGACCGTGCGCACCGGCCGGGCGGGCTCGGCCAGCCGCGCCCTGAACAGCTCGATCGCCGTGCGCCCGATCTCCATGTCGCCCTGCGCCACCACCGTCAGGCCGGGCCTGAGCAGGTCGGCGAGCCCGAAGTCGTCGAAGCCCACCAGCGCGGTGCTGCCGAAGTCGGGTCCCAGCGCGCGGATGACGGCCACCGAGGTGGAGAAGTTTCCCGTGACGATCGCCGTGGCCGGCTCGGGACCGCGCCGCAGGCCGTCCAGGGCAGCGGCGATCCGCCCGTCCTCGATCGGCCCCGGGTGCACCATCCCGTCGAGCGGCGCGCCCGCCGACCGCAGGCAGTGCCGGAAGGCGGCGGCGCGCTCGTGGCCTGTGTAGATGCGCTCGTCGTCGCCGATGTAGCCGATCCGCCGGTGGCCCTGGGCGGCCAGGTGCGCGAAGGCCTGCCGGATGCCGCCGCGGTTGTCCGAGAGCACCGTGTCGACCTCGACGCCGGTGGCCGGCCGGTCGAAGGCGACCACCGCGAGCCCCGAGTCGATCTCGGGTTGCAGATACTGGTGGCCGTCGGCGATCGGCTCGATGATGATGCCGTCCATCCGGCGCCCGCACATGGACATGACGGCCTCGCGCTCGCGCTCAGGGTCGTCCTCCGTGGACATCGCCACCACGGTCAGGCCCGCCCCGCGCGCCGATTCGTCGACCGCCCGCAGCACCGGATGGGCGTCGGCGATGTGGCGCACCGCGGCGCCGATGGTGCCGGTGCGGCCGCTGCGCAACTGCCTGGCGCGCACGTCGGGCCGGTAGCCGAGGTGTTCGATGGCCGCCGTGATCCGCCGGGCGAGTTCGTCGCCGACCGTCGTGTCGCCGTTCACCACCCGCGAGACCGTACGCAATGCCACGCCCGCCTCGCGGGCCACGTCGACCATCGTGGGCCTGCGGGGCCGCGGCAGTCCGCGGCTGTCTGCGGGCCTGCCCGCGGGCTTGTCACCGGGCTTGCCCGCGGCACCAGGACCAGGCACTTCGCTTCCCTTCGCCGGTTGTCTCATCAGCCGCCCCCGGTGTCCCGAGACCGGTCCGTGATTGTGCGGGGGCTTGACTTGCTGTCGCGGAACCTTACTGTACTCGGCGAGATAACGTTATCCAGCCGTCGGACGCACACACCTCCCGTGTCCGGGGCGGCCCGGTCATGTGTCTCCCCGACATTCCACCCTCGAAAGGGACGGTCATGTTCAGACGAAGTGCCGCGTTCAGGCGCAGTGCCGCCACCGCCGGCGCCGCGGGGCTGCTGCTGCTCGCCGCGTGCTCCAACTCCGCCTCCAGCGGCGGAAGTTCGGCGGGCGGGTCGACGCTGACGTATCTCACCTTCAACACCCCCTCGCTGACGCCGGCCTTCTGGAAGGACTCGATCGCCAGGGCCGAGAAGAAGGCCCCCGGTGTGACGGTCAAGCAGGTGGTGGCGCCGAGCACGGACCGCGACTCGTACGCCAAGCAGCTGCAGGCCTCCGGGCAGTTCCCCGACCTGCTGCAG
The DNA here is from genome assembly GCF_043197715.1 of Streptomyces sp. NPDC049040. Classification (NCBI taxonomy): domain Bacteria; kingdom Bacillati; phylum Actinomycetota; class Actinomycetes; order Kitasatosporales; family Streptomycetaceae; genus Streptomyces; species Streptomyces sp. NPDC049040. Next base: position 126,543 of record NZ_JBICTO010000015.1, read on the forward strand.
TCGATCACGCCCTCGCAGTACACCGAGGCCGGCCTGCTCACCCCCTACGACCAGTCCTGGATCGACGCCAACTTCCTGCTGCCGCAGGGCAATGCGATCAAGGGCAAGGTCTACATCCCGCCGACCAACTCGCAGATCATCCCGCTGGTCTTCTACAACAAGTCGCTCTTCACCAAGGCGGGTGTCCAACCGCCCACCACATGGGCACAGTTCCTCCAGGTCAACGACAAGCTGAAGGCCGCCGGCATCACCCCGATGGAATTGGGCGGCAACGACCCGTTCGCCGCCGCGATGCCGCTGACCGGCGCCATCAGCGCCGACGTGCTGGGCAAGAACCCGCAGTGGCTCCAGCAGCGCTACGCGGGCAAGGTGAAGTTCGGCGACGCCGACGTGGTCACCGCCGCGGGCAAGATGCGCACCCTGGTGGAGAAGGGCTACTTCGAGCAGGGCGCGCTCAATGTCAGCTACGCCGACTCGATCAAGAACTTCAACGCCGGCAAGGCCGCGATGTACCCGATGGGCAGCTGGTACCTGGGCTCGATACCCAAGGACCAGTGGGACAACATCGGCGTCTTCCCGTGGCCGACCGACGACGGCTCGGTGGTCGTGCCGTTCGCGGTGGGCGGTTCCATGGCGATCAGCACCAAGGCCAAGGACGTCAAGGCGGCCACGTCCTTCGCCCAGGCCTGGTCCCTCGACCCAGACAACCTCAAGGCCCTGATCGAGGGCGACGGCGCCTACCCGATGCTCAAGAACAAGACGCTCAAGGACTACGGCGTCACGGTCAGCCCGGCCTTCACCGGCTCCTACGGCTACGTGACCGCCACCAACACCAAGGTCAGCTCGATCGGTTGGAGCACCAACGACGACGCGCTGCCCGGCTCGCTCAACAACGACTTCTACGCCGCCGCACAGGCGCTGTTCAACAGCTCGGATGTGAAGGGCCAGATGTCCAAGCTCGACAAGGCCTGGAACACCGCGACCAAGTGAACGGGCGCGCCAAGAAAGGACAGTGCCGGTGAAGCCGCTCTCGCACTGGTTTCGCGACACCTCGCAGGATCTCGGGCTGCGGCTGATCGCCGCCCTCGGCCTGCTGCTCTACCTGGTCTTCATCGTTGTGCCGGTGTTCATGAGCCTGCGCAGCAGCTTCACCGACGAGAACCCGCTCAAGTCGGGCAGCAACTGGATCGGCCTCGACAACTACTCGGAGATGCTGCACGACAGCCAGCTGCGTACCAGCGTCGTCTTCACCCTGCTGCTCGCCGTCGGGGTGACGGTGGTGGCGAACCTGGTCGGGCTCGCCTTCGCGCTGCTGCTGAACCGCACCGACCTGAGCTACCGGGTGCTGCGGACCGTCGCCTTCCTGCCGCAGGTGGTCTCAGGGGTGATCGTGGGCTTCGTCTGGAAGACCATCCTCACCCAGGACGGCCTGCTCAACACCGTGCTCAAGAGCCTGCATCTGGTCCACCAGCCGGTGGACTGGCTGGGCAAGCCGCACCTGGCGCAGTTCTCGGTCGGCGTCGTGGTCGCCTGGGTGCTGTCCGGCTTCACCACCGTGGTCTACCTGGCCGCGCTCCAGAACATCCCGCGGGAGCTCTACGACGCCGGGTCGATCGACGGCGCCGACACCGTCCAGCAGTTCCGGATGATCACCCTGCGGATGGTGGCTCCGGCGACCACGATCGGCGTCACCATCTCGCTGATCACGGTGCTGAAGCTTTACGACGTCATCCAGGTGCTCACCTCGGGCGGACCGGCCAACGCCACCCAGTCCACCGCCCAGTACATCGTGAAGATGGCCTTCACCGACGACAGGTTCGGCTACGCCTCGTCCATCGCCATGTTCCTGCTGGCGCTGTCCGCGGTGATCGCCCTGTCCGTCACCAGCATCCTGCGCCGCAGGGAGGTCGACCTGTGACCGTCCAGAGCACATCCGCCCGCAGGCCCGCGGCCCGCGGACCCGCCACCCGGCGCCCGGCTCCCGTCCGCGGGGACGGCTCCGCCGCACCGCGTCGCGGCAGGCGCGGGCTGCTCAGCCCGGCCCGGCTCACCCTTGCCGTGGTCCTGGTGCTGGTCTTCGTCAGCCCCATCTACCTGACCGTCGTCAACGCGTTCAAGAAAGAGGACGACATCGTCGCCGATCCGGCGGCGCCCCCGGTCCATCCGACGCTGGACAACCTGTCCACCGCGCTGCACCGGCCGGACCACCTGCTGCAGCTGGGCCTGCGCAACTCGCTGATCGTCGTGGTGTGTTCCGTGCTGCTGCTGATCCCGCTCGGGTCGGCGTTCAGCTTCTGGATCTCCCGCAGGCGCACCCGGCCGCGCGCGGTGGTGCTGGCGGTGCTCGCCGCCGGGCTGATGATCCCGCCGCAGGTGGTGCTGCTGCCGACGATCCGCATCCTCACCTTCCTCGGCCTCGACCACAGCTATCCGGGGCTGATCCTGTCCAACCTGGGCGGCGGCTACTTCTCCTTCGCGGTCTTCGTCTACGTCGGCTTCATGCGCGCGGTGCCGGACGAGGTCGTCGAGGCGGCCAGGCTGGACGGCGCCGGCGGGCTGCGCATCTGGTGGACCATCATCATGCCGCTGGTGCGGCCGGCCACCGCGACCGTGGCCATCTTCCTCTCGCTGTGGATCTGGAACGACTTCCTCAACCCGCAGTTCATCCTCGGCCCGTTGCAGGGCCAGACCATCACCACCGGTCTCTATCTCTCCGTGGGGCAGTTCCAGATGGATTACGGACAACTCTTCGGCATCATGTTCCTGGCCGGAGTGATCCCGGTCGTCGGCTACCTGGCGATGCAGAAGCAGTTCATCGCCGGCCTCACCGCGGGATCGGCCAAGTGAGCGCGGCTCCGCAGGCCGAGCGGCGCGGTCACGGCGGGCCGCTGCCCGCGGACACAGTCTCCGACTCCGACACCGACACCGGCACGGTCACCGGCGATGACACCGCAGGACCGGTGGGCCGGGGCGTGCCCGCGCTGGACGACCTGGCGGGCGGCTGGATGCCGGCCGGCGAGCTCGCGCACCTTCCGACGCTGCGCAACCAGTGGGGCCAGGGGCACGTCAACCGGGACCTGACATCGTTGTCCTGGCTGGCTTTCGCACCGTACAGCGGCGGTTACCACACCGGTGTGCTGCGCGTGGACGGCGAACCGCAGGCCGCCGAGCGGATGCGCTGGTCGCCGTGGGGCGTGCAGCGGTCGGCGGCCCGCGGGCCGCTGACGGTGCGCACCGAGGTCAGGATGGGCTACGAGCGCAGCCGGGTGCTGTGGCGGATCACGCTGCACAACGCCGCGGCCCGCCCCCGGCCCGTGGTGGTCGAGCAGGAACTGCTGGCGATGTTCGCGCACCACGAGACGGACTGGGGGTGGCTCTACGGCACCCCGTGGAACTCCGGCCACCACCACGACTTCTACGCCACCGAACGGCTGCGCGCGGAAGTCCTGGCCGACCGCCCCCGGCAGGTGCAGACGCTGCCGCACGGCGAGCGCTGGATACGCCTGGGCTCACCGCGGATCCCCGGCATCCAGCGCGACGAGGACTCGGCGCCGATGCTGCTGGAGTCGGAGCTGCCCGACCACTCGGCGCCGGACTCCGGCCGGGTCAGGGCGCCCGGCGCGCCCTGCCTGGTGCGCAGGCTGCGGGTGCTGCGGGCTGACGGCGGCGCTGCGCCGGTCGGCGACCCGGCGGCGGCGTACACGGTGCGGGCCGGCACCGACCTGCGGGTCGGCACGGTCGCGCTCGGCGCGGGCGACGGGCTCGGCTTCGAGGTGCGGGTCGACCAGGCCGGGGTGACAGGCGTGGTCGCCACCCACGGCAACCACCCGGACTCGGCCCAGGTGGCACTGGCCGGCGGCCGGATCAGCCTGCGGATCGGCGGCGAGTACGCGGTCGCGGCCGAGCCGCTGCCGGTGGGCTCCTGGCACCGGGTGGCGCTACGGGTCGGGGAGCAGGGCGCGGAGCTGTCGGTGGACGGCGCCGCCGCCGCCCGCACCGAGCCCTGGTGGGGCGGCAGGCGGTGGACGGCGACGGCGGCGGGCGGCGCGGTGACGGTCGAGGACCGGCACAGCGCGGCACGCTCCGCGTACGCCTTCACCACCCCGCCCGACGTGCTGAGCGCGCAGGGGGCGCGGGCGGTGGCCCGCTGGGACCTGCTGCTCGCCCCCGGCGAGAGCCGCGAGCTGGGCTTCGTACTGGAGATCGGCTCCGGGTCCGACGAGGTGCGCTGGGCCGCGACCACCACCGCGGACGCCTTCGGCGTGGCCTTCGAGCAGATCGCGGAGCGCTGGCGGGACACCTGGCGGCAGGCCTTCACCCCCGGCGGCCCGGAATTCTCCGGCTACCTGCCGACGCTGGTCACCGAGGACACCGACCTGGCGCGTACCTACTATCTGGGCGCGCTGCTGGCCGTCTACCTGCGCAACACCCGGGTGTCGCGGACCGGTCCCGTCTTCCTGACCGGCGGCCCGCGCCTCGGGCCGACCACGACCTACTTCTGGGACCAGTCGGAATTCGCCAGGACCGCCGCCATGCTGGAGCCCGCGGGGATGCGGGCCTGGATCCTGGCGGCGCTCGCCCAGCCGTACGACCACTGCCACTCCTTCGACACCCGCAACCTGCTGCCGGTCGGCAACCACTACGCGGCCAACGACCACGCGCTGTTCCGCACGGTGACCGCCTACCTGGCGGTGACCGGCGACACCGGGCTGCTGGCGCAGCACGCGGGGGGCCGCAGCGTCCTCGACCACCTGCGGGCGATGGCCTACCGGCCGCGGCAGCGCAGGGCGGGGTTCGGGGAGGGTGTACTGGTCGACCTGGGGCGCGACGCCTGGGAGTTGCTGGAGTGCGTGCCCAACTACCGTGACGCGGTGGTCTCCTTCAACGCCGGTTACGCGGGCATGCTCAGGTCGCTCGCGACGCTGCTCGACCTGCTCGGGGAGCCCGCGGAGGCGGCGCGGGCCCGCGCGGACGGCGACGCGCTGGCGCGGGCGGTGCTCGGGCAGTACGCGGGTGACGGGCGGTGGCGGATCGGCCACCCCGAGGGGTCCGATGTCATCGGCCACTGCCTGGACTTCGCGCTGGTCGCCGCCGACCTGTCCGGCGACCTGCCGCCGGAGCACCGCGCGCAGATGGTCGACTTCGTGAGCGGCCGGCTGCTCGACGGCGACTGGATGCGGGCCCTCGACCCGCACGACCCGGTCGCGCCGCTGTCCGACCGCCCCGACCACGGTGCGGCCGGCGCCTTCGCAGCCTGGCCGGGCGCGACCGCGTACGGCCTGTGCCGTCTCGGCCGCCCCGACATCGCCGCGGACGTACTGCGGCGCGCCCACCGGGCCACCTCGGGCGGCCTGTGGGGCCAGGCGATGGAGGTGACCGCCGACGGGGGCTACCGGGTGGCGGAGCGCGGGGTCTCCAACCGGGAGAGCGTGGCCGCGGTCGCCGTCACCGAGGCGGTGATCGCCGGCCTGTTCGGCATCGAGGCCGGCCTCGGCACTCTCGCGGGGCGCCACGAAGGCACGGTACGCGGCGAGTTCGGCGAGTTGCGCGGGGTACGCGCGGTCGGCTTCGACCTGGAAGGAGTCCGGCCGACGACCGGCACCTGACCCGCGCCGCCGGTCGTCGTGCCGGCGGCGCGGCCCGCGCAGCCGTCCGCTGGCGGCTCCCCCGCCGCAGGTGCTCGGCGGGCCGCCCGCGCGGTGCGCGGGCACTCCCGGCTCCCCCGTCGCACGCAACGCCGAGGTCGGCTCGGGCGCTGCGGCGGCGGCAGGCGCCGGGGCACAGGGCCGGGGAGGGGCTGCCGCAGGCGCAGCCCCTCCCCGGCCCGCTCCGTGCCGTCCATCGGCGCCCCGACCAGTTTCCGCGGCCGGTGGTGTCCACCCATGACGACAGCCCGGGACACGAACGCGGGCCTGCGGGCGGCCGCGGGCCGGTCCCGGGGCGACGTGGGCAGAGGGAGAACGGTGGAAAGCGACAAGGGACGGATGACGTCGGCACAGGCATGGGTGCTGGGCCTTGCCTCGGTGGCGTCGTTCATGATGGCGATGGACAGCATGGTGGTGTCGACGGCACTCACCACGATCCGGCAGGACCTGACGGCCTCGACCGAATCACTCGAGTGGGTCGTCAACGCGTACAACCTGGCGTTCGCGGTACTGCTGCTGACCGGAGCGGCACTCGGCGACCGCTTCGGCCGCCGGCGGATCTTCGTCGGCGGGCTGGCGATCTTCACCGCCGCCTCCGCGGCCTGCGCGCTGTCGTCCGACATCGGCGCGCTGATCGCCTTCAGGGCACTGCAGGGAGCGGGGGCGGCGATGGTGCTGCCGCTGTCGCTCACCATGATCAGCGCGGCCTTCCCGGCGCGGCGGCTGGGCCGGGCGATGGGGCTCTACCTGGGCTTCACCGGGCTCGCGACCTTCAGCGGCCCCTTCATCGGCGGTGTCATCGCCCAGGGGCTGGCCTGGCAGTGGATCTTCTGGCTGAATCTGCCGGTCGGCCTGGTCACCACCGTCCTCACCGCACGGCGCATCGACGAGAGCGTCGGCCCGAACAACCGATTCGACCTCGTCGGGGTGGTGCTGGTGACGCTCGGCGCCTTCGGCCTCGTATGGGGTCTGGTCCGCGGCAACTCGGCGGGCTGGGGCAGCGCGGAGGTGCTGGGCTCGTGGGCGGCCGGTGCCGCGCTGGTCGCGGCCTTCGTGCGCTGGGAGCAGCGGACCGAGGCACCGATGCTGCCGATGCGCTTCTTCCGTGCCAGGGCCTTCGCCACGGCCAACCCGGCGAATTTCCTGCTCTTCGCCTCGCTGTACGGCACGCTGTTCTTCCTGGCGCAGTACTTCCAGACGGTGCTCGGCGCCGGTCCGCTGGGCGCCGGGCTGCGGCTGATGCCGTGGTCCGCGACCCTGATGGTGTGCGCGCCGATCGCCGGCCGGCTGGCCGACACCTTCGGCGAGCGGCCCTTCGTCATCGGCGGCCTGCTGCTGCAGAGCGCCGCGATGGCGTGGATCGCCCTGGTCGCGGACACGGATACCAGCTACCTCGCGCTGCTGCCGGCGCTGATCGTCAGCGGCATCGGCCTGACCATGGCGATGCCCGCGACCCAGCGGGCGGTCGTCGGCGCGGTGCGGCCGCGGGAGATCGGCCAGGCGTCCGGGGTGTTCATGATGCTGCGGATCCTCGGCGGCGTCTTCGGAGTCGCCGTCACGGTCGCCGTCTTCTCCGGCCGCGGGGGCTACGCATCCCCCGAGCGGTTCACCTCGGGCTTCACCGCGGCGATGGCAGCGGTCGCCGGCTACGCCTTCCTCGGCGTGCTGGTCGCCCTGGGGGTGCCGCGCCGCCGGCCCGTCCCCGCCCCGCCGCAGCCGGTCGACGGCGAGCCGCGGGAGGAGCCGCTGCCGGCCCGCACCACACCCTGAGCCGGCGGCGCGGGCCGGCCCCGGTCCCCGGGGGGCCCGCCGCGCCCTGGCGACGCGGTCCCTCCCGGACCTGCGGGGCGGGTGGTGCCCCTGGGCCGGGCCGCCCGACCGCCAGCCGCACAAAGGAGGAGGGCGGTGACCGGCCATCGGCGTACCCGGCCCGGAGGCGTGCTGCCGGAACAGCGGAGTCCGGTACCCGAAAGGGCAGCGAGCGCTAACCTTGCCACCTGTTGCGGCCCTTCGGCGGCCGCGGGTCGGGTGGGGGCAGGGGGGCACATGAGGCGATGCAGTGCGGGGGTGGTCGCGCTGGGACTGGCGGCGGCCTCGATGGTCGGGTTCACGTCGGCGGGGCCGGCGCGGGCGCTGACGGCGCCGGTGGCGATGACGGCGGACGATCTGCCGACCTGGCAGACCAACGGCGTGGTCTGGGCGCTGGCGCAGGCCGACGGGGTGGTCTTCGCCGGGGGGACGTTCTCCTCGGTCAGGCCGCCGGGGGCCGCCGCCGGCACCGGCGAGCAGCCGGCGCTCAACTTCCAGGCCTTCGACGCCGCTTCCGGCGCGCCGACCTCCTGCCGGCTGTCCTTCACCGTCGGCAGCGGCACCGCGACGGTGCGGGCGCTCGCGGTGTCGCCCGACAAGTCGACGCTGTACGCGGGCGGTACGTTCGGGGCGGTGAACGGGACGCCGTCCAGCAACCTGGCGGCGATCGACATCGCCACCTGCACGGTGCGGGACGACTTCAAGGTGTCGGTGTCGGCGCAGGTGCGCGGGATCACCGCAACAGCCGACACCGTCTACTTCGGCGGGAATTTCACCTCCGCGGGCGGCCAGGTCCGGCAGCACTTCGCGGCCGTCGACACCACCGGTGCGCTCAAGTCCTTCGCCCCGGCCGCCGACAAGAACGGCAAGGCCCTGCTGGTGACCCCCGACGGCTCGAAGGTGGTGCTCGGCGGCGACTTCGACACCGTCAACGGCGCCGCCTCGCACGCCCTGGCCGTGGTCGACGCCACGACCGGGGCGAACGTGCGGACGTACCCCGGCTTCATCGGGGCGACGTCGACCGTCCAGGACCTGGCGTCGGACGCCACCGGCTTCTACACGGGCAACGAGGGCACCGGCGGCTTCGACGGCCGGATCGCGGTGGACTTCAGCACCCTGAACGAGCGCTGGCGCGACACCTGCCTGGGCGCGACGCAGGCGGTGCAGGTGTACAAGGGGGTGCTCTACAGCGCCTCGCACGCCCACAACTGCTCCAGCATGGGGCAGTTCCCGCAGATGGACGACCGGCAGCACCTGCTCGCCGAGTCGGTCGGCAACCCCCGCCCGCTGCTCGGCTGGTTCCCCGACACCGACGACGGCCCGGCAGGCACCGAGCAGATCGGCCCGCGGGCGCTGACCACCGCCTCCGAGGGCGGCACCGACTACCTGTGGGTGGGCGGCGAGTTCACCCGGATCGCCAGCAACGGCAACCGGCCGCAGCAGGGCCTGGTCCGGTTCGCCGACACCCCCGACACCCGCAGCCCCTCCGTACCGCAGCAGGTCACCGCGACGACGGTCAGAGGCGGTATCAGGATCGGCTGGCAGGCCTCCCTCGACCTCGACGACTCGGCGCTGACCTACACGGTCTACCGCAACGGCGCCAGGCTCGCCACCATCGGCGGGAATTCCACCTTCTGGATCCGCCCCACGCTCGGCCTGTCCGACACCGGCACCCAGCCGGGGACGACCTACGCCTACCAGGTCGCGGTGAGCGACGCGGCGGGCAACACCAGCGCGCGGTCGGCGTCGGCGAGCGCGACCACCCCGGGCACTCCCACCTCGACCACGCTCACCGTCGAGAGCAGCGCGGACTCCTACGCCAACGCCGGTGCGCCGAGCACCACCTACGGCGGCAACCAGCAGCTGGCGGTACGCGGCAGCTCCGCGTACATCGCCTATCTGCGCTTCGACCTGCCGGCCGCGCCCCAGGGGATGGTGCTCAAGAGCGCGCAGCTGACCGTCCGCACCAGCTCCGACGCGGTCGCGAACTCCACCGACCCGATCAGCGTGCAGCATGTCACCGACGGCTGGACCGAGGAGGGGGTCAGCTGGACGGCCAGGCCCGCGCTCGATCCGGCGGTGATCGGTACGGTCCCCGCGCCGGCGGCGCTGCAGACCGACTACACGGCGTCCCTCGACCCGGCCCAGCTCACCGCGGCACTCGGCGGCGCCTACGACCTCGCCCTGACCGCGACCGGCACCGACTCGGCGTGGTTCTGGTCCCGCGAGGCGCCCGGGACCTCGGGCCATCCGCAGCTCGCGCTGACCTACGGGCAGCCGTGAGGCCGGGACGCCGCGGCGCCGCGCTGGTCCTCACCACCGCGGCGCTGCTGGCCGGGCTCACCGGCTGCGGCAGCGGGGGCGGGGGCGGGAACCATACGCGGCAGGCGGGTCCTGCGTCCGCGCCGGCGGCCACCGCCGAGCGCCCCGCCTCCTCCGCCCCCGGCGTCGGCCCTGACGGCAGCGCGGAGCCGTCCGCGGAGGGTACGCAGGCGGCTGCGCCGAAGACCGTGCCCAAGTCCCGGCTCACCCCCGCCACCGGCACGTTCACCGAGCCGCAGAAGGACTACCTGGTCGGCAAGGTGCCGGTGGGCATGGACCCGGCGGCGGTGCTCGAGGCCGGGCAGACCGCCTGCGAGCGCATCGCCACCACCGAGGACGAGGACCGCGCGGCGGCCCGCCGGGCGGTCGAGGACGGCGAGATCGCGCACGCCCGGGACGCGATCACCTACCTCTGCCCGGCCTACCGCGACCTGCTGGACTGAACTCCCCCGCCGACGGGCCCGATCCGGCGGCGGCACGGCCCTCGTGCCGCCGCCCGTTCCGGTGCCGCCGCACGGTCGGCGGCGGGCGCCCGTCAGGTCCCGTCCGGCCCGAAATGCGCGAGCCCCGGAGTGCGGCAGCGGTTTAGGATGCGCGGATTGCCCGGGGACGTCGCCCGGGGGGGGCGGATCGGAGGGCTCTGGTGGCCGTTGCAGCACCGGTGGGCACGGCGGAGGGTGCGGGCGAGGGATCGGGCGGGATGTGGCGGGCGGCGACGGCCGGTGTCATCGCCGCCTTCGTCGGCTTCGCCAGCTCCTTCGCCGTCGTCCTCGAAGGCCTGACCAAAGTGGGCGCCTCGCACGCGCAGGCCGCGTCCGGGCTGATGGCGCTGTCGCTCGCGATGGGGGTCTGCGCGATCCTGCTGAGCCTGCGCTCGCGGCTGCCGATCAGCATCGCGTGGTCGACGCCGGGTGGCGCGCTGCTGGCCGGCTCCGCGATACCGCACGGCGGGTTCCCCGTGGCGGTGGGGGCGTTCATGGTCACCGGAGTGCTGATCGTCGTCTCCGGGCTGTGGCGGCCGCTGGGCCGCTGGGTGTCCGCGATCCCGGCACCGCTGGCGAACGCGATGCTGGCGGGCATCCTGCTGCCGCTGTGCCTGGCTCCGGCCCAGGCCGTCCGCTCCGACCCCGCCATCGGCCTTGCCGTGGTGCTGACCTGGGCGGTCGTCGGCAGCGTCCGCAAGGTCTACGCGGTGCCGGCGGCCGTGGTGGTGGCCGTCGTGCTGATCGCCACCACGACCCACATCACGACCGCGGAGCTGGGGCCGATGTGGCCGCACCCGGTGGGGGTCGTACCGCACTTCACCGTCGCCGCCGTGATCGGCATCGCGCTGCCGCTGTACGTGGTCACCATGGCCTCGCAGAACATCCCGGGCATCGCGGTGCTCGGTGCCAACGGCTACCACCCGGAGCCCGGGCCGCTGTTCGGCTGGACGGGCGCCTTCTCCCTGCTGTCCGCGCCCTTCGGCGGGCACGCGGTCAACCTGGCGGCGATTACCGCGGCCCTGTGCGCGGGCGACGAGGCGGGGCCCGACCGGAGCAGGCGCTACCGCGCGGCGGTGACCGCCGGGGGTGTCTACATCCTGCTCGGCCTGGCCGCGGGCGCGGCGGTCGCGCTGGTCAACGCGGCGCCGCCGCACATCATCGAGGCGGTGGCGGGCCTCGCGCTGCTGGGCGCGCTGGCCGGCTCGCTCACCGCGGCGATGGCCGACCCGGGGCAGCGGGAGGCCGCGGTGGTCACCGTGGTGGTCACGGTGTCAGGGGTGACCTTCTTCGGTGTCAGCGGCGCCTTCTGGGGGCTGCTGGCGGGCGGCGCCCTCTACGCCGTGCGGCACTGGCAGTCGCGCCGGGCGCCGGACACCGCGCCGGCGCGGCGGATCGCGCAGGGCGGCAAGGTCCCGGAGCCGGACCGCAGCTGATCCCTCGGCAGCTGCGGTCCGGCCGGTCCCGGGCACCCGCGCCGACAGCCTGAAACGGTGTGTAACGTTTTCCCGGATGCACCGGGTGGAGATCAAGGACACCGCTTGCCCCCCGACCATGTCAACTGCCTTATCAGCGGCGCTAGGCTGTACTCATGAAACAGTGCGGTGTAACGCGTGGCTAGGCAGCCGGGGTCCAGGGCCACGGTCCGGGCCATCGCGGCTGAGGCGGGCGTGTCGATCGCGACCGTCTCCCGGGTGATGAACGGGCAGGCGAACGTCGCGCCCGACACCCGCGAGCTGGTGCGCCGGGCGGTGGCCCGGCTGGGGGCGCCCGCTCCGGCCAGGCGCGGTACCGCGGGCGGTGCGATCTACGTACGCTGCCCGTACGTCCTCAGCGACTACTTCGGGGTGATCGTCTCCTCGATCGCCGAGACGCTCGACCTGTACGGCAGGCGGTTGCTGCTGAGCGCCGGCGACGCGGCCCGTGAACTGCAGGTGCTGGGCGACCTGCCGGGCGACCCCGGCGTCGCCGGGGCGATCCTGGTCGTGCCGCCCGAGCCGGAGAAGGACCTGGAGGCGCTGCGTGCCGCCGACTTCCCTTTCGTGGTGGTCGACCCGCGCACCCCGCTGCCGGAGAACATCGCGTCGGTCTCGGCCGCCAACCTCACCGCCGCGCGCAATGTGAGCGCCCATCTGGTGGGCCTCGGCCACCGGCGGATCGGGGTGATCGGCGGTCCGGGCGACTGGCTGGCCAGCCGGTCCCGGCTCGCCGGCCACACCTCCGCGCTGGCCGACGCCGGTGTGCTGCCCTCCCCGGAACTGCTGCGGAGCATCGAGCCCACCGCCGACTGGGGCTACGACGCGGCCTGCGAGCTCCTCGACCTGCCGCTGCGGCCCACCGCGCTCGTGGCGTTCAACGACAAGGCGGCGGTCGGCGCGCTGCGGGCCGCGTACGAACGCCGCCTGCGGGTGCCGGAGGACCTGTCGATCACCGGCTTCGACGACATCGACCTGAGCCGCAGCACGGTTCCCCGGCTCACCACGGTCCGCCAGCCCCTGGAGGAGATGGGGCGGATGGCGGTCTCGCTGCTGATGCGGCTGCTGGAGCGCCACACGGTGGACGCGCTGCACGTCGAGTTGGCCACCCAGCTGGTGCTGCGCGGCTCCACCGGGCCCGTGCCCGGCGGCGCCCCCGACCCGGCGGGCCCCGGCACGGCCGCCTGACCCGTCGGGCCGGTGTGGCGCGTGTGCCCGCCGGCGACCGTCCGCGATGACTTTCCGCGAACGCCCTGGTCTTTATACCCGAGGGCCACGCCCGCCCCCTCCCCCGCGAAGCGCCTCGACGGCGCCGCCCGGGACGGCGGGGACAGGGCCGCCCACGGGTGCCGCCGGCTGTCGGCCGGGGCCGGACTGGAGGTTTTTCAGGTGACAACACGCACGGAACCGCCCGCGTCCCCGCGGACGGCGTGGACGCTCGTCCTGGCATCGCTGGGGGCGTTCCTCACCTCGCTCGACGTGGTGGTCGTCTCGACCGCCCTGCCGACGCTGCGGACCCATCTGCACGCGAGCCTGGCCGACCTGGAATGGACGGTGAACGGCTACAACCTGGTGTTCGCCTGCCTGATGCTGACGGGTGCGGCGCTGGGTGACCGCTTCGGGCGGCGGAACATGTACGTGCTGGGGGTGGGTGTCTTCACGCTGTCGTCCATCGCCTGCGCGACGGCCGGATCGTCGTCCGCGCTGATCGCCGCCAGGGTCGTCCAGGGCGCGGGCGCGGCGCTGGTGCTGCCGCTGACCCTCACCCTGATCAGCAATGCCTTCCCGCTGGAGAAGCGGGGCGCCGCGATCGGGATCTGGGGCGCCATCACGGGCCTCGGGGTCGCGGCGGGGCCGGTGCTCGGCGGGCTGATCATCCAGGACGTCGCCTGGCAGTGGATCTTCTGGATCAACGTGCCGGTGGGCGCCGCGGTCATGGTGCTGTGCATGGTGATGCTCCAGGACAGCCGCGGTACGCGCCCGCAACTCGACCTGGTCGGTGTGGCGCTGGTGAGTGCCGCGCTGTTCGCGCTGGTGTGGGCGCCGGTCCGGGCGCCGTCCATCGGTTGGGGCGACCCGCAGGTGATCGGCGCGCTGGCCGTCGGCGCGGCCCTGATGACGGGGTTCCTGGTGTGGCAGGGCAGGGCGCGGTATCCGATGCTGCCGCTGCGGTACTTCCGCAACCGCGGCTTCTCCGCTGCCAACGGGGTCGCCTTCTTCATGCTCTTCTCGCTGATCGGCTCGCTGTTCATGATCGCCCAGATGTTCCAGCTCGGCCTCGGATACGACCCGTTGCAGACCGGTCTTCGGCTCCTGGTGTGGACGGGCATGCCGATGCTGGTGGCACCGCTCGCGGGAGTGCTCTCCGACCGGTTCGGCAACCGGCCCTTCATGGTCGCGGGCCTGCTCCTCCAAGGCGCCGGGCTGCTGTGGCTCGGGCTGGTCTCGTCGACTGATGCCGGTTACGGGAAGCTCGTCGTGCCGCTGGTCGTCGCCGGCGTCGGCATCTCGATGACCTTCCCGACGGTGGCGAACGCGGTGGTCGGCTCGGTGCCGCTGGAGGACGCGGGTGTGGCCGCGGGCACCAACAACACCGTCCGCGAGGCGGGCGGTGTCTTCGGCGTCGCGGTGCTGGTGGCGGTCTTCGCCGCGCACGGCGGCTACCGGACCCCCGCCTCCTTCATGGACGGCTTCCGGGCCGCCGAGTTCGTCGCGGCCGCCGCGGCGGTGATCGGTGCCGGGATCGCCCTGCTGGCGCCGGGCAAGCGGCAGGAGGACGCGGCCCGGGCGCATGGCGCAGGTACGGTCGCCGCCGCCCCGCAGACCGAGAAGGTCTGAGGCGGGCGCGCGGGCCGCGCAGTCGAGGAGACCGCCGCAGCACCAGGACGGTGCTGCGGCGGTCTCCTCGGTCGCGCGTCCCGGCCCGCGGTCTACCCGGGCTCCGCCGCCGCGTCGCCGCACGGGGTCCTGCCGAGCAGGGCGACCAGCCGGTCCCCGGGGCAGGCCAGCGGTGAGACCGGCACCGGCGGGGCGAAAAGCGCCGCGTGCCCGGCCCCTTCCGTGAACAGCGGGGCCCGGCGCAGTATCGCCCGGGCCAGCGGCACCGGGATGGGGCGCGGGGTGCCGCAGGACCGGGCGATGTCCCAGCCGTGCACGGCGAGTTCGACCGCGGCGATGAGGGCAACGGTGCCGCCGGGCAACGGCATGCCGCCGACCGTCACCTCGGCGGGCTCGCGGCCCGGCCGCACCGCCCGGTCGCGCCAGCTGTCCAGCAGGTCGCGTGCACCGCGGCGTACGGCGGCGACCGGGTCGGCGGGCGGCGGCTCGGCGGGCAGCAGGGCGACCTCGCCGGACTCCGATGCCTCGCGGAGGGCGCACACCGACTCGTACAGATGGCACAGCAGGGCGTCCAGGTCCCAGCCCGTGCAGGGCGTGGGCAGCAGCAGCCCGCCGGGCGGCACCCGGTCGACGCAGCCGAGCCCGTAGTCGACGGCCTGTTCGAGCAGCGGCAGCGCGCCGTCAGGGCCGGTCATCGCAGCAGCGCCGGCGCGGTCGGGGCCGCTGGTCCCAGCCAGGCGGGCGCCCGCGGCGTGTCCTGGTCCAGTTCCGTGGGCAGCCCGAAAGCGGCGAAGTACGTCGTGTCGCGGAAGGCGATGATCCGGCTCACCCGGTGCCCGCGCAGGGTCAGCACCTGGAGGGCGTGCGGGCGGAAGCGGCCGTCGGCTTCGCGCCAGTACGTCGCAAGCGCCGGCTGGCCGTCGTTGGCGGTGGTCCCCAGCAGCCGCTGGTCGCCGGCGATCGGGAAGACCCGGTCGGCGAGGAAGCCGAGCACCACCGACCGGCCGGCGAACCACACCGGGTCCGGCGGCATCTCCAGCCGCACGTCGTCGCGCAGCAGTCGCGCAAGCGCCGCGACGTCGGCGTCCTCGAAGGCCCTGGCGAACCGGTCGACCAGGGCGCGGCCGTGCGCGTCGAGCGAGTCCTGGACGCCGTCCTCGGTGGCGGCGGCGTGCTCCAGCTGGACCCGGGCGCGCTGGAGCGCACTGTTGACCGCGGCGGGGGTGGTGTCGAGCAGCTCGGCCACCTCGGCGGCACGCCAGGCCAGCACGTCGCGGAGGATCAGTACGGCCCGCTGCCTGGGCGGCAGTTGCTGCAGCGCGACGATCAACGCCAGCCGCACGCTGCCGCGTTCGGCCACCACCGCGGCGGGGTCGGCCGGCCCGTCGGGCATCGGCTGGACCCAGGGGATCTCGGCTCCCGCCGGGTCGAGCGGCGCCCCGGGGTCGTCGCTCGCGGCGCCGAGGCCCGCGGGCACGAAGCGCCTGCTGCTGTGCTGGAGCGCGGTCAGGCAGGCGCTGGTGGCGATCCGGTAGAGCCAGTAGCGCAGCGAGGAGCGGCCCTCGAAGGTGCCGTAGCCGCGCCAGGCCCGCAGGTAGGTCTCCTGGACCAGGTCCTCCGCGTCGTGCACCGAGCCCAGCATCCGGTAGCAGTGGGCCAGCAGTTCCGGCCGGAATTCGGCGGCCCGCCGCAGGAAGGCGTCGCTGTCCCGCGACGCCGCCTCGGCGGGCTTCCGGCCACTCGACGTGTTCACTGATGTCTCCGGGTGCTCGGGGGGTCCCTCCGCAAGTAGAGACCCGGCCCGAGCCGGAAAGTCATCGCGGTGCGTCATTCCGGCGCCGCGGCGCCGGCGTCACACCGGTTGCAGCCCGCCGGCCGAGAGCGTGTACGACACGGCGTCCTGCGCCTGGTCCCGCGCCGGGTCCGCGGCCAGCGCCACCATCACCTCGCCGACCTTCTCCGGGGTGAGCAGCGGGCCCATCGCCCTTACGAAGGCGTCGGCGGCGACGCCCTGGTAGGCGGCGTAGGCGGCCGCCGCCTCGGTGCCGAGGTCGGTGGTCGGGGACAGCGCAGGCAGGACGGCGCGGAAGCGGATGCCGAGCGCGTGCCGCCGCGACTCGGCGGCGGCGTATTCGGACAGGAAGCGCACGGTGGCCTTGGCTCCCGCGTAGCCGCCGCTGAGCGGGGAGCCGCGCAGGGCGGCACCGCTGGAGAAGGCCACGACCGTGCTGCCGGGCGGCAGCGGCATCAGCAGGGCCGCCCGCACCCAGTGGAAGACCTGCCGCACGTCGACCTCCCAGTTCGCCCGGAAGGTGTCCCAGGTGTGGTCCTGGACGGGCCGCATGACCGGCGCCGCGCCCGCGCTGAGGACCACGGTCGCCGGTGTGTGGCGCCGCAGCAGCTCGGTGGCCAGGTCGGGGTCGGCGGCGTCGCCCCGCACCGGCAGGAATGCGTCGCCCAGCTCCGCGCGCAGCTTCTCCAGCACCTCCACGTCCCGGCCCAGCCCCACGACCCGCGCTCCGGCACTGACGAAGGCGGCGGCGGTGGCCCGGCCGAAGCCGCGCCCCACGCCGGTGACGACGGCGGTGGTTCCCGCCTGCTCCTTGACGGACATGATGTCTCCTCGGTTGCCGGTGATGCCTCGTCAATACAGACACCGGCGTCCGGGGGAATTCATCGGCGGGCGTGCGGCACGGCGGGCGGGCCGCACGCCCGGCAGGGTCAGGCGTCGGCCACTTCCACGTGCTGCGGGTAGAAGGCCACGTGCCCTGCGATCCCGGCGACGGCGTCGTAGGGCTTGTCGTACGTCCACACCGCGTCGGCGACCGTGCCGTCGGCGGTGACCAGCGAGAAGTACGAGGCGTCGCCTTTGTACGGGCAGTAGGTCCTGCTGTCGGTGGACTCCAGGGCGCTGGGCTCCACGTCCGCGAGCGGGATGTACTGCACCGGCGGATAGGACGCCTCGCGCAGGGTCAGCGCGCGCGTGGTGTCGGCGACGACCCTGCCGCCGGCCCGCACGACGACTCGCGAGGGGTTGGCCTCGACGGTGATGGGGTGGTCGGGGCCCGGGGTCTTGACGGTGCGTTCCATGGCATCTCCGTACGTGTATGGGCGGCCCTGTCGACCGTAGGCAGATCGTCCGAGGAGCGTCAAGCACGGCCCGCCGTGGCGCCGGCCGGGGTCGCCCCCAGCCGGCGCTGCACCTGGAGCAGGTACTCCTTGCGGTCGAGCGGGTCGGGGCCGCTGCGGGGGCGTACCGGGATCTCGCCGCGGACCGGCGCCCAGTGGTCGAAGACCGTGTCGAGGGCGCCCTCGCCCCGCGTCAGGGTGGGCAGTTGCCGTTCGAGGTCGTGCACGCGGGCGGCCGGGATGTCGCCCTCCAGCAGATAGCCGCCGGGCCCGGCCGGAGCCGGGCTGCGGGGCACCCCGCGCAGCCGGGACAGCACGGGCAGGACCGCGCCGAGCGTGTCGGCCGGCAGCTCGATCCGGAAGCGGTGCATCGGCTCGTGCACCCGGGTGCCGGCCCGCCGCAGCGCTTCCATCAGCACCATCGGGGTGAGGTTGCGGAAGTCGCCCGAGGTGCTCGACATGCTCTTGTCGAAGACGGCGTGCGCGTGGCTCTGCCGGGCGCTGTAGCCCGAGTGCGTCATGGTGACGGTGCAGTCGGTGACCTGCCATCCGTGCAGCCCCTGCGCCAGCGTGGCCGCCGCCGTCTCCTCGACGGCGACGAAGAACGCGTAGGGCAGCGAACCGAGTTCGACCTCGCGGCGGAAGGCGACGCCGCTGCCGGGCGGCGCCGGGTCCACGCGCAGGCCCACAGTGGCCAGGAAGGGGTTGGGGTCCTTCTTGTTGAACTCCACCGCTGCCCCGGTGCCGGTGACCCGCTCGATGTGGATGGTGGTCGTCTCCCGGAAGTCGACGTCCACGCCGTAGTCGTCCGCCAGCGTCGCCTGGATGACCTCCTTCTGCACCTCGCCGTAGAGGGAGACGGCGATCTCCCCGCGATCCTCGTCCCGCCGCAGGCCGATCAGCGGGTCCTGCTCCGCGAGCTGGCCGAGCGCGCTGTGCAGGGCGCCCCGGTCGGCGGCCCTGCGGGCGCGGACCACGGTCTCCAGGCTGGGCGGCGCGAAGTGGTGGGCGGCGCCGCGCTCCGGTGCCCCCTCCCCGACGGTGTCGCCGATCCGCACCTCGCCCAGGCCCCACACCCGGGCGATCCGGCCGGCCGCGGCCGTCGGCGCCGGCGCGTCCGTACCGTGGTCGAAGACGCTGATCGCGCTGATCCGGCCCTCGCCGACGGCGGCGCCGTCGCGGTGGACCGGCGGCCGGTCGCGGACGTGCAGCGTGCCCGAGGCCAGCCGGAGGTAGGCGATCCGCTCGCCCGCGGGGCCGCGCTCGATCTTGAACACGGTGCCGGACAGCGGTCCCGCGGGGTCGCCGCCCGAGCGCGGCAGCAGTTCTGCGATGCCGTCGACCAGCGCCTCCATGCCCGCGCCGGTGACGGCCGAGCCTGCGTACACGGGGTGCACCAGTGCCCGCCCGGTCTGCCGGGCCAGCGCGCGCCGCAGCAGCGGGTGGGGCAGGGCGGCGCCGCCGTCGCGCACCCAGGCGGCGAGCAGGTCGTCGTCGTGGCCCGCCAGCACTTCGGTCAGCCGGGCGGTGAAGCCGGCGTCGGCCCCGGTGTACGGGACGGCGGCGGCGCCCTTGGTGCCCTGCGCGGAGGCGGAGGCCAGCGGGACGATGTCGGGGGTGAGCCGGGCGGCGACGCCGGCCAGCGTGCGGTCCAGGTCGGCGCCGCGGCGGTCGAGCTTGTTGACGAAGACCAGGGTCGGGATACGCAGCCGGCGCAGCGTCCGCATCAGGACGGCGGTCTGCGGCTGGACGCCTTCGACGGCCGAGACCACGAGCACCGCGCCGTCCAGCACGCCGAGCACCCGCTCGACCTCCGCGATGAAGTCGGGGTGGCCCGGGGTGTCGATGAGGTTGACGGTGGTGCCGCCGAGGGTGAAGGAGACCACGGCGGACTTGATGGTGATGCCGCGCTGCTTCTCCAGCGCGAGGGAGTCGGTCAGCGTGCTGCCCCGGTCGACGCTGCCGATCGTGTCGATCACCCCTGCGGAGTACAGCAGCCGTTCGGTGAGGCTGGTCTTACCTGCGTCGATGTGCGCGAGAATGCCGAGGTTGAGCGAAGGCACAGCCGGTCATGTCCTCGAGATAGGTGGGTGTTCCTGTCTGGGCGGGCATGACGGGACCGCGCATGATCACTGCTCCCTGTTCGGCTGCGGCTGACCTGCCGACTACAGCAGAGCGGCGCCGCGGCGGGCAACCGCATTTCGCGGTGGCAGCCACCGCGAACGGCAGCTTGCGCGGCCGGGGGCGCGCCCGGCAGGTGGGGACGCGCTCCCCCGCGCGCACGCCGGCCCGGCCGGGGGGCCGACCGGCCTGCCTGGCGAGGCAGCCGGGGTTTCTCAGCTCCTGGGGACCTTCCGGGCCGCGCGCAGCCACTCCTTGTTCATGGCGGTGATCGAGGTGAGCGGAATGCCCTTCGGGCAGGCGGTCGCGCACTCGCCGGTCAGGGTGCAGCCGCCGAAGCCCTCGGCGTCCATCTGCGCGACCATGTCGAGCACCCGGGTCTCGCGCTCCGGCGCGCCCTGCGGCAGCACGTTGAGGTGGTTGACCTTCGCCGAGGTGAAGAGCATCGCGGAGCCGTTGGGGCAGGCGGCCACGCAGGCGCCGCAGCCGATGCACTCGGCGTGCTCGAAGGCGCTGTCTGCGGCGGCCTTGGGCACCGGGGTGGCGTGCGCCTCCGGCGCGGAGCCGGTGGGGACGCTGACGTAGCCGCCTGACTGGATGATCCGGTCGAAGGCGGCCCGGTCGACGACCAGGTCGCGCACCACGGGGAAGGCCGCGGCACGCCAGGGTTCGACGTCGATGGTGTCGCCGTCGCGGAAGGACCGCATGTGCAGCTGGCAGCTGGTGGTGCGCTCGGGGCCGTGCGCCTCGCCGTTGATCACCAGGCTGCACGCGCCGCAGATGCCCTCCCGGCAGTCGTGGTCGAAGGCCACGGGGTCCTCGCCCTCGACGGTGAGGCGTTCGTTGAGGGTGTCGAGCATCTCCAGGAACGACATGTCGGGCGAGATGCCGTCGATCTCGTAACCGACCATGCCGCCGGGCGCGTCGGTGTCGTGCTGGCGCCAGATGCGCAGGGTGAGCTTCATGCGTAGCTCCGCTGGGTGGGGTGGACGTACTCGAAGGCGAGTTCCTCGCGGTGCAGTACGGGTGGGTGGCCGGTGCCGGTGAACTCCCATGCGGCGGCGTAGGAGAAGTCCTCGTCCCTGCGGGCGGCCTCGCCCTCGGGGGTCTGCGACTCCTCGCGGAAGTGGCCGCCGCAGGACTCGGTGCGGTGCAGGGCGTCGAGGCACATCAGCTCGGCGAGTTCGAGGTAGTCCACGATGCGGTTGGCCCGCTCCAGGGACTGGTTGAACTCGCCTTCCGTGCCGGGGACCTTGATGCGCCGCCAGAACTCCTCGCGGATCTGCGGGATGCGGTCGAGCGCCTTGCGCAGGCCCTCCTCGTTGCGCGCCATGCCGCAGAACTCCCACATCAGCTCGCCGATCTCGCGGTGGAAGGAGTCGGCGCTGCGGTCGCCGTCGACGCCGACCAGCCGGTGCAGCCGCTCCCTGGTCTCGGCCAGCACGGCGGCCACCGCGGGGTGTTCGGGTCCCGGGGTGTCGTGCTGCGGGTGCCGGGCGAGGTAGTCGTTGACGGTGGCGGGCAGCACGAAGTAGCCGTCGGCCAGGCCCTGCATGAGGGCGGACGCGCCGAGCCGGTTGGCCCCGTGGTCGGAGAAGTTGGCCTCGCCGATCGCGAAGAGGCCGGGGACGGTGGTCTGGAGGTCGTAGTCCACCCACAGGCCGCCCATCGTGTAGTGCACGGCCGGGTAGATCCGCATCGGGACCTCGTAGGGGTCCTCCGCGGTGATCCGCTCGTACATCTCGAAGAGGTTGCCGTACTTCTCCTCGACGGCCTTGCGGCCGAGCCGGGCGATGGCGTCGGCGAAGTCGAGGTAGACGCCCTGGCCGCCGGGTCCGACGCCGCGGCCCTCGTCGCAGACGTTCTTGGCCGCGCGGGAGGCGATGTCGCGGGGCACGAGGTTGCCGAAGGCCGGGTAGACGCGCTCCAGGTAGTAGTCGCGCTCGTCCTCGGGGATCGCGGCGGCGGGGCGGGTGTCGCCCTTCGCCTTGGGGACCCAGATCCGGCCGTCGTTGCGCAGCGACTCGCTCATCAAGGTGAGCTTGGACTGATGGTCGCCGGTGCGCGGGATGCAGGTGGGGTGGATCTGGGTGAAGCAGGGGTTGGCGAAGTGCGCGCCGCGGCGGTGGGCCCGCCAGATCGCGGTCGCGTTGGAGTTCATGGCGTTGGTCGACAGGTGGAAGACGTTGCCGTAGCCGCCCGAGGCGAGCACCACGGCGTCGGCGATGTGGGTCGAGATCTCGCCGCTGACCAGGTCCCGGGCGACGATGCCGCGGGCGCGGCCGTCGATGACGAGCAGGTCGAGCATCTCGGTGCGGGCGTGCAGTTCGACGTTGCCTGCCGCGATCTGCCGGGACAGCGCCTGGTAGGCACCGAGCAGCAACTGCTGCCCGGTCTGGCCGCGGGCGTAGAAGGTGCGGGAGACCTGGACGCCGCCGAAGGAGCGGGTGTCGAGCAGGCCGCCGTACTCGCGGGCGAAGGGCACGCCCTGGGCCACGCACTGGTCGATGATCTCGACCGAGATCTGCGCGAGGCGGTGGACGTTGGACTCACGGGAGCGGAAGTCGCCGCCCTTGACGGTGTCGTAGAACAGCCGGTGGATCGAGTCGCCGTCGTTGCGGTAGTTCTTGGCGGCGTTGATGCCGCCCTGTGCGGCGATGGAGTGGGCGCGGCGCGGGGAGTCCTGATAGCAGAACTGGACGACGTGGTAGCCCTGTTCGGCGAGCGTGGCGCCCGCGGAGCCGCCGGCGAGGCCGGTGCCGACGATGATCACGGTGTGCTTGCGGCGGTTGGCGGGGTTGACGAGCTTCGCGGTGAAGCGGCGGGTGTCCCACCGCGCTTCGATCGGTCCCTGCGGCGCCTTGGTGTCGGCCAGCGGTTCGCCGGTGGAGTAGCGGATGTAGTCGGTCATGTGTCGGTTCCCTCGGCTCACTCGGCTCGTTCAGCTCACAAGCCCGGTCATGACACCGACGGGGACGGCGACGAAGCCGGCCGTCAGCACCAGCGCCAGGGCGTTGGCGGTGCCCTTCAGCACCCGGTCGCGGGTGGCGCTGCCGGCACCGAGAGTCTGGGCGGCGCTCCAGAATCCGTGCCTGATGTGCAGGCCGAGGGCGAGCATCGCGGCGATGTAGAAGACGTTGTTCCACCAGTCGTGGAAGGCGGCCACCACGTTGTGGTACGGGTGGCCTGGCACGAAGCCGCGCTGGACCGTACCGGTGGTCAGGTCGAGGAGGTGCCAGACGATGAACAGGGCGAGGATCACCCCGCCCCAGCGCATCGTGCGGGTCGCGTAGCTGCTGCGGGCCCGGGTGTGCACGTAGCCGACCGGCCGGGAGCGAAGGTCGCGCCGGCTGAGCTGGTAGGCGCAGACGCCGTGCGCCACCACCGCCGCGACCAGGCCGACCCTGATGATCCACAGCGCCCACTCGTAGTGCAGGAACGGCTCGCCGATGGTGCGCAGCCAGTGTGCGTAGCCGTCGAACGTGCCGGGGCCGAAGAAGATCTTGAGGTTGCCGAACATGTGGACGACCAGGTAGAGCAGCATCACCAGGCCGCTCACCGCCATGACCGCCTTCTTGCCGACGGTCGATCCCCAGACCGTACGGACCGCGGACGGCCGCCGGTCCATCCGTGTTGCCAGTGCCATGGACACGACGCTACGGCCGGGGATGACCAGTGGTCCAAGACATGATCGACCTGGACTCCATAGGCGGTTCCTATGGACGAGGTACCCTGGCACCATGCAGTTCCAGCAGCTGGCGTACTTCGTGGCCGTGGCGGACGCCCGGCACTTCACCCGGGCCGCCGAGTCGGTCCACGTGTCGCAGCCGTCGCTGTCCCAGCAGATCAGGGCACTGGAGAAGGAGCTGGGGGCCGCGCTGTTCAGCAGGGCGCGCGGCAACATCACGCTCACCGACGCCGGTGAGGCGCTGCTGCCCCTGGCCCGGCGGATCCTGGCCGACGCCGACACCGCACGGCACGAGGTGCTGGAGCTCGCGCAGCTGCGCCGCGGCCGGGTGCGGCTCGGCGCCCCGCCGAGCCTGGCGACCGGACTGCTGCCCGACGTGCTGCGCACCTTCCACGACCGGCACCCGGCGATCCGGCTGATCGTCGAGGAGGGCGGCTCGCACGACCTCGTGCGCCACCTGGCCCGCGGGGCGCTCGACCTGGCGCTTGTGGTGCTGCCGCTGCCGAGCCCTTCGCCCGCGCTGACCACGGTCGAACTCTTCCAGGAGGACCTGGTGGCGGTCTCGTCGGCCGACGACGAGGCACCGGCCTCGCCCCTGCGGATCGCCGATCTCGAAGGGCGGCCGATGGTGATGTTCCGGCACGGCTACGACCTGCGCGACCTGACGCTCGCGGCCTGCAGGGCGGCGGGATTCGAGCCGTACTTCACCGTCGAGGGCGGCGAGATGGACGCGGTGCTCGGCTTCGTCCGGGCGGGCCTCGGCATCGGGGTGGTGCCGGCCACGGTCGCCACCCGCGCGGGCCACGGGCTGCGGGTGACGCCGCTGGCGCGCCCGGGGCTGCGCAGGACCGTGGCCCTCGCGCACCGCAGCGACGTCGCCCCGCCCCGCGCCGCCCGTGTCCTGCAGGACGTCCTGCTGACCGCGGCGGGCCGGGCGGTGACCGGCCCCGGCCTCCATCCGGCCCGCTCGTAGAAAGCCTGCCCGCGGGAATCCCGCCGGCAGGCGGGAGCAGACTCGGAAAAGGCCCGGCGAATTTCACGCGCATCCGCCTCCCCACTCCGCCGGTAAATGATATGGCCGGTGCACGATCCGGGCATTCACGCACGCCTCCACGCGCATTCACCCATGCCCTCGTGGAAGTCCTCCCCTATTACGGGGCGGGTCAGGTCCGCCGGCCGCCGGAATCCGCGATTCAGGGTCGACAACCGGCCAGGAGTGGCCGAATTCCGGAGCGCCGCCTGGCGGGTGACACCCTTGCCGCGCCTGGCCTCCGGGGGGCATGGTTGCCCTGACCTCCGCGCACTTCCGCGCTTCCGTTGATTCACTTGATTTCACAGGCAAACGGGTATGACATCTTCCATTTACGGGAAGTCCGCAACCCTGCCGAGGGTGGTATCGTGCGTGATCGAAATCCCGAACACGGCCTGCGGGCAGGGATACGCGCACTCAACGGTCCGCAAATCGACACTCACCTGCTCGGACCTCCACCGTGTGCGCCCCTGTCATGATTCCGTGCTCATTTCCGCGTCCCCGGCCCGACCGCCGTCCGCTTGGCCCCCGGTCACCCACGCCGGCGGTGCGGGGGTGGCGGAGAGGCCGGACCCGCCCCCGCACGTCCGGCCCACCCCGCCCTCCCGCCGACCACGCCGTACAAGGACCCCACATGATCGAGCCCCTGGTGACCACTGCCACGCTGCTGGGCGGCGGTCTCGCCGCCACGGCGGCCGGCCTCGTCGCGCAGACCCGCGCCAAAAGGACCGCGGTCGCACGGGCCGGTGAGCTGGCGGACCGCGTCCACGCGGCGGAGCGGGCCGCGGACGCCAGGGCCGGCGCCCTGAACAGGCGCGTCCGCGCCGCGGAGCAGCAGGCCGCGGCCCTCGCGGCCGAGATCCGGCACCTCGCCCGGGTGCGCCTGCCGGCTCTTGTGGACACCGCGGCACGCGGCCACCGCGGGGTCACCGTGCCGGGACTCGCCGACGAGGCGCTGAAGGGCACGCCCGTCGACGAGCAGCACCAGGCCGTGCTCGACCTGTGCTCCGAGGCGATAGGGCTCACCCGGGAGACCATCGGCCTCGCGGCCCGCTCCACCGTGCGCGACCTCGTCGACGAGGCCCAGACGTACCTGGTCCGCTGCCAGATGGCCGTCATCGACGAGATGGACAAGGTCCCCGAGGCCACGGCCTTCCAGCAGGGCCTGATGAACGTGGACCACCCGCTCACCCGCTCCGTCCACACCCTCCAGCGGCTGCGCATCCTGGCCGGCTCCTGGCCCGGACTGCAGCGGGCCGACTGCACGTTCGCGGAGATCGTGGAGTCCGCCCGCGGCCGGATCGACCCTTACCTGCGCGTCCACTACACCCACGAGCCGAGCACCGGCGGCGTCTGGGTGGAGGGGCGGGTCGTCGAACCGGTCACCATCGCGCTCACCGAGCTGCTGTCCAACGCCACCTCGTACTCCGACGGCAAGGTCCTCGTGGAGGTGCAGCAGACGCAGACCGGCTGGTGCGTCCTGGTGGACGACAGCGGGCTGAACATGAGCCCGCAGCAGCGCGCCCAGGCCGAGCGGCTGCTCTCGAAGCACACCGTGCTCGACGTCACCAGCGTGCCGGACACCCTGAGCCTGGGCTTCCCGGTGATCGGCCGGCTGACGGCCGCGTACGACTTCCGCGTGGACGTCAGCTCCACCTCGCCCTACGGCGGGGTCCGCGCCGTCCTGCACGTGCCGCGCGAACTCCTCGGCGCCGGACCCACGCAGGAGGAGCAGGCGGCGGAGCGCCAGACGGCACGCAGCGCGATGGGCGTACCGGTCCGCGACCTGCCCGCGGCGCCGCAGACCCGGCCGGAGAGCGGCCGGGGACTGCCGCAGCGGCGGCGGCACCGGTCGCGGCCTGCGGCGCCCGCGGGCGGCCGCACCGGCGCACCGGCACCGCAAGAGGACCCCGAGGCGTTCAGCGAGGGCTTCGCCGGCTTGGCGGCGGCCATCCGCGACGGCGAGGACCAGCACCCCGAAGGAGAGCACCCCGATGACTGAGCAGCAGCCCACGGCCGACACCCACGACATGAGCTGGGTGCTCGAGCACCTGAAGAAGGAGAAGGGCGTCCTGCACGCGGTGCTGTTCTCCGCCGACGGCCTGGTCCTGGCGGCCACCTCGGAGCTGGAGCGGGCGGTGGCCGAGCGGACGGCCGCCAACGCCTGCGCCGCCTTCGCGCTCGGCAGGAGCATCAGCGAGTTCGCCGCGATCGAGGGCACCGCACCGCGCCGGATCATCATCGACCTGCCGGAGCACTGCATCCTGGTGTTCAGCGCCGGCCACGGCGCCGCGCTGGCGGTGGCCGTGGACGCCGAGATGACCAGCCCACAGGTGGCCGTGGCCTCCGCGGCCACGGTCAAGGCGGTCAACGGGCTGCGGGACGCGCTGTCGGCCCGGGAGCGCAGGAGGGCGGCGTCCGCACCGGGGGCGGTGTCGTCATGACGCCCCGAGGCCGCCGCCGCACCGGCATGGTGCGGCCGTACACCCCGGCGGACGGGCATGCCGTGCCGACCCGCAGGAGCCTGGACCTGGCCACCATCCTGATCGCCGACCGCGACATGCCGCTGCTCGGCCTGGGTCCGCACGCCTACCGGGTGATGGAGCACTGCCTGCCGGGAGCGCTGTCGGTGGCCGAGGTCAGCGCCGACCTCCAACTGCCGGGCGCCGTCACGAAAGTGCTGGCCGCGCGCCTCGTCGACAGCGGCCACCTCATCTGCCGCAACCCCGCGCCCGCCGCTCAGCAGCACGACAGGGCGCTGCTGGAGAGGATCCTGAATGCACTCGAACAGCTCTGACGGCCATTACCTCGACCCCGGGGTGACCCCGGTGAAGCTGGTCGTCATGGGTCCGTTCGCCGTCGGCAAGACGACGTTCGTCGGCGCCGTCTCGGAGATCAGGCCGGCCTCGACCGAGGAGAGGCTCACGCGGGCGGGCGAGCTCGTGGACGACCTGCGCGGCCTGGAGGACAAGGACACCACCACCGTCGCCCACGACTTCGGGCGGCTCACCCTGACCGACGACATCGTGCTCTACCTTTTCGGCACACCGGGCCAGGCCCGGTTCGCGGCGATGATCGAGGACCTGATGTACGGCGCCCTCGGCGGGGTCGTGCTGGTCGACACCCGGCGCGTGGCCGAGTCCTGGGACGCCATGGCGCGGCTGGAGGAGGCCGGGCTCGCCTACGTCGTCGCCGTCAACGCGTTCCCCGACTCCCCCGCCTACACCGAGGCCGAACTGCGCGCCGCGCTCGACCTGGACCCCTGGACGCCGCTGGTGATCGGCGACGTCCGCGAGCCGGGCTCCGCCAGGACCGTGCTCATCGCGCTCGTCTCCCACCTGCTGTCCCGCCCCAGTCTGGAGCCTGCCTCATGACCACCGCCCCCGAACTGCCGGTCTCCGCCCGGGGATGCCCGGTGCTCCACGGCGAGTCGTTCGCCGCGCACTCCCGGCAGGTCTACGAACAGCTGCGGGAGCAGGGGCCGGCCGGCTGGGCGGAGATCGCCCCGGGGGTGCACGCTCTCGTCGTGACCGCGCGCCGCGCCGCGGTCGACATGCTGAACGACCCCGCCACGTACGCCAAGGACTCCCGCCTGTGGGGCGACCTGGCATCCGGCCGGGTCCCGGCGGACAGCCCGGTGCTGCCGCTGATGGGCTGGCGTCCCTCGGTGCTCTACGCCGACGACGAGGTGCACGCGCGGCTGCGGTCGGCCATGGACGACTGCATCGCCAGGATCAGCCCGCACCGGCTGCGCGAGATCACCCGCCGCAGCGCCCTCACCCTGGTCTCGCGCATCGCGGAGCAGGGCAGGGCCGACCTGATGGCCGACTTCGCCGACACCCTCCCCCTGCTGGTGTTCGCCGAACTGCTGGGCTGCCCCTCCGACATGGCCGCCCGGATGGTCCGCTCCTGCCAGATCCTCATCAGCACCAGCCCGGACGCGGCCCAGGGCGCGATCGACTTCGCCGGCCTGCTCTTCGAGCTGATCCGGCTGCGCCACCAGGAGCCAGGCGACGACCTCACCTCCTGGATGCTCGGCCACGACGCCGGGCTCAGCGACGAGGAGACGCTGCACCAGCTGTACTGCGCGGTCGGCGCCGGTGTCATCCCGACCGCGGCATGGGTCGGCTGGGCACTGCACCTGCTGCTGCGCGACGACTCCTACGCCGGCTCGCTGGCGGCCGGCACGGTGACCGTGCGCCGCGCCCTGGAGAAGGCGCTGTGGGTGCGCAGCCCGATGGCGAACTTCTCGGTCCACTACGCCCGCAGGGACACCAGCCTGCACGGCGTCCCCGTCCCGGCGGGCGCGCCCGTCCTGGTCAGCCACGCCGCGGCGAACACCGACCCCGCGCTGCCGGCCGACCTCGGCTACGACAACCGGTCCCACCTGGCCTGGTCGGCGGGCCCGCACCGCTGCCCCGCCGTCAGCCAGGCCACGGTGATCGCCCAGACCGGCATCGAGACGGCGCTCGACCAGCTCTGGGACATGCAGCTGGCCGTAACGGACGAGGAGGTCCCGCTCCGGCACGGCCCGTTCCACCAGTGCCCCGTCGCGATGCCCGTGACGTTCCGCCCGAAGTCCGCGGCGGCCATCGCGGCCGCTGCCGCACCCGAAGGAGGTACACAGTGACCAGCGCAAGTACCGAGGTGACGCTCGACAGCGCAGGCGGCAAGCGCCTGTACGCGCAGGCGGACGAACTCCGCACGGCCGGTCCCGCCGTCCGCGTCCGGCTTCCCGAGGGGGTGTCGGCGTGGTCCGTCACCCGCGGCGACGTCATCAGGCGCCTGCTCTCCCACGACGCGGTGTCCAAGGACGCCCGCAAGTCCTGGCCCGGCTACGTCCCCGGCGCCATACCGTGGCTGTACACGTGGGTCGACGTCAAGAGCATGTTCACCTCCGACGCCGGTGACCACCAGCGGCTCAAGCAGCTCATCGGCCGCGCGTTCACCCCTCGCCGGATCGAGGACATGCGGCCGGTGCTCGAAGGCATCGTCACCGACCTGCTCGACGGCCTCGAGGACCGGGAATCGCGTGCGCCCGGCACGGTGTTCGACCTGCGCGCCGACTTCTCCTACCAGGTCCCCACCCGGCTGATCTGCGACCTGTTCGGTGTGCCCGCCGACCAGCGGCCCGCGATGCTCGGGGTCATCGACCGGGTGCTCACCACGGACGTCACCCCTGAGGCCGCCGCCGCGATCGGCCGCGACATGGGCGCGGCCATGTACGCGCTGCTGGAGACCAAGCGGCGCGAGCCGGGCGACGACATGACCAGCCTGCTGCTGAACGCGCACGAGGAGGACGGCGACCGGCTCAGCGAGACCGAGCTGATCTCCACCCTCATCCTGATGATCGGCGCGGGCAGCGAGACTGCCGTGGCCCTGATCGGGCACGCCGTGCGGGAACTGCTGGCCCACCCGGAACAGCTCGCCGCGGCGCAGCGCGAGCCGGGCCGCTGGGCGGACGTCATCGACGAGACGCTGCGCCTGCACCCGCCGATCATGCACATGCCCTTGCGGTACGCGACGGCCGACATCGACCTCGGCGAGGGCGTCGTCATCGCCTCCGGCGACGCCATCATCGTCGGATTCGGCGCGCACGGCCGCGACCCGCGGATCCACCGGAGCCCGGAGACCTTCGACATCGACCGCGAGGACAAGAGCCACCTCGCCTTCGGCTACGGCATCCACTACTGCCTCGGCGCCCCGCTCGCGAAGCTGGAGGCGGAGGTCGCGCTTCCCCGGCTCTTCGACCGCTTCCCCGGGCTCGCCCTCGGCGTCGACCCCGAGCAGCTGCCCCCGCACCGCTCGTTCATCGGCAACGACATGGCCCGGGTCCCCGTGGTCCTGGACGCCAAGGCCGGCCGCGCAGGTTGACCGGCAGGCCGGTCGGTACCGCCCGGCCTGCCGGGGCCCCGGGGGGGGGGGGGCCCCCCCCCGCCCCCCCCGCCCCCCCCCCCCCCCCCGGGGGGGGGGCGGGGGGCCGGGCCCCCCCCCCGCCCCCCGGGCCCCCCCCCGCC